>NZ_CP127294.1:2980000-3645000 GCF_030285625.1 Amycolatopsis sp. 2-15
CTTCGCCGGGCCGCCACCATCACCGCTCTGGCCGGCGCGGCAGCCGCCTCCGTCGCCTTCCTCGGCGCGGGTACGGCCTCGGCCATGCCCACCGACTTCCGCTGCACCGCGGCGCAGGTCGACACCACCGTCGTCGCCGGCGACCCGGGCGCCGGGCAGCGCTACGCGAACGTCGTGTTCACCGCGAAGCCCGGCGAGTCCTGCAACTTCCAGGGCGCCCTGCCGGTCTCTTTCACCGGCGCCGACGGCGTCACCGTCACCCCCGAGGCCGGCTCTTCGGACGCGCCCTTGGTCACCATTGCCGATGGTCAGCAGGCCACGATGCTCCTGCACTGGAGCGGCATCGAGGCGCCCGAGCGCCAGGTCCAGCCCTCCGCCGTCACCATCACGGCGCCCGGCACCACGACCCCGCGGGGCGACACCAGCGACCCGCAGATCACGCTGCCGTGGGACCAGTCGCCGCTGGACGCTTCCGCCGAGGCCCACAATGTCACGGTGGGCCCGGTCATCGCCGCCTGACGCCGGGGCTCGTCGCGCGGCCCGAGGGGTGCTGACGTGCCATGATCGGGCCACGCGGCGTCGATTCCTGGAGATGGCATGATTACCACCGGCCGGCGGGAGGCCGAGCTCAACAGCGGGATCCTTCCCGGCAACGTGCACGTGGACGACTGGGTGATGTTCGTGCTCGCAGTCGTCTCCGTCGGGGGCCTGGGCTACCTGCTGCTCGGGCCCCCGCCGCCGGCCGATCTCGACGCGTGGTTCTTCCGCGTCGACTGCGTGGTCTGCGGCATCTTCCTGCTCCACTTCCTCTGGCGGTGGCGCAAGATCGCCTGGCGCACGGCCTTCCTGACGCGCAACTGGTACGAGGTCTTCGCGATGATCCCGGTCGCGTACCCGCCGTTCGTCGCGCAGCACCACCTGATCGCCGGGCTGCTGCTGCTCATCCGCATCGGCCGCGCGGCCGACCGGGCCGTCGGGGAGCAGTTCTTCTACCGCCTGGTGGAGAAACTTTCCGACCCGATCGTGCGTGCCATCAAAAAACCCGTGACGATCGCCGTGATGGACGAGGTCGTCAAGGTCCTGGAGACGGGCAACTACCCGGAGAACCTCGCGAGGTCACTCAGCGAGAACAAGGTGGAGCTCCGCGCCATCATCACGGAAAAACTCGCCGCCGACCCGCAGCTCGGCCGCCTCCGCCGCCTCCCCTTCCACGACGAGATCGTCCGCGCGGCCGTCGACGCGTCCTTCCGGGTCCTGCTGGAGGTCCTCCTGGATCCCCGCATCGACGACTTCTTCTCCGCCGTGGTGCGGGAAAACCGCGAACAGATCCGCCGCGCCGTTTCCCTGGGCCTGAACGAGGTGGACGAATCCCCGGACGAAGGCCTGCTTCGCACCCGGCCGCAGCGGACGGCGGCGCGGGAGTACGACCTCAGCCATCCCCGTCCGGAGCCGACCAAGCCGCCTGAGCAGCGGCGGTGACCGGGGGCGGCTGCTGAGGTGCGGCCGTGTTCAGCGTGCACCCGGTCAGCACGCCGCCCAGTGTCGCGCCGGCGGCGAAAGCGAGCGTGACGGCGCGGACCGCGTAGCCGGCCGTGCAGTGGATCTCCATCGCGACCCCATTCATGTCGATGTGACGATTATGCGGTCCACGGTAGGCCTGCACTCTTTTAACGTCAAGATGACGAGAATTTCGTCAGGGACTGCGCAGCATCGC
The DNA here is from genome assembly GCF_030285625.1 of Amycolatopsis sp. 2-15. Classification (NCBI taxonomy): domain Bacteria; kingdom Bacillati; phylum Actinomycetota; class Actinomycetes; order Pseudonocardiales; family Pseudonocardiaceae; genus Amycolatopsis; species Amycolatopsis carbonis. The sequence goes on from NZ_CP127294.1 coordinate 2,981,715, forward strand.
GGGGTGCAGGATGGTGGCCGGGCCGCGCCGGAACACGGCCGCGGGGCGGCCGGCTTGGCGTGACACCCGTTCACCGGTCGGGACCAGAAAACCCGGCACGCTCATGATCTTGCGGTGGAAGTTGCGCGGGTCGAGGGTTTCGCCCCAGACGATCTCGTAAACCTCGCGCAGGTCCGTCACGGTGAACTCGGGTCCGCAGAACGCGGCCGCGAGCGTGGTGTACTCGAGCTTGCTCCGCGCGCGTTCCACGGCATCGGTGATGATCTTCTTGTGGTCGAACGCGACCGTCGCTCGCGGCCGCAGCACCTTGTCCACAGGCATCAGCACCGCCTCGCTCGCGTCTCCGCCCGCCGCGGGTTCCGGCAGGTTCGGTGAGAAGCCGAGGTAGCACACGGTGATGACCCGACGACGCGGATCGCGCCCCGGTGTCCCGTAGGTGCGCAGCTGCTCCAGGTGTAGATCTTTCGCGTGCAGCCCGGTCTCTTCCTCCAGCTCGCGCGCGGCCGCGACGTCGAGGTCTTCCTCGGTTGACGCGAGGAATCCACCGGGGAGTGCGAGCATCCCCTCGTAGGGCGGGATTCCGCGTTTCACCAGCATGATCTGCAGCGCTCCGTCGTGGACGGTGAGCACCGCGAGGTCCACCGCGACGGCCACTTCGGGCAGGGTCCAGCCCTCGTCGTCAGGCATCGTCGGCGCGTTCCGCGGCAACCGGGCGAGTGTCCATAGTGCACAGTGTAGCTGCCGGGAAAATATTCGTCTTATTGACGAGAATGCACCGTGCGGTCTACCGTGCAACTTGCACTCGTCACCTCCCGCCGCCGACCCCGTCCGACCGGGCCGCCGGTCACCCCGTGCTGCCCGGGAGGAAACGCTATGACGGAACGAATCGGAGCGACCCCATGATCGTCATCCTCACCGCGCTGGACATCGAGCACGGCGCGGTCCGTGCCCGGATGACCGGTGTGGAGCAGCGCAGCCACCGGGCCGGCACGCTGTTCGACGTCGGCACGCTCGACGACTGGCCGGCGTGCACCGTGGCCCTCGCGGTCACCGGCATGGGCAACGACAAGGCCGCCGCGCTCGCGGAACGCGCCGTCGCGGAGTTCTCCCCGGCGGCGATCCTCTTCGTCGGTGTCGCGGGTGGCCTGCGCGAATGGCTTCAGCTCGGCGACGTGATCGTGGCGGACAAGGTTTATGCCTACCAGGGCGGCCGCAGCATTGACGAAGGGCTGCTGAGCCGGCCGCGGGCCTGGGAGCTGTCCCACCGCGCCGACCAGCTCGCCCGCTCCCTGAAGCGCGACGGCACGTGGAGCCGCTCCCTTTCCGCCCCGAGTCAGGGCGACACTCCGCGTGTCCACTTGGGACCGATCGCGGCCGGTGACGTGCTGCTCGACTCCAAGCTCTCGGACGTCGCGGAACTGTTGCGCAAGAACTACAACGACGCCGTGGCCGTGGAGATGGAGAGCGCGGGCCTGGCGCTGGCCGGTCACCTCAACGGGAACATCCCGGCCGTCACGGTCCGCGGCATCAGCGACCACGCCGGCGGCGAAAAGGACCTCACCGACCGCGAAGGCTGGCAGGGGCCGGCTTCCCGCAATGCCGCCGCCTTCGCTGTCGCGCTGGCCGCGGCTCTCGATGACGGACGGGACGGTGAGGGCCGCGCGAAGGAAGATCCGGCGGTGCCGCCGACCCCGGGGCCGACCCTGATCGCGCGGGACAACGCCCGCGTCCGCCACCAGATCGGCGTGATCCACGGCGGCGCGAACTTCGGAGGTGAGAAGTAATGAATCTCCCTCCGCAGGAGAGCGGCCCCATCGCTCAGGGCGATGCGCAGGTCGGCTACCAGATCGGCAGGATCGAGGGTTCGGCCACCTTCCACGACCACGGGACCTATCACATCAACCAGGCGGATCCGCCGGACCGGAAGTTCAAGGTCGCGCTCAACCATTTGGAAGGCGGGACCGCGCGCAGCGCGGAAAAAATCTTCGGGGACCTCGTGCGCGACGGCTACGGCAGCGCGCAGATCGCTTACTACTACGCGCTCTCCGTCTTCAGCGAGCGCTCGCTGAACGAGATGGGCGACGAAATGTACTCGCGGTACCAAGACGCGAAGCGCACGGCGGCGCGGTTTCCGGACGACGAGTGGAGGGCCGCGCTCGCCGTCGTCGAGGAACTGCTTTCGTGCGTGTGGCGGCAGGAAAGCGGGGAGGGTCTCGACCCGACCGCGCTGCCGAAGGCCATCGACAACTTCAACGCCCTGTCCGTCGGCCGTCAGATCGAGATCACCCGGCACCTCGACATGATTCTCGGTGGCGCGATCCAGGACCACCTCGACGTGGTCGAAGCCCAGCGAGTGGCCCAGGCGCGGCTGGACCGTGGCAGAGCGAAACGTGCGTGGAAGTTCTTCGAGCCCACCCCGGCCAAGCCCAGGCTTCTCGGCGTGCCGCCGGTGAACGTTCCCGCGGCTACCTGGGCCCGGATCTGGCTGGGTGTCGCGGTGTTCGTGATCGCGGTGATAGTGGCCCTGTCTTCGATCGGTTCGGGGAACACGGTGCTCGGGTTGGTCGCGTTGGTCGTTTTCGGCGTCGGCTTGGGCGGTGCGGTGCGATTCGGACTCGACCGGGAGCTGCGGGCGAGGAAACTGGCGTGGCTGGACGCCGAGCACGGGTACACGTTGCAGCGACAGGCGATGGTGTCGCCGGGGCACTGGGTCTCGACCGACTTCGTCCGGCAGATCCACGAGCAGGTGGACGCGCGGTTCTCCGAAGCCCGGCCGCACGTCGAAGGTCAGTGGCCGGCGGCGACCGAAGGGGTTCGCGAGTACCTCAAGTGGCGGTTCGTGACCCTCTACGGCAACGCCCAGGTCAAGGCGCCCATGGTGAACTGGCTGATCCGGTGGCACGCGAAACGCGTCGCGGACGGCTGGCTGACCGGCACGAGGTTCGGCTATCGCGCGGGCCTGCTGCCGTCCTCGCGAACGATCGCGCTGTTCCGCGTGGGTGTCGCGGCGGCAGCCGCCGGATTCGTGGGCATGGCCAGCTCGCAGGCCGGGTACGTCGGCGCCGCGGTCTTCGCCGCGGTCGGTGCGTTCCTCGTGTGGCGTCCGGTCGTGCAGGTCTACGCCGCGCGGCAGTTGCGCACGGAGCAGGAAGCGGCCGGCCGGCAGTTGTTCGCTGAGGAACAGCAGGGCTACGACGCTTGGCTGGCGATACTCGCCGATCGGCCGACGGACGCGGAGATGGCCGTCTGGCTGGACCTGGACAAGTCCCACCTCAAGACCGCGGCTCTGCGCCGGGCTTCGCTCACGAACCGTGACGTGGTCGCGCACGTGGTTCTCACGGAAGGCGATCCCGCCTCGCTCCGCGCCCGGGAAGCCGGCGGGCCGATGCGGTACTCGAAGTACGTGGTCCTCGTGTTCCTCCTGACGGGCAGCGGGGTGCGGGAGGTCGAGGTGGATCTCGATTTCCTGAACGCGAACACCCACGACGAGCGGCGGACCTCGTTCCGGTACGACGCCCTGGCGTCGGCGCGAGTGTCCGAGGTGGGGGTGCGCTACGCCGATAACAAGCGCTACATCGTCCGGCCCGACGACACCGCCGCGCACCTGGACAAGCACACCCTGCGCAAACGGGCGTTCCGGCTGCGCCTGCTCGACGGGGACGACATCTCGGTGGTCGTCGAGACCTACCGCCGGCAGGTCGACGTGACCGAAGAAGAGGACGAGGCCCGGCTGAACTTCTTCGCGCTCGAGGCCTCCGGCATCGTCGGCGCGCTGCACGTGCTCGAAGCCGTTGCCGCCGAAGGCCGGGACTGGATCGCGCGGGAGCAGGAACGCCGTCGGCGGCGGTACGAGGACTGGCGCCGCGCCGCCGGACCGAGATTGCTCGCCGACGGGTTGCGTGACCCCTTCGGTGAAGACGATCCGAAGGTGGGACCGGAGGTCCCCGCGCCACGGTGACCCGGGGGAGGGAAACCCGGGGGCGGTCTTCGGGCCGCCCCCGGGCCTTGGGCGACGGTGCCGTCAACCGCTGAACGAGTGCTGCCCGCCCGGGCCCGGGCGGCGGAGGGGCGGGAGTACGCTGGAGTCCTTCGTTGTCGTTGCTGCACAAGGGTTGTGTTGGCGCGGACACGGGGTGTTCCGATCGTTTCCGAGGCAAGCTGGGGAGCGTCGGGAGCCGAGTCGCGGGTTGGAGACGTGAACGTGGTGGATAGCGGGCAGCAGGTGCAGCCGTGCCGACGGCAGGAGTGCTCGGAGGACTCGCTGTGGCGCGGGCTGTGCGCCGCGCACTGGAGCCGGTGGCAGCGTGGCCTGGACGCCCTCGAACTGCCCGACGACGACGTGCCACCCCCGCCCGCGCAGGTGTGGTGGCCGCCGGAGCGCCAGGCGTTGCCGTTGAGCAGCCGGGTGCTGCCGGGGTCCTGACCTCGGCGAAGGATCAGTCCTCGTCGGCGGGGATCTCCACCTCGGCCCACAAGCTGGGCAGGTTCACCACGATCCCCTCCTGGCTGCTGCGCGCGATGATCACCACGGCGTCCTCGGCCGTGGGGTTCTCCTCGCGGTGCGGCACGTACGGCGGGACGAACACGTAGTCGCCCGGTGAGGTCTCCAGGCGGATCTCCGAAGGGCCGTCCGCGAAGACGAAGACGGGGTGGCCCGACTTCACGTAGATGGCGGTTTCGGCCTCGCCGTGGTGGTGGTCGCCGGAGTTGGTGTGGGGCGTGACGTGCGTTTCGCCCATCCAGACCTTCTGCGAGCCCACCGTTTTGCCCGAGATGGCTTCGAGCCGGCGCATCCCGGTGGTCTGGTTGGTGTCGCCGGTCAACGAGCCGCCGCGGATGTGGTGCAGCGGTTGGTGCCACTGGTCGGTCATCGGGCCTCCACAGCCAGTTCCACTACCATAAGACGAGCCGGCCCCACCCGCAGCACACCGTCGTCCAGCGGGACGCAGCGCACGCCGCCGCGGCCGCGCAGGCCGCGGAAGGCGCCGGGGGCCACGGCGACGTCCATCCAGGCGCACGGGTTGGCCGGGCGGCGCGCTTGAAAACGGACGGGGCCGTCGCCGCTGTCCAGGGTGAACACGGCTCCCGGATGTGTGCGCGTGGCGGCGAGGTCGTCGACGCTGAAGCCGCGCAGCACGATGTTGCGGCGGGTCAGCAGCGGATCCACGGGGCCGAACGCGTCGAGCGCCGCGACGTCGAACACCGTCACGGCGGCGTCGCGGTGCGCGGCGTGGTTGAAGTAGCGGTCGCCGACCAAGCCCAAGCCCGCGCGCACTTCCACGCACGAGCGCGACACCGGGCCGGGGTCCGGCCGCGGGCCGTCGGACGGGCGGCCCTCGAACGCGTGCACCGGCGAGGTCAGCAGCGAAACGATCTCCACCGGCGTGCCTTCCACGCCTCGACCCTACCCGCGCCAGGATCACACGCCCTCCGAACGCATCCAGGAAAAGGACAACCGGGATCAAACGGTGGTAGCGTCTTCCGCCACCAAGCACGGGGGAGACTGCCGTGAACTGGTACGACCGCGTTTTCGTGGACACCGGCCGCGCCGCCGCGATGTGGGCGGTGGTCGGGTTCCTCGTCACGTTCGGGGTCGTCCGGGGCATCACGCGCCGGATCCGTGCGAAACACCACAAGCCGAAGGCGAAACGCGGCCTGCTCGGCGACATCCACATCGGCGGCGTCCACGTGCACCACCAGGTGTGGGGCATCCTGCTGGTCCTGGTCGTCGGCGCGCTCGAGTTCCGGTTCTCGCCCGACGCGCCGTGGGGCGAGATCCTGGCCGCGCTGTTCGGGGTGGGCGCCGCGCTCGTGCTCGACGAGTTCGCGCTCTGGTTCTACCTCGACGACGTCTACTGGGCCGAAAACGGCCGCAAGTCCATCGACGCCGTGCTCATCGGCGGTTCGCTGGGTGTCCTGTTGCTGCTCGAAGCGTCGCCGATCGGCGAGACGCGCGGGGAGTCGGCGATGTGGTCGTACCTGCTGGGCATCGCCGTGCACCTGGTCACGGCACTGTTCTGCCTGCTCAAGGGCAAGCTGGCGACGGGGGTGCTGGGTGTCGTCGTGCCGCTGATCGCCCTGGTCGGCGCGCTGCGGCTGGCGAAACCCGACTCGGCGTGGGCCCGGCGCCGCTACGCCGGGCGCAAGCTCGACCGGTCGCGCCGGCGGTTCGGCGTTCGCTACACCGCGCGCCACAACCGCCTGCGGGACCTCTTCGGCGGAACACCGACCCCGGACCTGAAGGAGAAACCCGTCAGCGGGAACGCGGGATCCGGCCGTCCGCACTGAGCATCCGCTGCAGCCGCGCGCGAGCCATGCGGTGCAGCATCTCGCCGAGCTCCTCCGTCGCGATGCGGCCTTCGAGGTCCCGCCGCGTCGCGCGCACCACGTCCGCCACCGTCGTGGCGGACACCCGTCCCGAAAACTCGCCGGTCAACCAGACGCCGACCTCTTCCACCGCGTCGTGGCACTGAACGGTCATCGTTTGCCTCGCTTCTGCTCGTGGGCTGGCCCCGACGTGGATCCGACGACCGGCACCGCGAGCCATGACGGCAAAACGCGAGAAGTTCTTCAGAACAAGAAAACCGGTGGGGAGCAAGGAAAGAGCTCCCCACCGGCCTTGGTGAACCGGCTGAAAATTACCGACTCAGAGCGACCACGACTGGTTTGAAGCTCCCGTGCAAGTCCAGATCTGCAGCTGCGTGCCGTCGGCCGAGCTGGGCCCGGTCGCGTCGAGGCACTTGCCGGAGCCGGTGTTCACGAGCTGGTTGCCCGAACGCGTCCACTGCTGCGCGGCCGTGCCATTGCAGTCGTAGACCTGCACCTTCGCCCCGTCGTTGGTACCGGCCGAGGCCACGTCCATGCACTTGCCCAGCGCCTGCAGCGTGCCGCCGGTGGAGGTCCACTGCTGCGCGTTGGTGCCGTTGCAGGTGTAGAGGTCGACCTTAGTGCCGTTGGCGGGGTTGGCGCCCGCGACGTCGACGCACTTGCCGCCGTAGCCCGTGATCTGCTTGCCGCCGGTCGGCGGCGGGGTGGTGCCGCCACCGCCGCCGGTGATGGCGTTGAAGATCCGCGAGTACGCGTAGCCGGTCGCTCGGTCGTAGTCCTGGACCTCCCAGAACGACAGCTCCTGCACGCCGTTCTGCGCCGCGAACGTCTCCAGCTGCTGCGCGTCCGACTGGCTGAACTGCGCGCCGTCGTCGTTGCGCCCGGCGATCGGCGTAAGGCCCATCTTGGCGTAGGCCGCCGACGTCGAGATGCCGTACAGGCTCGCGAGCTGGCCCGCGGCCGTGCGCGCCGACGCGAGCGCGTCGTCCAGCACCGGCTGGCCGTCGTAGAAGTCCATCACCATCAGGTTCACGACGCTGACGTCGAGGCCCTTGTTCTTGGCGTCGCGCAGGATGTCCATCTGCGTGGAGCCGAGGCCGCTCGGGTCAACGGCGAGGGTGTAGTCCACCTGCACGCTCGGGTTCTGCTGCTGCAGTGCCGCGAGCGCGGAGTTGCGGCGCTGGTTCGCCGCGGTGTCCTTGATGGTGTCTTCTTCGATGTCGAAGTCCAGACGGGGCGTCCCGTACGTGTTGACCACGTTGGCGTAGGCCGCCGTGAGGCTCGAGGTGTTCGTGCAGGTCTGCGCGATCTCACCGCCGGCGGCGCCGCCGAACGACGGGATCACGTTGCCGCCCGCGGCCTGCAGCGAGCTGATCTGCGACTTGAACGAGCCGACGCCCGTGCCGTTCGCCTCCCACAGCTGGTTGCAGCCGCCGGAGGGCGTGAGGAACGCCAGGGTGTAGAACTTCGTGCCGGTCGCGTTCATGTCGGCGGCCATCTGACCGATGTCGCCGTCGCTGACCTGCAGGTACGGGGCCGAGTAGTGGGCGGGGAAAGCCGCGCCGGCGGCCGGGGCGGCCTCGCTCACGGCGGGGCTGACGGTGGCCATGGCGACGCCGGCCAGCACGGGCAGAGCCGCGGCAGCAAGCGTTCTGAGTTTCGAAATGCGCATTCCGTGAACTCCAGAGGGACGGGGAGGGAGAATTGCGCGCACGATTACCCGCGTCCGGTCGAATTCTTGCGAAAACGGCAGGACCGAGTGCGGGCGGGCAATTCCGGAGAAACGGTGGGGGACCGAATTGCCAGCCACTTCGTGCGTGTTGTGAAGAAAGTTATACCGGTCGTCCCAGTCCTTGGCAACGGGTTGCGGAGCGATCACAGCAGGTCATGGCCGCCTCCTGTCCGACAGGTTCAGACCAGACCGGGCCAGTGGTGCGCCCGGTGTTCGGCTGCGCGAACACCGGGCGTCCTGTTTGTCCTATTGGTCTCTTTACCCTGTTCCGGTGAATGAAGCTTTGCGCTTTCCGGGTGAAACGCATTCCGGCCGGCGAAATCCGGGTTAATTCGCGCCCAACGCGCCGCGCGCGATCACTTCCGAGTACCACTGCGCGCTGCGCTTCGGCGTCCGCCGCTGCGTCGCGTAATCCACGTGGACGAGCCCGAAGCGCTTGGCGTACCCCTCGGCCCACTCGAAGTTGTCCAGCAGCGACCAGTAGAAGTAACCGCGCAGGTCCACGCCCTGGGCCAGCGCGTCGTGCGCCGCGCGCAGGTGCGCGTCGAGGAACGCGACGCGGTCGGTGTCGGCGATCTCGCCATCGTGCAGCTCGTCGGGGTAGGAGGCGCCGTTCTCCGTCACGTACAGCGGCACCGGCCGGTAGTCGCGGTGCACCTGCAGCAGTGACGCGGTGAGCCCGGCCGGCTGCACCTCCCAGCCCGAGTCCGTGCGCGGCGCCGCCGGGTCGGGGACGAAGTGCACGTCGGCCGCGCCGAGCCATTCCGCACCGGCGGGTGAGCTGCCGGGCCGGGGAGAGCCGGCGACGCGGTAGCCGCGGTAGTAGTTCACGCCGAGCCAGTCGACAGGCGCGGCGATCGTGGCCTCGTCGCCGTCGCGCACCACGTCCGCGAACCCGAACGGCGCGAGGTCCGCCACCACGTCGGCGGGGTAGTCGCCGCGCAGCACCGGGTCGAGGAACAGCCGGTTCTGCTGGCCGTCGACGCGCCGCGCGGCCTCGGCGTCCTCGGGTGCGTCCGAATCCGCCGTGACCGGGTACAGGTTGAGGGTGATCCCGGCCGGCACTCGGGGGGCGTCGCGGCGCAGCACGTCCATCGCGAGCCCGTGGCCGAGCAACAAGTGGTGGGTCGCGGCGGCCGCGTCGCCGGCCGAGACCCGCCCCGGCGCGTGGATGCCCTTCGCGTAGCCGAGCATCGCCGCGCACCACGGTTCGTTGAGCGTCGACCAGCTCGCCACGCGGTCGCCGAGCACGCTGACGATCGTCTCCGCGTACTCGGCGAAGCGGTACGCCGTGTCGCGCGAGGTCCAGCCGCCGAGGTCCTCCAGCCGTTGCGGCAGGTCCCAGTGGTACAGCGTCGCCCACGGCTGGATCCCCGCAGCCAGCAACGAGTCCACGAGCCGGTCGTAGAAGGCGATACCCCGCACGTTCGGCACGCCGCCCGGCCGGATCCGTGGCCACGCCAGGGAGAACCGGTACGCGCCGAGGCCCAGCGAGCGCATGAGCTCCACGTCCTCGCCGGCCCGCCGGTAGTGGTCGGTCGCCGGCTCGCCCGTGTCGCCGCCGCGGATCGCGCCCGGCCGGGTGGCGAAGGTGTCCCACACGGACGGCTCGCGTCCGTCCACAGTGGTCGAACCTTCGATCTGGAACGCCGCGGTGGCGGCGCCCCAGACGAACCCGGGCGGGAACGCGAGCCCGGTTCCGGTGGCCTGTGAATCAACGGACATGGTCACCCTTTCACGGCACCTTGCATGATCCCGGCCACGATCTGGCGGCCGAGCAGGAGGAAGACGATGAGGATCGGGATCGTCGCGAGCGTGGTGCCGGCGAGCACGAGCGAGTAGTCCACGTAGTAGCCGCTCTGCAGCTTCTCCAGCGCCACCTGCACGGTCGGGTTGCCGACGTCGAGCACCACCAGCGGCCACAGGAAGTCGTTCCAGGACATCATGAACGTGAACATCGCGAGGATCGCCGCCGCCGGGCGCACGGCCGGCAGGCACACGTTCCAGAAGATCCGGATCATGCTGCAGCCGTCCACGCGCGCGGCCTCGATCAGCTCGTACGGCACGGCGTCCACTGTGTACTGCCGCATCCAGAAGACGCCGAACGCGGTCACCAGGTTCGGCACGATCACCGCCTGCAGCCCGCCGGCCCAGCCGAGCTTCGACATCGCGATGAACAGCGGGATGATGCCCAGCTGCGTCGGCACCGCGAGCGTCACCACGATGAACACGAACAACGCGTTGCGGCCGCGGAAGCGCAGCTTGGCGAAGGCGAACCCCGCCAGCGAGGAGAACAGCACCGTGGTGAGCGTGACCGTGCCCGACACGATCACGCTGTTGGCCAGCGCCTTCCAGAACGGCACGGTGTCGAACACCCGCGCCGCGTTCGCGAAGAAGTTCCCGCCCGGCAGCAGCGGTGGCACGCGTTCGGTGAGCATGCCGTTGTCGCGGCTGGCGACGAGGAACGACCAGTAGAACGGGAACAGCGAGCCGAGCACGAACACGGCCAGCACCCAGTAGGTGGCCTTGCGCGGTTTGCCCAGCCGGCTCACCCGGGCGGTCAGCGTGGTCATCCCTTCCTCCTCGGCGTGCGCGCGAGCCGGCCCGTGAGCAGGTAGTTCACCCCGGCGATGACGACGATGATCAGGAACAGCACCCACGCGATCGCCGACGCGTAACCGAGATCGAAGTTCTCGAACGCCGTCTGGTACAGGTACAGCGTCACCGTCTGGAACTGGTGGGTCGAGCCGCCGTTGTTCGACCCGGGCATGGCGTCGAACAGCTTGGGCTCGGTGAAGATCTGCAGCCCGCCGATCGTCGAGGTGATGGTGACGAAGATCAGCGTCGGCTTCAGCAGCGGCAGCGTGACGTGCCGGAACCGCCGCACGGTGCCGGCGCCGTCGATCAGTGCCGCCTCGTGGAGCTCCTTCGGGATGGCCTGCATCGCGGCCAGCACGATCAGCGCGTTGTAGCCGGTCCAGCGCCAGTTGACCATGATGGCGATGGCCACGTGGCTCGCGAACCGGTTCGCCTGCCAGTCCACAGGGGACAGTCCGATCGTTTGCAGGAGGCCGTTGACCAGGCCGTACTTGGGGCCGAACAGGTTCGCGAAGATGATCCCGAGCGCCACCAGGCTTGCCGCGTACGGCAGCAGGATCCCGACGCGCCAGCCGGTCGCGCCGCGCAACCGCGTCGAGAGCAACGCGGCCAGGAGCACGGCGATGATCAGCTGCGGCACGCTGGAGAGCAGGAAAATGCTCACGGTGTTCTCCAGCGAGTGCCAGAACTGCGCGTCGGCGAAGAGCTCCTTGAAGTTGTCGAGGCCGATGAAGTCGGGGTTGTCGTCGCCGGCGTCCCAGTGGAACAGCGACACATACGCGGTGTAGAGCAGCGGGAACAGCCCCACGATGCCGAAGACGATGAAAAACGGCGCCACGTAAAGGTAAGGCGAGGCCTTCACGTCCCACCTGGACAGCCGGTCGCGCAGCCCCGGCCGGGGTGCGGGACGCCGCACCCCGGCCGGCGTGCCCTCGCGTGTGACGGTGGTTGTCACCGCGCGAGCTTCTTCGCGCCGTCCACGAGCTGCTGCCAGCCGTCGGCCGGCGACTTGCCCTGCTCCACGGCCTGCAGCGCGGGAGCCGTCACGTTCTCCTGGATCTGGCCGTCGTTCGGGCCCTTGTACTGCGGCTTCGCGACCTTCTTGGCCTGCGCCACGAACAGCTCACCGATCTTCGCGCCGCCGAAGTATGCGTCGGTCTGGCTCAGCAGCTCGGGGCTCTCCAGTGCCTTGACCTGGCTCGGGAAGGTGCCCTTCGCCTGGAACGCCTTGAGCTGCTGTTCCGGCGCCGTGAGCCACGCGGTCAGCGCCGCGGCCTCGCGCGGGTGCTTGCTCTGCGTCGGCACGGTCAGGTACGAGCCACCCCAGTTGCCGCCCCCGCCGGGGAACGCGTCGGTGACCGCCCACTTGCCCGCGTTGTCCGGTCCGGCCTGCTCCTTGACCACACCGAGCATCCACGCGGGACAGACCTTCGTGGCGAACGCGCTCTGGCGGAAGCCGGAGTTCCACTCGTTGCTGAACGCGGTGAGCTTCGCCGACTCGCCCTTCCCGACGGCGTCGGTCACCTTCGCCCACGCGTCCTTGATGCCCTGGTTGGACTCGACGGTGAGCTTGTCGTCCTTGTCGAGGTAGCCGACGGGCAGCTGGTTGACCATAGCGTTGAAGTTCTGCGCGGCCGAATCGAACCACGCCTTGCCGCCCGTCTTCTGCACGTACTGCGCGCCCGCGGCGAAGTAGCTGTCCCAGGTGGCGAAGATCGACTTCACGGCCTCGGGATCGGTCGGCAGGCCGGCCGCGGCGAAGAGGTCCTTGCGGTAGCACATCGCGTCGGGCCCGATGTCCGTGCCGTAGCCGATGAGCTTGCCGTTCTTGTCCTTGCCGGCGTCGTACTTCCACGACAGCCAGCGGTCCGGGCTCGCGTCGGCGGGGCCGATCTGGGTGAGGTCGTAGAACTTGGACGACTTCGACAGGATGTCGGAGAGGTGGCCCTCCTCCACGGCCTGCACGTCGGCGAGACCGGAGCCCGCCGCGAGCTTGGTCATCATGTCCTGCGCGTACGGGCCGCCCTGGCCCGTCTTGCGGTGGGTGATCTTGATGTTCGGGTGCAGCCGCTCGTACTCCGGGATCAGCGCTTCGTAGCCGAACTCCGTGAACGTGGCCAGCGTGAGCTCGATGTGCTCGTTCGGCCCGGCCGCCGCCGGGATGTCGCTGCTGCTGTCACCGCCGCCACCGCACGCCGCCACGGCGAGCGCCGTCATCGTGATGCCCAGCGCCGTCGCCAGGCCCTTCCGGAACGTTGTCACCGTTGTCAACACCGTCAACCCCTTGAAGGTTCAGTTCTGGGAGCGCTCCCAGACGGTTGCCGAGTCTGGGTCGGCTGGAGTTCCATGTCAAGGGTGGTTATCGGAGCGTGCCCTTCCGGGAGCGCTCCCTGAATTGTGCGGCTAAGCTGTCCGGCGATCACAAGTGGAGGGGTGGTGCAGTGGCGCCTCGGTCCGAGGACGAGCGCCCGACGCTGGAAGACGTCGCGGCGTTCGCCGGTGTGTCGCGCTCCACCGCTTCGCGGGCGTTGAACGACGACACCTACGTCAGCGCGCGGTCGCGCGAAAAGGTCTTGGCGGCGGCCCGAGATCTCGGCTACTCGCCGAACCAGGCCGCGCGGTCGCTGGTCACGCGGCGGACGGGCGCGATCGCCGTGGTGCTGTCGGAACCCGAGGCGCGGCTGCTCGACGACCCGTATCGCACGGCCGTGATGCGTGCGGGCTACCGCGAGCTGGCCGACGTCGGCTGCCAGATGGTGCTGATCTTCAGCGACACCCGCGAAGACCTCACGCGTACGGTGCGCTTTCTCGAAGGCGGGCACGTCGACGGGGTGCTCGTCTTCGCGCCACACCGTGCCGATCCGCTGCCCCGGGCGTTGCGGCTGTTGCGCGTGCCCGTCGTTTTCGGCGGCCAGGCGGCTGACCTGCGCCGCGGTGTGCACGTGGTCGACTTCGACAACGAGGGCGGCGCGCGGCTCGCCGTGCAGCACCTCGTGTCGGCCGGCCGCCGCCGCATCGCGACCATCGCCGGCCCGCAGGACCAGGGCGCGCCCATCGACCGGCTCGCGGGCTGGCGCAAAACCCTCGTCGACGCGGGCCTCGACCCGGCGGACCTCGCGGAGGAGGCCGACTTCACTCTCGCCGGCGGCGCCCGGGCCATGGCGTCTTTGCTCGACCGCGTGCCCGACCTCGACGCCGTCTTCGTGGCCAGCGACATGATGGCCGTCGGTGCCCTGCGCACGCTTTCGTCGGCCGGCCGGTCCATTCCGGACGACGTCGCCATGGTCAGTTTCGACGACAACGCCACGTTGGCGCCCGAGATGACGCCGCCGCTGACGTCCGTGCACCAGGATCCGCGCGAGCAGGTGCGCGCGATGGTGGCGACGCTGATGAACCTGCTCGACGGGCAGGAACCGAAGCCGCGTCAGCAGGTCCTGCCGGTGTCGCTCACCGTCCGCGAGTCGAGCTGAAGTCCGTCAGGCGAACAGTTTCACCGGCGGCGCACCGAGTTCCGCCGCCGCGCCGCGCATGAACGACTCCGTGGGGCTGCCGAGATACGTGCCGTCCGCGTCGAAGAGCACGACCACCTTGGCGCCGTTCGGCCCCGCCTGGGTGTACGCGGTGCCGGGCACGCCGTCGAGGTTGTGGGCCGGCGACGCGGGCGCGAGAAGGGCGGCCGTGCGTTGCGGCGCACGGGAAAGGTCGGCGGGCAGGCCGTTGGCGCGCGCGGCGCAGCGGAGGATCACCAGCTCGACATAAGCCGGCTCAAAGTGATCTCGCACGCCTCGGCGGAGCCGAGGCAGACAACACAGTGCGCCTTGTCCGACGCCGCCGTGGCGCCGGCGTTCTCCGCCGCGGTGAGGTCCTGACCGGCGCGGTCGAGGTCGGCCTGCTTGCGGTCGAGGTCCGCCTGCGCGCCCAGCAGGTCCTGGCTGAGCTTCTCGGCCTGGCGGGAGAGCTCCGGTACTTCACGAGGGGAGTCGGTTCGGGGGCGGCCGACGCCGAAGTCTCCGCGAGCCCGGCGACGACGACCACCGCCAGGACCAGCGGCCACCCCCAGCGGCGACCGGCCCGGCTCTTTCTGGTGCTCATGCCGGGTATTACGCGGTGAGCGCCGCGAGGTTCCACCGGGTTTCGGTGACTTGGGTCATGTCCGCGGCGGTGGCAGCAAGAGGACGATCGGGACCCCTCCCGGCGGTCCGGGCCTAACTTCTGCGCCATGGGTGCGAACGAGAGCCGCGGGCGGGCCGCGGCGGGGCGGTTGCGGGTGATCGCGACGCCACAGCTGTACCGGCGCAACCCGTTCCGGGTCACGGGGCTCAACGCGACGGTGTCCCGGCGGGCCGTGCGCGAGCATCGGCTGCGGGTGCTCGGCGTGCTCGAAGTCGGCGGCGCGCGACCGCCCGGGTGCCGGCCGACGCGACGCAGGAGGAGATCCGCGCGGCGTTCGACGCGCTCGGCAACATCGAGCACCGGTTCGTCGACGAGCTGTTCTGGACCTGGGGCACACCCGAGGACTGCGGATGCCCGCCGCAGCTGCACCACAAGCACGACCTCGCCGTCGCGGCCCACGCGGCCGCGCTCGAGGCCGAGACCGAGCAGACCGAGGACCACCCGGCGCCGCTGTGGGACGAGGCCGCGCGCAGCTGGGCTGTCACGCTCAGCAGCGAGGCGTTCTGGGGGCACCTCGCGCACCGCGTGAAGAGCCTCGGCGACCCGCGGCTCGACGAGTCCACTGTGGATGTCATTCGCAGCGCCCTGCCCGGTGCGCTCGTCGCGCCGCTCGTGGCGCTCACGGCCGAGTCGAGCGAGCCGCACCGGCTCGCGCGGTACCTGCCGCTCTTCGGCGGCGACAAGCACACCGTGGCCGACGCCCGTAGCGAAGCCGCCGAACCGACCTACCTGCGCTTGGAGAACCTGTTGAAGGAGCTGCGCAAGCTCCTCGACGAAGGCAAGGCGCGCACGGCGGCCGAACGCGCGCTCGCGGAGCTCCCCGTGCCCCTCGACCGGCTCGAAAACCTGGTGCCGAGCAAGGACTTCCGGCGCACGGCGAGCGTCACCGAACTGGCGGCGGTCGCGCTGAACAACATCGGCGTCGCGCTCGCCGATTCCGCCGGCGCGCCCCACAGGCTGGTGAAGGACGTCTTCGCCCTCGCGAAGCGGTACACCACGGACCCGGACACGCTCGCCACCGTCGAGCGCAACCAGCAGGGCGCGCTCGGCGCCGGCCGGGTCAACGCCCCCGTCAACGCCCCCGTCGACGTCGGGCAGCTGTGGAACACCGCGACCGGCTACATCAAGCGCGGCCGCTACTCCGACGCGACCCGCGTGCTGAACACGATCATCGAGATCGCACTGCGCTCCGAGGACCGCGAGCAGGCGAGCCGGATGATCGTCCAAATACGACAGCTGCAGGACGGCGGGCCACCACGGCGCTACGTCTCCGCGCCACGGGTGTTCCTGGCGCTGCTCCACGTGGCCTTCGGCGTCACCCTGCTGGCCACGCTGCTGACCTCGCCGTTGCTGCCGGTGTTCCTCATCGGCGTGCCCGGCCTGGTCGGCGCGCTCGGGCTGGCCACGAACGCGTCAGTCGGCCGCGGGCGGCTGCCGGCCCTGCTCGTGACCGATGCCGTGGCGGGACTCGTGCTGTGGCTGGTGGATTCGACCGGTACGCCGATCCCCGCGTGGATCACCGTGGTGACCGCGGTGCTGCTGCTCGTGGTGGGGACCGTACGCGTGCGCACGGAGAGGACAAGGGCGTGACGAACACCGAAGACCGGCGCCAGCGCCGGCACCACCGCGAGTTCCGCATCGAGGAACCGTTGTGGGGAGCGGAAGAACGGGCGCGGCTACGCGAGCTCGCCGACCAGATCTCGACGTTGCTCGCGGCTACGACGGGTTCTACCGCGAAACCGGATGGGCCCCGGCTGTCCGAATCGGACGTCGCCGTGGCGGCGACGGCGTTGTGGCGGGCCCGCAAGAAGCTCACCGGCGCGCAGGACCGCGTCGCGAAGCAGGCGGGCCGGTACCTGTCGGCGAGCCAGGAGGCGCTCGACGCGGCGGGCGTGCTGATCCAGGACCACGACGGGACGGACTTCGACTCGGGGCTGGCGCTCGAAGCGGTGCTGTTCCAGGACGAACCGGGCCTCACGTCGGAGCGGGTGGCGGAGACGGTGCGGCCCTCGGTTTACCTGGCGGGGCGGCGGATCCAGATGGGGCAGGTCATCGTGGGGTGCCCGGTCGCCCCCGGCACTACGGCGAAGGAAGCTGATGCGGAACACCATTGACTTCGGCATCGACCTCGGCACCACGAACAGCGCGCTCGCCGTGCTTGACGGGGGTCAGGTCTCGGTGGTCAAGAACAACGTGCAAGGCGACTACACACCTTCGGCCGTGTGGATGCCCAAGGCCGGCCTGATCCAAGTCGGCACCAAGGCGAAGGATCGTCGGGAACGCGACCCCGAGAACGTTCAGGTCGAGTTCAAGCAGGCCATGGGTTACGCCGATGCCCGGCGGACCTTCGCGAGGGCCGGGGCCTCGATGACGCCGGTCGAGCTGTCGGCCGAGGTGCTGAAGTCCCTGCGCGGCGACGCCACCCGCAAGTTCGGCGAGCCACCCGCGGCGGCGGTCATCACGGTTCCCGCGGCGTTCGCGCTCAACCAGACCGAAGCGACGAGCCAGGCGGCGAAGCTAGCCGGCTTCACGGCACGGTGCCCGCTGGTGCAGGAGCCGACAGCGGCCGCGTTCGCCTACGGTTTCCAGAACGAGAGCCGCGGCGCCAACTGGATGGTGTTCGACTTCGGTGGCGGCACGTTCGACTCGGCTGTGGTCAGCACGGTCGACGGCGAGCTGTCGGTGCTCCACCACGCGGGCGACCTCGGTCTCGGCGGCAAGAACATCGACGCGGCCATCGTGAACACCCTGCTCGCCCCGGCCGCCGCCAAGGAGTTCGGGCTGGCCGACTTCACCGTCGGGAATCCGCGGTGGGCTCGTAACTTCATGATGCTACGCGGGGCCGCGGAATCAGCCAAGATCGCGCTGTCGTCGACCGATCAGGCACCGATCATGACGGAGCTGGACCTCGGCGACGGGACGCCCGAGAGTTTCGACTACACCTTGGCGCGCGCAGACGTCGACCGGCTCGCGATGCCCTTTTACCTGCGCGCGGTGCACCTGTGCCGCGAAGCGCTGGCCAAGGCCAACCTGCAGCCGTCGGACATCGACCGGCTGCTGCTCGTCGGCGGCCCGACGCTGGCGCCCGGGCTACGCGAGCTGCTTGCCGACCCGGCCGACGGCCTCGGCATCGAACTCGACCACAGCCAGGACCCGAGCACGGTCGTCGCGCGTGGCGCCGCGATCTACGCCGGCACGATCGAGCTGCCGCGTGCCAAGGTCGTGCCGACACGGGGCCAGTTCGCCGCCGTGCTGTCGTACCCGCCGACCACGAGTCTGTCGCGCGTGCCTGTTTCGGGCCGGTTCGAGACCCCGGGCGGTGCCGACTGGAGCCGGTTCCGCGTGGTGCTGAGCGAATCGCAGCGGCGCGAGGAGTACCGGAGCGCGGAGATCGCTCTGTCTGCCGAAGGCGCGTTCACTCTCGACGTGCCGCTCGAAAAGCTGATCTCGAACCGATTCGGGATCGAGCTGATCGACCCCACGGGCGTGCGGGTGCCAGTGAACCCGCGTGGCTTCACGATCACTCACGTGGTCAACGAGATGCAGGGCCAGACGGTGGTCAACAGCGTCGGCCTGACCGAGGCCGACGGCACGTTCACCCCGATGCTGATGAAGAACCGACCGCTGCCGACGGAAACCACGCAGACCTTCTTCTCGACCGCGAGCATGCGCCGCGCGGAGACCGGCTCGTTCATCCGCATTCCCATCGCCGAGGGAGAGTTCCGGCGCGGCGAACGCAACAAGCAGGTCGGGCTGATCGAGATCAAGGCCCAGGACTTGCGCCGCGACCTGCCGCGCGGCAGCGAGATCCTCGTGACCTTCGAAATGGACGAGTCGCGACTGGTCTCGGTCACCGCTTTCGTACCGTTGCTCGACGCGGAGTTCGAAGCCGTCGTCGACCTGAACAAGACCGCGGTCCCCGAGGTGCCGGCGCTGCGCCGACAGCTCAACGAGCTCGAGGCCCGCCACGAGCAACTGCGCTCCGAGGCCGAGACGGCGCACTCGGATCGTGCCCGCGGCCTGCTGATGCGGCTCGACGAGAAAGGCACGGTCGGCACGGTGCGCGACGCGGTCACTTCGAGTGCCGCCGACGACAACGCGGCAGTGGAGGCTGATGCCCGGATGCGCGAGGTCCAGGCGGAGCTCGACGACATCGAGGAAGAACTGCGCATCCCCGACGTGATGGCCCGGCTGCGCGACCAGATCGAGCACTGCCGGGAGCTCGTCCACCGCGTCGGCTCCGAGGAGGATCGCACCGAGCTGGCGGACATCGAACGCCGCTACGAGACCGTGCGTGACAGCCGCGACGCCGCGGCGGCGGAACGCCTCTCCGACCGCGCCAGGGACCTCCAAGTGCTGCTGCTGCGGCGCGACGGCTCGCTCGACGAGGAGATCTTCAACGCCCTACGCGCGGCGCAGGACCGGATGACCGACCCGGCGCGCGCACGCGAGCTCGTCCGCGAAGGCGAGCACGCTCTCAACACGCACAACTGGCCGGCACTGACGGACGTCAACCGTCGGCTGCGAGCACTGCTGCCGCCCAACCCCCGGGGTGAGCCCGGCCCCGGCGTACTACATCAGGAGCCTTGGTGATGACCGTGTTCAGTGGGCTTTCCGAGGAACTGACGCTCGCGGAGGCGGCCGACCTGGCCCGTCTCGGCGACTACGCGGCCGCCGCCGAGCTGTTGCAGCGCGACGCCAGCGACGACGTGACGCGCCTGGACCTGCTGGCCCGCGTCCACGCCCAGGCCGGTGATCTGGAGCAGGCCGACGCCGCGTGGGCGCGGGTGCTGGAGCTGGCGCCGGAGTCCGAGCCGGCGCTGGCGGGACGGCGGCTGATCGCGAAGATCCGTTCGGGGCGGCTGCGCAAGCGGCCGATCGGCCGACGGCTCGCGGCCGCCGGCGCGGTGGTGGTGGTCGTGGCCGGGGTGGCCGTGATCGTGGCGACGCTGCCGTGGTCTTCCCCGGAACCCGCGCCGACGGCCGCACCTGCGACGACCAGCCCCGCCGTGCAGGCCGAGCTGGACCGGTTGCACGCGTCGCAGTCGCAGGCGGCCGAGGAGGAGCAGAGCCGTCAGCAGAAGCTCACCGCGCTGGCGGCGCACCTCGGCGGCGACGGCGTGCAGGTCACGACCGGCTCTGCCGTCACCATCTCGTTCGACGAAGGGCTCTTCGGTCCCAACGCGATCAGCCCCAGCGCCGACGGCCGGCGTGCGCTGGCGCGGTGGGCCGCCGTCCTCAAGGGACAGGACGTGCGGGTCACGGTGATCGGCCACGGCATCGCCGTTCCCGGTGGACCGGCCAGCGGTGGTTCGTCGACCGCGCTGGCTCGCGCGGCTTCGGCGGCGCGGGTGCTGGCGACGGCGAGCGGACTGCCGCTCACGACGTTCGCGATCACCAGCGCCGACCAGGCCACGCCCGTGCACGAGGGCACGAACGCGGCCGCGAACCGGACAGTGACGCTGGAGGTGACGCCGCGCTAGGTGTCAGGCGCCGATCGCGTCGAGCTCGGCGACGACGTCGGCCGGCAGCTCGAGCGCGGCGGCCGCGACGTTCTCCCGCAGGTGCGCCATCGACGACGTGCCCGGGATCACGGCGATCGCGGGCGAGCGCTGCAGCAGCCACGCCAGCGCGACCTGCATCGGCTTCGCCCCGAGCCGCGCGGCGCACGCGTCGAGCGCCGAGGACTGCAGCGGGCTGAACCCGCCCAGCGGGAAATACGGGACGAATGCGATGCCGAGCGCGGCGCACTTGTCGACGAGGTCGTCGTTTTCGCGGTGCGCGAGGTTGTAGGCGTTCTGCACGCACACAACCGGTGCGATCTCGCGCGCGACGTCGAGCTGCGCGCCCGTCACGTGGCTCACGCCGAGGTGGCGGATCAGGCCCTGTTCCCGCAGCTCGGCGAGCACTGAAAACGGTTCCACGATCGACACGTCCACGGGGTAGCCGCCCGTTTCGTCGCCCAGGCGCAGGTTCACCACGTCGAGCGCCTCGACGGCCAGGTTGCGCAGGTTGTCGTGGACGGCCGAGATCAGTTCGTCGCGCGTGAGCGCGGGCGGCCAGCCGTGGTCGGCGCTGCGGCGCGCGCCCACCTTGGTCACCAGCACCAGCTCGTCCGGGTAAGGCGCGAGGTTGTTCCGGATCAGCTCGTTGACGGTGTGCGGGCCGTAGTAGTCCGACGTGTCGATGTGCGTGATGCCCAGAGCCAGGGCCTCGCGCACCACCGCCGACGCCTCGGCGAGGTCCTGCGGCGGCCCCCAGACCCCGGGACCGGCCAGGCGCATCGCGCCGAAGCCCATCCGGGTCACGGTCAGCTCGCCGCCGAGCTGCAGGGTGCCGGCCGCCGTGGCGTCCGTCGTCATGTGGTGCTCCTCCCGAGACCGGTGATCCGGCCGTCAGCCTAGTCCGGAGTGGACTGCGATCAGCTGCACGCGTGCTTCGACTTCAGCACCCGCTTCACCGAGGCCGCCACGCGGTCCGCGGGCAGCTCGCCGCTGGACACCGCCTTCACGAGCCGGTCGAGCACCGCGCCGACGTCGCCGTTGCCCGAGGAGAACAAGGCCTCGTCGGCACCCGCCTGCAGTGCCTTGAGCACGGCGTCGGGCAGCGGGTACTGGTCGGTGATCGCCTTCATGCCGCCGAGGTCGTCGGTGATGATCGGGCCGGTGAAGTGGTAGTCGCCGCGCAGCAGCCGGTACGCGGCGGGGGAGATCGACGCGGGCACGCCGTTCGTGAGACCGGGCACGTCGAGGTGCCCGACCATCACTTCCACGGCGCCGTAGTCGGCGATGTTCTCATAGGGCTTGAGGTCCACCTTGCGCAGCTGGTCGAGCGGCGGCGTGGTGACGGTGCCCTTGTGCGAGTCGCCGGATCCGTGGCCGTGGCCGGGGAAGTGCTTGAGCACCGGCGTCACGCCGCTTTGGCGCAGGCCCTCGGCGAACGCCATCGCGTACTGGCGCACCTTGGCGGGATCCGAGCTGTACGAACGGTCTCCGATCACCGCGTCGTCCGGTTCGTCGCTCACGTCGGCGTCGGGCGCGTAGTCGACGGTGATCCCGCGCGCGTGCAGCTGCTTGCCCCGCTGCACGCCCAGCGCGCGGACTTCGGCGGGCGTCTTCGTGGCGGCCAGCTCGCGCGCGCTCGGCATCGAGCCGTCGAGGTCGTCGATGCGCTGCACGCGCCCGCCCTCTTCGTCGACGGAGACGGACACGGGGATCTTCGCGGCGTTCTGCACGGCGTCGAGCGCATGGTTCTGCAACAGCGTGGTTTTATTGCCTCCCACGAAGAACCCGCCGATCTGCTGCTGCTGGACAAGTTTTGTCACCGCCGCGGGATTCGCGGCGTCGACACCCGGGACCACCAGCTGAGCCACCTGCGCGCGCACGTCGAGGGAAGAGATCAGCGAGTCGCATGAAGACGGTGAAGCCGACCGTGAAGATGGCGGGCTCGACGGCTCCGAGGACACCGTCGGAGCGGCGCTCGTGCTCGGCTGAGCACCCGGTTCCGCCAGCGCGGTACCGGAAACCGTGTGGGCGGAAGCACATCCGGCGAGGGTGCCGGCGACCAGCACCGCGCCGCCGATCGCCGCAGGTAGCCGCTTCCGTGCGGGCATCTTCATGAATTCCTTACATGTTCGGTCCCGGTGTCGACGCGACGCTAGCGGAACCCCTGGTGGGAGCCCAACTTCACGTCGTGAAGAATGACTTCATCGCGGCTAGAGAATTCGTGAAGCCGCTGTCTCCAGACTGGCAGACACGGGATGAGTGTTTCTTCAGGGAGGTAGCAGCGATGGATCAGGTCAGGGTGGCGGCGTGGGCTTCGGATCCCATCGCGCTCGCGGGGCTCATCGACCATCTGCAGGCGCGGCCCGAGGTGCAGGTGCTGCCCGGCCCGCGGCGCGGGGAAGCGGCGGTGCTCGTGTTCGCCGCCGGCCGCGTGACGCCGGAGCTGAAGGCCGCCCTGCGCGCGGCCGCCTCGGAGACGCCGGCCGCGATCGTCCTCGTCGCCGGATACGTCGACGCCGACGAGCTGCCGGAGCTGGCCGCGTGCCACGTCGTGGCCGTGCTGCCCCGCGAGGCCATCGCGGGCGACCGGCTCGTGCGCAGCATCACCGCGGCCGCGTCGGGCAAGGAGACCTCGCTGCGCGATCTGCTGGGTCAGGCCGAGAGCCTGCAGCACACCGCGGGAGGTGCCGCGCTGTCGCCGCGTGAGGTCGACGTGCTGCGGCTGATGGCCGAGGGCTGGGACACCGCGGAGATCGCCGGGAAGCTCTGCTACTCGGAACGGACCGTGAAGAACGTCATCTACGGGATGACCAATAGGCTGAAGCTGCGCAACCGACCGCATGCCGTCGCCTACGCCCTGCGCGCAGGTGTTATCTGAGGGAAGCTCACCCCGTGCGAAAGCTGACCCGGCGCCCGGCCGTCGCCGTCCTGACGACCGCGCTCCTCCTGCTGGTGACCGCTTGCAGCGGCGGCTCCGCCGCCGAAGGCGGGAAGATCAAGCTGACCGTGGCCACCTTCGGTGAGTTCGGTTATGCCCCGCTCTTCGCCCAGTACGAGAAGGATCATCCGAACATCGAGATCCAGAGCCGGGTCACCGACTTCGACACGCACTTCAAGACGCTGGCCACGCAGCTCGCGGCGGGCCACGGCGCGGCCGACATCGTCGCCATCGAGGAGCAGCAGATCCCCAAGTACCTCGGGGTGAAAGACAAGTTCGTGAACCTCGCGGACTACGGCGCCGACCAGCTGCAGAACCAGTGGGCGGCGTGGAAGTGGGCCCAGGGCACGAAGGACGGCGACGTGCTCGGCCTCGGCACCGACATGGGCAGCCTCGCCATGTGCTACCGCCGCGACCTCTTCCAGCAGGCCGGCCTGCCGACCGACCGCAAGGCCGTCGCCGCGCTCATGCCGACCTGGGACGCGTACGCCCGGCTGTCGCAGCGCTTCACCGACAAGCTGCCGAAGGTGAAGTTCGCCGACTCGGCTGGAACCGTTTACACGGCGATGCTGAACCAGTCGCCGGAGAACTACTTCTCCTCGCGCGACGATTCCTACATCGCGGACAAGAACCCCGCCGTGCGCAACGCCTTCATGCTCGCCGGCACCCTCGCGCAGAAGGGCCAGACGGCCGGCGCGACCACGTACACGCAGGCCTGGAACGTCGCGATCAAGCAGGGCACCTTCGCCACGATCGCGTGCCCGGCCTGGATGCTCACGCAGATCAAGGAAGCCGGCGGCGACGGCAATACCGGTAAGTGGGACGTGACGACCGTCCCCGGCGCCAGCGGCAACCAGGGCGGCTCGTTCCTCTCGATCCCGAAGC
The DNA here is from genome assembly GCF_030285625.1 of Amycolatopsis sp. 2-15. NCBI lineage: Bacteria > Bacillati > Actinomycetota > Actinomycetes > Pseudonocardiales > Pseudonocardiaceae > Amycolatopsis > Amycolatopsis carbonis. The sequence goes on from NZ_CP127294.1 coordinate 3,005,872, forward strand.
AGAGCGAGCACCCCAAGGAGGCCTACGACCTCACGAAGTGGCTCACGGCTCCCGAGCAAGAGAAGAAGATCTTCCTCTCCGACGGCATCCTGCCGAGCGAGCCGAACGTCTACAAGGACCCGCAGGTCGTGGCCCACACCGAGCCGTACTTCTCCGGCGCGCCGATCGGCCAGATCTACGCCACCTCCGCCGACACCCTTCGTCCCAACTACCGCGGCCTGCACGACGCCGACGTCCGGCCGGAGTTCGGCCGGGCGCTCGGGCGGATCGAGGACGGGTCCGAAAAGGTCGACGCGGCCTGGACGGACGCCGTGAAGCTCGGCCGCGAGGCCATCAAGTAGGCCCCTGGTGCTGCGTGGACCCCTCCTGGCTCGATGGGACCGGAAGGCGACGCCCTTCCTGTTCATCGCCCCGTTCTTCGCGGTTTTCGTGGTGTTCGGCGCGTTCCCGCTCGTCTACACGGCCTGGGTTTCGCTGCACGACTGGGATCTGCTCGCCGGTGACCAGGGCGGGTTCGGGCTCGCGAACTACGCCGAGTTGTTCACCGACGGCCGGTTCTACAACGCGCTGTTCAACACCACGAGCATCTTTCTGCTCGCCGCGATCCCCGAGTTCTTCCTGGCGCTCGGGATCGCGGCGCTGCTGAACCGGCCGCTGCGCGCGGCGACGTGGTGGCGCACCGGTGTGCTGCTGCCCAACGTGGTGTCGGTCGTGGCCGTGGGGCTGGTGTTCGCGCAGCTCTACAGCCGTGACTACGGCGTGGTCAACGAGGTGCTCGGCTGGTTCGGGATCGACCCGATCTCGTTCCAGGCGCGCAAGTGGTCCTCGCACCTGGCCATCGCGACGATGGTGATGTGGCGCTGGACCGGCTACAACTCGCTGATCTACCTGGCGGCGATGCAGGCCGTGCCGCAGGACCTGTACGAGGCGGCGGCGCTCGACGGGGCTTCGCGCTGGCGGTCGTTCTGGTCGGTGACGGTGCCGGGCATCCGGCCGACCATCGCGTTCACGGCGGTGGCGGGCACCGTCAACGGGCTGCAGCTGTTCGCCGAGCCGCAGCTGTTCGACGCGACGGGCTCCAGCGGCACGGGTGGCAACGACCGGCAGTTCCAGACGCTCACGATGTACCTGTACGAAAAGGGTTTCGGCAAGTTCGACGCGGGCTACGCGGCGGCGCTGTCGTGGGTGATGTTCGTGTTCTGCGTGCTGTTCGCGTTCTTCAACTACCGGCTGGTGCGCCGGTTCGTGAGCGCGCCGTGATGCCGCGGCGGCGCGCGGGCGCGTGGGTGTACGTGGTGCTCGTCGGCGTGGTCGGCGCGTCGCTGTTCCCGCTGTACTGGTCGTTCGTGATCTCCACCCGGGACAACGCGGCGGTCGGGGAGACCTCGCCGCTGCTGCTGCCGGGCGGGCACCTGTTCGAGAACATCCGGCGCGTGTTCGACACCGTCGACTTCTGGCTGGCGATCGGCAACTCGCTCATCGTGGCCGTGACGGTGATGGTGTCCAATGTGGTCCTGGCCAGCCTGGCCGGGTTCGCGTTCGCCCGGCTGAGGTTTCCGGGCCGCAACAGTCTTTTCCTGTTCGTGGTCGGCTCGGCGATGGTGCCGGCGCAGCTCGGCGTGATCCCGCTGTACCTCGTGGTCGGCGACTTCGGCTGGTACGGGAAGCTCGAGGCGGTGATCGTGCCGGCGCTGGTGAGCGCGTTCAGCGTGTTCTGGATGCGCCAGGCCTGCGAAGGCGCGGTGGCGAGCGAGCTCGTGGACGCGGCCACTGTGGACGGAGCCTCGGTGGTGCGCACGTTCTGGCACGTGGCCGTGCCCGCGATCCGGCCGCAGGCCGCGGTGCTGGCGATGCTCACGTTCATGGCCACGTGGAACGACTACTTCTGGCCACTGGTCGTGCTCGACCCCAACGAGACGCCGACCGTGCAGGTGGTGCTCTCGCAGCTGGCCAGCGGCTACTACACCGACTACGCGCTGATGCTCACGGGCGCGACCCTCGGCGTGCTGCCGGTGATCGCGCTGTTCCTGGTTCTGGGCCGCTACATCGTGCGGGGGATCCTGAAAGGTGCTGTCCATGGCTGAGCTCGAGTTCCCGTCCGGCTTCTGGTGGGGTGCGGCGACCGCGTCGTACCAGATCGAAGGCGGGGTGACCGAGGGCGGCCGCGGACCGTCCATCTGGGACACCTACAGCGCGACGCCGGGCAAGGTCCTCAACGGCGACACCGGTGCCGTCGCGTGCGACCACTACCACCGGTACGGCACGGACGCGGCGTTGCTGTCCGAGCTGGGGCTGCCCGTTTACCGGTTCTCGGTGGCGTGGCCGCGCGTGATGCCCGACGGCCGCACCCGCAACGCCGAGGGCCTCGCGTTCTACGACCGGCTCGTCGACGAGCTGCTCAGCCGCGACATCCTGCCGGTGCTCACGCTGTACCACTGGGACCTCCCGCAGGCCATCGAGGACGCGGGCGGCTGGCCGGCTCGCGACACGGCCTACCGGTTCGCCGACTACGCCGCCGTGGTCCACGACGCACTCGGCGACCGCGTGCCCCAGTGGACGACCATCAACGAGCCGTTCTGCGCCGCGTTCCTCGGCTACGGCAGCGGCGTCCACGCGCCGGGCAGCCAGGACTACGACACCGCGCTGGTCGCCGCGCACCACCTGCTGCTGGGCCACGGCCTGGCGATGCGGGCGCTGACGGAACAGGCCCGTCCCGGCCAGGATTTCTCGCTGGCGCTGAACTTCGCCCCCGCGCTGGCCGACGGCGACACGGATGCCCACCGCGAAGCCGTACGTAAGTTCGACGGCATCCACAACCGCTTCTTCCTCGACCCGGTGCTCGGCCGCGGCTACCCCGCCGACGTGATGGCCGACGTCGAACACCACGGCGGTCGGTTCGCCGCGTCCATTCAGGACGGTGACACCGACCTCATCGCGGCCGCCATCGACTGGCTCGGCGTGAACTACTACGCCCCCGCCCGCGTCGCACCGCTGGCCGACCCGCTCGCGCCGAGCAACTGCCCGCTGCCCGGTTTACGAGGTATGGACGTCCTCCCGGCTCGCGGCCCGCTGACGTCGTTCGGCTGGGAGCAGACGCCGTCGTGCCTCACGGATCTGCTGGTGTGGCTGAACTCCCACACGGGCGGCCTGCCCTTGGTCGTCGCCGAGAACGGCGCGGCCTTCGAAGACACCGTCGTCGACGGTCGCGTCCACGACCCCGCCCGCGTCGCCTACCTCGACACCCACATCCGCGCCGTCCACAGCGCTCTCGCCGCGGGCGCCGACGTCCGCGGCTACCTGGCCTGGTCCCTTCTGGACAACTTCGAATGGGGCATGGGCTACACCCAGCGCTTCGGCGTCATCCACGTCGACTTCGACACGCAGGCCCGCACGATCAAGGACTCGGGCCGCTTCCTGGGCGAGGTCGCGAAGGCCAACCGCCTGCCCTGACCCGCCCCCATGCGGCATTGGGTGCGCTCAACGCACCGAATGCGGCATTTGGGTGCGTTGGGCGCACCGAACGCCACATTGGGGTGCTTGAAGCTCAGCCGATCCGCCGCGCCACCGCATTCGCCACACCGGACCGCGACGGCGACTCCAACTTGCCCAGCAACCGCGCCACGTGCGCCTGCACCGTCCGCCTCGGCAGCGCGAGCTCGGTAGCGATGTCGGGGTTCGACCGCCCCTCCGCCACGAGCGTCGCGATGCGGACCTCCAGCGGCGACAGCGAATCCCACCCGCGCCCCGGCCGGGCCGCGCCCACGAACCGCCCACCGCGGCGGACGCCGAGTTCGCGCAGGCGCTTCTCCGCGCGCTGCAGGTCCCACCGGGCCGACAGCGAGGCGTACAGCTCCGCGGCCTCGTCCAGCGCCGCGTGGGCCGCGGGCAGGTCCTCGGTGCGCGCGAGCAGCACGGCCGCGTCCTCCAGGGCGGCGGCCAGCTCCGGGCGGCGGCCGACCGAGCGGAAGTGCTCCACGGTCCGCAGCACCGGCGCCGGGTCGCCGTCGATGAGGCCGCGGCACCAGTCCATCGCCGCGTGGGCCCGGGCCGGCTCGCGTTCCTTGGCCGCCTCTTCCTCGCACACCGCCAGCCCGCGCTGCGCCAGCGCCTGGTCGCCGGCCTCCAGGGCCAGCCCGACGAACATCGGCAGCCACTGGTGCCGCAGCATCATCTGGGCGTAGGTCGGATTCAGGATCGGCTCGAGGACGGCCAGCGCCTCCTTGATCTCCCCGCGCTGCCACGCGACCACCGAGTTGGCCACCAGCAGGAAGTCGAAACTCTCCCGCTCGGCACCGGTCGCCGGCGCGTACTCCTCCGCCGCGTCCAGATGTGCCGCCGCCTGCCCGCGCTCGCCGCGGCGGGCGGCGATCAGCGACGCCACGCCATGCAGCAGCAACGCCGCCGCGCCAGGCTCCCGGAGGCCGTAGAAGGTGATCGCCGGCCCGTCTTCCGTCACGGTGTCGAGCTCGACCAGCGCCTCGTCCCAGCGCCCTTCCCAGTACCGGTGCACCGCGACCGACACCTGCAAGCCGATCGGCATCGAATGCCGCTGCGCGATCTCGCCCGCCGCCTGCAGCGTGCGGTCCGCCTCGCCGAGCCGGTCGAGGTTCTGCAGCGTGAACACGCGGTTGTCCAGCAGATCCAGGTGCAGGTCGGCCAGCTCGTGCTCGTCGCCGACGGCCTCGATGGCCTCGTCGATGTGCGCCAGCGCGCTTTCGTGGTGGCGGCGCACGGAATCCACGAGCCACAACGTCTGCAACGCGTGCGCCGACAGGTACGGGTCGCCGTCGGCCTCCGCGCGGGCCTGGTGCGCGCTGGCCTCCGCGACGTCGAGGTCGTCGAGCCCGCCGCGGCGGAAGTTCGCCAGCAGGTGCCGGCGCCGCACGTGCCAGATTTCGGGCAGCGCCGGGTCGTCCTCGGCCTCTTCGAGCGTCTGCACGGCGAGCGCGACGGCCCCGCGCCGGAACCGCAGCGTGGCGAGCAGGTGCCGCATCTCCGCGACGTTCTCCGGGTCCTGCGACAGCTCAAGCGCTTGCACGGCAAGGGTTTCCGGGTTTCGCTCCAGCCGGAAGAGCACCTTCGTCAACGCGGTGATCAGCGCCTCGCGCCGCGGGTCGGCCGCCGAGCACGCCGTGAGCGCCCGCTCCAGCAGCTCCACGGCGATCAGCGGCGCCCGGTTGGTCACGGCCGTCTGGTTCTCCGTCAGCCAGTCCAGCACCCACGGGTCCACAGTGGACGGCGCGGCCACAAGCTGCTCCGCCACGCGCTTCACCGGCGCACCGATCCGTGCCAGGGCCTCCGCGGCCTGCCGGTGCAGAGCCGCTCGCGTGCCCGACAGCAGCCGGTTGTACAACGCCTGGCGCAGCAACGGATGGCGGAACGCGAGCTGTGTGCCCGTGTCGATGAGAACGTTGGCCGCCACGGCTTCTTCCAACGGCGCCAACAGGTCCGACGGCCGGATGCCCAGCACCGCGGCGATGTCGCCGACCGCGAACTCCATGCCCAGCAACGCACCCCAGCGCAGCACGTCCTGCGTCTCGGCCGGCAGGAAGTCGAGCCGCCGGTCGACGGCCGCCACGAGCGAGCGCGGCGTCTCGAACTCGGCGGGGTCGTCGACGTCGGCGTAGCCGCGGTCCACCTCCACCGCACCGGCGCGCACGAGGACGTCGACCATTTCCTTGACATACAACGGGTTTCCTGCGGCACGAGCGGCCAGCTCACGCAGGCCGGGGCCCGGATCCGCGCCCAGCAGGTCTTCGATCAGCCGCACGACGTCGTCGGACACGAGCGGTTCGAGGTCCAGCACCACGCCGTCGCGCGACTCGACGCCGCGGCGCAGCTGGGCGAGCTCCGCGCGGTCGGGCGCCGGCCGGGTCGCGGCCACGAGCAGCAACGGCAGCTGCCGCGTCGCCGCGCACAGCCGGTGCCACACGAGCACGCTCGACTCGTCGGCCCACTGCAGGTCGTCGATCACGAGCACCAGCGGGGCGTCGGCACACAGCTCGTCCACCAGGGACAACAGCCGGTCGACGGCTCCGAGTACCGGGTCGCTCGAACCCCACGCGCGCTGCGTCGGCCCCTCGCCCATCAGCTCCTTCGCCACGCGGGCGCGCCGCGGATCCGGTGAGGCGGCGTCGATCGCGAGGCACTCCAGCATGACTTGCAGCGGGAACCTGGTGCTCAGCTCATCCGCCGCCACCCACGCGAGCTGCAGCCCGCCGCCGGTGGCGTGGCTGAACACGCGCGTGAGCAGCTCCGACTTCCCGATGCCGGGCTCGCCCTCGATCCACACGGCCCGGCCCCGCCCGTCGCGGACCTCGGCCAGCAGCTCGCTCAGCTGCGCCGACTCGGCTTCGCGGCCGAACAACAGGCTGTCGTCCCCGTCGTCCAGGGCCCGGCTGACACGCGGTGGCAGCACCGAAATCGGCTCAGGACCGGCCACCGGCTCCGGCGCCTTCGCCTTGGGCAGGTCGAGCGAAGGGTCCTGCTCCAACACACGCTGGTGGAGCTCCCGCAGCCGTGGCCCCGGCTCCACGCCCAGCTCCGCGCGCAGGGTGGCGCGGGCGTCGCGGAACACGTCGAGTGCGTCGGAGTGTCGGCCGCTGCGGTACAGCGCGAGCATCAGCGACTCGTGCACCGCCTCCCGCAGCGGGTGCTCGCCGACGAGCACCGTCAGCTCCGCGATCAGGTCCTGGTGGCCGCCGAGCTCCAGCACGGCGGCGGCACGGCGCTCCAGCGTGCCCAGCCGCAGCTCGGCCAAGTGCTCGCGGTGGCGCTCGGCGAACTCGCCAGGCACGCCGGACAGCGCTTCGCCGTGCCAAAGGGCGAGCGCGGCGTCGTACTCCGCGGCGGCCTTGTCGTGGTCACCGGCGGCGGCATGCTGCTGGGCCTGCTCTCGGTGGCGTTCGAACACGGCCGCGTCGAGGCCTTCGGGGTCCAGCGCCAGCGAATAACCGCCGGCGTCGGACACGAGCACGCCCGAGGCCGCCCATTTCGTTCGCTCGGGATCGAGGGCGCGCCGCAGCCCCGAGATGTAAGTGTGCACGCTGCCCTCGACGCTGGCGGGCGGCGAGTCGCCCCACACCCCCGCGATGAGCTCCGCGCGCGGCACGGACCGGCCGGCGTTGACCGCGAGCATCGCGAAGATGGCACGCTGGCGCGCTGGCCCGAGCTTGATCTCGGCCGGACCCCGCCAGGCCCGCAACGGGCCGAGCACGTCCACCCGCAACCCGCTGTGCGCATCCCCTGGCATGCCGTTCCATTCGACGTACCGGTCTGACCCGACGAGCTTACCGGGAGCCGGTGATCACCCGGCATCGTACGAGTGGCCACTTCCGGTAAGCCTCATGGTCAGTCCCGCTCAGTGGTGCGCTGTGGTGCGAAAACGGGATCATTCCCCCGCCGCGCGGCTGCGCACGGGGTTGGCGCGACGGATGCCGTGCGGGTGCATCCGGGTTTCGGCCCGGCGCACGTCCCACGCCGCGCCGAGCGTGGTGTAGCTGGTGAGCGCCGTGCGGAACGCCGAGCGGGCTTCGTCGAGCCGGCCGTGTTCCGCCAGCAGGATCGCGGCGTCCTCGGTGGCGCGGGCGTGTTTCAGCACCCGGCCGGCGGCCTCGTAGTGCGCGGCCGCGCCGAGGATCGCGTCGGGATCACTCGCGACCAGGCCGCGGCAGTGGGCCGCGGCGGCGGTGTGCGCGGGTGGGACGTCGGAGCCGTCGGCATCACCGATCAGCCGCAGCGCCTGGTACGCGTAGTGCGTCTCACCCAGCTGCATCGCCAGGCGCACCAGGTCCGGCAGCCACTGCTGGCGCGCCGAAGGCGGATAACCCTGGTCCAGCAAGGGGGTCAGCGCGGCGAGCGCCGCCTCCGGGTTGCCCTCCAGCTCGGACAGCTGCGCCTCGGCGGCCAGCAGGTAGTCGCCGCCGTTGGGCTCGAGGCCCTGCGGCCAGTGCTGGTGCGCGGCGGCGTCGAGGTGCGCGCTCGCTTCTTCCGGCTCGTCGCGGTGGCTCGCGATCAACGCGCCGACGCCGTGCACGAGCAGCGCGGAACCGGGGCTGCGCAACACGTACGACGCCGTCTCCGCGCCGCCCTTGATCACCGTGTCGAGCTCGGCCAGCGCCTCGGGCCAGCGGCCGCGCCAGTAGTAATGGACGGCGCCCGCGAGGTGCATCTCGCCGGGCACGGCGCGGGTCGCGGCCAGCCGGCGCGCGGTGCTGAGCGGTTCGGCGGCGTCGTCGAGACCGTCGAGCACACCGAGCTCCGACAGGTCCGGTTCGGACGTTTCGTCCACGGCCAGGCGTTCGAGCGTCGCGCGCAGCGTTTCGTGCCGGCCGCGCCACATCTCGGGCACGTTCGGGTCGGCGAGCGTGCGGCGGACCTCCTCGGACGCTTCGGCGAACTCGCCGCGCCGGTAGTAGATGTAGGCGAGGATCCAGCGCATCTCCGCGGCCTGCCGGCTGTCCTCGGTCCGCGCGACGACCGAGCGTGCCTCGGCTTCGGGCTCGCGGCCGAGCCAGAACAGCAGCCGCGCGAGCGTGGCCGTGAGCGGTTCGCGGGCGTCGGCGGGCAGCGAGGGCTGCGTGACCACGTGCTTGAGCAGATCGACGGCCATGCGCGGCGCCTCGGTGGCGACCGTGCCGATGTGCTCGGTCAGCCAGGCGGTGACCCACGTGTCGACCTGCACCGGCGCGGCGGCCAGCTGCTCGGCCACGCGCTCGGGCGACGCGCCGGCGCCCTGGAACGCCTCGGCGAGCTGGCGATGCAGCGCGACCCGCATCGCGGCCGGCGTCTTTTCGTACAGCACGCGGCGCAGCAGCGGGTGGCGGAAGGCGAGCAGCTGGTCGGACTCGGTGAGCACACCGGCCGCGAGCGCCTCCTCCACGGCGCCGACGAGCGCGGTCGCCTGCCGCTCGGTGGCGATCGCGATGTCCGACAGCGAGAACTCCTTGCCCAGCAAGGCCGCCCAGCGCAGTACGTCGCGCGTGCCGCTGGAGAGGAAGCTCAGGTACAGCGTGACGCGCGAACCCAGCGGCGCCGGGATCGTGCGGCAGGCGTTGCCGTCGACGATCGCCTGCGCGCCGTCGAGCAGGATCATCGCGTTGGAGAGCAGCGTCTCCACGATTTCCTTGGCGTAGCGCGGGTTTCCCGACGCGAACGAGATCAGCGTGCGCAGCACCTGGCCCGGAGGGGCGCCGGCGAGATCACCCGCGAGGTCGCGGATCGAGCTCTCCGGCAGTGGCCCGAGCGTGAGCAGGTCCGTGCCGTCGACCGCCAGCTCCGCGCGCAGGCCGTCCAGCTCGGCGGGACGGGGGACCGGGCGGCACGCGCCGATCAGCAGCAGCGGCAGCCGCCGCGTCTCGCGGCTCAGGTAGCGCCACACGCGCAACGTCGTATCGTCGGCCCACTGCAGGTCGTCGACCACGAGCGCGAGCGGTTCCTCCGCGCACAGCTCGCGCACGAGCCCGAGGATGCCCTCCACCGGGTCGGCGCCGGGGTTCTCGGCGAGCGCGACGGCCAGCTCCGCGCGGCGCAGGTCCGACGCGCGCGGGTGCACACCCAGCGCGTCGAGCAGCGGCCGCAGGGCGAAGCGCTGGTCGAGCGCGTCGGCGGAGGCGAACAGCGGTTTGACGCCCGTGCCCTGGGCCAGGGACAGCGTTTCGGCGAGCAGCGCCGTCTTGCCGATACCGGGTTCGCCCTCGACCCACACCGAACGGCCGAGCCCGCCGGCGAGACCGGCGACGACTTCGCGCAGCAGCAGGGTCTCGCTCGCGCGGTCGAAGAAGATCTCCGCGCGCGGCGGCAGCACCGGCAACGGGAACCGCGGCACCCGGGCGGGTGTCGGCGCCGGCCGTGGCGCGGGGGCCGGGGTCTCCACCGCGGAACCACCGCCCAGCAGCCGCTCGTACAGCTCGCGCAGCGCCGGGCCCGGCTCGGTGCCGAAGCCCTCGATCAGCTTGTCCTGCAAGTCCGTGTACACGGCCAGCGCTTCGGTGCGGTGGTCGCCGAGCGCGAGCGCTCGCATGAGCAGCCCGTGCAGCGGCTCGCGGAACGGGTGTTCGCGCGCCGAGTCGACCAGCTCGGCGACGAGCTCCAGGTGCCCGCCGTTGTCGAGCACCACCTCCGCGCGGCGCTCGACCGTCGCGAGGCGCAGCTCCTCGAGCCGGATGCGCTGCGACGCCGCGAACGGGCCGGGCAGGTTCTGCAGCGGCTCGCCGTGCCACAGCGCGAGCGCTTCGTCGAGCTTCGCCAGCGCCGGGCCGCGTTCGCCGGCCGACAGGTGGCGCTGGGCCCGGTCGCGCAGCGCCTCGAAGTGGTGCACGTCGACGGTCTCGGGCTCCACGCACAGCGAGTAACCGGACCCGATCGACGCGAGCAGCTGCGGCCCGGTGCCTTTGGCGCGGCCGGGCTCGAGCGCGCGGCGCAGGCCGGAGATGTAGGTGTAGATGCTGCCCTGAGCGCTGGCCGGGGGCGAGTCGCCCCACACGGCGTCGATCAGCTCTTCGCGGGAAACGGTGCGGTTGGGCGACATCGCCAGCACCGCGAGAACCGTGCGGCGGTGGGCGGAGCCCAAATCGAGTTCGGCGCTGCCGAGTTCCGTGTCACCACGCCAGGCGCGGACCGGGCCGAGCAGTCGGATCTTCGGCGCGGTGATACCGCCTGCCGCGCCGTCCGCTGCCGACATCGGTCTCCCTTCACGCGTTGACGGATCGTCACACGCCGGATGCCAGTGGTGATCTTACGCCCGAACGGGTGGTGGAGCGGGCCGGGGCCGGGTCTCGCCGGCCGCCCTGACCGTCAGTCTCGGGGCGCGGTGTAACGACCACTCGGCGTGACAGCGAACACCGGGGAAACTCCGCCGCGCAGACCCCGGTGGAACGGCAGGCAAGGATATCCGAAAATCGGGCATACCACCTGGTCCCCGGTTTCGCCACCCCCTGCCGGTGGGTCACGCTCGGTTGTAAGCCCGCGCGGCACGGGCGCGGGGTACTGGGGACGTGTGGTGAGGAGAGTGTCGTGAATTCGATTCCTCCGACGGTGGTGCCGGACGGTATGCGTGGTGCGGCGGGTGAGTTCGCCCGCGCCATAGACTCGGCCAACGCCCATTTGAGGCGGGTCAACAGCGAGATGGCGGCGCTGCAGGCTTCGTGGCGGGGCGACGCTTCGGTGCGCTTCGGCCAGGCGATGAACGACTGGGAACAGCAGTACGACCTCATCCTGGGCCGGCTCGCCGACCTGCTCGCGGTCACCGGCGGCGCGGCCGACGCGCGCCCGGCCGCCGGCGAGCGGACGACGCCGTGGACGGGCGGCCTGAGCGGGATATGACTCCAGGGCGTTTCGACTTCACCGACGCCGACGAGATCCTCGACCGGATGGGCAGGACGACCGGCGGGATCCGGGCCGTGCTGGCGGAGCTGGAGTCCACTGTGGAACGGGACCTGGCGGGCTGGACGCAGGAGGCGCAGGCGCGCTACTGGGCGGCCAAGCAGGCCTGGACCGAGGCCGTCGGCCGGATGCCCGACTGCGTCGACCGGGCGCGGGAGGCGTTCCGGGAGATCGCCGGGAACTCCGGCGCGGCGGGGCCGGGTCCCTGCGGGGTGTGCTCCGAGGCGTGAAGACCGGCGTGAAGCCAGGGCCGGCGGGTGGCTCGATCCTGTCGTCAAGACCGTCGTGAAGTGGTGGACAGAGAACGCTGACCTGCGGTTATCGGTAGGTTCTTCACGATCGCGGCGGGCGTGAAGAATCTTGGTAAGAAAACGTGAAGTCGTCCGCGCGAGACTTGTCACCGTCAACCTGGAGTGGTGGTAGGAGATCTCGTGAAGCTCGTCAAAGTCGCTGTTCTCGCCTCGGACCCGATCACCAAGGCCGGCGCCGCGAGTCTGCTGGGCACCCGCGCCGAGCTGCAGGTCCTCCCCGAGGACTCGGCCGCGCAGGCCGACGTGGTCCTCGTGATGGAGGAGCACGTGACCGACCGCGTGCTGTCGCGGGTCAAGGAGCTGGATCGCGAGTCCGAGCAGCTGGCCGGACCGCACCTCGTCATCGTCGCCGACCACTTCCGGGAGAGCGACCTGATGACCGCCATCGAGTGCGGCGTCGTCGCGATCCTGCCGCGCCGCGAGACCGGTGGCGCCGAACTGGTGTCCGCCGTGCTCACCGCCGGCGACGGCACCGCCAGTCTGCCGCCGCGCCTGCAGGGCGCGCTGCTCGGCCAGGTCCAGCGCATGCGCCGCGACGTGCTCGAGCCCAACGGCCTCACCCTGTCCGGCCTCGCCGCCCGCGAGTGCGACGTGCTGCGGCTGGTCGCCGAGGGCTACGGCACGGAGGAGATCGCGACCAAGCTCTGCTATTCGGAGCGGACCGTGAAGAACGTCCTCTACGGCCTGATGACCCGCTGCGGCCTCAACAACCGCGCCCACGCCGTGGCCTACGCCCTGCGGGCCGGCGCCATCTGAGCCACTCACGCCGGGCAGCGACCGGCGCGCCGCCGCCCTTGCTTCGGGCCTTCTCCCTTTCGTGGGGGAAGGCCCTTTTTGTCGAGCGGGTTCAGACGTCCAGGACGCGCAGGCACAGGCGGCGCAGGGTGGCGCGCAGGTCGTCGTCGGAGAGGTGGTCCAGTCCTCGCAGCGCGGGGCCGAGCTCGGCGGCCGTCCAGTAGGCGGCGGTCTGGTCGGGCGTCGGGCGGTCGCCGAAGAGCAGGCGCAGGCCGCGCCGGGCCTGGTCGTCAAGGGCTTGGCCGATGCTCTCGTGCCGCCGCGCGCCCGGGTCGGTGCGGTGAAGCGGCGAGACGGAGCGGTGGGCCACGACCTGCTCCACGAAACCGTCGACGAGCAGCTCGCGCCGTCGCTGTCCGATTTGGACCTTCGCGGCCGCTTCGAGGAGTTCGTCGAACGCCGTGATGCTGCTCTGCAGAAGAGCCGCGAGGATGTCGGCCTTGGTGTGGAAGTAGTAGTAGACGTTGGCTTTCGTGACGCCCATGGTGTCGGCGATCAGCTGCAGCGACGTGGCGTCGAACCCGTGCTCGGCGAACAGCTCTCGCGCCGTGGCGAGCACCGTGCGCCTGGTCTTCTCGGCCTGCTCAGCCCGGGTGGGTGACACCCGGCGATGCTAACCCACGCCGTTCCCGGCCGGGGTGGGCTACAGTGGTTTCATTAGCCGAGCGGCTAATGAACTCCGGAGGAGACCCATGCGCGTACTGGTGACCGGCGGGACCGGCTACGTCGCCGGCTGGTGCCTCGCCGAGCTGCTGCGGCGCGGCTACGACGTGCGGACGACGGTGCGTTCGGCCGCCAAGGAAGCCGCCGTGCGCCGCGCGGTCGGCAGCGAGATCGACCCCGGTGACCGGCTGGAGGTCGTGGTCGCCGACCTGACGTCGGACACCGGCTGGGCCGAGGCGGTGGCCGGCTGCACCTACGTGCTGCACGTCGCGTCGCCCCTGGGTGGCGACGGTTCGCGCGACCCCGACGGGTTCATCGGCCCCGCGCGCGACGGTGCGCTGCGCGTGCTCACGGCGGCGACCGAGGCCGGGGTCTCGCGGGTCGTGATGACCTCCTCGCTGGCCGCCGCCGCGCCGCCGATCGGCACGCGCAGCACCGAGGTGTTCGACGAGACCTTGTGGACCGACCCCGACGACCGCCGGCTCAACCCGTACCGCCGCTCCAAGGCCGTGGCGGAGCGTGCGGCGTGGGACTTCATCGAGTCCGCGGGTGGCGGCACTTCGCTGGCGACGGTGCTGCCGGGCGCGATCCTCGGCCCGGTGCTGGCCGGCCAGGCGCTCGGCTCCGTGCAGCTGATCGGCGCCCTGCTCGACGGCCGCCTCCCCGGCGTCCCGCGGCTCGGCTACAGCGTCACCGACGTCCGTGACCTCGCCGATCTCCATATTCGCGCCATGCTCGCGCCCGAGGCCGCGGGTGAGCGGTTCGTGGCCGTCGGCGAGTTCCTGTGGCTGCGTGAGGCGGCGCGCGAGATCCGCGCGAAGCTCGGCCCCGACGCCGCCAAGGTGCCCACGCGCGGCCTGCCCGACTTCGTGCTGCGCGGCTTCGCCCTCGTCAACGCGGGCGTGCGCGAGGTGGCACCGGACCTCGGCCGGAAGAACGTGTACACCTCGGCCAAGGCGCAGCGGCTGCTCGGCTGGCGGCCCCGGCCCGCGGCCGCGACCGTCGTCGACTGCGCGCGCAGCCTTGTCGCTGTCCACTGAGGACGGTTAGGGTGCGGATCATGGTGCAGACTGCGGTGGAGATCGCGCGCGCGGTGCGCGCCGGTGAGCTGGATCCTGTCCAGGTGACCAGGGAGGCCCTCGCCCGCATCGCGGCGGCCGACGGCGTGGTCGGCGCGTTCCGGCGGGTGCGCGCGACGGAGGCCCTCGCGGAGGCCGCCGAGGTCGCGGCCCGCCCGGACCTTCGTGATCTGCCGTTGGCGGGCGTTCCGGTGGCGGTCAAGGACGTCACGGAGGTCACCGGCGAATACGCGGGCTGGGGCTCGGTCGCCGGCCCGCAGACGCCCTTTTCCTCCGACGGGGTGATCGCGGCCCGCCTGCGCGCGGCGGGCGCCGTGATCGTCGGCCTCACCCGCGTGCCCGAGCTCTGCCTGTACCCGATGAGCGACGACCCCACCGGCGTCTCCCGCAACCCGTGGGAACCCGCGTACACGGCCGGCGGCTCCTCGGGCGGCAGCGCGGCCGCCGTCGCCGCCGGCCTCGTCCCCATCGCCCACGGCACCGACGGCCTCGGCTCCGTGCGCCTGCCCGCCGCCATGTGCGGCCTCGTCGGCCTCAAGCCCGGCCGCGGCGTCGTGCAGGAGCCCACCGAGGGCTGGTACGGCATGTCCACGCACGGCCCGCTCGCCACCACCACCGCCGACGCGGCCCTGCTGATGTCCGTGCTGGGCGAACGCCCTGCACTGGCCGAGGTTCCAGTGCCGGGCCCGCAGCGCATCGCCTTCTCCACCCAGGTCCCCGTCACGCGCGCCCCGCTCCCGCGCCCGCTCGGCCAGGCCGTCACGCAAGCCTCGACGTTGCTGGCTGGTTGTGGTCACTCGCTGACGGAAGCCACCCCCACCTACGGCTTCGACACCATGCTCGCCCTCGTCGCCCGCTGGTTCGCCGGCCCCGCCGCCCAAGCCGACGCCGAGTTCACCTTCCGCCACCTCCAGCCCCGCACCCGCACCCACGTCCGCCTGGGCCACCTCACGCGCGCCTTCGTCCGCGACCGCGCCCGCACTACGTGGATCTCCCGCGCCGAGGAGTTCTTCACCTCCCACGACGTCCTCATCACCCCGACGCTCGCCACTCTGCCCCCGAAAGCCCAGCGCTGGCACCGCCGCTCCTGGCTCGCGAACGCCCTGCCGGCCGTCCGCGTCGCCGACTTCACGGGCTTCTGGAACCTCGCGGGCTTCCCCGCCCTCTCCGTCCCCGTCGGCCACCACCCGACCCTCGACCTCACCACCTCGGTCCAACTGGTCGCCCCACCCGGCGGCGAACCGCTGTTGCTGGGCCTGGCCGCGCAGCTGGAGGCCGCCAACCCCTGGCCTCGCAGCCGCTGACCCCGGCGCCGGTGGTCACAAGGCGTGGGTGGTGACATGCCCCCGCCCTCCTCGGGCGGGGTTCCGGCGAGTCGTTTGTGGCCTGTCGCTGAGCGGGCGGCGCTTTTGTTGATCAGGTGATTGTGTGGGTGTCATGATCGTGTGAGAGTCGTGCTCGTTGCGCAATCGTGCCTGGTTCCTGCCGTGGTTGGTGGTCTGGCCTGGTCGTCGATGCTGATGAAGATC
The DNA here is from genome assembly GCF_030285625.1 of Amycolatopsis sp. 2-15. Taxonomy (NCBI): domain Bacteria; kingdom Bacillati; phylum Actinomycetota; class Actinomycetes; order Pseudonocardiales; family Pseudonocardiaceae; genus Amycolatopsis; species Amycolatopsis carbonis. The sequence goes on from NZ_CP127294.1 coordinate 3,021,631, forward strand.
CAGGGCGGGCGGCAGGCCGGGGGCGGGTTCGTGCGGCGGCTTCCGGATCCGCGGGCCTGGCGTCGGGTGCGGCATTCTTTGGCGGCGGCGGCGGCGGTGGTGGCGGTGGTTGTTCGCCCCGATCAGGGAATGGGCAAACGAGGCCCTCACCGGCCTGCGCCGGTGTTGCTGGGTGCGCGTGTCGATGCGGTTGGGCGGATACGTCGCCGTGGACGAGACGGCCGTGCGCCAGGTGACCGGTCGGTTCGATGGCGACACCACCCCGCTCGGTCATCCCGCTCGGCATCCACCCCCGAACACCCGCCGACTTTGCCGGAACCCCGCCCTCCTCCGGGGGTGTCCCTATGTGGTTGTCAAGCTGCGGCCGGGGCGGGTTCGGGGTGGCGGTAGTGGGTGCCGTTGCGGAGCATGGCGTAGAGGACGTCGCAGCGGCGGCGGGCCAGGCAGATGAGTGCGGCGTTGTGTTTCTTGCCTTCGGCTCGTTTGCGGTCGTAGTAGGTCTGGCTGGCTGGGTCGGACAAGGAGGCGAACGCGGCGAGGAAGAACGCGCGTTTGAGCAAGCGGTTGCCGGTCCGGGCCGGGTGCTCGCCCTTGATGCTGGTGCCGGAGCTGCGGGTGACCGGGGCGATGCCGGCGTAGGCGGCCAGATGCGCCGAGGATTTGAAGTTCGAGGCGTCGCCGACCTCGAGCAGGATGCGGGCTGCGGTCCTGACGCCGATGCCGGGCATCGAAGTCAGGACCCTGGCAAGAGGGTGCGCATCGAGTATCCCCTCAACCTGCTCGGCGACCTGTTTGCGTTGCTGCAGAACGGTTTTCAGGCTGTCGGCCAACTTGGGGAGCACGGTGTCCGCGGCCGCATTGCCCGGGACGGTGACGCTCTGCTCGGCCAGCGAGGTCATGATCGCCTCGATCAGCGTGTCGCCCAGGCGCGGCGCGTGGACCTTGGCGATCGCGGTGAGTTTGCGGCGGCCGGCCTTCGCGATGCCGGCGGGCCCGCCACAGCGGGACAGGATTTCCAGAACAGCCGGGTGGCTGATCCTCGGGCCGATGGCGCGTTCGAGGGCAGGATGGATGCCGGTGAGCAGGCCGCGGACGCGGTTGCTGATCCGGGTGGCTTCGCCGGCGAGGTCGTCGTCGAACCCGGCCAGCACCTCCAGCTCGGCCAAGGCCTCGTCGCCGATATCGACCGGGCGCAGCGTGTGCGGCAGGGAGCGGGCGGCGTCTGCGATGACGAACGCGTCGCGGGCGTCGGTTTTGGCGCGGCCTGGGTAGAGGTCGGCGATGCGGCGTATCGCCAGTCCGGGCAGGTAAGCCACCTGGTGACCGGCGGCGCGGGCGACCGTGACCGGCAACGCCCCGATCGTGGCCGGCTGGTCGACCACGACCAGCAGTGTTCCGTGCGCAGCGAGCTTGTCGAACAAGGCTCGCAGCTTCGGTTCGCTGTTGGGCAGCGGCCCGTCATGCAGCCGCTTGCCGTCCGGGTCGAGACCGACCGCGTGGTGGGAGTCCTTGCCGACGTCCAGACCGAGAAATACCCCGAAACTGCTGCTCATCCACCATGCCGTGTCGTTCGCCGCGAGTGGTCACCAGTCAGGCATCGAGCGCCGGCACCCACGTTACGACGAGACCTACCCAGCGGTGGCCGTGTCCCTATCAGCGGTCGGTCGATGCCACCAGGTCCGGTGACACCACCCCCCCCCGGATCATGCGTGCGACTGGGGGACAAAGTCATGCCGGACCCGGTGACCACAGCTCCTTAGTCAGGAATTACGAAAAAGGTAACGGGGGGCGTCCCACGTCCAGTCTATCGGCCACCCCCGACAAAACCCGCTGGTAGCAAGGGAATCCGGCATTTCCTGCGGATAGGCGGCGGCCTGTGAACAACTGCGGGGCGGGGGTTGACAGAGGCTCGCGCCGCTGTGAGAAACGACGAAGGCCGCTTCCCCGGTTGAGGGGGAGCGGCCTTCGGTCGTGAAGCGTGGATCAGGAGTTGGACTTGCCTGCCGCCTGGGAGACCGGCTCAGGCGTAGAGCCATTGCTGTTGCCGTTTGCCGGAGCGGGATTGGGTTTCACCGTCGGGGCCGGGGTGGTCGGGGAGTCGACCGAGACGACCGCGGGCTTCGGCTTCGGGGCCGGAACGGGCTTCGGCGTGGGTGCCGGAGCCGGTGCCGGTGCCGCAGCGGGTTTGGCGGAAGCGGCGGAAGCGGCCGGGGCAGGCACGGACTTGGCCGGACCAGAAGAACCAGCAGGCTTGGTCGAACCAGAAGAAGTAGCCGGATCATCCCCACCCACCAGCTTCGACGCCGACGGGATCACCGATTCCGCCGGAAGGGCCGCCAGCAGGCTCTCGCTGTTCTTCAGCACCTCGTCCGCCATCGCCAGGTTCTTGCGCGCCTGCTCGCGGATTTCGGCGAGGCGCTCGACCTTGCGGGTGGCCGCGGTGGTGCGCTGGGCGGCCTGCGTGGTGGCTTCGTCGAGGCGCCGCTTGGCTTCCGTGGTGGCCTCGTCGACGCGGCGCTTGGCCTCGGCCGTCGCCTCGGCGATTCGGCGCTCGGCCTGGTTCTTGCTCGCCGTGCGCTGATCGGCGATCAGCTTCTCGTGCGCGCTGCGCTCGGCGATGATCTTCGAGTCGAAGTCGCGCTCGATCTTGCGGCGCTTGCGCTCGGCTTCGTTGTCGAGGAGTTCCCGGCGCTGCGCCGCCTCGACGGTGAGCCGCTGCACCTCGGCGCGCGTCTCCTTCAAAGCCTCTTCGTGCTCGGAGTGCAGCGCCTCGGCCTGCTTGTCGAGCTCCGACACCAAGCGCGTGTAGCGCTCGCGCAGCTTCGTCGACGCCTCGGTGGACGAAGCCCAGTGCTTCTCCGCCGCCACCTGCGCGCGCTTGGTGATCTCGTCCGCGCGCGCCTGCGCGAGCTGCACGGTGCGCTGCATGCGCTCATCCAGGTCCTCGAGCCGCTCGGGCGGCTTCATCAGCTCCTCGACGCGGCCCTGCAGCTTGGTCACCTCGCCGCGCGCGGCCTCGAGCTCGCGCGACAGCGTGGCGACCTGCGTCGCCGACGAGTCGCGATCACTGAGCAGCCGGCGCAGCTGCGCCTCGATGTGATCGAGGTACTGGCGCACCTCGTTGCGGTCGAAGCCGTGCCAGGCTTGGGTGTACTCGCGCCGCAGGGGCAGGAGGCCGTTGTCTCGCTCGGGAACCATGGGCCCGACCGTACTCGCGCACCTTGTGTCGTCGGCGTCAGGACTGGTGATTCACCGCCACGTGTCGGGCCCTACCTGGTGATCGTCCCCTGAACGGCCTCACCCTCGAAACGCACCGTGACTACCAGTGGAACCCGCGCGACAGTCGCGCGAGCGCCATCGCCGCCCGGGACAGGTGTTTCTCGCCACGGCCGATCTTGAGCCGGCCCGAGCCGCCGGCCGCGGTCGAGTCGGGGAAGATGCGGAAACCCTGGTACGCGATCGCGTCGGTGAGGCCCGGTGCCAGCGTGTAGGTGAGCCCGATGGCCTGCCCCGCCGGCGTGCCGATGTGCTTGGGCCGCGCGATCAGCGCCTTCATGACCATGTCGGCCGCCTGCTCCGGCGACTTCGTGGGGAACGCGTCGTAGATCTTCGTCGGCCGGATCATCGGCGTGCGCACCAGCGGCATGTGGATCGTGGTGAACGTGATCCCGTCACCGTGCGTCTCCGTCGCCGCGATCCGTGAGAAGTAGTCGAGCGCGGCCTTCGACGCGGCGTACGCGGAGAAGCGCGGCGCGATGCCCTGCACGCCGATCGACGACACGTTCACGATGTGCCCGAACTTCCGCTCCGACATGTGCGGCAGCACCGCGAGGATCAGCCGCACCGCGCCGAAGTAGTTGATCGCCATCGCGCGCTCGTAGTCGTGCATGCGGTCGTACGACAGCTTGATCGACCGGCGGATCGAGCGGCCCGCGTTGTTCACCAGCATGTCGATCCGGCCGTGCTCGGCCAGCATCGCGTCCACGGCCTTGTGCACCGAGTCCTCGTCGGTCAGGTCCGCCGGGTACACCGACGCCGTGCCGCCGGCCGCGATGATCTCGTCGCGCACCTCCTCCAGCTCGTGCTGCCGCCGTGCCACCAGCAGCGGCACGCCGCCCGCGGCCGCGACCTTCAACGCGGTCGCCCTCCCGATGCCCGAAGACGCGCCGGTGATGATCACGCGCCGCCCGTCCAGCTCACCGCGCGGGCCGTGCTTGCGGGCGCGGAACGGGTCGAGGTGCTCGCGCCAGTAGCGCCACAGCGTGGCGGCGTAGTCCTCGAGCCGCGGCACCTCCACGCCCGTGCCCGCCAGCGCCTTGCGCGTCTCGGTCGACGCGAACACCGACGGGAACGCCATCGTCTCCAGCAGCACCGGCGGGATGCCGAGGCGTTCCATCACCGCGTCGCGCGCGATCGTGAAGCCCGGGATGTGCTCGCTGAGCTTGACCAGCCCGAGGATCCCCTTCGAGAAGCCGTCGCCCAGCTGCACTGTGATCGTCGGCGCCCCCGCGGACCGCGCGAACGCGTTGTACACCGACACCACCGGCTGCGGCTCGGGGTTCACCAGGTGGAAGGCACGCCCGTCGAGGCCCGGCGTGGTCACCAGCTCCAGCAGCGCCTTGGCCACGTAGTCGACCGGCACCACGTTGGTGTCGCCGAGGTCCGGCCCGACGATCGGCACGTCAGGGAGCCCGGCCAGCCTGCTGATGGCGGGGAAGAGGTAGTACGGGCCGTCGATCTTGTCCATCTCGCCGGTGTCGGAGTCACCGACCACCACAGCCGGCCGGTACACGCGCCACGGCACCTCGTGCTGCTCGCGCACCAGCTTCTCGGCCTCGAACTTCGTGCGGTGATACGGCGTGATCAGCCGCTGCCCGACATCGAACATGTCCTCGGTGAACAGGCCCTCGTGATCACCGGCCACGGCCACCGACGACACGTGGTGCAGCGCGCCGGCGCGCAAGTCCGCGGCGAGGTCGACGACGTGCTGCGTACCGTCCACATTGGCCTTGATGCTGGTCTCGTCGTCGGCGGTGATGTCGTACAGGGCGGCCAGGTGCACGACGTGGTCCACGCCGCGCAGGTCGTCGCGGTCCTCCTCGGACACGCCCAGCATCGGCTCGCCGAGGTCGCCGGTCACGAGCGTCACGCGGTCCGCATGCGGCCACCCGTCGACCAGCTTCGCCAGCTTCTCCCTCGACGACGCGCGCACCACGAGGGCGACGCGTTCCGCGTCCGGCCGCATGAGCAGCAGCCGGGTGAACTGGCGGCCGATCAACCCGGTCGCACCTGTCACCAAGAACGTCGCCATTTCCATCACCCTCCGCCGTACACCGCTGGACCCTTGCCGCATTCTGCTGCATGGACGCCGCGCTGACCACAGCGCGCCCGAGTGATGTTACTCGCTAGTAACTTGTCGCGAAACCCGGGTCCCGCAGGTCGAGGGCACCTTTTGCCGGCACCGGTGTCCCGATGAGTGGCACGAGGTGACCGTTCGCGACACCCGCCGCGCAGCGCGAACGGTCCCCTCGCACCACGCGAACTGCACGCGGTTGCCCGCCGCGCAGGGAGAAAAAGGCAGAAAACCGGTGCCCCGGCGAAATCCCGCCGGGGCACCGTTGTCGAAGGGCCCGGTGAAAGCTCGTTGAAAAGGATCAGACCGGATCCGCGACGACGACCCGGTTCTCCTCGTACCCGTCGGTCCCGCCGACCCACCGGCCGCCACACGTCACGAGCACCACCCGGTGCGGCCCGGCCTGCCCGAAGAGGTCGTCGGCGCGGCCCGGCAGATCGTCCTTGTGCACGGTGACCAGCTGCGAGATCCGGTACTTCGACGTCTTTCCCACACTGTCCACAATGGTCACCTCGCCGCCGATGCGCTCGTTCCACAGCTCGGCGAACGGTCCCGTCGCGCCCTTCCAGTTCACATGCCCCGCGAAGACGCTGGCGCCGCTCACCGCGTCGAGCGCCGCGCCCCACCAGGCCGCCTGCCCGATGTCCGACGGCACCGGCAGGGTGTTGCCCGGGCCGAGGCCCTGGCGCACCATCGCGGCCGTCCCGCCGCCGGGCAGCCGGAGCGTGCCCGGCTTCTGCGGTGCGAGCGGGGGCTGCTTGTGCTCCACCGGCGCGGCCGGCGGCGGTGCGGCAGGAGCGGTGGACGACGGCGTCGGAGGAGGCGCCGAAGAAGGCGCCTCCGAAGGCGCAGCCGGCCGCAAACCCGCGAGGGCGGCGGCGGCCGGCTGAGCACTGCCGGCCACCACCGCCATCGGGGGTGCGCTGATCACGACGGTGGCGAGCTCCACCACGAGAACGCTCGCCGCGCCGAGGACGAAACCGGTGATCAACCGGCTCTTGCGTGCCATACCTGTTCCGCTCTCACTACCTCCGGGACGCGCGCCGCGCGGCGAACCCGACCAGACCCGAACCGACGAGCGCGAGCACCGCGAGGCCGATCAGCCCCGGCGTGGAGAAGCTCGTCTCGACGGCACCCTTCGCCATCGCCACCGGCTGGTCGCCCGCGGGGATCGCATGGGGGACCTCGTTCGGCGTGTTGGCGACGGTGAGCGCCAGTGTGTCGCCCGGCTTCAATGAGCCGCACACCGAGGGCGGGTTCTTCGGGTCGAACGCGTTCTCGTAGCCCGGCGGCGCGTTGACCTCGACGACGCAGATGTCCTGCGGCGCCAACAGGTTGTCCACGGTCACCGCGCCGGTGTCGCCGGCGGTCGTGACGACCACGGGCTGCCCGTCGGGGCCGTCGAGCGGCTTGCCGTCCTGCCCGGTGGCGGCGGACTTCTTGTCCTTGCCGGTGATCCGCAGCGTCGCGCCGCCGATGCCCTTGCCGGTCTTCGCGTCCGTCTTGGTCACCTGGACTTTGCCCGGCTTCGCGACGGCGACGACACCTTCCGCGGTCAGCGTCTTCTCGCCGCCGGTGGACACCACGTTCTGGATGCCGGTGTTCACCGGGTTCTGCACGTAGGGCCGGTCGGCCGGGGCCGAGAGCGACATCGCGAGCTTCGGCTGGTCGCCGGTCGGCGTGAGCTTCACCGAGATCGTGCCGTCGGCGCCGGTCTTGAGCGTGGTCTCCGTCTGCGCGCCCTGGACGGTCGCGCTACCGCCGGCCGTGTCGCTGGCCTGCGCGTCGTCCTGCGAGTCGGACCCGCTGCCGGTGGTCAGCGTCGCGTCGGTGGCGTCGAGCTTCACCGCGACGTCGGGGACGCCGGTGCCCTTGGCGTTCTTCACGGTGACCGTCCAGGTCGCCGCGGTGCCGAGGTGCTGGTCTTCCTTCGGCGGCGTGACCGAAGCGGTCCACGGGCCGCGGTTGGCCTCGGCGTCGGAGGTCAGTTCGGCGACGTCGTCATACGCCGTGGGGGCCTTGTCCTTCAGCCCCTGCAGGTGCATGTCGATGTCGTAACCGATCTTGTCCGCGGGCAGCGCCTGGTTGAGGTCGTCGTGCCCGGGCCGCGGCGCGGAGGTCCACGAGTGCAGCAGGTGCGCGAGCGCGGCGGCGACGTTCGCGTCCTTGGTGTCGCCGTAACGCAGCAGCAGGTACGAGATGTCGGCCGCCTTGTCGGCGGGGATCTCGTCGCCCCACTTGGTGAGCAGCTTGTCGCCGGGCTTGTACTTCTCGTTCGAGTCCGGCGCCTTCAGCTGGAAGCTGACGCAGAAGACCTGCTTGCCGGCGACGAGGTAGGACCCGAGCCAGTTGCCGCTGTGGTCCTTGTTGTCGAACCGCTGGGCCGGGACCTCGACCCCGATGCCCTGCTGGGTCGCGGCGTCGGCGGCGGTCGGGCCGATTGCGGTGAGGGAGAGTGCGCCGAGCACGGCCGTGGCGACCAGACCGGCGGCCGCGCGCAGGCGAGCGCGCGGGCGTGAAGACCACCCCATGGTGTGTTGACTCCTTCAACATGCTCTGCCGTGACGCCTTTGCGTCGACGCAGGTCACACGATCGAACAACTCCCCGACACGCCTTCGGTCACATTCCGAACACGCGAAGTGAAGGTTCGCGGCTGATCACCCGGATTGTCTAGGGGCCATCGGGTGACCTGCGGTGAACGGTCGTGATCTCGGTCGCATACGGTGTAGCCCGGCGCGGGTCCGGTCCCCTGATCGGGCAAAAGGGTAAAGTCTCCTTTACTTGACGGTCTCGACGGGAACCAGCAGGCCCGAGCGGTCGTTGAACCCCATGCAAGGTGCCAGCAGATCCAGGAGGATCAGGTGCGTTCCAGTAGCAACCCGGCGTTCCGCAACCTGTCCCGCGGTTCGGCCGCTTCAGGGCAGTACGGGCCGAACGTGGGCTTCGACCAGCGGCCCTACGGCACTCCTCAGGGCCAGGGCGGTGTGCCCGGCTACGGTCCCGGGCAGATGGCGGCCGGTTCCGCCGACCGCCCGATGACGGTCGACGACGTCGTCGTCAAGACCGGACTTTCGCTGGGCGTCGCCCTGGTGTTCGGCGTCCTCACGGCGATCTGGGCCCAGACCCAGCTCGTCACCGACTCACTCGGCCGCGTCGAGGGCATGAGCGGGGCGCTGCTCGGCGCGCTGTTCGGCGGCCTGATCGTGGGCCTGGTCCTCTCGCTCGTGATCATCTTCGGGCAGAAGGCGAGCGGTCCGCTCACGCTGGCCTACTCGGCCGCCGAGGGCATTTTCCTCGGTGCGCTCAGCGGGCTGTTCGAGCTGCTCTACCCGGGGATCGCGCTGCAGGCGCTGATCGGCACGGCGGGTGTGTTCATCGCGATGCTGGTGGTCTACAAGACCGGCGCCGTGAAGGTCACGCCGAAGCTGACCAAGTGGATCGTCGGGGCCGTGGGTGGCGTCGTGGTCCTGATGCTGGTCAACCTCCTCACCTCGCTGTTCTTCGGCTTCAACCCGCTGCGCGGCGGCGGGCCGATCGCAATCATCTTCAGCCTGGTGGTCATCGGCATCGCCGCGTTCAGCTTCCTGCTCGACTTCGATCAGGCCGACCGCATGATCCGCTCGGGGATGCCGGCCAAGTGGGCGTGGTTCGCGGCCTTCGGCCTCATGACCACGCTGGTGTGGCTGTACCTCGAGATCTTGCGGCTGTTGTCCTACCTACGCGATTAGCACTCGCGTAGGACTCCCGAGAAGGCGCTCCGTGTACTACGGGGCGCCTTTTCTGTGTACGCGTTTTGTACGCGGGGAAATGGCTCTTCGCGCGACGGAGCGCGTACGCAGAGTGCTTGTGCAGGACCAATTCCTGGCCGCGTCCGTGCAGGTGGAGGACTTTCCGCGGCCGGTCGGAGAGTGCGAAAAGTCGTCTACGTCGTGCTACGGGCGAAATCGATGGCTTTTTGTCGGTGGCGTCCTCTAGCCTCGACGAAGTCACGCAAGGGGGACCCGACCTGGGGCTCGCGTGTCCTTTTGCTCTCGAACGATGGGGATGGTCCACCGCATGTCCGCACAACCGAGTCCGGCCGCGCCGGGCGCTGCCGGACTCGACGACAAACTCGACCGCGGCGTGCTCAAGATCGCCTCCGTGGTGGTGCTCGGCGCCATCATGGCGATCCTCGACACCACGGTCGTCAACGTCGCGCTGCAGAAGCTCACGATCGAGTTCTCCACGTCGTTCGACACGATCCAGTGGGTCGCGACCGGCTACATGCTCGCGCTGGCCACGGTCATCCCGGTCACGGGCTGGGCGTCGGACCGGTTCGGCACCAAGCGGCTATACCTGCTGGCGATCGGCACGTTCCTGGTCGGGTCGATGCTGGCGGGGCTGGCGTGGAACGTCGAGTCGCTGATCATCTTCCGCGTCGTGCAGGGCCTCGGCGGCGGCATGCTGATGCCCGCGGGCATGACGATCCTGACGCGCACGGCGGGTCCGCAGCGCATCGGCCGCGTGATGTCGGTGCTCGGCGTGCCGATGCTGCTGGGCCCGATCTGCGGCCCGATCCTCGGCGGCTGGCTCGTCGACGCCGTGAGCTGGCGCTGGATCTTCTACATCAACGTGCCGATCGGCGTCATCGCGTTCGTGCTGGCGCTGCACCTGCTGCCGAAGGACAAGGCGGCGAAGTCGGGCCGCTTCGACTTCGCGGGCCTGCTGATGGTGTCGCCGGGCCTCGCGGCCCTGATCTTCGGCGTCTCGCGGATCCCGTCCACGGGCACGGTCACCGCGATCGAGGTGTGGCTGCCGGCGATCGCGGGCATCTTGCTGCTGGTGAGCTTCGTGCTGCGCGCACTGCGAGTGGCCGACCCGTTGATGGACCTGAGCCTGTTCCACAACCGGACGTTCTCGGTCTCGATGATCACGCTCTCGGTGTTCTGCATGGGCTTCTTCGGCGCGATGCTGCTGCTGCCCACGTACTTCACTCTGGTGCGCGGCGAATCAGCACTGCACGCGGGCCTGCTGCTCGCACCGCAGGGCTTCGGCGCGATGATCATGATGCCGATCGCGGGCCGCTTGTTCGACAAGTTCGCCGCCCGTCGCATCGTGCTGCCGGGCCTGGCGCTGATCGTGGTGGGCATGGTGCCGTTCACGCAGGTCACGTCGACCACGCCGTACGCGCTGCTGCTGTCGGCCGCGTTCGTCATGGGCCTCGGCATGGGCTGCACGATGATGCCGATCACGTCCGCCGCCCTGCAGACGCTGCGCTCCGAGGACATGGCCAAGGCCTCGACCACCACGAGCATCCTGCAGCAGACGTCGGGCGCCATCGGCTCCGCGATCATGTCCATCGTGCTGGCCGCCCTGCTCGGCTCGCGCTTCGGCGTCCCGACCAACGAGGGCCAGCTGGCGGCCACCGCGGCCACCCTGAACCCCGCCACGCACACCGCCGCGTCCGCCCTCGCCGCCGGCGCCTTCGCGACGCCCTTCCTCATCGCCACGGTGATCCTCGCGGTCTGCCTGGTGCCCGCCGCCTTCCTGCCGAACCGGCGCTTCATCCCGTCGCCCCCGTCCACCGGCTCGGACGACGCGGCCGCGCCGGTGCCGGCGGCGCCGTTGCACTGACTGGTTTTGCTTCACGGGGGAGGGCCGTTTCGCGTTTGTCGGGGGCGACCCTTTCCTTTGTGCGACCGGGCTTTGCTTGTGCTGCGCGCGTTGTCCGCCAGCGTCATCGCGAAAAGGGCCGCCCGCGACCGAAGTCGCGAGCGGCCCTTTTTCCGCGTCCAGCTCGATAAAGCGGTCTACGTCAGGACAGGCGCTCCAGCACCATCGCCATGCCCTGCCCGCCACCGACACACATCGTCTCCAGCCCGAACTGCTTGTCGTGGTGCTGCAGCGAGTTGATCAGCGTCGAGGTGATCCGCGCCCCCGTCATGCCGAACGGGTGGCCGACCGCGATGGCGCCGCCGTTGACGTTGAGGCGGTCGAGGTCGACGCCCAGGTCGCGGTAGGACGGGATGACCTGCGCGGCGAACGCCTCGTTGATCTCGACGAGGTCGATGTCCGAAATGGACATCCCCGCGCGGGCCAGTGCCTGCTTCGAGGCCTCGACCGGGCCGTAGCCCATGATCTCCGGCGACAGGCCCGTAACGCCCGTCGACACGACGCGGGCCAGCGGCGTGAGGCCGAGCTCGCGCGCCTTGGTGTCGGACATGACGATCACGGCGGCGGCGCCGTCGTTGAGCGGGCAGCAGTTGCCGGCGGTGACGCGGCCGTCGGGGCGGAACACGGGCTTCAGGCCGGACACGCCCTCGATGGTGACGCCGGCTCGCGGGCCGTCGTCCTTGGACACGACGGTGCCGTCGGGGAGGGTGACCGGCGTGATGTCCTTGGCCCAGAAGCCGTCGGCGATCGCCTTCTCCGCGAGGTTCTGCGAGCGCACGCCGAACTCGTCCATCTCTTCGCGCGTGATGCCCTTGAGCCGCGCCAGGTTCTCGGCGGTCTGGCCCATGGCGATGTAGACGTCGGGGACGTTCCCCTCGGTGCGCGGGTCGGTCCAGCTGTCCGTGCCCGACTCCGCCGTGGTCTTCGTGCGCGTTTCGGCGTCGGAGAAGAGCGGGTTGTGCGTGTCGGGCCAGGAGTCCGAGCTGCCCTTCGCGAAGCGCGACACGGCCTCGACGCCCGCGGAAATGAAGACGTCACCCTCGCCGGCCTTGATCGCGTGCATCGCCATGCGGGTGGTCTGGAGGCTGGAGGAGCAGTACCGGGTGATCGTGCAGCCAGGCAGGTGGTCGTAACCGAGCTCGACGGCCACCGCGCGGCCCATGTTGAACCCGGACTCGCCGCCAGGCAGGCCGCAGCCGAGCATCAGGTCGTCGATGTCGGCGGGGTCCAGCTGCGGCACCTTGTCGAGCGCCGCCCGGATCATCTGCACGGCGAGGTCGTCGGGGCGCATGCTGACCAGCGAGCCCTTGGCGGCACGGCCGATCGGGGAGCGGGCAGTGGAGACGATGACGGCTTCGGGCATGGCGTGACACTTCCTCGGGTCGGTGACAACGGGCGGGCGCTAAGCGGTTGCTCACCATAGTGCCGCCTGTCCCGCCTCCCGCAAAGCCGAAGGCGACGTGGACCACTATCGGGCGGCCCGCCTGAGTGGACAGCGCCGCAGGTCCAGCGTTTAGGCTGGGCCTCGCCGCCGAGATCCGGCGCGGAAGGGCAGGAGCGCAGTCGTGGAGTACGCCGAGCACATCGTCGACCTCGTGGGGAACACCCCGCTGGTCAAGCTGAACTCCCTCACCAAGGGGCTCAAGCCGCTGGTGCTCGCGAAGGTCGAGTATGTGAACCCGGGCGGGAGCGTGAAGGACCGCATCGCGCTGCGGATGATCGAGGCCGCCGAGGCGTCGGGTGCCCTCAAGCCGGGTGGCACGATCGTGGAGCCGACGTCGGGCAACACCGGCGTGGGCCTGGCGATGGTCGCGCAGCGCAAGGGCTACAAGTGCGTCTTCGTCTGCCCGGACAAGGTGAGCGAGGACAAGCGCAACGTCCTGCGCGCGTACGGCGCCCGCGTGGTCGTGTGCCCGACGGCCGTGGCGCCCGAGCACCCCGACTCCTACTACAACGTGTCCGACCGCCTCGTCCGCGAGATCGACGGCGCCTGGAAGCCCAACCAGTACGCCAACCCCGCGAACCCGGAGAGCCACTACCTCTCCACCGGCCCCGAGATCTGGCGCCAGACCGAGGGCAAGGTGACGCACTTCGTCGCCGGCGTCGGCACGGGCGGCACGATCTCCGGCACCGGCCGCTTCCTCAAGGAGGCCAGCGACGGCCGCGTGCAGGTCGTCGGCGCCGACCCCGAGGGCTCCGTCTACTCCGGCGGCAGCGGGCGGCCGTACCTGGTCGAAGGCGTGGGCGAGGACTTCTGGCCCGAGACCTACGACCGCGGCATCGCCGACCGGATCATCCCGATCTCCGACGCGCACTCGTTCGACATCACCCGCCGCCTCGCGGTGGAGGAGGGCCTGCTGGTCGGCGGCTCGTGCGGCATGGCCGTGGCCGCCGCGCTGAAGCTCGCCGAGGGCCTGACCGAGGACGACGTCGTGGTGGTCCTCCTGCCCGACGGCGGCCGCGGCTACCTCACCAAGGTTTTCAACGACGACTGGATGTCGTCCTACGGCTTCCTCCCGCCCGACTCCTCGGGCGCCACGGTGGGCGACGTGCTCACCAAGAAGAGCGGCTCCCTGCCCAACCTCGTGCACACGCACCCGAACGAGACCGTGGCCGAGGCCGTCGCGATCCTGTCGGAGTTCGGCGTGAGCCAGATGCCCGTGGTCAGCGCGGAGCCGCCGGTCATGGCCGCCGAGGTCGTGGGCGCGGTCAACGAGCGCGACCTGCTCGATGCACTGTTCACCGGCAAGGCCCAGCTCGCGGACAAGCTGGAGACGCACATGTCGCCGCCGCTGCCGACGATCGGCGCCGGCGAACAGGTCAGCTCCGCGATGAAGGCGCTCGAGGGCGCGGACGGCGCGTTGGTGCTGATCGACGGCAAGCCCGCGGGTGTCGTCACCAGGCACGATCTGCTCGGGTTCCTCGCCGGGCGCTAGGAGCAGGCACTGCGCTCTTCTTCACCAATCCGACCACAGTCACGGCCGGGATGGTTGCCGGATGCAGCACCGTCCGGTTAGGTTCCCGTCTACTTCCGGTCGGGTTGGTAAATGGGCTACGCGGGCCGGGGCGTTCCGAGCGCCCTGCCCCGCTATCCGATAGCGTGGGCGCGATAGAACTTTTTCGCGTCCTCGTCAAGGGGGTTCAAGACCCACATGAGTGCTCCGCAGCCACCGAACCAGCCCGGGGACGGCGGCGAGCAGCCGCCGCAGGGCCCACCGAGTGGTCCCACACCTCAGCAGGACAGTCCTTTCGGCGCGTCGGAGCCGACCCAGGTGGTCCAGCCGGGCCAGCCGTACCCGTCGGCCCCGTCTTCGGGTGAAGGCGGACTGTTCGGCGAAGCCCCCGAGCCCACGCAGGTCGTGCGGCCCGGTGACGCGAACGCCGGAGGCGAAAGCCACTTCGGCGCCGAGTCGACGCAGCTCGTCCCGCCCGGCTCGCAGCCGCCGGCCATCCCGTACTCCCCGCCGCCGAGCGCGGCCGACAACCCCGCAGCCATGGGCGGCGGGTTCGGCCAGCAGGGCTTCGGGGGACAGCCCGGCGCTCCGGGTGCTCCCGGTGCTCCTGGCGCTCCTGGTGGCTTCGGCCAGCCGGGCCAGCCGCAGGGCTTCGGTGCCCCGGGCGGGTTCGACCAGGGCCAGGGTGCCTTCGGCGCTCCGCCGCAGGGCGGGTTCGGCCAGCCGGGTCAGCCGGGCGGTTTCGGAGCGCCGCCGGCTTTCGGCGCCGCGCCCGTCGCGTCCGGTGGCGGCAACAGCATGTACGGCTTCATCGCCGGTGGCGTCGTGGCGCTGCTGGGCGTGCTGTCGCTGATCTGGTCGTTCCTCTACATGGGCGACGCGAGCGACTACTCGTCCAGCCTCGACCTGGCCCGCCAGAAGGCCGGTGACGCGCAGGTCGATCAGCTGCTCAGCCAGTCGGGCCTCGCCTCGCCGGGCGCCATCTGGTTCTACGTGATCATGGTCCTGGTCGGCGCGGTGGTCTCCATCGCGGGCGGCGCCGGGCTCATCCTGGCCGGCCGTCTCGGCGGCGGGATCAAGAAGATCGTGCCGATCGTGGTCGCCGTGGGCGGCGTGCTGCTGGGCGTCTTCGGTGTCCTGCTCATCGCCGGCTCCACGCCGAACCAGGAGCTCCTCGACCAGGCCGGCAACACGGGCGCCGACAGTATCGGCATGCCGACGCTCGTCTTCGGCATCCTGATCTTCATCGTCGGGCTCCTCGGCCTCATCCCGCCCACCGCCCAGTTCGTCGGTCTCGGCGGCGGCACCCCGGGCGGCGCGGGCGGCTTCGGTGGCCCCGCGGGTGGTGCGGGTGGCTTCGGCCAGCCGGGCCCCTTCGGCCAGCCGCAGCAGGGCTTCGGCCAGCCGGGCTTCGGCGGTCAGCCGGGTCAGCCCGGTCAGCCGGGTCAGCCGGGCTTCGGTCAGCCCGGCGAACAGCCCCCGTTCGGCCAGCCCGGCTTCGGCCAGCAGCCCGGCACCCCCAACCCGAGCAGCGGCGGCTTCCCCCAGCCCGGCGGCTACGGCCAGCCCCCGCAGCCCGGCTACGGCCAGCCCGGCGAACAGCCCGGCAGCGGCGGTTTCCCGCAGCCGGGCCAGCCCCAGCCCGGCCAGCCCCAGCCCGGCCAGCCCCAGCCCGGCCAGCCCCAGCCCGGTTACGGTCAGCCCGGTCAGCAGCCCCCTCCCGGCTACGGCCCGCCCCCCGGCTACGGCCAGCCCGGCCAGCAGCCGCCCCCGGGCTACGGCCCCCCGCCCGGGCAGCAGCCCCCGGGCTACGGCCAGCCGCCGCAGCAACAGCAGTGGTGACCAGCTGAGCTTCGTGTGAAAGGCCCCTTCGGTGCATGGCATCGAAGGGGCCTTTTGCTGTCCGGCGGCTCTTCGGCTCTGCAGCCGGGTCGGCTCGCGCTCGCGTTTGCGCCGCTGCCGGGCAATCGCTGCGGCCGCCTGCTCGCAGGTCGACTCGCGTTCGTCTTTGTGCTGCCGTGTCCAGGGCGGTGCTCGTGCTGAGGGCGGCTTCGGTCGGGTGTCGCGTTCTGGGCTGCAGGAGCTTGCTGTCGGTGGCCGAAGCTAAGCGGAGAAGCCGTGGCGAGTCGCTGAGTTCCGTCGTAACGGTCGTTCGCCGTCGAGTGCTGTTCGGTTTCGCGATGCGGTGCCGGGCTTGTCCAGGATCAGATAGTCGAGGCTTGTCGAATACCGTTCGGTATCGCGAGCCGCACCCACCCAAGCCGGCCCACGCCCGGTCTTCGCGGGCCATTTCCCCACTGTCGGCACTTATCCCGTTGCGCTCCGGGAGCGCGGAGCCGCCGACGCCGCACCTGGTCACCCACACAGCCGATCTTTGCCGGAAATTGAGAAATGCTGTTTTCCACTAACAGCCCACCCTTCTGATCTTGAACCATTGCCTGACCTGAGCGAAACGGGCACCGGTTCTTCATCGCTTCACCATTTCCCGTCCATGATCGCGATTTCCGGGCTAGGGTGAGCCGTTCGTTTTCGCCTTCGGCCCGAGGGGGAGCAGAGTTGACCGGCCCGTACGGATCTCCAGCGCAGCAGCGGTCAGGTCGCGCGCACGGGGAACCGCCGGCGCGGCGCGGCCGTCCGTCGGGGGCGACGGCGTTGGTCGCGGCGTTGCTGGGGCTCGTGGCGGTCGGGGCGGCGGGCTACCTGCCGGTGACGTTGTTCATCGACATCCCTTCGGGGTTCAGTCTCGGTGACCTTCCTGTGTGGACACTCGTGGACCTCGGCGGCTACCTGGGTGCCGCCCTCTTCCTGCTCGTCGGCGCGCTCGCCACGATCTTCCGCGCCACCGCGGGCGCCGTGCTGCTGATCCTCGGCGCGGTGATCGCCATCGGCGCGATCCTGCTGGAGCCGACGCTCGGCAACGGCGGCTACGCGGCCTACTTCGAGGTCGTCTTCGCGCTGAACGGGTTCGCGGCCGTCGACCGGGCCGTGCTGGTGGTGCTGGCGCCGCTCGTGCTGGTGCTGGCGGCGCTGCGCCCGACGTTCTCGTATCTCAGGTACCGGACCTGCGTGCCCGGACAGTGGTGATTCGCGCCCCGAAAACGTCTCCGGCCTGGCACGATACGAGGACATCTCCCCGCAGCCGGTGGGGGCCGGATTCCCGAGGACTTCCGTGAGCTATCCCCAGAACCCCGGCCAGGGGCAGAATCCGCAGCAGTCATACGGTCAGCAGCCCTCCGGCCCACAACCCTTCCCCGGCCAGCAGCCCTACGGCCAGCCGTACCCGGGCCAGCAGTCGGCGCCGTACTCCGGTCCGCAGCCGATGCCGGGTCAGCCGTACTCGGGACCGCAGCCCGTGCCCGGCCAATACCCCCAGCAGTACGGACAGCCGAGCCAGCCGTTCCCCGCGTACCCGGGCGGCCCGGGCGTGCTCCAGCAGAAGCCGGGTGGCGGAACCGCGATCACCGCGGCCGTGCTGGCGATCCTGGGGGGCATCGTCGCGCTGCTCGGGGTGATCGGGTCGATCGTCGGGCTGTCGACGCTGCACGGTACCGAGGTGCTCTTCATCGTCTCGCTGGTCGTCGATCTCGCGCTCGCCGGTTTGCTGCTCTACGGCGCCATCGCCCTGATCATGCACAAGCCGGCGGGCCGGATGTGTGTGATCATCGGCTGCGGAGTCTCGATCGCGTTCTCCGTGATCTCGTTGATCCTGTCGACGGCAGGCGTCGGCGCGCTCGGTGCGTCGGCCGAGTTCCTGGGCTACGGCATCGCGAGTGGTCTCGTCGCGCTCATCCCGCCGGTGGCCACGCTGGTCCTCGCGATCGTCAAGCCCACCCAGTTGTGGGTCGGACTCGGCACACCGGCGCAGCCGCAGTACCCGGGCACCTACCCTCCGCAACAAGGCTGGTGACGAACGGTCCCCTCCGGCGCATCGTGGGACCGCACTGGCGGGACCTGCGACGACAGGTGAGGCAGGCGTGAATTCCATCCCACCTGGCGGGATTGTCGGTACCGGGCCGTACCCTGGAACCATGGTCGACGACTACTCCGTGCTGGGTTTCGAAACACGCGCCATCCACGCCGGGCAGCAGCCCGATCCGCGGACGGGCGCCGTTATCGTGCCCATTTACCAGACGTCGACCTACGCGCAGGACGGCGTCGGCGGCACCCGCGAGGGTGACTACGAGTACTCCCGCACGGCGAATCCCACGCGTACCGCGCTGGAGCAGGCCCTGGCCTCGCTCGAAGGCGCCCGCCACGCGCTGGCGTTCGCTTCGGGCATGGCGGCGTCCGACGCGGTGCTGCGCACGACCCTGCGCCCGGGCGACCACCTGGTGCTGGGCAACGACGCGTACGGCGGCACGTTCCGCCTGATCGACAAGGTGCTGAGCCTCTGGGGCATCGAGCACACCGTCGCCAACCTCGCGAACGTCGACGAGGTCCGCGCGGCGCTGCGGCCCGAGACCAAGCTGATCTGGTGCGAGACGCCCACCAACCCGCTGCTCGGCATCGCCGACATCGCGGCGCTGGCCGGCGTGGCCCACGACGCGGGCGCGCGCCTGGTCGTCGACAACACCTTCGCCACGCCCTACCTGCAGACGCCGCTGGCCCTCGGCGCCGACATCGTGGTCCACTCCACGACCAAGTACCTCGGCGGCCACTCCGACGTCGTCGGCGGGGCCGTGCTCACCAACGAGGACGAGGTCCGCGAGCAGCTGTTCTACCTCCGCAACGCCGCCGGCGCTGTTCCCGGCCCCTTCGACGCGTGGCTCACGCTGCGCGGCCTGAAGACGCTGGCGCTGCGCATGGAGCGGCACAGCGACAACGCCGAGCTGATCGTGCAGACGCTCGCCAAGCACCCGAAGGTCTCGAAGGTCTACTACCCGGGCCTGCCCGATCACCCCGGCCACGAGGTCGCGGCCAAGCAGATGCGCCGCTTCGGTGGCATGGTGTCCTTCCGCCACGCCGACGGCGAGCAGGCCGCGCTGGCCGTCGCGTCGCGCACCAAGCTCTTCATCCTGGCCGAGTCCCTGGGCGGCATCGAGTCCCTCATCGAGCACCCGGGCCGCATGACCCACGCCTCCACGGCGGGCTCCACGCTCCAGGTCCCGGCCGACCTGCTGCGCCTCTCCGTCGGCATCGAGGACGGCACCGACCTGGTCGCCGACCTCACTGCTGCGCTGGGCTGAGCCGGCGTTCTCGCGGAACCCCGTGCCACTTTGTCGTGGTGCGGGGTTTCTGCGATGGCTACTCACTCGGTCGGCACAGCCCCCGCCCTCCTCGGGGGGACTGCCCTGTTCCAGTTTACCGAGGTCACCGGCCCGAAAACGGTGATCTGGAAATTTGTGGACAACTCGGGGCCGGCGGGATCTGCTGTGGATAACCCGGGTCTACCTCGGACGGGCGCGTGCCTCTGGGCGGCCACGAGCCGGTGAATCGAGCGGACCTCAGCACACAAGAACCCCGCGCGGATTTCGAAGCGCGGGGTTCGGAGGAGAGGTCCAGACCCGTCAGGGCCGGTAGCTGCTCGGCTGCGGACCCGCCGTGTGCATGGAGTGGTGGACGGCCTCCTGCTGCTCGGCGGGCGCGGTCGGGAGCTCGGAGCCGTCGATGCAGCCGCCGACGAGCTCGACGTGGTTGTCGTGGCGGATGTACTGGGAGTGGGCGCCGCAGCCGGCCGCGTCGACGGTGAAGTAGGCGGCGCCAGTGAGGGCGACGGCGGACGCGACGCCCAGCACCAGGGGCAGGACACCGGCCGAACGGGTCGCGCGCATCCCGCGAGCGGTCGTCGCGTTTTTCCCGCGGGCCATGGTCGCACTCCCTGATCACGTGAGGTTGCCGTTATCAGACTACCGGTCCTGCGGCGGTGGTACCTCGGCCATCCGTCGGTGGCATCATCGCGACCTATGGAACTGGTCAGCATCGAGCGGATCGAGGAGGCGCGCAAGCTCCTCGAGGGCATCACCAGGGTGACCCCCATGGAACATGCCCGCGACCTGCGGCGCTTACACGGCGGCCCGGTCTACCTCAAGTGCGAAAACCTGCAGCGCACCGGGTCGTTCAAGATCCGCGGCGCCTACACCCGCATCCACGGTCTCACCCAGGAGGAACGCGCTCGCGGCGTCGTGGCGGCGAGCGCCGGCAACCACGCGCAGGGAGTGGCGCTGGCGTCTTCGCTGTTGGGGATCTCGTCGACGGTCTTCATGCCACTGCGCGCGCCCCTGCCGAAGCTCGCGGCCACCCGCGGCTACGGTGCCGACGTGCACCTCCACGGTGCCGTCCTCGAAGAGACGCTGGCGGAGGCCATCGCGTTCTCCGAGCGCACCGGGGCGGTGTTCATCCACCCGTTCGACCACGTCGACGTGATCGCCGGGCAGGGCACCGTCGGCCTGGAGATCCTGGAGCAGGTGCCCGGTGCGAAGACCGTGCTCGTGGCCACGGGCGGTGGTGGCCTGGTCGGCGGCGTCGCGGCGGCGGTGAAGGGGCTGCGGCCCGACATCCGCGTGGTGGGCGTGCAGGCCGAGGACGCCGCCGCGTACCCGCCTTCGCTGGCGGCCGGCTCGCCCGTGCGCCTGCGCGAGCTGCACACGATGGCCGACGGGATCGCGGTCGGCGAGCCGGGGCCGGTCAGCTACGCGCACGTGTCTTCGCTGGTCGACGACGTCGTCACGGTCAGCGAGGAGTCACTGTCCCGCGCGGTGCTGCTGTGCCTCGAGCGGCGCAAGCTCGTGGTCGAGCCCGCCGGCGCCGCGACGGTCGCCGCGCTGATGCAGCACCCGGGCGCCTTCGAGCCGCCGGTGGTGGCGATCCTGTCGGGCGGCAACGTCGACCCCGTGCTGCTCCAGCAGATCATCCAGCACGGCATGACGGCCGGCGGCCGCTACCTCAAGCTCCACCTGCGCGTGCCCGACCGGCCCGGCTCGCTCGTCTCCGTGCTGACGTGCGTGAAAGAGCTCGGCGCCAACGTCCTCGACGTCGAGCACTCCCGCATCTCGGGCAGCCTCGCCCTCGGCGAGGTCGACGTGGCGCTCGCCCTGGAAACCCGCGGCCCCGAACACTGCAAGCAGGTCGAGGCCGCCCTCGCCGACGCCGGTTTCACCATCGTCTCGTGACCGTCCTCAGTGGACTGGCTGTTCCCCGGTGACCGCCGCCAGCGCCAGCTGCCACGCCGGCTCCCCGACGTCGGGCACCTCGAACCGCTGCCCGCGAATGTGGCTCAGCAGCTCCGGGTCCGGCGCCACGGCGTGCTCCCGCAGGTAGTACGCGACGGCGCCGGGCCACACCCAGCTGCCATCGGTCCGGAACGTCAACGGCACCACGTCCGCGCGCCCCGGCTCGAACGCGTCGACGTCGAAACTCCGCGACGCCAACACAGCCGGCGCGGACTCGAGGTAGGCCAGCACCCGCTCGCGCTCCGCCTCGGGCAGCGCCTCGCGCTCCACCACTGGCCGCCCGGCCTCGTCGAGCCCGTCGTAGACCCGCGGCGTCCGCATCTCGGCCGCCGTCGTCGCCGGCGGATCGGCGACGCCGTGCCCAGCCGGCGCGGCGGGGCCGGCTGCTTCCTCGGGAGCAGCGGCACGTTCCGGTGTTGGCAGGGCGGTGTCCGCGGGCGGTACGGAGGCTGCTTCCTCGGCTGCCGACAGGGACGCAGGCGCGCCGTGCTGCTGAGCTGTGGGCGCTGCGCCACCGTCCGGTGCCAGTGCGGCGGCGCCCTCTGACCGTGCGGCGGCTGCATCTACCGGCGTGCCTCGCTGCTGAGTCGCGGGCGTTGCGCCACCGTCTGGCTCCGGTGCAGCGGCGCCCTCTGGCGGCGCTGTGGCTGCTTCACCGGTCATGCCTTGTTGCTGAGCCGCGGGGGTGCTCGCAAGCGCTGTCCCGGTGTTCTCCTGCGGCGAGGCGGGGGCTGCGCTTTCGTCCGCCGCCGTGGCGGCACCTTGTCGAGGTGCGGCAGGTGCGTCGGTGTGAGACGCCGGCACAACGGGAGTTGGCGCGCCGCCCTGCTGTGCAGCGGTGTCCTTTTGCGCGGCTGCCGTGCGCTGGTCCGCGGGTGGCGCGGTAGCGGCGTCCGGGTGCGGGGCGGCAGGTGCGCCGGCGGGAGGTGTCGGCGCGGCGGGCGGTGGCGGCGGCGCCTCGGGCGTCCACGGCGCCGGGAGGGGTGGCAGGCCCGCGCGGGTTCGCAGCCAAGGTGGGATGAAGGCTTCCGAGCGCGGGAAGAACCGCAGTTCGTCCTGGAAGCCGAGTTGCGGGGGCGGGCGGCGCCAGACCGGCTCGACGTCCGGGCGGAAGTCGAGGCGCGGTGGGTGCTGCGGGGTGAACAGGAGCGTCGCACTGAGCCAGGTGCCGCGGCCGCGGCGGTACATGCCGCCGCGGAGGACGGCGAGGAGGCGGACGGCCTCGGGGTGCGGGCGGGCCGGGTAGTCGCGTCCGTCCGGGGCCGTGGTGACGACGTCGGCCTCGACGTGCCGCCCCACGGCCCGGTACTCGACCCGCAGCTGCCGCCAACCCGGCGGCACGGCCGAGGCGCACGCCTGGCCGATCCGCTGGACGAGGTCCTGCTGCTGGGCCGGGCTCAGGGGTACCGGCGGTTGGCTCAATGCGTCTCCCGCGGTGGTGTCAGTTGCCGGCGGCGGCGAGCCGCTCGCGGAACCAGTCGGGCATGAACTCCTCGGTGCGGGGGAACCGCTCCTGCTCGATCGCGAACTGCTCCGCGGCCGGGTACGGGTCGAAGTCCGGTTCGTTGCGCCAGTTGTACTGGATCGTGAACCGGCTCGGCGGCTCGATGCCGAAGCGCGCGGAGAACCACGTCCCCTCGCCCTCGGTGTACATGCCGCCGCGCAGGCGCTGGAACATCTTCCACACGTCGACCGGCGGGTCCCACGGGCGGAACGTGCCGCTGGGGTCCTTCACCCCGACTGCGACGTCGACGTTGCGGCCGACCATGCGGTAGTCGATCATCACCTGCTGCCAGCCCGGCGGCAGGGCTTCGACCACGGCCGTGGTGATCTCACCCAGCAGCTCGTTCTGCTGGATCGGGTCCAGCTCCGGCCACTTGAACGGCATCGGTCGTGTCCTCCTGATCGTTCGGACTTTTCGGGCGGCCCCATCATGGCACGGGGCGCGCGGTCACTCCTGGGCCCGCAGGCGCTCCTGCTCGCCGCCCTCGTCGAGCAGCTTCCGCAGCCACGCCGGCACGTGCTCGTCGTCGCGCGGGTACGCCTCCAGATCGCGCGTGAACGCGCTGGGGTGCAAGGGCGGCCACCAGTTCGGGTCGCCGTCGAGGTCGTAGGTGAACTCCGCCGGCGAATCCGGGCGCAGCACGACCTTCGCGGAGAACCACGTGCCGCGGCCGGGTTCGTACATCTCGTCGCGCAGCGCGCGGAACGCGGCCTTCACCGGGGCGGGCAGCTCCATCGAGCCGGGGGAGCCGTCGCGCATCCGCACCTGCAGCGCGAAGTCGTTGGCCACCACGGTCGCCGACACCGTGAGCACGATCTCCGCCCACCCGGGCGGCGCCGCGTTCCCCAGTGCCGTCGCGATTTCAGCGGGAACGGGATCGGTCACTGTACTGCCTGTTCTTTCCGAAGTTGATGTCCGCGGGGTTGTTCGGGAACTCGCGCTCCTTGGTCACGCGCGAGATCTCCACGGATTTTCCGTTCTCCAGGACCACGTGCCCGTTGGCATCGGTCTTGTAGACCACTTCCTGCCAGCGCATGGTGACGCTCTCCGGCACGCCGTTGGTGTCACCGTGCATGGCGACCTGGTAGTTCTGGATGTCCTGGCCCTCGGTGTTCGCGAACTTGCCGAGCGCCGTTTCCTGGTTGCGCCACGACGCTTCGTGGATCCAGCCGTCGCGGTAGTTACCGCTGTTGGACGCCGCCATCTGCGGGTGCATGTTGACGTACTCACCCGGGCCGCCCATCTCGTTGGCCGCGAGGTGCCCGCCCGCCCACCGCACCTTCTCGTACTTGTCGCCGTACTCGGGGTGGCCCGTGAACGCCTCCTTGCCCTCGCCGCCGGAGCGGTTCTGCGAGTTGGTGTCGCGGTAGGTGTCGTTGCGGCCGTCGAAGCTCGGGTCGCCCGTCATCGCGTCGGGCTTGCCGTTCTCGCCGATGTGGAAGGTCCACGACTTCGCCGGGTCGTGGAAGTTCGGCACGCGGTACTGCGCGCCCGGGATCAGCGGGTAGCGCAGGTCGGGGTTGTGGTTGGGCGACGCCGTGCCGGGCGTGGCCTCGACGTGCGTGATGTGGCCGTCGGCGTCGGTGTAGAACCGTGTGCTGGCACCGTTTTCGTACGACACGTGGTACTCGGCGTGGCCCGCCAGCGGACGCTCGCCGAGCAGCGTCTGCGGCACGCCGTCCGGGTCCGGGTCGGCGTTGCTGGTCCGGGCGGGGACGTCGTCGAGGTCGCACGGCGAGTCGATGTCCGGGTGGCCGTCGCGGTGGCGCGGGCCGGCGAACTCGGAGTCGGCGGGCCGGTCCCAGTCCACGAACCGGCGGTCGAACTCCGGCGAGTCCGGGTTGTACGTGCGGGTCGCCGGCGGGAGGTCGAACTCCTCCTCCGGGACACCCCCGTTGGCGTCGTCGCCCCGCGCGTGGGCGCTGTCGGCGTCAACGTCGTGCGGGTCGTGGTGGTGCGACTCCGGCGCGAAACCGTCCTGGCCGGCGTGGTGAGACGTGCCGTCCGGGTGGTGCACGGACCACTCGCCGTCCGGTGGGATCCGCGGCCGCATCCGGCCGTCCGGGCCGATCTCGTAGTCGGACGAGAAGACCCGGCCGTTCGAGTCGGTCCAGGCCGGTTTGGTCGGTGCCATCACGTCGGTGTCGAGCTCGCGGGAGAGCCGGTCGGCGAAGTCGTTGGAGCCGGCGTCGCAGCCGATCAGACGGATGGGGCGGCCGTCGTAGTCCGCGTTGTGGCGCAGGACGTCGGCGAACTCCTCGGGCGTGTAGTGCCGGTCGCCGATGCGCGCGTGCCCGTCGGACGTCACGTGCACGTCGACGGTGTAGCGCCCGTCCGGATCCGGCTGCACGCGGTGGGGGAGGTCGCCCATGTCCGTGTCGCCGCGGTGGTACGAGCTGCCCGCCGGGGTGCTTTCGGAGTGGTGCTGGTTGACCTCGTCCGGCGTCAGGGGTTCATCGTCGTGGTGGTGTGGCCCGCCGTCGTGATCGGGCGGGTTGTGGTGATCGGAAGTGTCGTGGTGATCGGCGTTGTCGTGGTGGTCGGGTGAGCCGTCGGTGTCGTGGTGAGGTGCGCCGTCGTCCGGCTCGTGGTGATGGGGAGCGCGATCGTCCGGCTCGCCGTGGTGCGGGGACCGGTCGCCGGGCTTGGCGTCGGGAGTCCGATGTGGACTGTCGGTCTCCGCGTGGGCCGCCGTCGGCGAGCCACCCCGCGCGACGGGCTCCGGCGCGTCACTCGGCCGCCGCGGTCCGCCCGCCGCCGGGTCGCCCGGGCGGCGCGAGCCGTCGGGGCTCTGAGGCGAGCGCGTGTTCGCGTCACTCGGACGGCGCGGCGAACCCGAGTCGGGCCGCCGCGACGAGGGCTCCGGACTTTCACCGGGCCGCCGCGAGGAGGGCTCGGGACCCTCACCGGGCCGCCGCGACGAAGGCCCGCGATCGGGACCGGTGCGCGGACCCGAGGGTTCCGGCGTACGGGCGCCCGGACTGCCTGGGGTGCCGGTCCAGCCACCACCGCTGCCGGGCCGGGCTGCCGGGGTGCCACCGGAAACGCCGCCCGACGGCGAACCTGCCGGCGCACCACCACCCTGCGGCGCCAGCCCACCCGCGACAGGTTGGTTCGGCGTGGTGGCGCCCGACGGGCCGGCGCCATCGCCGGTGCGCGGCGCGGGCGCGCTGGGTGCGGGCTCGTCGACCTCAGGCGGCGCGTAGCCCGACGCCGAGGTCGAGCTGTCGCCCGAGCTTTGATGCGAAGACGACGAACTGCTGGAGGAAGAGCCGCCACCGGAATGGGCCGGGGCGCCGCCACCGGATCCGCCGGTGCTGTGGGGCGCCGAGCCGCTGGAGCCACCGGATCCGCCGGAGCCGTGGGCCGCCGACCCGCCGGACGGCGAGCTGCCAGCGTGCGCCGAGCTCGGCGCGTCACCGGTGTGGGTGCTCGGCGCATCGCCCGTGTGCGAGGGCGCGGAACTGCCGCCACCGGATGGCGAAGAGCTGCCCGCGTGGCTGGGTGAGCTCGACGAAGAACCGGCGTGGCTCGGCGACCCGCCACCGGACGGACCACTGGTGCTGTGCGGCGCGGAGCCACCGTGGGAGGGTGAATCGCCGCCGGACGTCGACGCGGAGTTGTCACCGCCGCCCCCGCCGTCGTGGGTGCCGTTGCCCGTGCTCCGGCGCGACGAGTCGCCGGAAGAACCGTCCCTTGTGGAGGGACCACCATCGGGGCTCGACGACGCGGAGTCACCGTCACCGGAGTGCGAGCCATCGGCGTCCGAGGCGGAATCGGAGTCACCGGATCGCGAACTGCCGGAGTCCGGGTCACCGGACTGGGCACTGTCGGTGTCCGAGTCCCCGGAATGCGAACTGTCCGACCCGTCAGGACTGTCCGAACCCTCACCGCCGGGCGAGTCCCCGTCACCGTCGGAGCCGCCGTGGTGCGAACCACCGCCTGAGCCGCCACCGCCCGTGTGGTGGGCGAAACCGCCGGCCTTGATGTTCTTCGTGCTGATCACGTCGAGGCCCGTGACCTTGCCGGCCAGCTTGCCCAGGATCTTGATGATCTTCGTGAAGACGTCGGCCAGCTTGCCGAGCAACGGCGAGACCCGGCGCATCGTGTCGCACAGCTTGGTCAGCAGGCCGCTGATCTTCTCGCCCCACTTGGAGATCGCCGTGACGGCCTGCGCGACCACCAGCGGCGTGCCGAAGCCGAGGGAGAAGACCTCCTCCATCACCCACGAGATCAGCTTGCCCACCAGGTCGGCGATCAGCTGCCGCACGGTCTCCCGCACGAACGACACGACCTGTCCCATGATCATCGTGACGGTGCCGATCGCGCTCGCCACCGTGGCGGCCCCGCCGAGGGCCTCCGCGCACTCCGCCGCGCCCTTGCGGTACGCGTCGGCCGCGTCGCCCGTCCACTCCGCGGTGCCGGTCTTGACCGCGTTGGTGTAGTCGGCCTGCCTGTCCTGCAACGCTTTCGCGACGTTGCCCCAAGTGTCCGCATAGGACTGGATCACGGGCGGATTGCCCGCCACTGAATCGAGCATGTCCTTCAGGGGCTGCACGTGCTCCATGAGGAACGACGCCACCGACGACATCAGGTAGCCGAACGGGTCGATCGCCGCGCCCGCGATCTCGCCCGCGAGGCTCAGCACCCCGAGGCCGCCCGAGACCCAGTCGCCGTCCTTGATGCCGTTGAACGCGTCCATCGCCGACTCGGCGACGCCGATGCCCGTGGCGTAGCCGTAGTCGCCGTTGCCCGCCGTGAGCGGCCCGGGACCGTCTCCGTCCTGCTTCGCCTGCGAGACGAGCGGGTTGCCGTCGGCCATCAGTCGGGCACCTTCGTGGAGGCGATGGCGTCGGTCGTGCCGGTTTCGTAGGTCTCGTACGCCTGCACGGCGTTGCGGACCTTCTGCGCCTGCGCGTCCATCGCCGTGACGGTGTTCTGCAATGCGTTGATGCCGAACTCCTCCACCGGATCGAGCATGGCCCGGAACGGCTGGCAGAGGATGCCGTACGCGTCGGTGGGCATGCTGACCTGGTTCGCGGCGTCGACGGCCTGCCGCAGCCCGTCGCTGATCCCGTCGAGCTGGCGCGCGTGCGCCTCGAGGTCGCCGCCGACCTCGTATCCCTTAGGTGCCATGGTGTTCATCCCCCAGGATGGCTGTGCTAACCGGAATCAAGGCTAACCGGAATCAAGCTGTGTGGATCAAGCTGTGTGGATCAAGAAAGGATCGAACCGCCGAAGTCATCGTCGTCGTCGGACGTCTCGGCCCGGCGACGACGCGGAGGCGGCGGTGGCGGCGCCTGCTGCCGCGGCTGTGCGGCCGGCGGCGGGGGAGGCGGGTCGTTGTCCTCGGGCCCGAACCGGTGCACGGGCGCGGGCGGCGGAGGTGGTTCTTCCGGCGGCGGCGCGGGGAACGTGCTCTTCGCGTCCTCCACGAGCTTGTCGCCGGTGGCGTCACTGCCCAGCGTCTCGCTCGCAACCTGTTGCAGCAGCTCGGGAATCCGCGCCTGTGCCTTCTGCACGAGCTGCATCACCTGCGCCGACACCTCGGCCATCCGCTTGCCGCCCGCGGACTCGGAGATCACGAGGTTCTTCAGCAGCCCCTTGGCATCTACGGTGACCTCGACCGTGCCGTCCTTCGCCCGCTCGGTCACGGTCTGGCCCTGCATGCGGTCGGCCATCGCCTGGTAGCGCGCAGCCGTCTCCTGCAGCTGCCGCGTCCAGCCGTCCACCATGCGCTGGCTGGCGTCGACGCCGTCCGACATCGGGCCCCCATTCCTCTCGAGCCGACTTCCCCACAGTGACGGATCCGGTCCGCCCCAGGTTCCGGTGCCGTCCGAATTGATCCGATCGGCCCAGTTTGCCACCCGGGTCAACCGGTCTCACCGGCACCTGAATCGACTGTACGTGCCCGCACCGACACAAAACGTGGCAAGCGGCCCGCCCGCGACTTTTCGTCGCGAACGGGCCGCTCGCACCACTCAATCCTTGACAACCACACCGATCAGGGGTTTCCTTTGGCGCCGCAAGGGCGTCGGAGATTGCCTCGGCTGTATCCGATGGCGCCTCGGTGTCAAAGATTGCCTCGGCGCTCCTGCTCCCGCTCGATCGCCTCGAACAGCGCCTTGAAGTTCCCCTTCCCGAAGCCCAGCGAGCCGTGCCGCTCGATGAGCTCGTAGAACACCGTCGGCCGGTCGCCGATCGGCTTCGTGAAGATCTGCAGCAGGTAACCGTCCTCGTCGCGGTCGACGAGAACCTTGTGCTCCTGCAACGTTTCGATCGACACCCGTACCTCGCCGATGCGGGCGCGCAGCTCCGGGTCCTCGTAGTAGGAGTCCGGCGTGTCGAGGAACTCCACGCCCGCGGCCCGCATCGCGGTGATCGTGGCGATGATGTCGTTGGTGGCCAAGGCGATGTGCTGGCAGCCGGCGCCCTCGTAGAACTCGAGGTACTCGTCGATCTGCGACTTCTTCTTCGCCACGGCGGGTTCGTTCAGCGGGAACTTCACGCGGTGGTTGCCGTTGGACACGACCTTGCTCATCAGCGCGGAATAGTCCGTGGCGATGTCGTCGCCGATGAACTCCGCCATGTTCACGAAGCCCATCACGCGGTGGTACCAGTCGACCCAGTAGTCCATCTTGCCGAGCTCGACGTTGCCCACGCAGTGGTCCACGGCCTGGAATAGCCGCTTCGGCGCACCTTCCGGTCGGGTCACCGTGCTCTCGCGCGCCTCGAACCCGGGCAGGTACACCCCGTCGTAGCGAGACCGGTCGATCAGCGAGTGGCAGGTCTCGCCGTACGTCGCGATCGCGGCCATCCGCACCGTGCCGTGCTCGTCGGAGACGTCGTGCGGCTCCTCGAGAATCGTCGCGCCTTGCGCGCGGGCGTGCTCCACGCACTTGTCGACGTCGGTGGTCTCGAGCGCGAGGTCGCTCACGCCGTCACCGTGGCGGCGGTGGTGGTCGAGCAGCGGCGAGTCCGGCCGCACGCCGCCGGTGATCACGAACCGCGCCGAGCCCGACTTGAGCACGAACGCCTTGCGGTCGACGCGGCCCGTCTCCGGCCCGGAGTACGCGACGAGCTGCATGCCGAACGCGACCTGGTAGAACCACGCGGTCTGCGTCGCGTTGCCGGCGACGAAGACCACCGCGTCGAGAGCCTTGACCGGGAACGGGTCGTTGGTGGCGTCGTGCTCGACGAGCCCCACGAGCTGACGGAGCTGGTCGAAGCTGACGTCGTCGAGTGCGCCCTGCGGATCCATGGTGTGGGTCATGCCATGAAGCATGGGTGCGTCACGGCAAGATGAGCAACGGTCACCGAAT
Source organism: Amycolatopsis sp. 2-15 (assembly GCF_030285625.1). Classification (NCBI taxonomy): domain Bacteria; kingdom Bacillati; phylum Actinomycetota; class Actinomycetes; order Pseudonocardiales; family Pseudonocardiaceae; genus Amycolatopsis; species Amycolatopsis carbonis. Next base: position 3,051,586 of record NZ_CP127294.1, read on the forward strand.
TCGCTGGACAATCTGCCCGGCGGCAAGCCGTAAGCTGCGGTCAACGTGGACAACCTGCGCAGGGAGGAAACCGTGCTCGACTCGCTCGACGCCCGGCTGTTGCTGCTGCTCACCGACTCGCCCCGGCTGGGCGTGCTCGAGTGCGCGCGCCGCCTCGGCGTGGCGCGCGGCACCGTGCAGGCGCGACTGGACCGGCTCACCGAACGCGGCATCCTCGGCGGCTTCCCGCCCGAGCTCGACCTCGCGGCGATGGGCTACGGGCTCACCGCGTTCGCCGTGCTGGAGATCGCGCAGGGCCGGCGCGGCAGCGTGGCCGAGGCGCTCGCCGCCATCGAGGAGGTGTGCGAGGTGCACGCCACCACCGGCCAGGGCGACCTGTTCGTCCGCCTGGTCGCACGCGACAACGACGACCTGCAACGCGTGATCGACAAGGTGGTCGGCGTGGACGGGGTGCTGCGCACGTCGACCTCGATCGCCCTGTCCACGCCGGTGCCGCCGCGTGTGCGTCCGCTGCTGGAACGCACCGCGCGCGATTAGAACGCGTCGAGCGCGTGCGCGAGGTACCGCTTCGCCGAGCGTTGCACGACCTCGTGCCCGTCAGTGCGCACGATCCGGTCCCACCACGCGCCGTAGATCGCTTCGAACGCGTACGGCTCCAGTAGTTCGGCCGCGCGGCGCACCACACTCGGGCGTTCCGGGATCAGGTTCGGGTAGCTGTACATGAAACCGACGTGGGTGCGGTCGGGGATGACCTGCACGATGTCGCCCGACAGCAGGGCCCCGCGGCCGGCTTCACCCGCCGGCCAGTGGAGCACGGTGCCGCCGGTGAAGTGCACGCCGAGGTTGATCAGCCGCAGGTCGTCGGCCACGTCGAGGGTGGTGCCGGACCAGAGTCGGATCGACGGGTCGGGCCGCCCGATCCACTCCTGGTCACCTTCGTGCAGGTAGATCGGCACGTCGAACGCGTGGGCCCACTCGACCATGGTCGTGTAGTAGTGCGGGTGACTGATCGCGATGCCGGTGAGGCCACCGAGGTCGTTGATCTGCCGCACCAGCTCGTCGTCGAGGTAGGCCGCGCAGTCCCAGAGAAAGTTGCCGGATCCGGCCTGCACGAGAAGCGCGCGCTGGCCGATCGCGAAACCGGGCTCGGACCCGATGCCGATCACGCCCGGTCCCTGCTCTTCGACGCGCGGGCGGTACTCGCCGCTCGACCGCAGCGTCGCGAGGTCGGTCCAGGCCTGGCCGGTGAGCGGGACGTACTGGCGTTCGTCCTCGCAGATCGGGCAGTCGGCGCGGGGTCCGGGGTATTGCATTCCGCAAGTGCGGCATATCGGTTCGATGCTCATCGTGGCCTCCCAGTGGTGTTCGAGGGCCACGCTAGTCGCGTACCCGGCCCCTGAGAGCCGGGTACGCGAAGACCGAAAGGTCAGGAGGCCTCGCTGTAGGGCACGGCCTTGACCAGCGTCACCTGCTGCGTACGGCCGTTGGGCAGCTCGTACTCGCGCGACTCGCCCTCCTTGGCGCCGAGCAGGGCCTTGCCCAGCGGCGACTCCGGGGAGTACACGTCGAGCGCGCCCTCGGCGCCCTCTTCGCGGGTGGCGAGGAGGAACTTCTCCTCGTCGTCGTCGCCCGCGTACTTCACGGTGAGGACCTTGCCGGGACCGGCGGTGCCGTCGTCCTCGGGGGCCTCGCCGACCTTCGCCGAACGCAGCAGTTCCTGAAGGTGGCGGATGCGCGCCTCGGCCTGGCCCTGCTCTTCGCGCGCTGCGTGGTAGCCGCCGTTTTCCTTGAGGTCTCCCTCTTCGCGGCTGTCGTTGATGCGCGCAGCGATGACCGGACGATTCTCGATCATTTCGTCGAGCTCGTGCTTGAGCCTGTCGTAGGCATCCTGGGTCAGCCAGGTCACCTTGTCGCTCACGGTCACCATCTCCTCGTCGGGCCTGCCAGGCTTGGGTGTTCAAGCCGGCCTCCGCACGGGCTCACTGCGCCCGCACGGCTGGGATAAAGGAAAAACACGGCCCGCCTCGGGCCGTGCTGGTGTGTCAGCTTATCACGGCAGCGTGCAGCGACGCCGGTCCATTCCACGCCGCGCGGACGCCTGCCGCGCATTTCACCCCGTTGGCCGCTATGGGGTTGACATGTATCGTGGTATGGAGTACGAGCAGCCGTACACGTCGGCTGTCACCGGTTCCCCGATGCTCTTCACCACCGTGCTCACCCGGCTGTGGCCGGCCCCGGCGGGAACCAGCACCTCTTTCCGGCCGCTCTCGGCGCCGGACCTGTCCTGCACTCGTACGACGCACACCCCGGGCTTGTCCGGGTCGTCACGCGTGACGTTGATCGTGATCTGCATCGCGTTGCCCGGGCGGGGTTCGAACGCCACGCGCTCGGCGTCGATCGACGCCTGGCCGAGGTTGACGTAGGCGATCCACGCGACCGCGAAGCCCGCGACCACCGCGATCGCGGTGAAAACCCAGCGCTTCCAGCGTTTCGACCCGGTCTTGCCCGCCGACCCGTACCGGTCCGCGGGCGGCGCCGGACGGGCGTCTCCCTCGGCGGTTGCGGTCTCTCCGGTCTGCAAGTCCGGGCCTCCGGTCGTTCTTGTCGTACCCGCGGGGACAATGGGTGGAGCCCGACTGGGGGCACCACCTGTCATCGAGTATCCGCGAGCCGTTCCGGCGGCGTGGAGCCGGGGCGGGGTACGACGGAATAACGGGACACGAGAGGGTCGTTCGGAACATGGTGCGAGCTGACGAGCTGATGACGAGCGACCGCGCCTCGAACCTGCGCCTCATGGCGGTACACGCGCACCCGGACGACGAGTCCAGCAAGGGCGCCGCCACCATGGCGAAATACGTCGCCGAGGGCCACGAGGTCATGGTCGTGACGTGTACGGGCGGTGAGGCGGGCAGCATTCTCAACCCCGCCATGGACCGGCCCGAGGTGCTGGCCAACATGGCCGACATCCGGCGCGACGAGATGGCGCGCGCGGCGAAGATCCTGGGGGTGCAGCACCGCTGGCTCGGCTTCGTCGACTCGGGGCTGCCCGAGGGCGACCCGCTGCCGCCGGTGCCCGAAGGGTCGTTCGCCGTGGTGCCGCTGGAGGAGTCCACCGAGGCGCTGGTGCAGGTGGTGCGGGAGTTCCGCCCCCACGTGCTGATCACCTACGACGAGAACGGCGGGTACCCGCACCCCGATCACATCCGCACCCACGAGGTGTCGATGGCGGCTTTCGACGCGGCGGGCGACCCGAACCGCTTCCCCGGCGCCGGCGACCCGTGGCAGCCGCTCAAGCTGTACTACGTGCACGGCTTCTCCAAGGCCCGGATGATCGCGTTCGACACCGCGCTCAAGAAGCTCGGCCTCGAGTCGCCGTATGACGAGTGGCTCAAGTCCTGGGACCCCGAGCGACCCGACATCATGGAGCGGGTGACCACCCGGATCGAGTGCGGTGAATACTTCGAGGTGCGCGACGAGGCGCTGAAGGCGCACGCCACGCAGATCGACCCGACCAGCCGCTGGTTCGTGGTCCCGCTCGAGATCCAGCGCGAGACGTGGCCGACCGAGGAGTACGAGCTGAACCGCTCCCTGGTGGACAGCACGCTGCCGGAGGATGATCTGTTCGCCGGCATCAAGGAGAAGGTGAGTCCATGAGTTTCGGTGTGCCGGCCGTCGCGGTCGCCCCGCTGACGGCCTCGGCCCTGTTCCTGGCCCAGCAGCCCGACAGCGGTGACAACGGCGGCCAGGGCGAGGACTTCGGCAAGTCCTCGCCCGTCGGCCTGCTGGTGCTGATCCTGTTCCTGATCGCGGTCGCGTTCCTCATCCGGTCGATGAGCAAGCACCTGAAGAAGGTGCCGGCGAGCTTCGACAAGGAGGAGGCTTCCTCCGAGGTTTCCGACGCTTCGGGTGAAAAGCCGGAGTCGGCGGACGCGGGCGAGCAGGTCGAGGTGAAGGCCGCCGAGCCGGCCGATCCGGCGCGGGCCAAGTCCGACTGACCTCGCCCACCGGGCGGCTTCGCCGACGCGCCCGACTGGCCCCGACCGGCGCCGTGTCACCCTGGTGACATGGCGAACCGACTGACGGACGCGACCAGCCCATACCTCCTGCAGCACGCGGGAAACCCCGTCGATTGGCGCGAGTGGGGGCCCGAAGCGCTGGCCGAGGCGCGGCAGCGCAACGTGCCGATCCTGCTGTCGGTCGGCTACGCGGCGTGCCACTGGTGTCACGTGATGGCCCACGAGTCCTTCGAGGACGAGGGCACCGCGGCACTGATGAACGCGCACTTCGTGAACATCAAGGTCGACCGCGAGGAGCGGCCGGACATCGACGCGGTCTACATGGCCGCCACCCAGGCCATGACCGGTCAGGGCGGCTGGCCGATGACCTGTTTCCTCACGCCCGAGGGTGAGCCGTTCCACTGCGGCACCTACTACCCGCCGACGCCGCGGCCGGGCATCCCGTCGTTCGGGCAGCTGCTCGTGGCCGTCTCGGAGGCGTGGGCCGAGCGGCCCGAAGACCTGCGCGAGGGCGCGCAGCGGCTGATCGGGCACCTCGCCGAGCAGGGCGGGCCGTTGCAGGCCTCGGCGGTGGACGCCGGCGTGCTCGCCCGTGCGGTGGCGAAGCTCGCGGCCGAGGTGGACCCCGTCCACGGCGGGTTCGGCGGCGCGCCGAAGTTCCCGCCGTCGATGGTGCTGGAGTTCCTGCTGCGCCACCACAAGCGCACGGGCTCGGCCGAAGCGCTGTCGCTCGCTTCGTCGACCGCGGAGGCCATGGCCCGCGGCGGCATCCACGACCAGCTCGCCGGCGGTTTCGCGCGGTACTCCGTGGACGCGGAGTGGATCGTGCCGCACTTCGAGAAGATGTTGTACGACAACGCTTTGCTGCTCCGGGTTTACGCCCATTTGGCGCGGCGGGGGTCTTCGTTCGCGCTGGGCGTCGCCGAGGGGATCGTCCGGTTCCTGGAGGCCGATCTGCTGACCGCGGAGGGCGGCTTCGCGGCTTCGCTCGACGCGGACACCGACGGCGTCGAGGGTCTTACGTACGTGTGGACGCCTGCTGAGCTGCGCGAGGTGCTCGGTGACGAGGACGGCGTGTGGGCGGCTTCGGTGTTTTCGGTGACGGAGTCCGGGACGTTCGAGAAGGGCTCGTCGACGCTGCAGCTGCCGGGTGATCCGGAGTCCGCCGACCGGTTCGAGCGCGCCCGGCAGGCGTTGCTGGCCGCGCGGGCTTCGCGGCCGCAGCCGGCGCGCGACGACAAGGTGGTAGCCGCGTGGAACGGCCTCGCCATCACCGCGCTCGCCGAGGCGGGTGTCGCGCTGGAGCGTCCACAGTGGATCGAGCTGGCGCGCGGGGCCGCGTCCCTGCTGCTGTCCACGCACCTCGTGGACGGCCGGCTGCGGCGCAGCTCGCGCGACGGCGTGGTCGGCGTGCCGGCCGGCGTCCTCGAGGACTACGCGTGCCTGGCCGACGGCCTGCTCGCCCTGCACCAGGCCACGGGGGAGCCGCGGTGGCTGGAGGAGGCGTCGCGGCTGCTGGACCTGGCGTTGACGCACTTCGCTTCGGACGCCGTGGGCGCGTACCACGACACCGCGGACGACGCGGAAACGTTGGTGCAGCGCCCTTCCGACCCCACGGACAACGCGAGCCCTTCGGGCGCTTCGGCGCTGGCGGGAGCGTTGCTGACGGCTTCCGCGCTGGCCGGGTTCGAGCAGGCCGGCCGGTATCGCGACGCGGCCGATGCGGCGTTGCAACGCGCCGGCCTGCTGGCGGATCGCGCGCCGCGCTTCGCCGGGCACTGGCTTTCGGTGGCTGAGGCGGCGCAGTCGGGGCCGGTGCAGGTGGCCGTGGTCGGCGAGGACCGGGCGGCGCTGGTCGCGGCGGCCGCGCGGCAGATCCACGGCGGCGGCGTGGTGCTGGGTGGCGCTCCGGACGCGCCCGGCGTGCCGCTGCTGGCGGACCGTCCGCTGGTGGACGGCGCTGCGGCGGCGTACGTCTGTCGCGGCTACGTGTGCGATCGCCCGGTGACCTCGGCGGAGGACCTGCTCGCGCAGCTCTGAGTTCCGCCTCTGGTGAACAGTGCCCTGCTTGAGGTGTATTCGGCGTAGCTTCGGCAACGAGGTAATCATGTAATCGCGGAGGCGAACATGCACACGCACTTCAAGGTGGTGGGACACATGGGACGAGGTTGGAAGGGCCGCGGCGGCTGGCAGCAGGCCGAGGTGCCGTCGGCCGAAGACGCGGCCGCCTGGCTCGGCGGGCGCCTCCCGGACGGCTGGTTCACGGGCGACCCGGAGGTTACGGTCGACCGCGAGGAGATCATCATCGTGGGCGAGCTGCCTGCGCTGACCGGCGAGTACGCCGACGATGCGGCCCGCGCGGCCGCCGAGGACGGCCGCATCAGCCGGTTCCGCGAGGACACGCGCGACGAGCGCATCGAGATCGCCCGGCAGGCCGAGCACCGCTACCAGCGCAAGGTCGCGTGGGGCGCCAAGCTCGGCGGCACGCAGGTGCTGTTCACGACGCTGTCCGCGCCCGTGATGACGCGGCTGCGCCAGCCCGAACGCCTGGTCCTCGACACCCTCGTCGCGGCCGGTGTCGCCCGCTCGCGCTCCGAGGCGCTGGCCTGGGCCGTCCGGCTGGTGGGCGAACACGCCGACACGTGGCTCGCCGAGCTGCGCGACGCGATGACCAAGGTGGACGACCTGCGCTCGAAGGGCCCGGACCTGAGCTGACGGGCTGCGTTCGAAGGGGACTCTCGTGCTTCGGTGCGAGAGTCCCCTTCGCGCTGGGTGGCCTGAGATCAAGCCCGCGAACGCCACCGTCCCCGCAAGGTCCGTCGGTCCGTCCTCGTGAGCAGGCCTTCGGAGTCCCGATCCCAGTGGCCGCCGTGGGAGTCGGTGAAGGCCAGGCCCGGGACGGCGGCGGTGGAGTACAGGTCATCGGCCGGGAGCTGCTCGTGGCCGAACGGCAGGCCGCGTACGGCGGTGGAGCCCGGCGGGATGATGGCGAGCCGCAGGCGGTGCGGGGTGTCCTCGTCGGGGCGCCGGACGGTCACGGTGCAGTCGAACGCCGGGGAGTCGCCGCCGTTGTGCACGCACACGACGTAGTCCTCGGCGCGGTCGCGGCGGGTGCCCTCGTCGAGCCAGGCGGACACGGAGTGCGCCTGCTCCTGTTGCCGGATCTCGGGCTGGTCCTTGCGGTTGAGCAGCATGATCCACACGTACGAGGCGAATCCGAGCAGTGAACCGGCGCTGCCGATCGCCGAGATCCACGTGGCCGTGACTTGCGAACCCATCACCGCGCGCTTTCCCCGGTGGTGCGCGCGCCAAACGATCGAGTCGTCTTTGTCACCTCGACCTGCGACGACGTCGTGGCCGGGGCAGGCTTACCAGTGAGTAGCCAGTCGCGCCGAGGAGGAGCCGTGGACATCCCTGCCGTTCCCGCGAAGGTGGACCCGGACGCGCTCACCGCCGTCCTCGACGGCCGCTGGGCCGAGCTGCGCGCGGGGGTACGTGCGCAGATGTCGGCCGAGGAGTTCCGCGATCCCGTTGAGCTGGACATCGAGGCGCACCGTGCGCAGGTGCTCGACCAGCTGCGCGAGCTCGCCGCCACGGACCGGCCCGCGCTCGGGTTCGACCGCGCGTACGGCGGGCAGAGCGACATCGGTGGGTCGGTGGTGTCGTTCGAGATGCTCGGCCTCGGTGACCTGTCGCTGATGGTGAAGGCCGGCGTGCAGTGGGGGCTGTTCGGCGGCGCCGTCCAGCTGCTCGGCACTGAGCGGCACCACGAGAAGTACCTGCAGCGCATCATGGACCTCGACCTGCTCGGCTGCTTCGCGATGACCGAGCACGGCCACGGCTCCGACGTGCAGGACCTGCACACGACGGCGACGTACGACCCGGCGGCGCAGGAGTTCGTGGTGCACAGCCCGGATCCGGGCGCCACCAAGGAGTACATCGGCAACGCGGCGCGCGACGGCCACGCCGCCGTCGTCTTCGCGCAGCTCGTGGCCGGCGGCGATTCCCGCGGTGTGCACGCGTTTTTCGTGCCCATCCGCGACGGCTCCGGCAAGCCCATGCCCGGCGTCACGATCGAGGACTGCGGCCGCAAGGCCGGCCTCAACGGCGTCGACAACGGCCGCCTGGCCTTCGACCACGTCCGCGTTCCGCGCGAAGCGCTGCTGAACCGCTTCGGCGACGTCGCCGAGGACGGCACCTACTCCAGTCCCATCGAGAGCGACGGTCGCCGCTTCTTCACGATGCTCGGCACGCTCATCCGCGGCCGCGTGAGCGTCGGCGGCAGTGCCGGCAGCGCCACGAAACGCGCGCTGACGCTGGCCATCCGCTACGGCGAGCAGCGCCGGCAGTTCAAGAGCCCCGACGGCGACGAGGTCGTGATCCTCGACTACCTCGGCCACCAGCGCAAGCTCCTGCCTGCGCTCGCGAAGACGTACGCGCTGCACTTCGCGCAGGAAGAGCTCGTCGCGAAGCTGAACGACATCGCGCCCGACGCGCCCGAAGAGGAACAGCGCGAACTGGAATCCCGTGCGGCCGGTCTGAAAGCCGCCAACACCTGGCACGCCACCGCCACGATCCAGGCCGCCCGCGAAGCCTGCGGCGGCGCCGGTTACCTGTCGGAAAACCTGCTGGCCGGCCTCAAAGCCGACACCGACGTCTTCACCACCTTCGAGGGCGACAACACGGTGCTGCTCCAGCTCGTGGCCAAAGGCCTTCTCACGCAATACAAAGAGCACTTCGAAGACCTCAGTCCACTTGCGACCGCGCGCTTCGTCGCCGAACAACTCGTGGGCGCGGTATTGGAACGCACCTCCGCCCGCAAGTTCGTGGAGCGCCTGACGGAATCCGACGACGCCGAGGTGCTCTTCGACCGCGAATGGCAGCTGCGCCTCTTCGAGGACCGCGAGGAACACGTCCTCGACGGCGTCGCCAACCGCCTGCGCAAGGCCGCCGACGACCCGTTCGGCGTCTTCAACGCGGCGCAGGACCACGTGCTTTCCGCCGGCCGCGTGCATGTGGAAAGCCTTGTGCTGTCGGCGTTCGCCCGCGCCGTCGACGCGTGTGCCGATCCGGAGGCCGCGGCTTTGCTCTCGCGGGTGTGCGATCTCTACGCCCTGTCGGCCATCGAAGCGGACCGCGCATGGTTCCTCGAACACGGCCGCCTCACAGCTTCGCGGTCGAAGGCCGTGACCGCCGCGGTGAACGAGTTGTGCGCCGAGCTGCGGCCCCACGCCAGGACTCTGGTGGACGCCTTCGCGATCCCGGCGCAGTTCCTGGCCGCGCCTATGCTGCGGGACTGAGCCGGTACTGGCCCGGCGCGACGCCGAAATGTCGTTTGAAGGCATGAGAAAACGCGTATGGTGAGCCGTAGCCGACCTGCCGCGCGATGGCGGGCAGCCCGCGGTCGCCATCGCGCAGGAGGCGCGCGGCGGTGGTCATGCGCCACCACGCGAGGTAGGCCATCGGCGCGCGGCCGGTGAGGGCGGTGAAGCGGCGGGCGAGTGTCGCGCGTGACAGGCCGACCTCGGCGGCCAGGTCCTCGAGCCGCCACGCGCGCGCCGGGTCCGCGTGCAACGCCTGCAATGCCGAGGCGATTTCAGGGTCCTGCAACGCTTTCGGCCACCCGGCCTGCGGGTGGTCGGTGAACCACGCGCGCACGAGGTAGACGAGCAGCAGGTCCAGCAACCCGGCGACGGCGGCGTCGCGACCCGGCCGGCTGCCGTGTACCTCCCCGCCGAGCAGTGTGATGGCCGTGCGCAGTTCGGTGTGCTCGCCGACGCGGGCAGGCAGGTGCACGACGTCGGGCAGGCCCTCGACGAGGAAGTGCGCGCGCGAGCGGTCGAAGCGGTACTTGCCGCAGAGCAGATCTGTGCCGCCGGCCGGATCGTCGACGGCGGTTTCGAACGGGACAGCGCACCGGCCGTCGGGCGTGGCCGACAGGACGTGCGTGGCACCGCGGGGCAGGAGCACGGCGTCGCCGGGGCTGAGCGGCACGGGTTCGCCTTCGGTGAGCAGCCAGCCCGTGCCCCGAAGGACCACGTGGAACCCGGCGCCGGCGTACGGCGCGAACCGGTAGCACCACTCGCCGCCGACGCGCAGCCGGTTGGACGACGGCTCGCCGGTGCGCATCACGGCGATCGCGTCACTGAGGACGTCCATGCTCTCCAGCATACGGACGTGAGACTTTCACGCATCAATACGCGGGTTTCAAGCATTGGAACGCTCAGTGGTGAAGGTTAGCGTCGAAGGCATGATTCAGCTCGGTGAAGTCGAAGTGACCAAGATCGTCGAGTGGTCGGGCGACATCGCGCCCGTCTCCGCCGTCCTGCCGGACACCCCGGCCGAACTCTGGCGGGACAACGAGGAGTGGCTCGCGCCGCGGCACTGGCACCCGGAGGCCGACGCGTATCACGCCGCCGTGCAGACGTGGGTGCTGCGCAGCGAAGGCAAGGTGATCCTCGTGGACACCGGGGTCGGCAACGGGCGCGCGCGCCCGCAGATCCCGCTGTTCGACCACCTCGACACGGACTTCCTCAGCCGTCTCGCCGCCGCCGGGGTGCAACCGGAAGACGTCGACGTCGTGGTCAACACCCACATCCACTACGACCACGTCGGCTGGAACACCCGCGCCGACGGCGACGGCTGGGTCCCGACCTTCCCGAACGCCACGTATCTCATCCCGCGCGCCGACCAGGAGTGGTTCGACCCGCGCAACGCGCACCGCCGCTCCGTCGACCCGCTTCGCTTGCAGGGCAGCCTGCTGGTCTACGCCGACAGCATCGCCCCGGTCCTCGACCGCGCCGTGCTCTGGGACGGCTCGTACCGCATCGACGGCAACCTGGTGCTGGAGCCCGCGCCCGGCCACACGCCCGGTTCTTCCTTGCTGCGCTTGACTTCCGGTTCGGATCGCGCGGTTTTCGTGGGCGATCTGCTGCACAGTCCCGTGCAGATCCTGGCGCCCGCACACAGCAGCTGTTTCTGCGAAGACCGCGCTCAGGCCGCGACCACGCGCACCCGGGTCTTGAACCGCGCCGCCGACTTGGGCGAACTGGTCCTCCCGGCCCACTTCGCGGACGACTCGGCCGTCGAAATCCGCCGCTCCGGGCCCGGCTTCTCCATCCACCACTGGCGCGACGCCACCTGATCGGCCTCTCGCGGCGACCCCGGGCCGCTCGCTACCCTTCGACCAGGCGCCGGTTCTGCCGCTGCCTGGGGGAACTCATCCCCATCACTGGAGGTCCTGGCCTTGACAGCCACCCGGGGGACCAGCCACATCACCCTGCTCACCGCCGCCAGAGCCGGCTGGGCGACGACGTTTCGTTACGCGCTACTGGTTTTGGTCAGCCGGGGAACCGTGGGTGCGGCGGTGTTGCTGTTGCTGAGGTGAGCTAGGCGTAGAGCACGAGCCAGATCGCGATGTAGTGCGACACCGCCGCCAACACCGTGCACGCGTGGAAAAACTCGTGGTACCCGAAGGTCTCCGGCCAGTGGTTCGGCCACTTCACCGCGTGAACACCGCGCCCAGGGTGTAAACAGCAGTTTCGCGTGCCAGCGGCGATAAGCTACGGGAATGATCGACGCCAGCGATTCGAGCATTGCCGGGTACCTGGTTCAGTACGGCGAGGCCGAAGCCGCGCACTGGGTCTTGACCTGCACGGAGGACGAGCTCCTCCGGATCGCTTCGGTGGGGCACTGGCTGGAATTGTGCGGTCCCAGTACTCCGTCGGGGGGTGGCATGATGCCGGCGAAAGCCTTGGCGCTGGCTCGGTCTACGTGCGCGAGGGCAAGCCGCGGGACCTCATTCGTGGTCGCCGAAAGCTGACGGGAAACGTGAGCGTGGTTCCCCCGGAGCATCGGGAACGACATCCCTCCTTCGCGGCTTGGTTGGCGCTCCCGAGGGATTACGGGGTCGGAGACGACGCTCGGGACTGCTGGGAGGAGCCTTCCGCGCAACTCGCTCGGCCGTCCGTGGAAGTCGCTGCCTTGCCGAGCTCCGAACCCGCGGGCCTCGTCGTGTCCGACGCGATCATGCGGTGGTCGAACGGCTTCACCAAGTACAACCTCACTGAAGACCTGATCCGCAACGACGTCGGTTACCTGAGAACGGCGGGTCAGTTCCTGATCATCGAAAGAACCGCCGCACCCGACGTGCACTACATCCAGTCGATGCGGCGCCCGCAGGGTGATTATCAGATCGAGTACCGGGCTGGTGGCCCGCAGGAACACTTCCAGGCATACGCCAGAAATCGCCCGCAGGTCGTCGCCGCCCTGTGGGGCTGGTGCTCCCGCGACAAGACATGGCGCGAGCGATTCGAGTGGACGAACATCGGTAGCATGTTCCTCGATCCAGGCCGGAGAGACCGGATCGAGGAGTGAGGGGATCAACCCCTCGAAGCACCCTGGCTAGGCGTAGAGCACGAGCCAGATCGCGATGTAGTGCGACACCGCCGCCAACACCGTGCACGCGTGGAAAAACTCGTGGTACCCGAAGGTCTCCGGCCAGTGGTTCGGCCACTTCACCGCGTAGAACACCGCGCCCATCGTGTAGAACAGGCCGCCCACGCAGATCAGGACCAGGGCGGCGACGCCGGCGTGCCGGGCGAGCTCCGGCATGACGAAGACCGCGACCCAGCCGAGAGCGATGTAGATCGGCACGCCCAGCCAGCGGGGCGCGTGTGGCCACAGCATCTTCATCGCCACACCGAGCAGCGCCCCGCCCCAGACGATGCCCAGGATGATGTAGCCCGTGGGCTTCGACATGGCCAGCAAGGTGAACGGGGTGTAGGTGCCGGCGATGAACAGGAAAATCATGGAGTGGTCGGCGCGCTTCATCCACTTGTACGCGCGCGGGCTCCACAGGTGGCGGTGGTAGAGCGCGCTGACGCCGAAGACGCCGAGGACGGTCAGGCCGTAGACGGACGTCGCGAGGGCGGCCAGGGGCGAGACGGTCGACGCGGCGAGGCTCACGAGGGCGGCGGTGCCCGCGACGGCGCCGAAGAAGGACCAGAAGTGGATGTGGCCGCGCAGGCGCGGGCGGGTGTCCACTTGCGCAGGCCCGGACGGTGGGGGTTCGGTCGTCACGCTCACCGCCCCCACGCTACGGGAGCGTAGGTTTTTCGCCACCCCCCGTGGCGCGTCACACGTGTGACGCGGGGGTGCGTACGCTCAGCCGACGTGAGCCTCCGGTCCTTCCTGTCCGACGTCGTCTACAGCGTCTACGGCCGCCGCCTGATCCAGCAGGCGCGGGGCCGCCATCCGCGGCACATCGCGATCATGCTCGACGGAAACCGCAGGTGGGCGCGGGAAGCCGGGTTCACCGACGTGGCCGACGGGCACCGCGCGGGTGCCAAGAAGATCGCCGACTTCCTCAGCTGGTGCCGCGAGGCCGACGTCGAGGTCGTCACCATGTGGCTGCTCTCGACCGACAACCTCAACCGCGACCCCGACGAGCTCGAGCCGCTGCTCAAGATCATCACCGACGTCACCGACGAGCTCGCGGGTCCCGCCGTGCCGTGGCGGCTGCGGATCATGGGGGCGCTGGACCTGCTGCCGCTGGACGTCGCGAAGAAGCTCACCGCCGCCGCGGCCCGCACGGAGGACCGGACGGGCATGGAGGTCAACATCGCCGTCGGGTATGGCGGGCGGCAGGAAATCGCCGACGCCGTGCGAAAGCTGCTGCTGCAGCACGCAGACGAGGGCACCTCGATCCGCGAGCTGGCGAAAATCCTCGACGTGGACCACATCTCGGAACACCTGTACACCTCCGGCCAGCCGGATCCGGACCTTATTATCCGAACGTCAGGAGAGCAGCGGCTTTCCGGATTCCTGCTCTGGCAGTCGGCGCATTCGGAATTCTGGTTCACGGAGGCCTACTGGCCGGCATTCCGTCGCGTCGACTTCCTTCGCGCGCTTCGTGACTACGCCTGGCGTCACCGCCGCTTCGGGACCTGAGGGCCCGAGCCCGGCTGGAGAACGCGGAAAGGCCCCCGGAGTCGGAACTCCGGGGGCCTTTCCGTAGCCGAGGTCGGCTATCAGCCGTGGTGCTCCAGCGAGTGGAGGACCAGCGCCGGGGTGGTGGCGATGCCCGTGTAGGCACCGGCGACCAGCGAGGCGGCGCCGAAGCCCAGGGCCCCGCCACCCTCGATGAAGGTCGCGTAGGCGTCGCCGAACGTCGGGTCCGGGGTGTAGCCGTGGTCTGCCGGCGAGGCGAACGCCGTGCCGCCGATCAGCATTAGGCCCGCAGCGGCACCGGCGATGACTCCAGCCTTCTTCAGCACTTCGCACACTCCTACAGTAGAGATACCTGGGATCCGGGGCACCGAAGTTTCCGGTGGTGTGTCCCGCAGTGAGAAAATTACCCTCGTCGCGGCCGAAATGAATGCTGGGTACGCCTATTGTGTGAGGCCGAAAACGCCTTGTTCACCCGGTCCGGTTCTGTCTTCAGGGCGCGAAATGCATTCCGGTCCACCTCGTGGTACAAGCCTTTGCACTGATCTTTCGAACGCGTTCGGTGATCTTTTTTCCATGATCATGCCACCGCGTGATCACCCGAATGCCCGTCTGGTGACGCAGTGTGACAGTGACCGGGCGTCGATGTCGGAGGACCTACGGTGAGGTGACGAATGAGCGAATCACCTGTGTGGCTGCCTGCACGAACCGCGATCCGTCGGTACCTTCCGGAAGTGAGGGCACGCGTTCCGTGCGGGTCCTCGCGGGAGGCCCTGGTCGTGGCGTTGATCGAGGGGGCGGCACAGCCGCCCACACGATGCACGAGGGGGCCGGCACCCGGCCCTCGTGGCCGCGCGCGCTGACGTAGCCAACGTCAGGGAGTGCGGACCCAGCCAGGGAGGTGCCCGGCCCAGCGAGTGCGGGCGTGGGGTGCAACACGCCCTCGAGGGAGATGCCGTCGTGACTGCGCAGCGTTCACCCCGCAAGGCCTCTGGCCGTTCTTCGACCGGTGCCTCTGGCCCGGAGAAAGCCTCGATCTCGCCCGAATCCGGGCAGTCCACGTACGTGCTCGACACGTCTGTGCTGCTCTCCGACCCCTGGGCGGTGACGCGGTTCGCCGAACACGCGGTCGTGCTGCCCCTGGTCGTCATCAGTGAACTGGAGGCGAAGCGCCACCACCCCGAGCTCGGCTGGTTCGCCCGCGAGTCGCTCAGGTTGCTCGACGACTTGCGCCTCAAGCACGGCCGGCTCGACGCGCCGATCCCGATCGGCGAAGAGGGCGGCACCCTGCAGGTGGAGCTCAACCACACCGATCCGTCGGTGCTGCCCGTTGGCTTCCGGACCGACTCCAACGACCACCGCATCCTCGCGTGCGCGCTCAACCTCGCGGTGGAACGGCCGTCGGTCACGCTGGTGACGAAGGACATCCCGCTGCGAGTCAAGGCGGGGGCCGTGGGTCTGGCCGCCGACGAGTACCGCGCGGGCGAGGTCACGCCGTCGGGCTGGACGGGCATGGCCGACGTGGACGCCCCTCAGGAGCTGATCGACAGCCTCTTCTCGGGTGGCAGCGTCGACCCGGTCGAATACAGCCTGCCCGACGTGGGTGAGCTTCCGTGCCACACCGGTCTGCGGCTGCTCGCGGGCAGCTCCAGCGCCCTGGGCCGCGTCACGGCGGACAAACGCGTGCGGCTGGTACGCGGCGACCGCGAGGCGTTCGGCCTGCACGGCCGCTCCGCCGAGCAGCGCGTGGCACTCGACCTGCTGCTCGACTCGGACGTCGGCATCGTCTCCCTCGGCGGACGCGCCGGCACCGGTAAGTCGGCGCTCGCACTGTGCGCCGGCCTCGAGTCGGTGATGGAACGCCGCCAGCACCGCAAGGTCGTGGTGTTCCGCCCGGTCTACGCCGTCGGCGGCCAGGACCTCGGCTACCTGCCCGGGTCCGAGAGCGAGAAGATGCAGCCCTGGGCGCAGGCCGTGTTCGACACCCTCGGCGCGCTGGTCAGCCAGGACGTGCTCGACGAGGTCTTCGACCGCGGCATGCTCGAGGTGCTTCCGCTGACGCACATCCGCGGCCGCTCGCTGCACGACTCCTTCGTGATCGTCGACGAGGCGCAGTCCCTGGAACGCAACGTGCTCCTCACGGTGCTCTCCCGCCTCGGCACCGCGTCGCGCGTGGTCCTCACGCACGACGTCGCCCAGCGCGACAACCTCCGCGTCGGCCGCCACGACGGCGTCTCGGCGGTGATCGAGAAGCTGAAGGGGCACCCGCTGTTCGCGCACGTCACGCTGACGCGCTCGGAGCGGTCGCCGATCGCGGCTCTTGTCACGGAGATGCTGGAGGACCACGGCTGATCCGCTCACGAAGAAGGGCTCCCGGGCGAGGTGCTCGGGAGCCCTTCTTCACGAAGTCCTACCAGCCGGACGGCAGCGGCCGGCCCTCGGCGAATCCCGCAGCCGACTGCACCCCGAGCAACGCGCGCTCGTGGAATTCCTCGATCGTGCGCGCGCCGGCGTAGGTGCAGGAGGAGCGCACGCCCGAGCAGATGGAGTCCAGCAGGTCCTCCACGCCGGGGCGGGTGGGGTCCAGGGCCATGCGCGAGGTGGAGATGCCCTCTTCGAACAGGGCCTTGCGGGCGCGCTCGAAGACGTTGTCGGTGCGCGTGCGGGCGCCGACGGCGCGCTTGGACGCCATGCCGAACGACTCCTTGTACGGCCGGCCCTGCTCGTCGTAGCGCAGGTCGCCCGGGGATTCGTGGGTGCCGGCGAACCAGGAACCCACCATGGCCGCGGAAGCGCCCGCGGCGAGGGCCAGTGCGACGTCGCGCGGGTGGCGGACGCCGCCGTCGGCCCAGACGTGCTTGCCCAGCTCGCGTGCGGCGGCGGCGCACTCGGCGACGGCGGAGAACTGCGGCCGGCCGACGCCGGTCATCATGCGCGTGGTGCACATGGCGCCCGGGCCGACGCCGACCTTCACGACGTCGGCGCCCGCGTGGATGAGGTCGCGGGTGCCCTCGGCGGTGACGACGTTGCCCGCCACCACCGGCACGGCCGGCGACACCGCGCGCACGGCCTTCAGCGCGGCGATCATCTTCTCCTGGTGCCCGTGCGCCGTGTCGACGACCAGCGTGTCGACACCCGCGGCCAGCACGGCCTCGGCCTTCGCGGCCACGTCGCCGTTCACGCCGATCGCGCCGGCCACGCGCAGGTTGCCGCCGGCGTCGGTCGCCGGGGTGTAAACGCCCGCGCGCAGCGCGCCGACGCTGGTCAGCACGCCGGCGAGGCGGCCGTCGGCGTCGAGGCCGAGCGCGAGGCGCCCGCCGTGGGTGTGGAGCAGGTCGAAGACCTCGCGCGGCGGCGTGTCCAGCGGCACGGCGACGGTCGCGGGCTGCGCGATTTCCGCCAGGCGCGCGAAGCGGTCGACGCCCGCGCACGCGGCTTCGTCGACAACGCCGACGGGCCGGCCTTCGCCGTCCACGATCACGACGGCGCCGTGGGCGCGCTTGTGGACCAGGTTGAGGGCGTCGGCCACGGCGTCACCGCCCGTGAGCACGAGCGGGGTGTCCCAGACGGTGTGACGGCTCTTCACCCACGTCACGATCTCGGCCAGCGCGGCGGTGTCCACGTCCTGCGGCAGCACCACCAAGCCGCCGCGGCGGGCCACCGTCTCGGCCATCCGCCGACCGGCGACGGCCGTCATGTTGGCCACCACCACGGGGATCGTCGCACCGGTTCCGTCCACAGTGGACAGGTCGACGTCGAAGCGGGACTCCACGTCCGAGCGGTTCGGCAGCAGGAACACGTCGTCGTAGGTCAGGTCGTGAGGGGGCAGGTGCCCGTCGAGAAAGCGCACGAGTCCCCAGACTACGTGCCCGACGCTCGGGACGCGAACCCGGCGTGACCCGTGGAACAATGCCGTTATGAACGGCCGTGACCGCGACGAAACGGGCCGAGCGCGCAACGCCCGCCCGCGCGACGGCCTCGGCCGGCCCCTGCCGTACGGCGCCGACGGCGTCGCCCGCCAGCCGGAAGGCGTCGTCCGCACTCCGGCCGAGACGGTCGCCGAAGCCCAGCAGCTCCTCGACGAGGGCCGCCCGTTCCACGCCCACGAGGTCTTCGAAGACGCGTGGAAGGCCACCGACGGCCCCGAGTGCGAACTGTGGCGCGGCCTGGCGCAGCTGGCCGTCGGCATGACCCACGCCCTGCGCGGCAACGGCGCGGGCGCCGTCGCGTTGCTGGAGCGCGGTGCGGTGAACCTCGAGCCCTTCGCCGCCACTCCGCCGCACGGGATCGACGTACCCGGCTTGCAGGCGTGGGCTCGCGAGCTGGCCGGCGAGGCGAAGACGCGCATGCTGGCCGAGCCCGTTCCGCCGCGGCTGAAAGCAGGCTGATTCCGGTCGGTGCCGGCCGGCACACTGCTGCCAGGCGATCGAGGCCTTCGCGGCGTTTGCCCGGCCGCACAGGTCGTGAGATCACCAGGGCACGGGGCCGTCCTCGTTGAGGAACGTTCCGGTCGGCGCCGCGGCGCCCTGCGCGACGAGGTCGAGGACCACGCGCGCGCCCTGTTCGGCGGTGCGGGGGCCGGTGTGGCCGTTGAGGTCGGAGGCGATGAAGCCGGGGGTCACGGCGTTGACGTGGAAGTGCGCGTACGCGGGGTCGGCGCGAAAGGTGCTCGCGTAGCGGATGGTGAGCATGACGAGCGCGGTTTTCGACGACGAGTAGGCGATGATGTCCGTCGCGGCCGCGAACTGCGAGCCCTCGGCGGTGGTGAGGGCGAGCGACGCGGAGGTGCTGGCGACGTTGACGACATGCGGCGCTTCGGCGGCGCGCAGGAGGCCCAGCATCCGGTGCGTGACGGCGGCGACGCTGAAGAGGTTCGTTTCGTAGGCGCGACGAAGGTGTTCCGCCGTCAGCTCGGCGGGTTCGACGGAGAAGCGGGCGCCGGCGTTGTTGACGAGGACGTCGAGCTTGCCGTGGCGGGTTTCGAGGTGGCGGGCGACGTCGTCGATGTCCGCCGCGGACGTCACGTCGAGCCGGACCGGCGTCACGGCCAGGCCTTCGGCGCGGAGCTCGGCAGCGGTCTTCTCGCCGAGGGCGAGGTCGCGGCTGCCGAGCAGGACGGTGGCGCCCCGGCGGGCCAGACCGCGGGCGATTTCGCGGCCGAGACCCTTGTTGGCGCCGCTCACGAGGGCTGTGATCATGGCCGCCAGCGTCGTCGCGGAGCTCGGCGGTCACCAGGCCGTAACAGGGCCACCCGCGGTTAACCTGGCAACGTGAACGCCATCGGCGAGTTCCTGCGTGCCCGGCGGGCGCTGGTGAGCCCCGCCGACGTCGGCCTGCCCGACGACGGTCCGCGCCGCGTGCCGGGGCTGCGGCGCGAGGAGCTGGCCGCCGTCGCGGGCGTGAGCGTGGACTACTACGTGCGCCTCGAGCAGGGCCGCGACCGGCACCCGTCGCCCCAGGTGCTCGACGCGCTGGCCCGCGCCCTCCGCCTGGGCGACGACGGCGCCGCCCACCTGCACCGCCTCGCTTCGCCGCCCCGCGTCACCGGCGGCGAGCTGCCGACCGGCGTGCGCGAGCTGGTCGAGCACAACGGCGCCCCGGCGCTCGCGTGGGGACGGCGGATGGACGTGCTCGCCGCCAGCCCGCTCGCCCTCGCGCTGGCGCCGATGTACCGGCCGGGCACCAATCTCGCTCGCGCGTTTTCCTCGACCCCTCGGTGCGTTCGCTGCACCCTGGTTGGGCGGCGATGGCCCTCAACGTGACGGCGATGCTCCGCGCTCGGACGGCGTTACCCGATCCGGCGCTGGACACCCTCGTCGCCGAGCTGCTGGCGGCCAGCCCGGACTTCGCCCGGCTCTGGCCCCGCCACGACGTCCGCACGAATGCCGCGCCGCGCAAGGTTTTCCACCACCCGGCGGTGGGTGAGCTGTCGCTGGGGCGGCAGGTGCTGACGGTGCCGGGTGGGGAGTGGGATGTGCTGATCTACCACGCTGAACCGGGCAGCGCTGCTGCTCACGCGTTGGCTCGGCTGGTTTAGCTCTCCGGCCAGTCCTTCGACGCCGTCTTTTCCTCGCCGATCGTGGTGCCCTCGCCGTGGCCGGTGCGGACGGACGTGGCGTCCGGGAGGGAGAAAAGGCGTTCGCGGATGGACTTGACGATGGTGGGGTAGTCCGAATAGGACCGTCCGGTGGCGCCGGGGCCGCCGTGGAACAGGGTGTCGCCGGTGAAGAGGACGCCGAGGTCGGGCGCGTGGAGGCAGACGGCGCCCGGGGCGTGGCCTGGTGTGTGGATCACCTTGAGGTCGGTGCCGGCGATGGTGATGGTCTGGCCGTCGGCCAGGTCGCCGTCCGGGGCGCGGTCCGGGTGCGTGAGGTCCCAGACGACCCGGTCGGCAGGGTGCAGCAGGATCGGCGCACCGGTGCGTTCGGCGAGGGCGGGGGCGGCGTTGACGTGGTCGTTGTGGGCGTGGGTGCAGACGATGGCGCGTAGCGCGCGGTCCCCGACCACGTCGGCGATGGCGTTGGCGTCGTGCGCCGCGTCGATCACGATCACCTCCGTGTCGTCGCCGACGATCCACACGTTGTTGTCCACGTCCCAGCTGCCGCCGTCGAGCTCGAACACGCCCGAGGTGACCAGGTTCTGCACTATCGCCGTCATGGTCTGCAGACCCTAGTGCCCATCCGGCCGTCCAGCCGTATGTCGCCGGTATCTACTTTCGGGTAGACTTACTGCCGGTAAGTTAGCCGCGAAGACGGGAGCGCCATGACCGCCGCTCGGGAACTGCTGGCCGAACCCCTCAAGCTGCGGTGCGGCGCCGTGCTGCCGCATCGCCTGGCGAAATCGGCGTTGAGCGAGCAGCTCGGTGACCGGCGCAACGCCCCGACGCGCGAGCTCGCCGACCTGTACCGCACGTGGGCGCACGGCGGGGCGGGCCTGCTCGTGACCGGCAACGTGATGGTCGACCCCACGGCGCTCGGCGAACCCCGCAACGTCGCGTTGCCCGTCGGCCCCGATCCCGCCGCGTACGAGCCGTGGGCGCGCAGCGTGGCCGGCACCGACGCGCAGCTGTGGGTGCAGCTCAACCACCCGGGCCGGCAGAGCCCGCGATTCCTTTCCCGCCAACCGGCTGCGCCGTCCGCGGTGCCGTTCGGCAGCCGCGGGGTGCGGACCGCGTTCGCGGCACCGCGCGCGCTGACCGGCGACGAGATCGAGACGATCGTGGACCGGTTCGCGTTGGCCGCGCGGACGTTCGTCGACGCCGGGTTCACCGGCGTGCAGCTGCACGGCGCCCACGGTTACCTGATCTCGCAGTTCCTCTCCCCGCTCACGAATCTCCGCGACGACGAGTGGGGCCGCGACCGCAGCCGCTTCCTGCTGGAGCTCGTGCGACGCGTGCGCGCGGCGGTCGGCGACGCCGTGCCCGTGTCGGTGAAGCTCAACAGCGCCGACTTCCAGCGCGGCGGCTTCGGCGAGGACGAGTCGCTGCGCGTGGTCCGCGCGCTGAGCGACGCCGGCATCGACCTGCTCGAGATTTCGGGCGGTACCTACGAAAAAGCCGTGATGATGGGTTCCGGACGCGAGAGCACCGCGCGTCGCGAGGCGTATTTCCTGGACTACGCGGCGAAAGCGCGGCAGGTGAGCGACGTCGCGCTGATGGTCACCGGCGGCTTCACCACCGCCGCCGGGATGGCGGACGCGTTGCGGTCCGGGGCGTTGGACATGATCGGACTGGGCCGGCCGCTGACCGTGGACCCGGAGCTGCCGGGCCGGTTGCTCGCCGGCGAGGACGTGCGCGCGGAACGGCTGTGCCCGCACACCGGGATCCGCCTGGCCGACAGCCTGCTCGAAGTCCAGTGGCACACGCAGCAGCTGCACCGCTTGGCGGCGGGCAAACCGGCGGACCGCAGCCGCGGCGCGTGGCGCGCGCTGGTGCGGACGGGGATCAACGATCCGCTGAACGCGTTTCGGCGGGTGCGTGCGTGAGCCAGCCGTCGAGGACCTTCGCGACGCTCGCCAGCGCGACGAACAGCACGGCGATGAGCACGCAGTTCACGGCCACGCGGCCGTAGCCGAGCTCGGCGGCGTTGACGAACGGGTACGGGTAGAAGCCGCCCTGCGCACCGCGGATCAGGGTGAACGCCAGCCACGCCGGCGGCCAGCAGGCCGACCACGCGACCGCGCGCCACTGCAGGACGCGCGGCGACGCGACGAGGAACCCGAGCACCGCGATGATCGGCGACACGGTGTGCAGCATGACGTCGGCGAACAGGGCCGCGCCGCTGAGGTCGAGCAGGCCGGACAGCGCGACGTGGTAGACCACGCCGGTCACCGCGATGCCGATCAGCGCGTCGAGCCACAGCACGCGCAGCAGCCCGTTGGCCCGCGCGCCTGCTCCTGCCGCGAACGCGACGGAGGCCAGCAGCACCAGCACGTTCGACTCGATGGTGAAGTACGCGAACATGTTGGCGACGCGCGCGCCTGCCGACGCGTAGCGGCCCGGCGTTCCCGCGCTCACGAAGCCCTGCGTGACCAGGCCGATCAGGACCACGAGGGCCGTCACCCCGAACCAGATCCGGGTCAGTCGCGTCGGTGGCATGCGGTGAGATTACGGTTGCGGCCTGCTCGGACCCAGCCGAAACGACGCGGTGTCACCCCGTCGGGGGTGCTCAGGCCGGCGGCTCGCGCAGGCGTTCGGTGACCGTGCGAAGGGTGTGCAGCTCCGCGGCGGACAGCCGGGAGGTCACGAGCCGGCGGACGCCGTCGAAGTGGGTGTCCATCGCCGTGGCGAGGAGCTTTTCGCCGGTCTCGGTCAGCTGCGCGTCGACGGCTTGCTGACCGGGCTGTGACACGCGGGCCACGAGGCCGCGGCTGCGGAGCCGGGTGATCAGCTTGGTCACGCCACCGCGGCTGACCACCAGTTTCTCTGCGAGATCCTTCATGCGGCACCGGCCGCCGGGCTGGAGCCACAGCTGGTAGAGCGTGTCGAACTCGGCGATCGACAGGTCGTGGTCCGCGCGCAGTTCGGCGTCGAGTACGCCGAGCACGCGTGCTTCCAGTTCGAGCAGCCCGCGCCAGGCGAGCAGTTCGTCCTCCGACAGGTGGGGCACCGGGCGTTCCCCGTGCGTCGCGGTCACGCCCCCACCGTAACCGAGCGTGCACGTTGGTCCGGGAGGGGCCTTTCCGGAAATCTCGTTGACGGGGAAACGAGATTGCGCGTACCGTCATTCTCACAGCTCCGGGAACAGCGAAAGGAATCGTCATGGGTATTCGGACGACCGGGTGTCATCACATGGCTTTCGTGACCAACGACATGGAAGAAACCGTGAAGTTCTACAACGGGGTGCTCGGGTTTCCCATTGTGGTGACGCTGCAACTGCCCGACCCGGACCCGTTTCCCGGTGCGGTGCCCGGGAACCTCGCCGGCAGCAGGCACTACTTCTTCCGCATCAGCGAGCAGGACACGATCGCGTTCTTCGAGTTCAAGGACGTCGAGATCGCCGCGGACAACTCGTTGCTCGGGGCGGGCAACCACCTCGCGATCACCGTGCCTTCCGAGGGGGAACTGCAGCACGCGAAATCGGTGCTGGAGGAGAACGGGATCAAGGTCAACAGCGAACTCGACCACGGGTTCTGCCACTCGATCTACTTCGAGGACCCGGTGAACAAGATCGCGCTGGAGTTCGCCACGTGGCAGCACCCGTGCGATGTCGCGCAGCCGTTCCTGCAGGACTCCGAGCCGGTGCCGGCGGCGCTGGCCGCGATCGGCGCGGACGTCTACGGGGAGCACCTGCTGCAGTACACGCCGGACGGCCACGGTGGCGCGGACCGCTGAACCCGTCCGCCGGTCCCGCGACGCCGCGCCCGAGCAGAACCTGGTGTGGGGCAGCGGATCCCTGCGGGAACTCCCGGCGATGACCGACGTCCTGGATTGCCGCCGCGTGCTGGCGGTGGCGTCCCGGTCGGCGGATCCGGCCGTCGCCCGGCTGCCGGGACTGCTCGGCGGGCGCTACCTCGGCCGGTGGTCGGACGTGCCCGCGCACGTGCCTGCCCACCAGGCCAACCTGGCCGTCGGCTCGGCGCAGGAAACCCACGCCGACGCAGTCCTGGCCATCGGCGGCGGCTCGGCGATCGGGCTGGGCAAGATCGTTTCCCTTGCGCTGCGGCTGCCGCTGATCGCGGTTCCGACCACCTTCTCCGGGTCGGAACGCACGTCGCGCTACTTCGTCACCACCGACCGCGGCAAGGAAACGGGGACGTCCGGCCGGGTTCTGCCGCGCGCGGTGCTCTACGACCCCGACCTGGTCGCGGGGCTGCCCCGCGAGGTCGTGGCGGGCAGTGGCATCGCCGCCGTTGCGCATTGCTTGGAGGTGCTGTGCCATCCGGCAAGCGAGGAAGCTCTTGCGTCGGCTCGTGAGGGGTTGCTTCTGCTGTGGGACAGCCTCGCTTCTCTCACCGGCGGCGCTGATGACCTCTCGACGCGCCAAGACGCCTTGGCCGGCGCCGGCCTGGCCGGGCACGCGCTGCACGAGCTCGGTCGGCCCGGTGTGGTGCACCAGATTTGTGATCTGCTGTCCACGCGGTGCGGGCAAGGCCTTCTGTACGCGCTGTTTCTACCGCTCGTACTGCGCGCGTACGGAGACGCAGCCGACGGGGCGCGTGCCGCACTGGCGGAGCTACGACCCGGGGTGTCGGCTGAGCAGGCAGTGGCCGAGTTCGCGGTGCGGCTGGGCTTGACCGCGGAGGCCGACCCGCGGCGGGCTGCGAGCGCGGTTGGACTTGGCGCGGCTGAGCTTCGGCCGTTGCTTGCCGAGTTGTCCGTGGCAGCAGGGGATCGGGCGGAAGCGGCGGTGTTCGAGCGTTTGGCTGCGAGCTGCTGACTTGCCTCGGCGACAAGCCCGGCGAAGGGCGCGACTCACGAGCCGCGCCCTTCGCCGTAGTTGTTCAGAGCCGCGTCAGCGAAGCGCCTTCACCAAGGCGGGGACGAAGACCGACGCGTCGACCGTGCCCCAGCCGCTGGCGATGTCGAAGCCCGGGGCGGCGGTGAAGCCCTCGACGCCGTCCTGGCTGTTGTCGCCGGTGGTGACGTCGACGATGCCCGCCTTGGCACCCTTTGGGCCGAGCTTTTCGTAGAGGGCCGGGTTGATCTGGCCGAGCTTGGCGTGGTTGGCCTGCACCGCCAGGGCGAGCACGCCGGCGAACAGCGGTGCCGACTGCGACGTGCCGGAAACGCCTTCCATGCTGATGTCCGGGAATGAGCGCATCTTGCTGCCGGTGATCTTCTTGACGCTGTCCTGCCACGCCGGGCGCGCGTAGGCCTTCGACAGGCCCGCGCCTTCGCCGAAGCCGTTGTCGGCGACGTTCACAAGGTCGTCCGGCTTCGTGCGGGCGCCGGTGGAGTCGAGGTGCAGCTGCGTGCCGCCGAGGGTGGTCACGCGCGGGTCGCTGGCCGGCCAGCTCGCGACGCGGTACGGGTAGTTGCCCGGGCCCTGCAGGAAGCCGCCGGTCGGGCCGTCGTCACCCGAGGACGCGACCATCGTGATGCCGGCCTTGCTCGCGCGCTCCAGCGCCGGGTCGAGCGTTTTGATGGACTGGAACGACGGGAAGTTCTCCTCCGTGGTGCCGAAGCTCATCGAGATCACGTCGGTGAGCTTGTGCTTCGTGAGGTAGTCGACGGCGTTCATCATCTCGGGCAGGCCGGTGAAGCCCTGCGTCTCGGCGACCGGCGTCGCGGCGACGATGATCTTCGCGTTGGGCGCCATCGCGTGCATCATCGTGACGTCGAGGTCGGTCTCGCCGCCCCAGGACTCGCAGGTCGCCGTGTCGACGCCCGGGTCGGTGCACGCCGGGACCGAGCCCGACGGCTGGAGCACCTCGACGTTGGCCGGCGGCAGGCCGTGGCGCTGGGAGTACTCGTCGAGCACCTGCTTCACCTGGTCGTCGCCGAACGACACCAGCGTGGTGACGGTGGCGCCCGCCCCCGTGATGCCCTGGTTCCACAGCTTCGTGGCGTTGTACGCGACGCTTTCCCTGGGCAGCGCGGACATCGCCGCGTCGAGCTTCGCGACGCGATCGGCCACCGTGTGCGCGCCGATGAACGACTTCGCCGCCGCCGAGAAGTGGTGCAGCGACGGAGCCGGCGCGTTCGTGGCCGCGCCGGCCGGAGCCGCCACGGCCGTGACGGCCAGCGCGACACCCGCGAGCAGGGTCATCGGCCGGACGGCGGACCGAACCCGAAAAGTCATGTCGTCTCCCCAGTGGTGAGCGATGCGGTACCGCCCACTCTCATGCATCGCCGGAGGGGACAACATCGACTTTCGTCTGGCCTTTCGGCCGCGGCCGGGCGAATTGACCGGTGGTGTCCGGATGTCATTCGGCCCGATCACCTCGCAGGAGGCCGCGCACGGTGTCGATCGTGTCGGCGTCGGCTGCTTCCTTGTCCGGCCGGTACCGCACCACGCGCGCGAACCGCAGCGCCAGCCCGCCGGGGTAGCGCGTGCTGATCTGCGCGCCGTCGAGTTCGATCTCCACGACGACCTCGGGCCGCACGTACACGGTGTAGCTGTCGCGGTGGGTCTCGATCTCCTGGAACCGCTTCGTCTGCCACGCCAGCAGCTCATCGGTCATGCCCTTGAACGTCTTGCCCACCATGATCGGCGGCCCGCCGTCCGGGTCGCGCGCGCCGAGGTGCAGGTTGGACAGCGTGCCCGTGCGCCGCCCGTGGCCCCACTCCACCGCGAGCACGACCAGGTCGATGGTGTGCACCGGCTTCACCTTGAGCCACGCGCGGCCCCGGCGCCCCGCCGCGTACGGCGACGTCAGGTCCTTCACCATCACGCCCTCGTGGCCGCCCGCCATCGCCGCGTCGAGCACCGCCGCCGCGTCGGGCGGCTCCACCTCGCCGGGGATCACGTGCTCGCCCGCGACCTTCCGCAGCGCCGCGTTGCGTTCCGACAGCGGCGCGTCGAGCAGGTCCACGCCGTCGAGATGCAGGCAGTCGAAGAAGTACGGCCGCAGCAGTAGCGCCCGCACCTGTTCCTCGCGCGTGCTGCCGAAGCGGCTCATCGTCTCCTGGAACGGCCGCGGCCGGCCGTCGTCGGTGAGCGCGAGTGTCTCGCCGTCGAGCACCACCGACTCGCACGGCAGCGCTCGCACGAGGTCCACCAGCTCGGAGACGCTGGCCGTGATCTCCCGCAACGTGCGTGTGTACACGTGTACTTCCGTGCCCTGGCGGTGAACCTGGATGCGTGCACCGTCCATTTTGTACTCGACGATCGCGTGCTCGTGTTCCGCCACCGCCTCGTCGAGCGATTCCGCGGGCGAAGCGAGCATCGGTTTGATCGGGCGCCCCAGCGTGAGTCGGAACTCGGCCAGCCGCGCCGCACCGCCCGTCATCGCCGCGTATCCCGTGACGGAAAGCTTGCCGGACAACATGAACGCCCGCCGCACGTCCGCGGCGTCCACCTCGGCCGCCGCCGCGACGGCGTCGACCATCACGCCCTCCAGCGCGCCCTGCCGCAGCTCCCCGGTGACCAGCCGGAAGAGGAACTCCTGCTCGCCGCGGGTGAGCCGCGTGAACAACGCCGTGAGCACGTCGGCCCGGCGCTTGACCGACCCCGCCCCCGATGCCGCCGCGACCTCCGTGAGCGCCGCGTCGACCTCCCGCACCTCGACGCTCGGCTCCGGTGTCGGCTCGACGGCCAGCTCCGCGAGCGTGCGCCACCCCGCGCCCAGCCGGTCCTGCGCCGTCTGCCCCGTGAGGTACGCGATCACGGCCGGCAGCTCGGCCGTCTCGGCGGCGCGCAGCACCGCGGCGAGGGTGGCGATCTTCGCCTTCCTCGACCGGGTGGCCGCCAGCTCGGCGGACGCGGTGACGATGTGGGTGAGCAGCACCCGACCATCATGACCCGCGGCACCGACAGTTTCCCGGTGAAGCGCGACTGACCTGGGAAACGTCAGGCCGGGTACGGTTCGGCCCTCCGCGCCGACCGCAGCGCGCCCGCCCACCAGGCCAGCTGGTCGAGCAGCGTTTTCGCGTACGCGGCGACGTGTGGGTCGAGCGGATGACCGTCCTCCCCACGCGGTGAAGTAGTTCGGGAAGGCGAGGCCGTCGCGGATGGTCACTGCGTGCAGTTCGGTCAGTACGTTCTCCAGGTGCAGCACCGCGTGCCGGCCGCCGGCCGCACCGCCGTAGCTGACGAACGCGACGGGCTTGGCCGTCCACTGCGTGAAGTGCCAGTCGATGGCGGCCTTCAGCGACGCGGGATAACTGTGGTTGTACTCCGGGGTGACGACGAGGACGGCGTCCGCGCTTTCCAGCGCCGAGGTCAGCACCGCCATCCCGGCGGGGCGCGGGTAGCTGTTGCCTGCGTACTTGGGGGGTGCCGCGGGCAGCGACAGCGGGATCTCGACGTCCGCCAGGTCGACGACCTCGACCTCGAACCCGCCGTGCTCCCGGGCCCGCTCGGCCACCCACGAGGCGACGATCGGGCCGAACCGGCCGTCGCGGACGCTGCCGACGATGATCACGAGTTTGTAAGCCATGGTCACCACAGTGCGGTCCGGCCGAGGCGGTAACCAGACCGCGCTCAGGCTGGCCCCCCTGCGGCCACGCTGAGCACGCCCGAACCGGCTTATGCTCGGTGACATGGGGACGCCGCTGGGGGACTTCATCAGGGCCAAGCGCGACAGCACCCAGCCGGAGACGCTGGGCCTGCCTTCGCACGGCCGTCGCCGCTCGCCCGGCCTGCGGCGATCGGACCTCGCCGCGCGGGCCGGCATCAGCGTCGAATACCTGACGCGCATCGAGCAGGGCCGCGACCGCAACCCGTCCGTGCCGGTCGTGAACGCCCTCGCCGACGCGCTCAGCCTGGACCCCGCCGAACGCACCCACCTGCGCTACCTCACGAAGATCACCGGTGGCGAGTGCACAGTCCACGTCCGGCCCGCACCCGCTCGGCGGGACGTGCGTGCCTCGGTCCTCCAGACCCTCCGGCTGCTCGAACCCGGCATCGCCGTGGTGACCAACCGGCTGGGTGACGTCCTCGCCCACACCACCGGCTTCGCCGCGGTGACGAGCGGAACGGGGCTGCTCGACGCCGAGGCTCCGAACCTCACCCGCTACGTCTTCACCGACCCTCGCGCTCGCGCGTTCTTCGCCGACTGGGCCGAGGTCGCCGACGAGCAGGCGTTCGACCTGTGGCTGGGGCCCACGGTCGAGAACTCGGAGTGGCTCACGGCGGAACTCGCCCCCGTCGCCGGTCCGGAGTTCACCAGCCGCCTCAACTCGACCGTCGTGCCACCACGCGGGGTTCTGCGGTTGAACCACCCGGGTGGACGTTCGTTGCGGCTGCACCGGGAGATGATGGAGCTCGCCGAGGGTGCGCAGCAGTTGGTCGTCTTCCTGCCGGCGGACGAAGAAACGGCTCGGGTCGTCGCGCAACTCCACCGGCAGCCGGCCGGGCGGCTTCGGGCCATCTCCTGAACGTTCCGGCGTCCGCCGCCGCGCTGATCACCGCGAGCGGAGGGGATGGCGGGCCAGGAAACCGGCCAGTGCCCTGGCGACTCCGGCCGGATCGCGAACCTGGAGCAGGTGGTTGAGCCCGGGCAGCGTGGCGTCTTCGGTCTGCGGGAGCCAGGCGTGCACCAGGTCCCGGCCCTGCGCGAACACCGGGAGGCTTTCCGAGCCGAGGAGATACAGGACCGGTTGCTCGATCGTCGTGGCTTGGTCCGCGCCGAAGTCCCAGCTCCGCACGGCGGGCAGCTCCGACTCGAATATCGTGGCCGCCGCTTGCTCGACCCGTTGCGGGCCGCCGGGTACGACTCTGTCGTACTCCGCCTTCCAATCCGCGCCCCACACGGCCGTGAAGAACGCGTCCACCGCCGCCGCCGTGTCTCCGGCCCGGTAGATCTCGAGCACCGGTTCCACCGAGGCGAAGAAGGCGGCGCCGTCCGGCACCGAGAGCAGTGCGGGTTCGAGCAGGCACAGGGTCTGAACCCGCGCGGGCGCGTCCACGGTCAGTTGCAGCGCGATGAGCCCGCCCGAGGACTTTCCCAGCACGTGAGCCTTGTCGACGCCACAAGAGTCCAGCACGAGCCGGCAGTCCTCGGCGTGCCGCCGGATGGAGACCGGCGCGTCGCCCGCGTTCCGTCGATAGTCCCTGCGCCGGAACGAGATCAACCGGCAGCGGGCGGCGAGCTCCGGCTCGCGGTGCAACGGCAGCATTTCCTCGGCTGCCCCGCCTCCGTGAATCAGCAGCAGCGGTTCGCCCGCGCCGTGTTCGGTGACGTCGAGATCCACCGTGGCCACACTCTCCATCAGAGTGGCGCTCTCACTTCGAGCTGTAGGAATGCTTGCCGGTCCCGGCCAGCTGGCCTCCTTCGACGATCAGGTACTCGTCGCGGATCGGGCGGCCCGCGAGGTAACACTCGAGGATCTCGCGGGTCCCGGCCGCGTACCTGGCCTGCGCCGACAGTGAGGTGCCGGACGTGTGCGGGGTCATCCCGTGGTGCGGCATCGTCCGCCACGGGTGGTCCCGTGGTGCGGGCTGCGGGAACCAGACGTCGCCGGCGTATCCGGCGAGCTGACCCGACTCCAGGGCCCGCACGACCGCGTCCCGGTCGCAGATCTTTCCCCGGGCCGTGTTGACCAGGTAGGCGCCCCGTTTCATCTGACCGATCAGGGTGTCGTCGAACATGTTCTCGGTTTCGGGGTGCAACGGCGCGTTGATCGTGACGACGTCGCACTCCCGCACCAGCGACTGGACGTCCGGGTGGAACGTGGCGTCCAGCTCCGCCTCGACCTCCGCCGGGAGCCGGTGCCGGTCGGTGTAGTGCAGCCGGACGTCGAACGGCTTCAGCCGGCGCAGCACCGCGGTCCCGATCCGGCCCGCGGCGACGGTGCCGACGTTCATCGCTTCGAGATCGTAGGAACGGGCGACGCAGTCGGCGATGTTCCAGCCGCCGTCGAGCACCCACTGGTGCGCCGGAAGGTAGTTGCGCACCAGGGAAAGGATCATCATCACGACGTGTTCGGACACGCTGACGCTGTTGGAGTAGGTGACCTCCGCGACCGTGATCCCGTGGTCGATCGCGGCGGCGAGGTCGACGTGGTCCGAGCCGATCCCCGCCGTGATCGCGAGCCTCAGCTTCGGCGCCTTCGCGATGCGTTCCGCGGTCAGGTAGGCGGGCCAGAACGGTTGCGAGATCACCACTTCCGCGTCCGGGAGCTCCCGTTCGAACAACCGAGCCGGCCCCCTCCTTGTCGGAGGTCACCACCAGCTCGTGGCCGGCCGCCTCCAGGAAACGGCGCAGCCCCAGCGCCCCGGACACGCACCCGAGCAGTTCTCCCGGCGTGAAGTCGATCGCGCTCGGGCTGGGTGTGGTCTGGCCGTCCGGATAGCGGTCGACGTGGGGAACGCTGTCCCGCGCGTAAGAGCTCGGGTAGCCGTCGACCGGGTCGTCGTAGAGCACACAAAGCACTTTCGCCACGAGAATCCCTTCGGTTGCGTGACCGGACAAGTCACGCGGTGTCGCGTTGCCGCTGCGGGTTACCGGACGCGGCCATGGCGTGCTCCTGGTGCGAGCGCCGCAGGTGTTCCTCCGGGGTGACGACCTTCGCGGGTGGCACCCACTCGAACAACTTCGACGAGTCCTTCAGCAGCACGAACGTCAGCGTGCCGAAGCAGAACGGCAGGGTGAGGGCAGGCAGGCCCCACGGCACGAAGATCGACCCGATGGCCCCGAAAAGCAGGGCCGTGAAGATCGCGCACAGGACACCGAGAATGGCCGAGCGCCAGGTCAGCACGTAGAACACACCGGCGATCGCCAGCGCGGCGTCGAAGGAGTTGAAGCCCCACAGCCCGTTGTAGATCAGCACGCCGTCGGCACCGAGGGCCATGCCGGTCAGCATCCCGACCGCCGAGCCGACCAGCGCGAAGACGGCCGCGATCCGGGAGCAGAACGCGATCCCGACGATGATCAGCACACCGGCGAGGAGGCTGTTGCAGAAGAACAGCTGGCCGATGCCGCGGAAGATCGCGTTGATCACGGCCACCACGTCGGTGTTGCCGACCGCGTCGGCGCTCTCCCGCAGTGACGTCCGCACACCGGGCCCGTTCACTTGGGGTGCCGCCGGGGCGATCGCCTCACCGAGCCGCCCGCGCGTGATGTGCAGCGCGGTGATCAGGAACAACAGCGTGGTGATGTTGAAGGCCAGCGTGAACGGGGGCACGCCCCACGCGCCGCCGAACGCCGCCGCCAGCGCGGCCATCAGAATCGAAGACACCGCGCTCAGCAGGATGATCCACAGGATGACGATCCCGTCCCACTCAGGTGAGAGGAACAGGGCGAGCCCGAGGCCGACGAGCACGCCGTTGAACCCGTAGAGACCCGCGTGGATCGCGTCGCGGTCGAACCCCAGTGCCAGTGCGGCCAGCGTCGAGGCCACCACCCCCACCGTGGCGCCGAACCCGAGCCACGGTTCCTGAAGCCAGGTGGCCAGCAGGATGAACGCGCCCGTGATCGGGCTGTTCATGAACACGACCTGCCCGATGCCGCGCAGGCAGTACTCGATGAACCCGACCACGGGCACCTTCAGCGCCCGTTCGTCGACCTCGGGCATGGTGCCGTTGATCCATCGCAACGGTCCGTGGTGGCCGCGTTCCGGTGGTGCTGTGGTCATGACCGCCTCCTCCGGCGGATGGGTGCTTTCTCGACGTGCCGGGCCGGGCGGGAGGCAGACGACCTCCCGCCCGGGTCACCGAGCCGGTCCAGGCGTCAGAAACTCGCCGTCGGCACGCTCATTCCCTGTTCGACCTGCGCCGGGCCGGAAGCCGAAGGACGCACGTCGATGTCGAAGATCGCTGTGGGCAGATACACGGTGGAGCACGAGTTCGGGATGTCGACCACGCCCGAAAGCCTGCCCTCGATCGGCGCGGAGCCCAGGATCATGTACGCCTGGATCGCGCTGTAGCCGAACTTCTGCAAGTAGTCGATGGCGTGCAGGCAGGCCCGCTGGTACGACAGGTGCGAGTCGAGGTAGTGCTGAACCCCGTCGAGCGTGACCGAGGTGCCGGAGAACGCGAGCCACTGGCTGTACAACGGGTCGACGTTGCCCGGCATGAAGATCGCGTTCTCGGAGACGCCGTAGGTCTCCATCCCGCCCTTGATCAGGTCGACGTGCAGGTCCATGAACCCACCCATCTCGATGGCGCCGCAGAAGGTGATCTCGCCGTCGCCCTGCGAGAAGTGCAGGTCGCCCATCGAGAGTTTCGCGCCGTCGACGAAGACCGGGTAGAACACCCGGGTTCCCTTGGTGAAGTTCTTGATGTCCTGGTTCCCGCCGTTCTCCCGGGGCGGCGCGGTGCGCGCGGCCTCGGCCGCGACCCGGTCGAAGTCGGCGCCGGTGAGGCTGCCGAGGACCGCGGAATCCGGCAGCGGGGGCAGCGCCAGCGGTGGCACCCGGTCCGGGTCGGTGTCGATCAGCGCCTGCTCGCGCGCGTTCCACTTGGCGAGCAGGGCACCGGACGGAGCCGTGCCCATCAGGCCGGGGTGCACGATGCCGGTGTAGGAGACCCCCGGGACGTGCCGCGAGGTGGCGATTCCGCCCATGAAGTCCCAGACCACCTTGTACGCGTCGGGGAACCACTCCGTGAGGAAACCGCCGCCGTTCTTGGTGGCGAAGACACCGGTGTAGCCCCAGCCCTGGCCGGCGAGTGGTCCCGAGTCCTCCTGCGGGATGGGACCGACGTCGAGGATGTCGACGATGAGGAGGTCACCCGGCTGCGCGCCCTCGACCGCGATCGGCCCGCTGAGCACGTGCACGGCGGGCAGCGGTGCGTTCAGCACGTCTTCGGCGGAATCGTCGTTGTGGATCGCGCCGTCGAACCATTCGCGGCAGTGGACGCGGAACGAGTCTCCGGGCTTGACCTGAACCTGGGCGGGAATATCCCCGTGCCACCGGTTGTGGCCGACAATTGCTTGTTCAGTGAATTTCTTCGTGGAATCGAGTGAGAAAACAACTTGCGGCATGGCATCTCCCGACGGCTTGGTGGGCGACCGGCATTGCGAGTGCTGCGCACCTCCGCAACGCGGAGCGTGGCGGCTCCGCAGAGCACTCCGGGCATCAGCCGCAGTTCTTCTTCGCCGGCCCAGCAAGCGGGCCATTGCCCGGAAGGGCGCAGGCTGGGTCGCGTTCGCCTACGGTCTCGGCAGACGTCGCAGCGCGGGGTTCGCTGTCGTCACCGGCCCGCGCGACCGGCCGCGAGCGGGCGGCACCGCGGACACCACGGCCGGCTCGTCGCGAGTTTTCTCCGTCCGGTCGATGGCCGTGACCAGCTCACGCGGTGCCAGTGAAAGCATCGGTGCGCAGTAGTTCCGGGCTGCTTCGCCACCGCAGACCGGACACGGCGATCTCGGCTCGGCCGTCCCCATCGGCAGGCGCACCTCGAACACACCGTCCCGGGCGCATCGATATTGGTACGTCGCCATCGCAGCCTCCCAACTGCTTGCTCTCTCTCCGTCGCGGAATTGATCAAACCGCACTGTGGAAATGGAAATAAGAGCGATCATCGACGTTACCAGCCAGGTGATTCGGGCACAACGAAGGGATACGCCGGAATGAATTTGTGCGCAGAGGTACGCCTTGTCCACTTGCGGTGACCGGTTCGCCGGCCGGTGCGGTGAAACGACGAACGGCCCGCCTTCCCGAAAGGAAGCGGGCCGTCGCGCGAGAAACCCTACTTGCCGCCGCGAGCCATCCGCAGCACGTCGAGCGCCTCGTCCAGCTGAGCCTCGGTGAGCTTGCCGTCCTTGACGAAGCCGCGTTCGATCACGACCTCGCGGATGGTCTTGAGCTCCTTGAGCGCCTGCTTCGCCACAGCCGCAGCGGCTTCGTAGCCGATGTATTTGTTCAGCGGAGTCACGATGGACGGAGAACCCTCGGCGTACTGGCGGGTCCGCTCGACGTTGGCGGTGACGCCGTTGAAGACCTTGTCCGCCAGCAGGCGCGAGACGGCGGCCAGCAGGCGGGCCGACTCGAGGACGTTGCGGGCGATGACGGGCAGGTTCACGTTGAGCTGGAAGTTGCCCGCCGCGCCGGCGAAGGCGACGGCGGCGTCGTTGCCGACGACCTGGGCCACGACCTGCAGTGTCGCCTCCGGGATCACCGGGTTGACCTTGCCCGGCATGATCGAGGAGCCCGGCTGGAGATCCGGCAGGGCCAGCTCGGCGAGTCCGGTGCGCGGGCCGGAACCGAGCCAGCGCAGGTCGTTCGCGATCTTGTTGAGGGACACGGCGATCGTGCGCAGGTGGCCGGACGTCTCGACCACGCTGTCCTGCGTCGCCTGCGCCTCGAAGTGGTTGCGGGCCTCCGTGAGCGGCAGGCCGGTGAGCGCGGCCAGCTCCGCGGAGACGGCAGCGCCGAAGCCGTCGGGAGCGTTGAGGCCGGAGCCGACAGCGGTGCCGCCGATGGGCAGCTCGCCCAGGCGCGGCAGCCCGGACTGCAGGCGCTCGATGCCGAAGCGGATCTGCGCGGCCCACGCGCCGGCTTCCTGGCCCAGCGTGATCGGCACGGCGTCCATGAGGTGCGTGCGGCCGGACTTCACGACGCCGGCCCACTCCTGCGCGCGCGTTTCGATCGCGCCGGCGAGGTGCTCCAGGGCCGGGATGACGTCGGTGAGCACGGCTTCCGTGGCGGCCACGTGGATGGTCGTCGGGAACGTGTCGTTGGACGACTGCGAGGCGTTGACGTGGTCGTTCGGGTGCACGTCGCGGCCAAGGGCGCGCCTGGCGAGCGTCGCGATGACCTCGTTGGCGTTCATGTTCGACGACGTGCCCGAGCCGGTCTGGAAGACGTCGATCGGGAACTGGTCGTCGTACTTGCCCTCGGCGACACCGTCGGCGGCCGCGGCGATGGCCTCGGCGAGGTCGGCGTCCAGCACGCCCAGCTTCTGGTTCACGCGCGCGGCGGCGGCCTTCAACAGGCCCAGCGCGCGGATCTGAGCGCGCTCGAGACCGCGGCCGGAGACGGGGAAGTTCTCCACGGCACGCTGCGTCTGCGCGCGGTAGAGCGCGTCGACCGGGACGCGGACCTCACCCATCGTGTCGTGTTCGATCCGGTATTCCTGTTCTGCCATACCCCCGATTCTGGCCCTGTTTCGTGATGACGGCGTGGTGGCGTCGCCCACGCCGATCCGGCGATTCACCCGGTGGTTGCGACTAAGATCGGATGTGTTCTCGATCACCGCCAACCACCACTGGCTGGAGCGAGCTGTATGGACTACGACCTCGTGATCATCGGCGCCGGGCCCACCGGGCTGTTCGCCGCCTACTACGCGGGATTCCGCGGCCTTTCCATGGCCGTGGTCGATTCCCTGCCGGAGCCGGGCGGCCAGGTCACCGCGATGTACCCCGAGAAGATGATCTACGACGTGGGCGGCTTCGCGGCGATCCGCGGCCGCGACCTGGTGCAAGGCCTCGTCGACCAGGCCGCGCCGTGGCACCCGGCGTACCTGCTGGGCCGCAAGGCCGAGAAACTGGAAACGGTGGGAGACCGAGTCGAGTTGACCCTCGACGGCGGCGACGTGCTGAGCGCCGGCGCCGTGCTGATCACGGCCGGGATCGGAGAGTTCACGCCCCGCCCGTTGCCCGCGGGCGACGGCTGGCTGGGCCGCGGGATGGTGCACTTCGTGCCGTCGCTGCAGGTCCACGCCGGGCAGCACGTGGTCGTGGTCGGCGGCGGCGACTCGGCGTTCGACTGGTGCCTGGCGCTGCACCCGGTGGCGGCGAGCGTGACGCTGGTGCACCGGCGCGGGAAGTTCCGCGCGGCCGAGTCGATCGTGCGGCAGGTGCGGGAGCTGGGCGTGCCGCTGGTCACCGACGCCGAGGTGACGCGGTTCGTCGAGTCGCCTTCCGGTGCGCTGGAGGGCGTCGAGGTGTCGGTGAAGGGCGGCGAGGACCTGTCGCTGCCGGCCAACGCCGTGGTCGCCGCACTGGGGTTCACGGCCGATCTCGGGCCGATCGAGAGCTGGGGCCTGGAGATCGACCACCGTGCCATCACAGTCGATTCGACGATGGCGACGGCCCGCCCGCGCGTGTACGCGGCCGGGGACGTGGCGCACTACCCGGGCAAGGTGAAGCTCATCGCCACCGGCTTCGGCGAAGCGGCGACGGCGGTGAACAACATCGCGGTGGCGCTCGACCCGGACGCCCACCTGTTCCCGGGCCACTCCAGCAACGCCGAGTGACCCGATCCCGAACGCCCCAATGTGGCGTTCGGTGCGTTGGACGCACCCAATGTGGCGTTCGGTGCGTTCAGCGCAACCAACGCCGCATTGGGGCGCGGTGCGTCAGCCGGTCTTGGATGCGATCCACGGCTCGTACGCGACCACCGACGTGTAGATGGAGGGAGCCGTCGCGCACGTCGGGGAGCCGTTGCCGGGGCGGCTGGTCACGCCGATGAGCGTCCAGTGGCCGCCGTCGCGGGTCAGCTCGGGGCCGCCGGAGTCGCCGTAGCAGGAGCCGGCCTTGCCGGCCGGGTTGTCGGTGCAGAGCTCGGCCGTGCCGTCGAAGGACGACGTGCACTTGGCGCCCTCGACGAGGTGCGTGTCGAGCTGCTGCAACGTCGGCACGGGGCGGCCGCAGCCGGGCGTGGCGCAGGTCTGGCCCCAGCCCAGCACGCGGGCCGGGGTGCCCGGCGCGGCGGCGGCGCCGACGGCGATCGGCGTCGTCTTCGCGGGCGCGGCGAGGCGGACGAGCGCGAGGTCGCCCGTCTGCGTCGAGGCGTTGAAGTGCGGGTTGAGCACGATCTCCACCGGCTGGGCAGTTTCGCCGCCGGAGTCGCTTTCGTTGGTGCCCAAGCGGAACGTGAGCGTCGCCGGGTCCTTTCCGGACACGCAGTGGGCGGCGGTGGCCACCCACGTGGGCGTGATCAGCGAGCCGGCGCAGAAGAGCGTGCCCGATTCGGTGTGCATGGACACCGCGAACGGGTAGGGCTCGTCGGCGCCGGTCCCGCCGACGAGCGCCGGCCCGGCGGTCGCGCTGCCGGCGGCGAGCGCCGCTCCGGCCAACAACGTGAACAGCAGCGCGAACAACCGCTTGGGCACCTGGCGACTCCTTGGGGTCAGGGCAGGGGCGGGACGACGTCTTCGTCCTCGCGCACGTCGAGGTTGCCGTCGAAGTTCACGGACGAGTAGGCCCGCAGCTTCTCCAGCCGGTGGTAACCGTCGATCATTCTGACGGTGCCGGACTTGGACCGCATCACGATCGACTGCGTGGTGGCGCCGCCGGCGCGGTAGTGCACGCCGCGCAGCAGGTCGCCGTCGGTGACGCCGGTGGCGCAGAAGAAGATGTTGTCGCCGCGCACGAGGTCGTCGTTGGTGAGCACGCGGTCGAGGTCGTGGCCCGCGGCCAGCGCCTTCTCGCGCTCCTCCTCGTCCTTCGGCCACAGCCGGCCCTGCAGCTCACCGCCGAGGCACTTCATCGCGCACGCGGCGATGATGCCTTCCGGCGTGCCGCCGATGCCGATCAACATGTCGACACCGGTCGTCGGGCGGGCCGCGGCAATGGCACCGGCGACGTCGCCGTCGGAGATGAAGCGGATACGCGCGCCGGCCTCGCGGATCTCCTTGATGATCTGCTCGTGGCGCGGCCGGTCGAGCACGCACACGGTCACATCGCCGACGCTGGAGTTCTTGGCCTTCGCCACGCGGCGGATGTTCTCGGCGATCGGCGCGGCCAGGTCCACCTTGCCCGCGGCGTCGGGTCCGACGGCCAGCTTCTCCATGTAGAACACGGCCGACGGGTCGAACATCGCGCCGCGCTCGGCGACGGCCAGCACGGCCAGCGCGTTGGGCATGCCCTTGGCCATGAGGGTGGTGCCGTCGACGGGGTCGACCGCGACGTCGCAGTCGGGGCCGTCGCCGTTGCCCACCTCTTCGCCGTTGAACAGCATGGGGGCTTCGTCCTTCTCGCCCTCGCCGATCACGACCACACCGCGCATCGAGACGGTGGAGACGAGCTGGCGCATCGCGTCGACGGCGGCTCCGTCGCCTCCGATCTTGTCGCCGCGGCCGACCCAACGGCCGGCGGCCATGGCGGCGGCCTCGGTCACGCGGACCAGCTCCATGGCGAGGTTGCGGTCGGGTGCTTCGCGACGTGGGTCGCTGGCGGTGCTCATGCGGGCCTCCCGGATCGCGGAATTCGGCGGGAGGACAGTCTCTCAGATGATCGTGTCACCTGAACGATTCAGTCGCGCATGGTGCGCATCACTGTGCGTCGTCGGAATTCTCAACGGACGCCAACGCCGCCTCGATCCGCTCGCGCGCGCCCTCCAGGTGGCGTTCGCAGACCTTGGCGAGCTCCTCGCCTTTTTCCCACAACGCCAGCGACTGCTCCAGGCTGAGGCCGCCGGCTTCGAGCTCTCTGACCACCTCGACCAGCCGGTCGCGCGCCTGCTCGTAACCGAGTCCGGCGGTTTCGCTGCCTGCTTCGCTCACGCTCGACGCTCTCCGATGTTCCGAGGGGCTGTCCGGGCACAGTACCGCGCTGGGGTCGGTCGGTGCCGGACCGCTGTACCGGCTGGGCGAGGTCGCGTGCCGGCGACTGCTTGGCTCGCGCCTGCACCGTGGGTGACGGTGCGGTGTCCCGTGGTCTCTCCGTCCGGCCACTCGAGTCCGGCCGGCGGGTGATGCGTCCGCGACCGAGCCCGCGTCTGCCACTGGGCAAGACGCGCCCGGTGCTGTCACGACCGGTGATCGACCCGGTGCCTTCCGCCCGTTCGTGGCGGCGGCGGGGTCGGCGGTGGGTTCCGGGCCTGTTCACGGCAGACGAGGGCGCTGGCCATGGCGTTGTCGTAGCCGACGAAGGCGAGGGCGAACTCCTGGCCGTCACCGTCCGCGATCGCGTCCTCGAGGGTTTCCTGGGCGCCCGCGACGCGGCGGCGGTGCTCGGCGCCCTCGTCGAACCACCAGCGGGTGCCGACGTGGACGGACGTGGCCTCGGACAGGCGGCGCAGCTGGGGGCCGAGCTGGCGGCGGGCGGCGGTGCCGCAGCCGGCGAGCAGGGCGGTCCAGCATTCGCTGGCGGCGCTGTCGGTGACGCGCGCCTGGTGGAGCAGGGCGCGGGCGTCGAGGCGGGCGGCGGCGTCGACGGTGAGCGGGAGGAACGCCGGTGCCCTGGTGGTCACGGCCCGTCTCCTTCCTCGCTCGATGCGGTGGACGCTGTGGACTTTGCGATGGCGTGGATCGCCCCGTCGGCGATCCGCACGCGCAGGCGTGCGCCGTCCTCAACCTGGAAGACGGAGCGCAGCACCTGGAGGTTGCCTGAATCGTCGGTGAATTGCACGACGGCGTAGCCGCGGGCCATCGTCGCGGCCGGACCGAGGGCGGTCAGCCGGCCGCGTGCGCCGGCGATTTCGGCCTGGTCCTTCGCGAGCAGGCCGAGCATGGCGCGCCGGCCGCGTTCGCGGTGCATCTCGACGTCGTCGAGGCGGCGCTGGACCGGGCCCAACGGGTCGGCGAGCGACGGGCGGCTGCGCAGCTGGGTGAGCAGCCGCGTCTGCGTGTCGACCCAGCCGTGCAGCGCGCGGCGGCCGCGGTCGCGCATCTGGCGCACGCGGGCGGTCTCCTCGCGCACGTCGGGCACGATGCGCTTGCTCGCGTCCGTCGGCGTGGAGCAGCGCAGGTCGGCGACGTGGTCGAGCAACGGCGTGTCCGGCTCGTGCCCGATGGCGCTCACCACCGGCGTGCCCGCGGACGCGACGGCCCGGCACAGCGCCTCGTCGGAGAACGGCAGCAGATCCTCCACACTGCCGCCGCCGCGGGCGATCACGATCACATCGACCTCCGGGTCTTTGTCCAATGTGGACAGAGCGCGGAGGATCTGTGGTACGGCCTGCGGGCCCTGCACGGCGGTGTTCACGACCTTGAACAACACGTGCGGCCAGCGGGCCTGCGCGTTGACGAGCACGTCTCGCTCCGCCGCCGACGCGCGGCCGGTGATGAGGCCGATGCCTTGGGGCAGAAAGGGAATCGGGCGTTTGCGCTCGGGGAGAACAGGCCTTCGGCCGCCAGGAGCTTGCGCAGCCGTTCGATGCGCGCGAGCAGCTCGCCGATGCCGACTGCGCGGATCTCGTCCGCGCGCAGGCTGAGCGTGCCGCGCCCGAAGAAGAACGACGGCTTCGCGTGCACCACCACGCGGTCGCCTTCGCGCAGCGGCGTCGCGAGCTCGCGCACCAGCCACATCGGGGCGGTCACGGACATCGAGACGTCGGCCGACGGGTCGCGCAGCGTCAGGAACGCCGTCTGCGTGCCGGGGCGCGCGTTGATCTGCGTGACCTGGCCCTCCACCCACACGGCGCCGAGGCGGTGGATCCAGTCGCCGATCTTGCGCGCGACGGTGCGGACGGGCCAGGGGTTCTCGGCGCTGGTCGAGGGGTCGCTGCTCACTGGCCTTCCGCGTCGTCGCCCTGCTGGGTCGCCTCTTCTTCCGCCTTGCGCGCATTGCCGATGCGCCGCGCGAGCATGCCGACGAACGACGCGCGGTCGGCGTTGGCCTTCTCGTAGTCGAGGATCTCCTCGAGCTGCGGCACGGTCAGCCGGCGCAGTCGGGCGCGCAGCTGGGGCAGGGTGAGGTCGTCGTAGCCGGCCAGGCCCGCGGGGCCGTCGGTGCTGTCGTTCTCGCCGTCGGCGTGGTCCTCGGCGAGCGCGCGCTCTTCCTGCGTCCACGGGTCTTCGGGTTCGTCCGTGAGCCCGGGCAGGTTCGGGCGGTGGCCGTTGGCCTGCGGGTCGGGCAGGTCGTCGACGGGCACCAGCGTGGGACGCGTGGGCAGGTCCGGTTCGACGTCCTCGTCGAACGTCGCCCAGCTCGGCGTGTCCTCGACCGGGCGCAGGCCGGACAGTGCGTCGTCGCCCTTGATGGCCAGCTCGGTGACGTGTTGCTGGACACGCATGGACAGCTGGAGGACCTGGCTGACGACGGTCACCGGCAGGCCGGTGATCTGCTTCGGGAGCTCACGAACCCGCTCGGCGGTGGTGACGGCGAGGCCCGCGGCGACCCGGAGGGGGAGCGGGAGTGGCTTCATGCCGTCTAGCGTGCCGTATGTGGGCCATCCTGCCCAACCGAACGGGTGGGTTGAGGCACAGGACGTGACTCCCGGCACAGCCCGGATGGCCGCTGACGTCATCCGAAAGAGGACTTCGAAGCCGGTACGGCACAGCCCGTACCCTGGAGGCATGACTTCTGCGAGTCCCGGAACCGAGCCCGCCGGTACCCCGACGATCTCCCAGTCCGGCGCCGCCAAACGCGTGTTGCTCGCGAAGCCGCGCGGCTACTGCGCCGGCGTGGATCGCGCGGTGATCGCCGTGGAGAAGGCGCTGGAGCTCTACGGCGCGCCTGTGTACGTGCGCAAGGAGATCGTCCACAACCGCCACGTGGTCGACACACTGCGTGAACGCGGCGCGATCTTCGTGGACGAGACGTCGGAGGTGCCCGAGGGCGCTTTGGTGGTGTTCTCCGCCCACGGCGTCTCCCCGGCTGTGCACGCCGAGGCGGCCGACCGCGACCTCCGCACCATCGACGCGACCTGCCCGCTCGTGACGAAGGTGCACAAAGAGGTCAACCGCTTCGCCAAGGACGACTACGACATCCTGCTGATCGGCCACGAAGGCCACGAAGAGGTCGAGGGCACCGCGGGTGAGGCGCCCGACAAGGTGCAGCTCGTGGACAAGGCCGAGGACGTCGACAAGGTCGACGTGCGCGACCCGGCCAAGGTGATCTGGCTCTCCCAGACCACCCTTTCGGTCGACGAGACGATGGAACGCGTCGACCAGCTCCGCGAACGCTTCCCCGGCCTGGCCGACCC
This sequence comes from Amycolatopsis sp. 2-15, assembly GCF_030285625.1. Classification (NCBI taxonomy): domain Bacteria; kingdom Bacillati; phylum Actinomycetota; class Actinomycetes; order Pseudonocardiales; family Pseudonocardiaceae; genus Amycolatopsis; species Amycolatopsis carbonis. The sequence goes on from NZ_CP127294.1 coordinate 3,094,408, forward strand.
GCCCAGCGACGACATCTGCTACGCCACCACCAACCGCCAGGTGGCCGTGAAGGCCATGGCGCCGGAGTGCGACCTGGTGCTGGTGGTGGGCTCGACGAACTCCTCGAACTCCAAGCGCCTCGTCGAGGTCGCCCTGAAGGCGGGCGCGCGGGCGTCGTACCTGATCGACTTCGCCTCGGAGGTCGACGAGGCCTGGCTTTCGGGGGTGTCGACGGTGGGCGTCACTTCGGGCGCCTCGGTGCCCGACGTGCTGGTGATGGACCTGCTGACCTGGCTGGCCGAACGCGGTTACGGCCAGGTCGACGAGGTGACGACGGCGAACGAGAAGATCGCGTTCGCGTTGCCGAAGGAGCTTCGGAAGGCTGCCAAGTCGGAGTCCTGACGGGGTTTTTGGCTTTGAGGCCGCGGCGGTCGCCGGATTTTCCGGCGGGCGCCGCGGCTTTTTCGTGTGGCGTGCCGGTCGGTTGGGGCGGCTGCGGTCCGGCCGCGGCGAGGCTTTGGGTCGTGGATCAGGCTGGTGCGGCGCTTCTCGCGTGGCTGCTGCGGCTTGAGGCTGGCGGTTGGCCCGGTGGGCGTTTGACGTGGCCGAGGTGCGGCTGTGGCGACGTTGTGGGTCAGGCTGGTGCGGCTGCTTCTCGCGTGGCTGCTGCGGCTTGAGGCCGGCGGTTGGGCCTGGCGGGCGTTTGACGTGGCCGAGGTGCGGCTGTGGCGACGTTGTGGGTCAGGCTGGTGCGGCTGCTTCTCGCGTGGCTGCTGCGCCTTGAGGCTGGTGGTTGGGCCTGGCGGGCGTTTGCGTTGAGGTGGCTGTGGTCCGGGTGCGGCGACGTTGTGGGTTGGGCCGGCGTGGCGCGGACCCGTTTCTGTGGCTGCCGCGGCTTGCAGCTTGGTGATTTCGGCTGGTCGGCGTCTGACGTGGCCGAGGTGTGGCTGCGGCGACGCTGTGGGCGTGGGTCGGACGGGCACGGTGCGGCCCGCTTCTCGTGATGGCCGCGGCTTGAGCCTGGTCGTTGGGCGTTGTGGATCGAGGCTCCGGCGCCGCCGCTTCGGGGGCGGCTTTGCGGTTGCTGCGCGCTGAACCTGACGGGCTCGGCCCCGGGGACTGGCCGTGTGTCGGCCCTGGCGTCGAGCGCACCGTTCGGGTTGCGGCGCCTTTCCTGCTCGGCCGTGCGTCGGTTGCCGGTTGTCGGGGCTCGAATGCACGAAGGCCGCCGATCCGAGGTGGATCGGCGGCCTTCGGTGTGGTGCGGGCGTTGAGGGCCCAGCTGTCAACGTTGTCGGGTCAGGATTCGCCGTCCCAGGGGCGCGGGCGGCGTGGCGGTTCGCGGCGCGGGGGCCGCGGACGGCCGGGCGGCGGTTCGTCGGCGCGGGGGCGGCGGCGGGGCGGGGGCGCGTCGCCGCGGGGGTCGCGGCGGCGGGGGTCGCCTTCGGGCGGGCGGGGGCGGCGGCCGTCCGGCGGGGGCTTGCGCGCGCCGCGGGGGGCGGAGTCGCCGGGTTCGCGCCGCGGGCGGGCGCCGGGGTCCGCGGGCGGCCGGGGGCGGCGCGGGGGCGGGCCGTCGAGGTCGCGGTCGCGGGGCGGGCGGCGCGCGACGGCGGGCGGCGGGGCCTGACCGGCGCCGGCGGGACGACCCGAGCCCGGCGGGCGCGTACGCGGGCGAGCGGGCGGCTCGTCGCCGTCCTCGCGGTCGCGCGGCGGCTTGCCGCCCTTGAGCTTCACGGGGGCGTCGGGGTCGCGTTCGCGGAAGATGCGGACGAACCCGAACAGCAGCGTGACGCCGGTGGTGATCGCCATCGTCGGGAAGCCGTTGATCAGCGGCGTGCCGATGTTGAGCAGCTTCGACAGGGTGTCGCTGCCCGAGCCGGACCCGCCGGTCACGAGCACCACACCGGGCACCGTGACGGCCAGCACCAGCGGCGGCTGCACCATCGGTCCGAACAGAGCGCGTCTTTGCACCGCGCCCACCGCGAGCACGGCCCCCACGAAGTAGCCGGCCTTGAAAATGAAGTCGAGGCTGCCCTTGGTCTTCTCGTCGATGATGGCGCCCAGCACGGCCAGGCCGAAGCCCACGAGGACAGCCGCCCACCAGGGCAGGCCATGCCTCTCGCCGACGACGAGACGCTCGTCCCAGGGCACGGTGGCGTCTTCGGCATCGGGATCGCTCTGGCGATCGCGTATCGCGGTCACGAGGCAACACCGTAGCCGTTACTTGTCACGATCTTGCTGCCACTGCCGAAGACCGCCCTGACCAGCCACCCGGCAGCGTGACGTGACTTGCCGGAAGCCGGAACACGTGGTGTCCCGCGGCCCGTCGCGCCGTGCTCCGCGCCCGGTCCGTGGTCTGGTTACCTGACCTGCGGATACAGCCCACTGGTCTGGTCCGGGCCAGCCGTTCCGTCGCCGCTCGGACGCCAGCCGCCCCGTCGCGCACCAGGCGCGGCGGTCGTCGACGCGGAACGTTCCCGCTCCCCGGAAACCTCACAGCGACGGAACCGAACCCCGGGCAGCGCAAATGCCCCATCGACCCCGAATCGGCCACCATCGGTACGCACCGTGACGAGCCGTGCAGCCTCAGCTCCCACGACCACGAGCCGCCCGGGCAAGGCTGTCGCTGTCTCGGCTTGCCGCCGGTCCAGCGCGCTTTTCGCACGTCCGGCGCCCGGCTGCCGGATGCGGTTGTCAGCGGTGTCGCAGGTCGTGCGGGCGCGACCACCTGCGCAGCAGACCATCGGCCGCCTGCCAGCACGGCTGTTTGGCGAGGGCAGACAAGGAGCCGTCCTCAGCTAGCCGCCAACTCGTCCCCCTTCCGCACCTCCGGCACCGGCGACGGGCTGCCCGACGCGTCCGTCAGGGGTGCCACCGTCGCGCGGAAGCTCTCCAGTGCCTCCAGCTCCCGCCGTCGCGCGGACAGGAAGCGCTGCAGGTGCGTGCTCGTGAGGTTCAGCGCCTCGACCGCGTTGCCCGCCGAGCGGTGCGCGGCCGCCGCCCCCGCCCGGACCTGCTCGACGTCCTCCACCAGCGCCCGGTCGCTCGCGGCGAACAGGGCCGCCGACGCCAGTACCCCGAACCCCGTCGGTCCACACAGGAACACCCGCCGGTCGATCAGCCAGCGCAGGAGCTCCGGATCGGTGTCGAGCGCGGCGACCACGGCCGCGTCGGACGGGACGAACATGATGGTGCCGTAGATCGCGTCGGCCCAGCGCTGGTAACCCTTGCCGGCCAGCTCGGCCGCGCGGGACCGGATCTGGCGCACGTGGGCGCGCAACGCGTCGAGCCGTTCCTCGGGATCGTCGGTCTCCACGGCCTCGGCCCAGATCGCCATGCTGGCCTTCGCGTCGACGGGCACAGTGCGGCCGCCGCCCACGCGCAGCACCATGTCCGGCTTCACGCTGCCGCCGCCGGCCAGGTCGGTCTGCAGCGTGAAATGCAGTTCTTCGCGCAACCCCAACGCGCGCGCGGTCTCGACCAGCACCTGCTCGCCGAGCTCACCGCGGCCGCTGATCGACGCGAACGCCACCTCGTACCGCCGCAATGCCAGCTGCTGCTGGTCGTTCTTCGCGCGCTCGGCCGCCACGAGCCGCGCCGCCGCGTCGGCCCGGCGCATGCCGTCGCCGTAGAGCCGCCACAGCAGTGCGACCGCGACGCACAGGAGCAGCGCGAGCACGACGGCCGCGGTCGTGATCACCGTCTCCACCGGAGTCTCCCTTCCCTGCCCGATCAAGCCCTGTCTGATCAAGCCCTGCCCGATCAACTTTCCCGGCCCGACCAACCGGACCAGTCGGAACGGCCGGTGCCGATCGACGCGGACATCATGGCGGACCGCACCGACAAAAACCGGCCCACGCGGTCGCGCTGCGTAGCTGACCAGGGCGTTCATCGGTTCGGCGGTCGGCGTGTCCACCAGAGCCCTGATAGGGTTCGTACACACGTTCGAGTGGCTCTCCGGCGAGTCTCCGCGGTTTCGTCGTGATCGCCTCTTACCGTGGTTGCCGTGAGACTCCTCCACACCTCCGACTGGCACGTCGGCCGTACGTTCCACGGCGCCGACCTGCTCGCCGAGCAGGAGGCCGTCCTCACCCATCTCGCCGAGCTCGTCACGACCGAGCAGGTCGACGTTGTGGTGGTGGCAGGCGACATCTACGACCGCGCGGTCCCTTCGGCCGAAGCGGTTCGAGTCGCGACCAAGGCCATGAGCCGCATCCGCCAGGCCGGCGCGCAGCTCGTGATCACGCCCGGCAACCACGACTCCGCGGCGCGGCTGGGTGCGTTCGCGGACTTCGCGGCCGCGGGCGGTCTGCACCTGCGCGCCACGATCGCGGGCCTCGCCGAACCCGTGCTGCTGAACGACGAACACGGCGACGTCGCGATCTACGGCATCCCGTACCTCGAACCCGAGCCGTCACGTCACGCGCTGGGCGTGCCGGAAGCGCGCGGCCACACCGGTGTGCTCACCGAAGCCATGCGCCGCGTGCGCGAAGACCTTGCCACGCGGGCGAAAACGCGGTCGGTCGTCCTGGCCCACGCCTTCGTCACGGGCGGTTCCGCCAGTGAATCCGAACGCACCATCGCCGTCGGCGGCGTCGAGCAGGTCCCGGGTGACGTCTTCGAAGGCGTCGACTACGTCGCACTCGGCCACCTCCACGGACCGCAGACCCTCGCCGAGCATCTCCGCTACTCCGGCAGCCCTCTGGCCTACTCGTTTTCCGAGGCGCGCCAACGGAAATCGGTCTGGCTCGTGGACCTCGACGCGGCCGGCCTCGCCGAGGTGCGCCGCCACGAACTGCCCGTGCCGCGCCCGCTCGCGACGTTGCGCGGCGAGCTGCAGGAGCTGCTCGACGCGCCGGAACACGAGGAATGGCGCGACCACTTCCTCTCGGTCACGGTCACCGACCGCGTGCGCCCGGTCGACGCGATGCGCCGCCTGCGCGAGCGGTTCCCGTACGCGGTGCACCTCGACTGGGAGCCCGAGGGTGGGCTCGCCGGCGCGCAACTGAAGTACGCCGACGCCGTCCGCGGGCGCACCGACATCGAGATCGCCCGCAGCTTCCTCGACGACTGCCGCGGCGCGTTCCCCACGGAAACCGAGGAACGGCTGGTGTTCCTCGCGCTCGAAGCGGCCAACCGGGCGGCGGTGGCGAAACTGTGAGGCTGCACCTGCTGGAGGTTGAGGCGTTCGGTCCGTACGCGGGCCGCGAGGTGGTCGATTTCGACGCACTCGGCGCCGACGGCCTCTTCCTCCTGCACGGCGACACCGGCGCCGGCAAGACCACGCTGCTCGACGCCATCGCGTTCGCGCTGTTCGGCGTGGTCCCGGGTGCGCGCGGTGACGTGAAGCGGCTGCGCTGCGACGTTGCCGCGCCCGAGCAGCTCACCGAGGTCGTGCTGGAGCTGACGGTGCAACGCCAGCGGCTGCGGATCGTGCGCAGCCCTGAGTACCAGCGCGCCAAGAAACGTGGCGACGGGTTCACCACGCAGCAGGCGAAGGTGTCGCTGACCTGGGTCGGTGAGCCGCCGGCCGGGCTGCCGCCCGACGGGGTCATCCGGATCGACGAGGTCGCGCGCACCGTCGAACGGCTGCTGGGCATGACGGCCGCGCAGTTCTTCCAGGTCGTGTTGTTGCCGCAGGGGGAATTCGCGAAGTTCCTGCGCTCCGACACCACCGAGCGCGAGAAGCTGCTGGAGCGGCTCTTCGGCACCGAGCGGTTCTCCGACGTCGAGCGCTGGTTCGCCGACCTGCGCGCCGAACGTGGGCGGGCGCTGGAAAAGCGCCAGCAGGAGCTGCGGGAGCTCGTCGCGCGCTACGCCCAGGAAGCGCAGCAGGAGCCGCCGGAAGAAGACCAGGCGGAGTGGGTCGACGCCGTGCTCGCGGAGGTGGCCGCACGCGCCGACGCGGCGGAAACCGAAGCGGCACAAGCACGTTCGGCCGCGACCAAGGCGGAGACCACGCTGCGGGAAGCCCAGGAGGACGCCGACCGCATCCGCCGCGTCCGCACCGCGCACACGCGACTCGCGCAGATCGCCGAGACGGCGGGCGAACGCGCGGAGTGGACCGCGGAGATCGCGGCCGCGCGGCGGGCGTCGGCCGTGGTGCCCGAGGTCGAGCTGCTGGAGCGGCGGACTTCCGAGCTGGGCGACGCGCAGCTCGTCGAGGCCGATCACACGCGGGCCTTGGGGGAGCTGGGTTTTGACTCCGTCGGCCTCGCATCGGCCGACCTGCGTGAGCGCGCCGGATCGTTGCGCGAGGAAGCGGGCGCGCTTGCCGAGCTCGTCGCGGAGGCCGAGCAGCAGCGGGTGGACGCCGAGCGGCGCGACGAGCGCAAGGTCGCGGCCGGTGCGGCGGCCGAGCGCGTCACCGAGCTGCAGACGCGGCTGGCGGAGCTGCCCGAGCGGCTCACGGCGGTGCGGGGGGAAGCGGCGTCGGCGGCTGAAGCGGCGGCGAAGCTGGACGGTGCGAAGGCGCGCGTCGACGAGTTGACTGTTGTTTCCCGCGCGGCCGCGGAGCTGCCGGAGGCCGTCGCGAAGGTCGGGCGCGGTGAGGCGAAGCTGCGTGAGGTCGTGGACGCGCATCAGGCGGCTCGTCAGCATCGGCTGGACCTGCGGGAACGTCGGCTGGAAGGGATGGCCGCCGAGCTGGCCGCCGGCCTGGCCGACGGCGCGCCTTGTCCGGTGTGCGGCTCGGCGGAGCATCCGGCGCCGGCGCGGCACGGGGCTGAGCTCGTGGATCCCGCCGCGGAACGGGCCGCGGAGGAGTCGGAGCAGAAGGCCGGTGCCTTGCGGCAACGCGTGGTGTCGGCGCTGGAAGAAGCGAAGGCGCGGCTGGACGCGTTGCGCGAGCGGCTGGGCGAGTGGACGGCCGAGTCCGTGGCCGCGGAGCTCACGGAGGCTCGGGCCGGTGTGGGGGCGTTGTCCGAGCAGGCCGCGCGGAAGGACCAGCTCGCCCGGCAGGTCGTCAAGCTGGAGCAGGAAGCCGACCAGCTGGCTGAGCAACGGCGCCGGGCCGACCAGGCCGTCACGGAGGCGCAGGCCGAGGTCCGGGCGCTGGAGCAACGGCTGGCCGAACGCTCGAAGCGGCTGCTCGAAGGGCGTGGCGAGTTCCCGGACGTCACGGCGCGGCGAGGGCACTTGCTCACCTTGGCGGGTGCGCTGGACTCCGTCGCGGAGGCGCGTGCGGCCGTGGGTGGTGCGGAGTCCCGGCTTGCCGAGCAACACGGTCTGGTCGAGATCTCCTTGCACGCCAAGGGTTTTGCCGCGCTGGACGAGATGCGGGGCGCGGTCCGGTCCGACGAGCAGGTCTCCAAACTCGAACAAGGTCTCGCCGAAGCCGAGGCGACGGCCGCCGGGGCGCGCGAGCTGCTGGCGCAGCCCGAGCTGTTCGGCATCTCGCCCGACGACGTCGTCGAGGTCGCGCCACTGGCCGAAGTGGCGAAGGCCGCGCGCGAACGGGCGGACACGGCGTTCGCGGCGGTGAAATTCGTGTCGGCGCAACACGGTGAGCTGAAGAAGCTGGCCGCGCGGATGGGCAAGGCGCTCGCGGAGTTCGAGCCCGTCCGGAAGGAGTATGACGAGCTGCGCGCACTGTCCGAAGTGGTCAACGGCCGCGGCCAGAACTCGCGCAAGATGTCCCTGCGGTCGTATGTGCTCGCCGCCCGGCTGGAGGAAGTCGCGCTCGCGGCCACCGCTCGCCTGCGCACCATGAGCCAGGGCCGCTACTCCTTCGTGCACTCCGACGCGGCCGGCGCGCGTGGCACCCGCGGCGGCCTCGGCCTCGACGTGCTCGACGACTACTCCGGCGCCGTCCGCCCCGCGAAGACCCTGTCCGGCGGCGAATCTTTCCTCGCGTCGCTCTCGCTGGCGCTCGGCCTGGCCGACGTCGTCGCCGGCGAAACCGGCGGCGCGCTGCTCGACACCCTGTTCGTCGACGAGGGTTTCGGCACCCTCGATGCCGAAACCCTCGACGTCGTGATGAACATCCTCGACGAGCTCCGCGCCGGCGGCCGGGTCGTCGGCCTCGTCTCGCACGTCGAAGAACTCCGCCAGCGCATCCCGACCCGCCTGCGCGTGCACAAGTCCCGTACCGGCTCGCGAATCGAACTCCGCACGGCGTAGGTCAGGCAGCCTCGTGCGTGAGCAGCCAGGGCCCGGCGGAATGGGCTGACGGCGCCGTCCGCCGCGGCGACAGGGGCCGAGACAAGCTCCCGGCCGTGGGTTGCCTGCGAGGGCGGCGTACTCGGCGTAACTCAGGCGGCTGCTTCATGCGTGAGCAGCCAGCGCTTCGCATCCGTGCCCCAGCGGAAGTTGCCGACCGCGCCGCCGGTGCGGACGACGCGGTGGCAGGGCACGAAGAGGGCGGCGGCGTTGCAGGCGCAGGCCGACGCGGCGGCGCGGACGGCCGTGGGGCTGCCCGAGAGCGTGGCGTATTCGGCGTAGCTCACCGGGCGGCCCGGCGGGACCTTGCGCAGCATGTCCCAGGCGTGCTGGCGGAAGGCGCCGGAGCGTTGGCGGACCTCGATGTCGTCGACGGCGTCCAGTTCGCCCGCGTGGTAGCGGCGGATGGCGGTGGTGACGGGGCCGAGGTCGCGGCGCTGGGTGAGCGTCGCCGGAGCCAGAGACGGGGAGACGAGCGGGGTCAGGTCGGCGACGTCGGCGGTCCAGCCGGAGGCGAGGACGGCGCCGTCGCCCGTGACCACGGCGGTGAAGGGGCCGATCTTGGTGTCCACAGTGGACCAGAAGGCGGTGCTCACGAGAGGTTCTCCTCGGGGGCGAAGGTCTGCAGGTAGCGGGTGGCGTACGAGCTCCACGGCCGCCAGCCCCGGGCCGCGCCGGGCAGAGCGAGGCCGAGGGCTGCGGCGGAGCGGCGCACGGCGGGGTCGGTGGTGAGCAGGACGTCGGGGGCGCCGAGTACGCGCATCAGGATGTAGTCGGCGTTGATGCCGAACGCGAGCAGCTCCGCCCGCAGCTCACCCGGATCCCGGCCGACGTGCGGGTCGAGGCTGCCGTCCGCCAGTGCCGCGGCGACCGTCTTGACGTGCGGTTTCACGCCGGCGGCGGCCACGACCGCGGGTTCGGGGAACAGCGTGGTCAGGGTGTCCATCGGCGGCTCACCGGGCGGCACCTGCGAGCCGAGCGCGGCGACGGAGGCGGCGGCCGAGCCGAGCACGGCGCGCAACAGCAGCTCCGGCCCGTCGACCGCACCGGGCACGCGCAGCCCCGGCACCTTCGTCACCAGCGGCGCGAGCACCGGATCCGCGCCGAGGACGCGTGCGACGGCCTCGGGATCGGCGTCGAGGTCGAGCAGCCGCCGGACGCGGGAGACCGCGCTGCCGAGGTCGCGCAGGTCGGTCAACGCCAGGTCACACCGGACATGGTCTGGTTGCGGCGAGAGCCAGACCAGTCCGGGGCCGTGGGAAAGCCGCAGCGTGCGGCCGTAGCCGGTGATGCCCTCGGCGCGCTCCTCGACGGCCTCGACCCCGGGCAACGCGCGCGATGCGTGGTAACGCAGCACGCCCTGCGCGTCGAACGGCGCGCGGAACGGCAGGCGCAGGCTCAGGCGCGTCGAGCCGGTGGGTTCGGCGCGGCGTCCGCGCCGCAGCGAAGCCGCGCGCAGCTGCGAAGGCGTCGTCGCGAAGACCTCGCGGATGGTCTCGTTGAACTGCCGGATGCTGGAGAACCCGGCGGCGAACGCGACGTCGGTCAGCGGCAGCGCCGAGAGCTCGATGAGCAGCCGCGCGGAGTGCGCGCGGTGGGCGCGGGCGAGTGCGAGCGGGCCGGCACCCAGCTCGGCGGTGAGGACGCGGCCGAGCTGGCGTTCCGAGTAGCCGAGCCGCCGCGCCAGGCCGGGTACGCCTTCGCGCTCGACGAAGCCGTCGGAGATCAGGTGCATGGCGCGGGCGGCCAGGTCGGCGCGGACGTTCCAGTCTGGCGAGCCCGGCACGGCGTCGGGCAGGCAGCGCCGGCACGCGCGGAAGCCGCTTGTCTGGGCGGCGGCCGACGTGAGGAAGAACCGCACGTTCTGGGCCTTCGGCGTGATCGCCGGGCACGACGGGCGGCAGTAGATGCCGGTGGTGCGCACGGCCATGATGAACTGGCCGTCGAACCGCTGGTCGCGGGCGGTGACGGCCCGGTAGCAGCGCTCGGTGTCGCGCCAGAGGGGGGCGGTCTGGGTGGCCATGTGGTCGATGGTGCCAGCAGGTCGCGGGCTTGGCTGGCGGGAATCCGACACGGCGTTACCGGGTCGGCCGGGGCGTTTGCCGGGCACGTAGACTCAACTGTCGTGAGTCTGACCCTCGGTATCGTCGGCCTGCCCAACGTCGGCAAGTCCACCCTGTTCAACGCGCTGACGCGCAACGACGTGCTCGCCGCGAACTACCCGTTCGCCACGATCGAGCCCAACGTCGGCGTCGTCCCGCTGCCGGACCCGCGGCTCGACAAGCTGGCGGAGATGTACAGCTCGGAGAAGATCGTGCCGGCTGTCGTGTCCTTTGTGGACATCGCGGGCATCGTGAAGGGCGCGTCCGAGGGTGCCGGGCTGGGCAACAAGTTCCTCGCGAACATTCGCGAGGCCAACGCGATCTGCCAGGTCATCCGCGTGTTCGACGACCCGGACGTGGTCCACGTCGACGGCCGCATCGACCCGTCGAGCGACATCGAGACCATCAACACCGAGCTGATCCTCGCCGACCTGCAGACGCTCGACAAGGCCCTGCCGCGCCTCGAGAAGGAGGCGCGCACCAAGAAGGAGGCGCGCCCGGCGCTGGAGAACGCGCAGCGCGCCAAGGAAATCCTCGACGCCGGCCGCACGCTGTTCCAGGCGCAAAAGGAAGTGGACTTCGAGTCGCTGCGTGAGCTGAGCCTGCTGACGACGAAGCCGTTCCTCTACGTCTTCAACGCCGACGAGGGCGTGCTGACGGATTCCGGTCGCCGCGAGGAACTGGAGAAGCTCGTCGCCCCCGCCGACGCCGTCTTCCTCGACGCCAAGGTCGAATCCGAGCTGCTGGAACTCGACGACGAGGAATCCGTGCGCGAGCTCCTGGAGTCCGTGGGCCAGGCCGAGCCCGGCCTCAACGCCCTCGCCCGCGCCGGCTTCCACACCCTCGGCCTGCAGACCTACCTCACCGCGGGCCCCAAGGAATCACGCGCCTGGACCATCCCCCAGGGCGCCACCGCCCCCCAAGCCGCGGGCGTCATCCACACGGACTTCGAGCGCGGCTTCATCAAGGCGGAGATCGTGTCTTACGCCGATCTGATGGAGGCCGGCTCGATGGCCGCCGCGCGGGCCGCGGGGAAGGTGCGGATGGAGGGTAAGGATTATCTGATGTCGGATGGGGATGTGGTGGAGTTCCGGTTCAACGTCTGAGCCTTGCTCGCGGTCGTCGGCTCGACGGGTGACCGACGAACTGGCCGCTGCTCTCGAAGAGCACCGCGCGATGCCATTTCCTGCTCCCGAGGTCGTTCGAGGTGCGGACTACGGCTCGGTCTCGCGGCAGTGATCTGGTGGAGTTCAGCGGCTGAGGTTGAGGTGCAGACCTTCAGGCGTTGTGGTGGGCAGCGAAGCCGCGAGGACGTCGAAGTGGCGTAGGTCCTTCCAGTTGTCGCGGTTCCCGATCACGTAGAGGCGCCGCTTCGCGCGAGATACGGCGACGTTGAGCAGATTCGGCTTCTCGGCTGCCCACTGCCGCGCCCGGACTTTGCTTGTCGGGGTGCCCAGGACGAGGATCACGACGTCCGACTCCTGCCCTTGGACGGTGTGCACGGTCCCTACGTTCTTGAGCGGGATCTGCTCGTCGAACGCCCGGGAGACTAGTGCCCGGCAGCCGCGGACCACGTCGCGGAACGGGCTGATCACCCTGATGCCGTTCGGCTGGACCTCCGCCGCGAGCAGCTGGCTGAGCAGCGTGAGCAGCGCTTTTCCCTCGGCGGGCACCCAGTTGCCGTCCGACTGCGACGAGCGGACGTCGAGCCACGCGTTGGTCCCGGGGAAGTCGTCGGGGTGGCGGGTGCCGTAGATCATCAGGTCGCCGCCGTAGGCAATGATGTTCGAGATCTCGAACATCGGCCGGTCGCAGCGCCGGTGGACGCGCAGTGGCGCGCCGACCCAGACCTTGGCGCCGCTGCCGTCACCCGTGGGCAGATAGGTGCCATGCCGGGCGTGCTTGTCGGCGATCCCCTGCGCGGATGTCGAGTCGGGGAGCCACTGCTCGTGCACGCCGTGATGCCGCTGCAGGGCTTGCTGGGCGGAAAGGGGCATGGCCACGATGGGCTCGAGCTGTTGCGGGTCGCCGACGATGACCGCACGGCGGCACCGCCAGATGCCGCCGACCACCTGTTGTGGCGCTGCTTGACCTGCTTCGTCCACGAACAACCAGCCCAGCGATTCGGCGCCGAGACCCGAGAAAAGCCGGGGCAGTGAAGCGAACGTCGTCGAGATCATCGGGACCAGGAGGAACAGCGACTGCCAGGCGGCCAGCGCGGTCCGCGGGCTCAGCCGCACCTTGCCCCGCAAGGCGGCGGAGATCACCGCGAGGTTGCCCCGGGCGAGCGGCTCGGTCTGGAAGAGGAATGCTTTGTGCAGGGCCAGCGCCGCGAGGAACAGCCGGTTGCGTGCCTCCGTGAACTCCGGGTCCGCCCACGGCGCGCAGAGCTGGAAACTTTCCTCACCGGCGAACGCGGGCCCGAGCGGCACCGAATCCGGCCACAGCTGCTGTGCTTGTTCGATCCGCCCCCGCAGGCTCGCCAGCGCTTTCGTGGCTTCCTGATACCGCCAGTTCCACCGCGCGTTGTCCTCGCGAGCAGCGTGGAACGCGGCCTCGAGCCGTTGTGTTTCCGCCTCCCAGGATAGGCGCAGCTCGCGCTTGGCGAAGCGTTCGGTGGCGAGGTCGGATTTCTTGTTCTGCCAGTCGCGCAGCGAACGGAACCAGGTGAAAAGCTGTTCGAAGAAGCCTGGTTTGTGCTTGAGCCAGTCTTCTAGCTCCCCGTCGGCTTCTTCGAACTCGCTCTGCGCCGTGGTCCGCAGCTGAGTAGCGCGGGCGAGCTCGGCGGACAGACGCCGGCGAGCCTCGTCCGTTCGCCGGCAGGCCACCTCCGCCTCCTGCGTGACGCTCAGCTGGGCGTGGTACTCGGCGAGCGTCTGCGCAGCGCTCTGCCGCAGATCCGAAAGCCGGCGTACCTCCGCGTCAGCGTCTGTGAACGCGGTGACGGCGGCGTCCCAGTCTTCGGCTGTCGGTGGTGCTTCGCGGACGTCTTGGAGGATCCCGAGCAAGCCAGTCACGTCGTCGGCGTGCTTTTCGTTCGAGCCGTCGGGTCGTTCGCGTGCGCCGCCCCACCAGAACTTGCTCCCGAACGCGCTCCGGTAACTCATGTTCCCGAGCACCGCGGCGATCAGTCCCCACGCAGGTGAGCCGAGGAGGTGCGAAGCGAGGTCGGGGAAATAGCCCACGCCCAGAGCTGCGGCTGCGTTCCCGCTCACGGCGCTCAGGCTGGGCAGTTCCGCGGTCACGTTCGCGGCGGCGTCGTTGCTGGCGGTGGCGACCACGATCTCGAACCCGGTCAGTTCCGGTTTGAGTGCCCGGACGGCCGGCACGTAGCGCCCGCCTAGCTGCACTTTGTCGACAACTTCGGTGTACGCGTCGGACGGGTTCTTCAGCACTGCGAGACGGCGAGCTCGGTCCAGGAGGATCGCCGCGAGTACGTCGCGCAGCATGGTCGTTTTGCCCGTCCCGGGCGGGCCGTTGACGGCGAAGATCCCTGCTGAGTCCCGCAGCTCGAGCAGGACTCGGTCGACCGCGAACTGCTGGCTGACCACCAACGGCCGCGACGTCGAAGTGGGCCATCGAGCTCCAGGCACCACGTTCGGCTGCACCCCGGTGAACAGTGGTTCTCGGCGGGTGCGCACGTCGATCCGCTTCGTGACGTCCACGGCGCGTTCGTCGCCGAGGTACGTCGCGAGTGCCGCGCCGTGCTTGCCCGCGCGCACGTCCTTTTCGACCTTCGCCAGGTCGTCCGCGAGATAGCTGTTGAGGAAGTTCTGCTCGTCGGCGGAGCCGGCGCTCGCTTTGGGGACTTGGCTGCACGACACGCGGACGCCGCGAGCGCGGAGGGTGCCCTTCGGGTCGAGCGCAGCCGTCAGTTCACTGGTGAACGCGTGCAGGTTGGCGGTGGTCAGGTGCAGCCGCGGCAAACTCGGCTGAGCTGGGCCAGAATCGTCTGACGCGTCGTTGGCCCCGGTCGGTGGAGTGAGGAGCTTCTCGGCGAACTTCCCTGCCACTGCACCGGCGATCCCGCCGACCACCGGCCCTGCTACCGCGCCGAGACCAGCGCCGACGGCGGTCGTCACCGCGGTGCCGGTCGCTTTCGCGCCGGCCGAGACCGCTTCCTGTGCGGCTGCTTTCACCTGGTGCGCGACTGCGGCACCTATTCGGTCCAGCCTACCGGCCCCGTTTCCGTTTTTGGAATTATTGTCCGTTTCCGATGGTCGCCGCGGCGCCAGTCGGTCCAGCGCTTCGGTGAATTCGCGCTGATGCGATTCGAAACCGTCGAGCCACGTCGGAGCGTTCGGCCCCGGTGAATGCAATCTGTTCATCGCCCACGCGCACGCCGACAACGTCGCGGAGTTTTCGACGATGCATCCTTCTGCGTCGAGTGTGAACGCGAAGACTGCCGTCGCTTCGGCTCGCCGGCCATCTGCGGGCCGGTCGTCGTCCCCGAAGACGGCGGCGAGGCCGGCGCGGACCGCGGAGACCTCGTACAGGCCCCCGTATACCGTGAACTGCCAGGTCAGGTGGTCGGCGAGGGGGATTTCAGTGAGGGGGTGACCGTCGTCCCACGGTGCCAGTTCGTCGGGTTGGAGGTCCACCACGACGGATTGGGGACGGCGTCGAGAACGTGGCGGGGTGCGATCCGGGACCTTCTGCGGTGCGAACACCTCGATCGCCCGCCAGAACGCGACGATTTGTGCTGCGCGCTCGTTTTCTCGCACAGGAATGGCTCCCCTCCACTCGTGCTGCACGGCACGATACGGCAAGATCGACATCGCCGATGTGTGCCAGATGGGGGAAAGAGCGCTTGCGGCGAGCGGGATCTTCGAACGGTCGCAGGCTTGGCCGAACAGGCCCAGGACCGTCTGCTCTGGGCGGGTGACCGATGAACCGGCGGCGCCTCTCGGAGGCTCCGCACGATGCCATTTCCGCCTCCTGACGTCGTTCCAGGCGAGGACTGCGCCTCGGTCTGGAACAGGTTCGTCGAACAGCGCGGCCAGTCGAGTTCGGCTGAGTATGATCAGGCGCGCATCGACAGAGGGGGACTCGGGCGATGGCGCGGAAGCGGCCGCAGATGTCAGTACCGCCTTGGACACCACGTGACGAGGTGCTCAGATACACCTGCCATCTCGCGATGCTCATCGGCCAGGGGCACGATCTTGGTCATCTCCAGGAAATCCTGGCGCCCTTTCCGCCGTCTAACGCGCCTGGCGAACGACTGCTCGCAGCCGGACCGTTCGTCCTGTCCGAATTTCGTGCGCTGGGCGACGGAAGCTGGAGCGTGTCCACGCCGTTCGTGTTCGGGACCGGTGCGCTGGGCGTGGGTCTCGTCGCCGGGTCGCTCGTCGGGGGAGCGGTCGCCAAGTCTCGTGCCCGTACCGCCGCGGCGGCCGCGGCGGTGCCGAGATGGGTTCCGGTTGAACAGGGAACGCTGTACCCGAGCGCACACGGCTTCTACCTGCACACACCACGCGTCCTGGCGTGGAACTGGCCGGCGATCACCGGCGCGACGATGGTCGGGCCCGGGATGGTGCACATCACGGGCGAGAGCAAGAGCGGCCCGATTTCCTGGCTCGTGCAGTCCGACTGGGCGGAGCTGGTGTTCGTGACGTGGGCGTTCGCGGTGCACCCGCGACATCCCCAGCTCGTGACCGGGCAGTGGCTGCCTCCGGGGTGGGTGGACCACGCGCGTTTCCACCAACACCCGCCTGACCCGGTGCCGGGACTGCTGCCTCAGCTGCCGCCCGGAGCCGATGCTCCGCCGGAGATCGCTGGGCCGGAGAGCTAGCAGGTGCGCAAGACGGCCCCGGCCGCCGATTCGACGTCAGCGCCAGCGGCCCCGGCAGCGGGCCGTGCGCACGACGCGGCAGCCACGCACAGCACGGCTGCCGCGCACGCGACGGACAAACGGTTCATGCCGAGTCGTCGGCACAGAACCGTCCGGTGTTTCGGAGGGTGAAAAAGAAGGCTCAGCCCAGCAGGCCGAGCACCACCAAAGCCGCCAGCGTGATCGCCGTGGCGAACATCGTGATCCAGGCGCGCTGGGTGGGGGAGAGGGTGGTGGGCGAGTTGTTCATCGCGTGTCCTAGCGGGGCGTGGGCCGGAGATTCCGCTGGGATAGCGCGCTGATCAAGGGTGGTGTTACGGCCTGTGGTCGAGATCACGGCGGGTGCGGGCGGTGTGCCAGAGCACTCCGCCGGCGGCGGCCACCATCAGGGTGAATGCGATGGTTCCCACGACGATTGCCTGGGTCATGAAAGGTCCCCTCCTCGAAACGGCATACGAAGAGGGGACGTGTCAACCCGCGGAAGGTGGCGCGAAGGTAGGGCGGATCACAGAGCGTCGATCTGGGCGGCGAGGGCGAAGTCCTTCGAGGTCAGGCCGCCCTCGGAGTGGGTCGAGAGCCGGAGCGTGACCGTGCGCCAGCGGATGTCGATGTCGGGGTGGTGATCGGCGGCTTCGGCTAGGTAGCCGACGCGGACGACGAAAGCCACAGCGTCCGGGAAGGACGCGAGGTCGACCGTGCGGGTGATGGCGGCGTCGGAAAGGCGCCAGTCGGGCACGGTGGCCAGGGCGGAGGAGACCTCGGAGTCGGTCAGTAGTTGCGCCATGTGTCCAATGGTGAACCCGTTTGGGCTACGCTGCACGGTTGCCACGGGAGTCCGGTGCAGCTGGGCTGAGAGGCGGGCGAGGAAAGCCCGCGACCGTTCGCACCTGATTCGGATCATGCCGGCGCAGGGAGGGCTGCTCTCCCCGCATCCGGCGCAAGGAGGGCAGATGATTCCGCGGACCGCACGCACAGTGCTGGGCCTGGCCACGGTCACGGTGCTGGCGAGCGCGTGCTCGCTGTCCGGCGGCAGCTCGGGCGGCGACGCCCAGCAGACCCCGACGGTCACACTCGTCACGCACGACTCGTTCGTCGCGCCGCAGGACGTGCTCGACGCGTTCCAACGACAGTCCGGGATCAAGCTCAAGATCCTCAAATCGGGCGACGCGGGGGAGCTCACCAACAAGCTGGTGCTCACCAAGGCCAACCCGATCGGCGACGTCGCGTTCGGCGTCGACAACACGTTCGCCTCGCGCGCACTCGGTGAAGGCGTCTTCCAGGCCTACACGAGCCCCGAGGCCGACCGCGGGCCGCAGCGGTACTCGGTGGACCCGCAGCACCGCTTGAGCGCGGTCGACGTCGGCGACGTCTGCGTCAACATCGACCCCGCCTACTTCGCGAGCAAGCACCTGCCCGAGCCCAAGACCTACGACGACCTCGCCGACCCGAAGTACAAGGACCTCACCGTCGCCGAGAGCCCCGCCACGGCGTCGCCCGGGCTGGCCTTCCTGCTGGGCACCGTGGCGAAGTACGGCGAGCAGGGCTGGCACGACTACTGGGCCAAGCTCAAGGCCAACGGCGTCAAGGTCGACAGCGGCTGGGAAGAGGCCTACACCAAGGACTTCTCCGGCTCCTCGGGCAAGGGCCCGCGCCCGATCGTGGTCTCCTACGCGTCCTCGCCGGCCGCCGAGATCGGGGACGACGGCAAGCCGCGCACCAAGGCGCTGCTCGACACGTGCTTCCGCCAGATCGAGTACGCGGGCGTCCTCACGAACAGCAAGCAGGTCCCGCAGGCCCAGAAGGTGGTCGACTTCCTGCTGTCACAGCAGTTCCAGTCGACGGTCGCGGCCAATATGTACGTCTACCCGGCCCGCGAGGGCGTCGACCTGCCCGCGGGCTGGGCCGCGGCCGCGCCGCTGCCGCAGGACCCCGCGACTCTGCCCGCCGACCAGATCCAGGCCGGCCGTGAGAAGTGGATCGGCGAATGGCGCTCGCTCATGGGCGCGTAACGCCGGCGCAAATCGCGCGCACGGCGGGCCTGGCGCTGCTCGGTCTGCTGCCCGTCGCGTTCCTGGTCGTGTTCTTCGCCTGGCCGGTCGTCGCGATCCTCGGCCGCGGCTTCTCCGCCGGCGGCGTGGACACGGTCCTGGCCGACGCGCAGACGTGGCAGCTCGCCGCGTTCACGCTGGTCAGCGCCGCCGCGTCGACGGTTGTAGCCGTGGTCGCGGGGCTGCCGGTGGCGTACGTGCTCGCGCGCGTGAAGCTGCCGGGCGTCGGGCTGGCGCGGACGCTGGTGCTGGTGCCGTTCGTGCTGCCGACGGTGGTCGTCGGGCTCGCGTTCCGCGCGTTGTGGCCCGACGGCGGCGTGCTGCCGCTGGTGCTGGCCAACGCGTTTTTCAACGTCGCCGTGGTCGCCCGGACCGTCGCCGGACTGTGGAGCCACCTCGACCCGCGCGCGACGGAGGCGGCCCGCGCGTTGGGCGCCTCTCCGTGGCGGGCCTTCCGCACGGTGACGCTGCCCGCGCTCGGCCCGGCCCTCGCGTCGGCCGCGGCGGTCGTGTTCCTCTTCTGCGCCACCAGTTTCGGCGTGGTGCTCATCCTCGGCGGCGGTCGCTACCGCACGCTCGAGACCGAGATCTACCTGCGCACGGTCGACCTTCTGGACCTCTCCGGCGCGGCCGCGCTGTCGCTCATCCAGTTCGCCGCCGTCCTCGCCGCGCTCGCGCTGGGCGCGATTGCCCGACGTCGCCGCGAGAACGCCGTGAAGCTCAAGCAGTCCACTCCCCGGCGGCCGAGAAAAGGCGAATGGTGGACGGTCGGCGCCGCCGCGGTCGTGATCGCCCTGCTGATGACGCCGATCGTCGCGCTGCTGCTGGAGTCGGTGTCCACCCCGGGCGGGTGGAGCTTTGCCGGCTTCCGCGCGCTCGCGAGCACCGGCACGGACGACGCGCTGCAGGTCTCCGGCTGGGTCGCCGCCAAGAACTCGCTCGCCGCGGCCACCGACGCGACGCTGCTCGCGATGGCCGTCGGTGTGCTGGCCAGCGTGGTCCTCGTCGCGCTGCGCCGCGCACCCGGGCGCCTCGCGCGCGGCATGGGCGAGACGATGGACGCCGCCCTGATGCTGCCGCTCGGCGTCTCCGCCGTGACGGTCGGCTTCGGTTATCTCGTGACCCTCGACGCACTGCCCGGCGACCTGCGGACGTCGCCGCTGCTCGTGCCGCTCGCGCAGGCGCTGGTGATCATCCCGCTGGTCGTGCGGATGATCCTGCCGGTGTTGCGGGCGGTCGACGTGCGGCTGCGCCAGGCCGCGTCCACGCTCGGCGCGAGCCCGGCGCGGGTGTGGCGCGAGATCGACCTGCCGCTCACCGCGCGGTCGCTTGTCGCGGCCGCCGGGTTCGGTTTCGTGGTGGCGCTCGGCGAGTTCGGCGCCACGAGCTTCCTCGCCCGGCCTGACGCGCCGACGCTGCCCGTGGCCGTCGCGACGCTCATCTCGCGCCCGGGCGAGCTCAACAACCAGATGGCGTACGCCGCTTGCGCGCTGCTCATGATCGTGACGGTGGCGGCCGTCGCGCTGATCGACCGGTTCGGCTCGGTTCGCGGGCACGGTTCAGTGGGGGAGTTCTGACATGGCGCTGACCGTCCGCGACCTCACGGTCCACTACGGCTCGTTCACCGCGGTGCGCGACGCGCGCCTCGACATCACCGACGGCGAGGTGCTCGCCCTGCTCGGCCCGTCCGGCTCCGGCAAGTCGACGCTGCTGCGCGCCATCACCGGCCTCGAACCCATGACGTCGGGCTCGGTGAGCTGGGACGGCACCGATCTCGCCACCGTGCCCGTGCACCGGCGCGGGTTCGGGCTGGTTTTCCAGGACGGCCAGCTCTTCCCGCACCGCGACGTCGCCGCGAACATCGCGTTCGGCCTGCGCATGCACGGGATCCCCAAGGCGAAACACCGGGCGCGCGTCGAAGAACTGCTGGAACTGGTGGGGCTCAAGGGGTTCGAACGCCGGCGCGTCACCGAGCTGTCCGGCGGGCAGGCGCAGCGCGTCGCCCTGGCCCGCGCCCTCGCGCCCGAACCGCGGCTGCTGCTGCTCGACGAACCGCTGTCGGGCCTCGACGCGGGGCTGCGCGAGCAGCTCGCCATCGATCTCGCGGACCTGTTGCGGCGCAGCAAGATCACCGCACTGCTGGTGACGCACGACCAGGAGGAGGCGTTCACGCTCGCCGACCGCGTGGCCGTGCTCGACGCCGGCGAGATCCGGCAGGAAGGCGCCGTGCGGTCGGTGTGGCGTTACCCGGCGGACGACGACGTCGCGAAGTTCCTCGGCGCCACATCGTTCGTCGACGGGGTGGCCGCGGGTGGCGTGGTGCACACCGACCTCGGTGACGTCGCCCTGCAGGAGCTCGAAGACGGTCCGGTTCGGCTCGGGCTGCGGCCGCATGCGTTGCGCGTGGCCGAAACCGGCGTGCCCGGCGAGGTGACGGCCGCGGTGCACCGGCGGGAGCACCTCAGGCTGGTCGTGCGACTGTCCGAAAAGGACACCGTAAACACCGTCGACGCCGTCGCCCCCGTGACGGCGGATCTGCGCGCCGGCGATCCCGTCCGGCTCGAACTCGACCCGGACGGGATCGCCGTCGTCGGCTGAACCCCCGTCAGCCGTCGCGCGTGGCGAGCCGCCCGTAGGCCAGGGACAGGCCGACCACGATGTAACAAGCCGCCCGCAGCGCGCCCTCGCTGAGCATCGAGCCGCCGATCGGGTCCTGCAGGATCTCCGTCGGGGCCTCGGCCCAGTTGCGCGTGAGCAGGAACGGGTGCAGCCAGTCGAGCGAGGTCAGGAACCCCAGGATCGTGAACACGATGTCGCCCGCCAGCACCGACGCCACCACGAGCATGGGGTGTTCCGTCCAGCTCGACACGGCCAGCGCGACCGCGCCGACGGCCCACAGCTGCAGCACGATCCAGCCCGCCACCAGCAGGATCCGGCCCAGCGCCGCGCCGAGCGACAACGTCGTGCCCGACAGCGTGAACAGCGATCCGGTGCCGTTGATGATCAGCCCGGTCACCACACCCGTGACGCACATGGCCAGTACCGCGACCACGCACACGACCGCCACACCGATGGCCTTCACGACCAGCAGCCGGCCGCGGCTGACGGGCGCGACGAGCCACGCGCGCAACGTGCCGTGGGCGGCTTCGCCCGCGAGCGCGTCGGCACCGGCCATGGCCGAGGCGAGCGGCAGCAGCAGGGCCAGCGTCATCACCAGCGCGGCGATGGGCAGCACCAGCGCGTTGTTCACGGCCGACGCGAGCAGCGCCGCGTCGGCGTCGGCCGGTCCGCCGTCGGGCCCGCTGTCGCCGACCAGCGTGAGGCCGATGCCGATCACGATCGGCACCACGGCCAGCAGCGCGAGCACGGCCAGCGTGCGCGGGCGCCGGAAGATCCAGCGCAGCTCGGCCGCGACGAGCCGCGGCAGCGGGACCGTGTCGTGGCCGGTGCGGCTCACGGGTGCCGTGAGCGTCGCGGTGGTCATGCTTCCCCCTTTGTCGCAGACCCTGCAGAGTCGTCAGAGCCTTCGGTGAGGCGGGCGAACAGATCCTCCAGCCCGGTTCGCGCGCGCGTCGCCTCGTGCACCTCGATGCCGGCGCTCACGAGCACCTGCAGCACCCGCGGCGCGGGCGTGGCGGTGAGGTCCGCGCGGACGCCGTCGGGCGTGAGCCGGGCCCCGATCCGGTTCTCCCGCAACACTTCCACCGCGTGTTCCGCGTCGGGTGTGCGCACGAGCAGCGCCGCGTTGCCCGACTCCAGCAGCTCCGCCAGCTCGCCCTGCGCCACCACGTTGCCCGACTGCAGCACCGCGACGTGGGTGCACGTCGCCTCCACCTCGGCGAGCAGGTGCGAAGACACGAGCACGGTGCAGCCGTCGGCGTGCAGCTCGGCGATGATCCGGCGGATCTCGCGCGTGCCGGCGGGGTCGAGGCCGTTGGTCGGCTCGTCGAGGATCACCATCCGGCGCGGCACGAGCAGCGCCGCGGCCAGCCCCAGCCGTTGCTTCATGCCGAGCGAGTAGCCCTTGTAGCGGCGGCGCGCGGCCACGGAGAGGCCCACGCGTTCCAGCGCCCCGTCCACGGCCGCGGGGATCGCCCCCGACGCCAGCCGCGGCTCGGCGGCCGCGAAGCGCAGCAGGTTGTCGCGCCCGGAGAGGAACGGGTGGAAGCCCGGCCCCTCCACGAGCGCGCCGACGTCGGGCAGCGCGTGCGGCGCGCCTTCGGGCATCGGCCGGCCGAGCAGCTCGACCTCGCCCTCGGTGGGCCGCACGAGGCCCAGCAGCATGCGGATCGTGGTCGTCTTGCCCGAGCCGTTGGGCCCGAGCATCCCGAGCACGGCGCCTTCGGGCACGTCGAGGTCGAGGTGGTCCACCGCGACCGTGCCGCGGTAGACCTTGCGCAGCCCGCGCGTGCGCGCGGCGAGCGGGACCGCCGGGGCGGACACCTCCTGGGAGATGCCCGCCCCGGTCGCGACCACGTCGGTCTCGGTCACTTCTGGCCCAGCGCTTCGTAGAGCACCTGCTCCGGCACCGCACCGGCGGCGAACCGCCCGTCGTCGGTCAGCACCGCGCCGCCGACCTTGGTGGTGAACAGGTAGCCGCTGCCCCAGGCGCCGTTCACGCGCTTGGCGAAACGGCTGCGCAGCTGCTGCGGGTCGGCGTTGCGGCCCTCGGCACCGGAAGCACCGGCCGGCTTCTTGCCGGACAGCGCGTCGGCCGGCACCTTGCCCGTGATGACGGTGTCCCAGCCGTCACCGACGAGCTCGGTGTCCTGCTTGGCCTCGTCGGCCATCGCCTTGGTCTGGTCGTCGACCTTCGCGGTCTTCTCCGTCACCTTGGCGCCCTGCGGCGGGGTGAAGGCGAACAGGTCGGCCGACTGCGGCGCGAACTTCACGTCGGTGAACGCCACCTGCAGCGCCGGCGCCGTGGTTCCGTTGCTCAGCACGGAAAGCCGCAGCGGCATGCGCGTCTGCGAGTCCACGGCCACGCGGATTTCGCGCAGCAGCGTGCGTTCGGTCGGCTTCGGGGTGAAGACCAGCTCGTAGGCCGGGCGGTCGGCGACGTTCGCCGTGCCGTCCACGGAGACGGTGCTGTTCTCGCGCACCTTGGCCAGCAGTTCCTTGGTCGCCGTGGCCGGGTCGGCCATCTCGCCCGCACCCATGTCGTGCTTCGTGGCGAGGTCGGCCGGGATGGTCGTCTTCGTGGCCGAGTTGTTGCTGGAGTGGTAATCCCACACCGTGGTGCCGTCGCGGACGATCGTCTCCTGCGAAGCGCCGTTGGTCAGCGAGATCTTGGCCTTGCCGGCGCCGTCGCTGAACACGTGCGCGGAGTCGATGTTCAGCGCGCTCATCCCCGGGACCGCGCCGCCGACCGCGCCCATGGCGGGCAGGCCGAGGTCGTTGCTCACGCTCACGGTGCCGTCGAACGGACCGGGGTTGGCCGTCATGACCGACTGCACCAGGTCCTCGGCGCTGATCTGCGGCAGCTTCGGCGCGTCGCCGGCCGAAGCCGGCATCGCGACCACCACGAGCCCCCCGACCCCCAGCGCGGTGCCGACGACGGCCGCGGTGATGGCCTTCTTCTTCGGATCCATGTCGTCTCTCCCTGTGTTTCTTCAGCCCCAGTGTGCTCGGCTCCTGGAACCGACGCTTCCCTCTCGAGGCTGAGATACCCCTGAATGCTCGGCCTCCGCGGCTGAGATCGCGCTGAGAGCTCGCGCACGACCTGCGCAAACCGGCCATGATGAAGTTCGTGAAACCTCGGGTGCTGGTGGTCGACGACGAGCCGGGCGTGCTCAAGGCGCTGCAACGCGGCCTGCGCGCGGAGGACATGGACGTGGTCACGGCGGCCGACGGCCCGTCCGGGCTGCGGCTGGCGCGCACCGGCGCGTTCGACGTGGTGCTGCTCGACATCATGCTGCCCGGCCTGTCCGGCTACCGCGTGCTGCAGCAGCTGCGCGCGGAGAACGTGACGACGCCGGTGCTGCTCGTGTCCGCCAAGGACGGGGAGATCGACCAGGCCGACGGGCTCGACCTCGGCGCCGACGGTTACCTCGTGAAGCCGTTCTCCTTCGTCGTGCTGGTCGCGCAGGTGCGCGCGGTGCTGCGGCGCGCCGGGCCCGACGCTTCGCGCGGCACGCTGCGGCTCGGCGCGCTGGAGGTGGACCGTGCGCTGCGGCAGGTGCGCTGGGACGGCACCGAGGTGCCGCTGTCGCCGCGCGAGTTCGGGCTGCTGGAGGTGCTCGTGAGCCGCGCCGGCACCGTCGTCACGAAGGACGAGCTGCTGCGTGCGGTCTGGGGCGAGGAACAAGCCGTGACGCGCAACCTCGTGGAGGTCTACGTCGGCTACGTGCGGCGCAAGCTCGACGCGGTTGGCGCCGGCGCGCTGCTGCGGACCGTGCGCGGCCACGGTTACCTCGCGTCCGACGCGCAGCTGGACGAGGTCATGTGATCGGCACACCGTCCTGGTGGCGGGGCCGGTCGCTGCAGGTCCGGATCACGGTGCTGGCCACCACGATCACGCTCGCCTGCCTGCTCAGCCTCGCCACGCTCGCCGCCAGCCGGCTCGAACCGCTGCTCGTCGATTCCGTGGACCACGAGCTCATGGCCGCGCTCGGACCCGCGTCGGCCTCGGTCGCGGTGGGCCGGCCGCCGGCGGGCGCCGACCCGGTTTCGGTGCGCGTGCTGGACATTTCAGGCGCGCCGGTCGACGGTCAGCCCCGCCCGCCGTTGAGCGGCGACGCGATCGGGCAGCTCAAGGCGGGCGTGCCCGTGCGGACGGACGGCGACCGCTGGCGGGGCCAGGTCGTGAGCGCGCCGGACGGCAGCCAGCGGCTGGTCGTCGCGGGCGCGGGCCTCGTCGGGTTCGCGGCGGCCGTGCATTCCGGTGGGTTGTGGCTGGTGATCGTCGCGCTGGTCGGCGCGGTGGTGGCGGGGCTCGCAACGTGGCTCGTGGTGCGCTTCGCGCTGCGGCCGGTGGCCCGGATGCGGGGCTTGGTGCGCTCGTTGCCGCCGCGGTCGCGGCTGCCGCTGCCGACGTCGCACGACGAGCTGCGTGCGCTGGCGGAGGAGTTCAACGCGTTGCTCGCCCGGCAGGAAGAGGTGAGCAGCCGGCTTCGCCGCTTCACCGGCGACGCGGCGCACGAGCTGCGTTCGCCCGTCGCGTCGATCCGGGTGCAGGCCGAGGTCGCCGTGGCGAACCCGGACCCGGAGCTGGCGCAGGAGACGCTCACGGACATCCTCGCCGAGGCCGAACGGCTGTCCGCGCTGCTCGACGGACTGCTGTCGCTCGCCCGGTCCGACGCCGGCGAGGTGCCGCCCGCCGAACCGGTGGAGCTGGTCACGCAGGTTCGCGCGGCCGTACGCCGGCTGCCGGCGGGCGCGCCCGAGGCGCGGGTGAGCGCCGCCGTCACGCAGGCGTGGGCGCTCGCGACGCACTCGGAGGTGGAGCTGGTGCTCGACAACCTCCTGCGCAACGCCTGCCGCTACGCCCGCGGCCAGATCGTGGTGTCCGTGCTCGCCTCGCGCTCCGACGTGCGCGTGGTGGTGGACGACGACGGCCCCGGTATCGCGCCCGAGCACCGCGCCAAGGTGTTCGACCGCTTCTACCGCGTGGCCGACGACCGCGCGCGTTCGTCCGGCGGAACCGGCCTGGGCCTGGCGATGGTCGCCGAAGCCGTGCGCCGGCGGGGCGGGCGTGTGCGCGTGGGGGAGTCGCCGGACGGGGGTGCGCGCTTCGAGGTCAAGTGGCGCGCGGATCGGGCCGCGGCAACCGGGTGAACGCCATGCGGGACACTGGGCCGATGGACGGGGTCATCGTCGGGGCGGCGCTGGTGCGCGACGGGAAGTTGCTCACCCAGCAGCGGGCGTGGCCGCCGCACCACGCGGGACAGTGGGAGCTGCCGGGCGGACGCGTCGAAGAGGGCGAGACCGACTCGTACGCGCTGGCCCGTGAGTGCCAGGAGGAGCTCGACGTCGCCGTCACGGTGGGCGGGCGCGTCGGTGACGAGGTGCCGTTGCCGGGCGGGAAGGTGCTGCGCGTGTACTCCGCCGCGTTGATCTCCCCGGGCGACGAGCCGCGCGCGGTCGAGCACACGGCTTTGCGCTGGGTCGGGCCGGACGAGCTCGACGACGTGGACTGGCTGCCGGCGGATCGCGGCTTGATCCCGGCGTTGCGTGCGTTGCTGATCAGCTGACGCTCACCCGCGGCAGGGGGCGGGTTTCCCTTGCTCGCCAAGGAAAACCCGCCCGCGCTCTTCAGCCGGCGCCGATCAGGCGCAGCGCCGAGGACAGCCGGTGGTCGCCGCGTTCGGCGGCGCGGATGGCGCCGGCCTTGCGGACGCGTTCGAGCTCCGCGGTGTCGGCGAGCAGGGCCATCGTGCGTTCGCGCACCGGGCGCAGCTCCTCGATCACGGCGTCGGCGACCGCGTCCTTGAGCACGCCGTAGGACGGGTACTCGTCGGCCAGCTCGTTCGGGTCGCGGCCGGTGCAGGCGGCGAGGAGGTCCAGCAGGTTCGAGATGCCCGGCCGGCTCTCCGGGGCGTACGCGGGCACGGACCCGCCGTCGGTGCGCGCGCGGCGGATCTTGCGGCGCACCTGGTCCGGCTCGTCGAGTACGAAGACCACGCCCGCGGCGTCGTGCGCCGACTTGGACATCTTGCGCGTCGGCTCGGCCAGGTCCTTCACCCGCGCGCCGGTGGGCGGCAGCACCGCCCGTGGCACGGTGAACACGTCGCCGTAGGTGGAGTTGAACCGCCTGGCCAGTGTGCGGGCGAGCTCCACGTGCTGGCTCTGGTCCTCGCCGACCGGCACGTCGGACGCGCCCTGCAGCAGGATGTCCGCGGCCATCAGCACGGGATAGGTGAGCAGGCTCAGCCGCACGCCGGCCTGGCCTTTCGCCTTCTCCTTGAACTGGATCATGCGCGCGGCCTCGCCGTAGGAGCAGGTGCACTCGAGGATCCAGGTCAGCGCGCCCAGCTCCTTCGCGATGTCCGACTGCACGAACACGCGCTCGGGGTCCACCCCGGTCGCCACCATCACCGCCAGCTGTTCCGTGGCGAGGGCGCGCAGCTTCGCGGGGTTGTGCGCGGTGGTCATCGCGTGCAGGTCGGAGACGAAAAACAGGTCGTCGGGCTCACTGTCGGACGCGAAGCGGCGCAGCGCGCCCAGATGGTTGCCGAGGTGCACGTGCCCGGACGGGGTGATGCCGGATAACTGGACCACTGGGGTTCCTCTCCTGGGTGTGTGCCCCGGGAGGAGACCCGCCTGAAAAGCGAGAAGGCCGCCCACCGGGGCGGCCTTCGCTGGAGTTCAGCGCAGAGCAACGGGGCCGCCGGAGGGCGGCCACCACTGGGTGCTGTGCGAGAACATGGTGAACACCTTAGAACACTTGCGCGTGCTTGTGCGCGGAACCGGGTTTACGGTCAAGACATGTTCGTCGTCTTGCTCACCTACACCGCGCCCATCGAGGAGATCGACCTGGCGCTGCCGGACCACGCCGAGTGGCTCGGCAAGCAGTACGACCACGGTCATTTCCTGGCCTCCGGCCGCCAGAACCCGCGTACGGGCGGCGTGATCATCACGCGCCCGATGGCGCGCGGGAAGCTCGACGCCATCCTGGCCACGGACCCCTTCGCGACGCAGCACCTCGCGCAATACCAGGTGATCGAGTTCTCACCGACGAAGACGGCACCCGAGTTGCGCCTGGTCAACGAGGCCGTGGCGCACTGATCAGGGCACGATCGCCACGGCGAGCCAGCCTGAAACGGGGTGGCAGTGCCGGGTGGTCCAGCCGGAGGTCGCGAGGAGAGCGGTGAGGCGGGACTGGAGGACCGACGATGTGAGCCGGTCGTCCACGTCCCACTTCGAGACGTCTGTCACCAGCGAATACGTGCGCGCGTCCGGGTCGTCAGACGGCCACTGGAACGTGAGAACGATCACTTTTCCGGTCGCGGTGGCCTCCAGGAACCGGGTGCGGCTCCAACCCTGGTGATCAGTGGCGACCGGACCGCTCTCGCCCGCCGGTCAGTACGGAACCCGGTACCGGCCCTCGTAGCGCGGATCGATAGCCGGTTCGCCGCCCGGAACGGCTTCCGTGCCGCCGCCTCCCGGGGATTCCGAAGGTCGGCCCAGTCTTCATTGACGTAGGCGACCGCGGCCCGGGTTTCTTTTTCGTCCACCGGTCGACGGTAAACCGGTTCGCCTTAATGATCAAACGGTGGGGGAAGCGGCGGGCAATGGTTTTCGATCGGGCCGTTCTGCCCGCCGCCGCGACAGTACGCCGTGACGATTCCGAGTGCGAACTCGTCGGGCGCCGCTTGCGATGGCGACCGGTCCTCGAAGAACCGAGGCTGACGAGGCTGTTGCCGGCAACCTTGAACGTCATGCCGTAGACGAAGCGGTTGCCACTCTGCTGGATTCCCGCGGTGTCCTGGATCAGTAGCTCGGCCTGGTGCTCGGTCACCCCGTGGTCGAAGTGGTCGACCCATTGCCCGCCGGTGGCGTCGCGCGGCTCCGTCGCGCCCGCGGGTGTGGCGCTCACAACGCCCGTGCCGGCCACGATACCTGCGATACACGCCAATGCCTTGACGATTCGACCGGAATGCATTTTCCCTCCCCGGAAAGCGCATCAGTCGATGTGTTGTCCACTGTAGAAGCCGGGATGGGCAAGATCGGTGAAAACAACTGGAAGTGTCGGCAGGAAACGCTCAAGCCGCTTTCGCGAGATCCGTTTTCGCCTTCTTCAGCGCGAGCACCGGGCACTTCTTGCACCGGGAGGACGACCGGCAGCACTTCTTCTTCACCTTGCCGGCCTTCATCAGCTTGCGGACGACCGCGGCGGGGGTGTCCGGCTGCTTCTTGTCCTTTTTGCCCATGGTGGGCTCCCATGTCCTCGGCGGCACTTCCTGACAGTTCAGGTTAGGTGAGCCTAACCGATGATGGGGCGTGGCGGTCCTCACACTTCGGCAACGGGTATCCTTATGAAGTCCGCGTGTGGCCAAAGCCGGTCACGATGCCGGTTGAGGTGGCGAAGCCGTTTCGGTGGAGGCCACCGCTCCGCCCGCGACGCGGCCACCCACCCGCCTTTGAAGTTCAGGAGTCTTCGCGTGCCCGCAGCCAGCGCCACCGCAGTCGAAACCGGCCGCGCGTCCGGCAAGACCCGGCCCGACCTGCGCAACGTCGCCATCGTCGCACACGTCGACCACGGCAAGACGACCCTGGTCGACGCCATGCTCCGGCAGTCCGGCGCCTTCGCCGAACGCGCCGAGCTCGTCGACCGAGTCATGGACTCCGGTGAGCTCGAGCGCGAAAAGGGCATCACCATCCTCGCGAAGAACACCTCCATCCACCGCCAGACCCCCGACGGCCAGGTCACGATCAACGTGATCGACACCCCGGGCCACGCCGACTTCGGCGGCGAGGTCGAGCGCGGCCTGGCGATGGTCGACGGCGTGGTGCTGCTCGTCGACGCGAGCGAGGGCCCGCTGCCGCAGACCCGCTTCGTGCTCCGCAAGACCCTCGAGGCCGGCCTGCCGGTGATCCTGCTGGTGAACAAGACCGACCGCCCCGACGCCCGGATCGCCGAGGTCGTCGAGGAGACCCACGACCTGCTGCTCGAGCTGGCCAGCGACATCGAGGACGCCGACCACGACGCGATCCTCGACCTGCCCGTGGTCTACGCCTCCGCGCGCGCCGGCAAGGCGAGCCTGGAGCGGCCCGCCGACGGCGAGATCCCCGAGAGCGAGAACCTCGACCCGCTGTTCGACACCCTGCTGCGCCACGTGCCGCCGCCCGCCGCGGACCTCGACGCGCCGCTGCAGGCGCTGGTCACCAACCTCGACGCGTCCAACTTCCTCGGCCGCATCGCGCTGATCCGCATCCACGCCGGCAAGCTGCGCAAGGGCCAGACCGTGGCCTGGATGCGCGAAGACGGCACGGTGCAGAACGTGCGCATCTCCGAGCTGCTCGTCACCGAGGCGCTCACCCGCGTGCCCGCGACGGAGGCGAGCGCCGGTGAGCTGGTCGCCATCGCCGGCATCCCGGAGATCACGATCGGCGACACGCTGGCCGACGCCGACAACCCGGTGGCGCTGCCCCGGATCACCGTCGACGAGCCCGCGATCTCGATGACCATCGGCGTGAACACCTCGCCGCTGGCGGGGCGCAACGGCGGGGACAAGGTCACCGCGCGCCTGGTGAAGGCACGCCTGGACCAGGAGCTGATCGGTAACGTCTCGATCCGCGTGCTGCCGACCGAGCGCCCCGACACCTGGGAGGTCCAGGGCCGTGGCGAGCTGGCGCTGGCCATCCTCGTCGAGCAGATGCGCCGCGAAGGCTTCGAGCTGACCGTCGGCAAGCCGCAGGTGGTGCTGCGCACGATCGACGGCAAGCTGCACGAGCCGTTCGAGCGCCTGTACATCGACTCGCCGGAAGAGCACCTCGGCGCGATCACCCAGCTGCTCGCGGCGCGCAAGGGCCGCATGGAGGACATGAGCGGCAACGGCAGCGGCCGGATCAAGCTCGAGTACGTGCTCCCGTCGCGCGGCCTGATCAGCTTCCGCACCGACTTCCTCACCGAGACGCGTGGCACCGGCATCGCGAACCACGTGTTCGAGGGCTACTTCCCGTGGGCGGGCGAGATCCGCACCCGCCACAGCGGCTCGTTGGTCGCCGACCGCACCGGCCCCGTCACCGCGTACGCGATGATCCAGCTGGCCGACCGCGGCACCTTCTTCGTCGAGCCGGGCGCCGAGGTGTACGAGGGCATGGTCGTGGGCGAGAACCCGCGCTTCGAGGACCTCGACATCAACATCACCAAGGAGAAGAAGCTGACCAACATGCGTCAGTCCTCCGCCGACGTGATGGAGACGCTGGCCCGCCCGCGCAAGATGGGCCTGGAAGAGGCGCTGGAGTTCTGCTCGGTCGACGAGTGCGTGGAGGTCGCGCCGGAGGTCGTGCGGGTCCGCAAGGTCACGCTGGACATCAACACCCGCGCCAAGGAGCGTTCGCGCGCCAAGAGCCGCGACAACGGCTGACGGTTCTTCTCGAAGGGCGCCTCTCCCCTCGCCGGGGCGGGGCGCCCTTCGGCGTTTCACGGGTGGGTCGCGCGCCGGTCACGATGCCGCGCCGCTGATCACGAACGGGAACCGGGCGGGGTTCCCGCACGTCCACCGGTTGGCGGTATCCACTCCGGTGTCGGCCGGTCCGGCCGGATGTGGGAATCTCGGTGCCGAGCAGGCTCCGGCGTGGCAGCATGTCGGCTCGGACCGCGGGAAATCGGGAGGGTACGCGTGCGGATGGGACGCAAGGCGGCGCCGGTGCTGGCGCTCGCGGGGGCGCTCCTCGCCGCGTGCTCGAACACACCACCGCCGCCGGTGGTGACCGCGGCGCCGACGTCGAGCACCCCGTCGCAGCCCACGGCGTCGCAGATCGTGGTGGGTGTCGACGACGTGGTGGGCGGCTACAACCCCCACACGCTCGCGGACTCGTCCACGGTCACCTCGGCGCTGTCGCAGCTGCTGCTGCCCTCGGTGTTCCGCCAGTCCGACGACGGCAAGCGCACCCTCGACAAGACGCTGATGACCTCGGCCGAGGTCGTGTCGCAGGTGCCGTTCACGGTGAAGTACGAGATCCGCCCCGAGGCCTCCTGGTCCGACGGCGCGCCGATCGCCACCGAGGACTTCACCTACCTCGCCGACGCCATGAAGTCGCAGCCCGGCGTGATCGAGCCCGCCGGCTACCGGCTCATCAGCGACATCGAGTCGCGCGACGGCGGCAAGGGCGTCGAGGTCACCTTCAGCAAGCCGTATCCGGCCTGGCAGACGTTGTTCGACAACCTGCTCCCGCAGCACCTGCTCAAGGACTCCCCGGGCGGCTGGCAGGCCGCGCTGGCCACGAGCTTCCCGGCCGTGGCGGGACCGTTCGCGATCAAGACCATCGACACCGCCCGCGGCGAGGTGACGCTGCAGCGCAACGACCGCTACTGGGACAAGCCGGCGGCCGTCGACACGCTGATCCTGCGCCGCTCCGACCCGTCGGGCATCGCGACCGCGCTGCGCAGCGGCAACGACCAGTTCTCCCTCACCCGCACCGACGCCAACGGCCTTCAGCTGCTCAACGACCTCGGCTCCGCCGTGAAGCTCACGACGGTGCCGCGGCCCATGGAGGCCACCGTGCTGCTGCGGCCCGTGAGCGCGGTGTTGTCGGACAAGCAGGTGCGCCAGGGCGTCGCGGCCCTGCTCGACCGCGGCAAGCTCATCACGGCGGGCGCCATGGGTGGTCCCGCCGCCGCCCTGAAGGCCGACGCGCAGGTCATCCCGCCCACCGGCGCCGGCTACGCGCCCACCATTCCGGCCGGCCCGCCCGCCGCACCGGACCTGGCGAAGGCCGAGGGCTACTTCAAGGCCGCCGGCTACACCAAGGAAGCCGGCGTGTGGCGCAAGGGGACCAAGACGTTGTCGCTGGTCATCGCGTCGCCGGGCGAAGAGGAGCCCTACGCGTCGATCGCGAAGGAGCTCTCCGACGAGCTCATCGCGGGCGGCGTTCAGGTCAACACCATCAAACCCGAGCCGCGCGACCTGTTCTCGACGCTGCTCGCCATGCCCGTGCTCAACGGCCAGCAGCAGGCCGGCCCCGACGCCAACGGCAACGTCGGCGTCGACATCGCCGTGGTCCCGCAGCCCGTCGGCGGCGACCCGGCCACGGTGCTCGCGTCCACTTTCGGCTGCGCCCCCGACCAGGCCACGGCAGACCCGACGAAGCCCGTCGTGCCCGCCAACTCGGCCGGCCTGTGCGACGAAAGCCGCCAAGCCTCGATCGACTCGGCCCTCACCGGCTCGACGACCCTGGCGGACGCGCTGAAGACGCTGGAGCCCGACCTGTGGTCGGCCAACGTGGTGATCCCGCTGTTCCAGGAGGCCGAGACCCTGGCCGTCGGCAAGGGCATCTCGGGCCTGACGCCGGGGCCGTCGATGCTGGGCCCGTTCGGCTCCGCGGTGAACTGGACGCGCGGCGCAAGCTGAGCACCGCTCTGAACCGGTGCGGTCAGCGCAGCCGATCCGCGATCTGCTGAAGGCCCTGCCGGATCAGCTGCCCGTACTCGTCGTCGCCGAGCGCGCCGATCGTCGCCTCCGCTTCACGCAGGTGCTCACGGGCTCGGTCGAGGTCGCCCAACTTGCGGTGGCACTCGGCCAAGTTGAGGTGCAACGACGGAGCCAACGCGGCCGCCGACAGCGCCAATCCGGCCTCCGCCATGCGGGCGTCGGTCAGCAGCCAGGCGGCTGCCAGCGCGCGCTCGTCCCAGAGCAGCTCCTGCCGAACGTCGTCCTGCACATCGGCCATCGAGTGCGCGAGCGTGCACCGGTGCAGCGGATCGCCTCGCGTACCACCGATTTCGGCCCAGATTTCGGTGAACACCCGGCGCGCGCCTTCCCGGTCGCCGCTGTGACCGAGCCGCACCGCCTCGCCGATCCGGGTGAGCGTGGGGTCCATGATCACGGGATACTCCTTTGCCTCGCAACGAAAACGCCCCGGCGCGCACAATCGGCACCGGGGCGTTTCTCGTCAAGACGGCTCAGATCAGCTGCAGGCTCTCCGCGAAGTGGCACGCGGTCGGGTGGCCCTGGCCGTGGTCGACGAGCAGGGGCTCTTCCGTCGAGCACTTCTTGCGGCCCGCGTCGTCGATCTCGTTGGCGAACTTCGGGCAGCGGGTGCGGAAGCGGCAGCCCGAGGGCGGGTTCGCGGGGCTGGGCACGTCGCCGGTGATGACGATGCGCTGGCGGGTGCGTTCCTTGCGCGGGTCCGGCACCGGGATGGCCGAGATCAGTGCCTGGGTGTACGGGTGCGTCGGGCTGTTGAAGAGGTCCTCGGCCGCCGCGGTTTCCACGATCTTGCCGAGGTACATCACCGCGATGCGGTCCGCGACGTGCCGGACGACCGAGAGGTCGTGCGACACGAACAGGTACGACAGCCCGAACTCGGCCTGCAGGTCCTTCAGCAGGTTGAGCACACCGGCCTGGATCGACACGTCGAGCGCTGACACCGGCTCGTCGAGCACGAGCACCTTCGGCTTGAGCGCGAGGGCGCGGGCGATGCCGATGCGCTGGCGCTGGCCGCCGGAGAACTCGTGCGGGAAGCGGTTGCCGTGCTCCGGGCGCAGGCCCACGGTCTTCATCAGGTCGCGGACCTGCTGGCGGCCGCCGTTGTCGTAGAGGCCGTGGATGCGCAGCGGTTCGGCGATGATCTCGTTCACCGGCAGCCGTGGGTCCACCGAGGCGTACGGGTCCTGGAACACGATCTGCATCTCGCGCCGCAGCCGCTGCAGCTCGCGCTTGCCCATCGTGCCGAGGTCGCGGCCCTCGAAGCTGACCTTGCCCGACGTCAGCGGCTGCAGCGCCAGCGCGATGCGCGCGGTGGTCGACTTGCCGCAGCCCGACTCGCCGACCAGCGCCAGGGTCTCGTGCGGGTAGATGTCGAACGACACGTCCGACACGGCCTGCACCGCGCCCGTCGTGCGGCGGACGAGGCCGCCGCCGCGGATGGGGAAATGCTTGACCAGGTTCTGCGCGGAGAGGACAGGCGTCCGGGTCGCCGTAACCTCGCTCATCGGTTCGCCTCCGTGTCGGTCGCGGCGTCGACGGTGACCGGGACGGCTGCCGTGTCGGCCGAGGTGGCGCTGAACAGCTCGGCCGGGTCGCGGCCGATGACCTGCTCGGTGAAGTGGCAGGCCGCGAACTGCGAGCCGGGGCCCGCCACCAGCGGCGGTTCCTCCTTGTCGCAGATGTCCTGCGACAGCGGGCAGCGCGGGCTGAACGGGCAGCCTGGCGGCATGTTCTGCGTGGCCGGCGGCGAGCCGGTGATCGGCGTGAGTCGTTCGGTCTTCACGTCGAGGCGGGGCAGGCTGCCCAGCAGGCCCAGCGTGTAGGGCATCCGCGGCGTGTAGAAGATCTCGTCGACGGTGCCGGACTCCACCACCTTGCCCGCGTACATCACGTGCACGCGGTCGGCCTGGCCGGCGATCACGCCGAGGTCGTGGGTGATGAGCACCATCGCCGCGCCCGTCTCCTTCTGCGCCGCCTGCAGCGCTTCGAGGATCTGGGCCTGCACGGTCACGTCGAGCGCCGTGGTCGGCTCGTCGGCGATGATCACGTCCGGGTTGTTGGCCATGGCGATCGCGATCACCACACGCTGGCGCATGCCGCCCGAGAGCTGGTGCGGGTACTCGTCCGCGCGCTGCTTCGGGTTCGGGATGCGGACGAGCTCGAGCAGGTCGATCGCCTGCTTCTTGGCCACGTCCTTGCGCACGTTGTGGTGCGCGGTGATCGCCTCGGCGATCTGGTCGCCCACGGTGTACACGGGGTTCAGCGAGGTCATCGGGTCCTGGAAGACCATCGCGATGCCCTTGCCGCGGACCTTGTTGAGTTCCTTCTCGCTGGCCTTCAGCAGCTCGACGCCGCCGAAGCGGATCGAGCCGGAAACCCGCGCGGTGCGGGGCAGCAGGCCCATGATGGCGAGCGACGTGACGGACTTGCCGGAGCCGGACTCGCCGACGATGCCCAGCACCTCACCGCGCTGCAGCTGGTAGTTCACGCCGCGCACGGCCTTGACGAGGCCTTCGCCGCTCGGGAACTCGACGGTCAGGTCCTCCACCACGAGGACGGGATCACCGCCGCGTGCATTGGACTCGTACTCGGTCATGCGCGCACCTTCGTCTGCTGGGGGTCGAACGCGTCGCGCAGGCCGTCCCCGATGAAGTTGATCGTCAGCGCGATCAGGATGATGAAAACGCCCGGGAAGTAGAACAGCCACGGGCGGGTGTCGACCGCCGTCTGCGCGGTGCTGACCAGCAGGCCCAGCGACGTGTCGGGCGGCGTGACACCGAACCCGATGAACGACAGCGCGGTCTCGAGCAGGATGCCGATCGACACCAGGATCGTGAGGTTCACGATGATCGCGCCGAGCGCGTTGGGCACCAGGTGCCGGAAGATGATCCGGGCGTCGCTCGCGCCGAGCGCCTTGGACGCCTCCACGAACTCCTTCTCGCGCAACGAGAGCACGACACCCCGGGCAACGCGGGACACGTAGGCCCAGTACAGGCCGGCGATGACCACCGCGATCAGCCACCACGTGCCGCCCACCTGGTGCGCCAGCACGGCGGCGACGGCGAGCAGCGGCAGCGTGAGCACGAGGTCGGCGATGCGCATCAGGAGCGTGTCGATCCAGCCGCGGTAGTAGCCGGCGATCGCGCCCCAGATGGTGCCGACGATCGTCGCGAAAATCGCGATGAGTACGGAGATCTGCAGCGAGATCTGGGTTCCGCGCATCACCTGGGCCAGCGTGTCGTGGCCGACGGCGTCGGTGCCGAACGGGTGCGTGCCCGACGGCGGCGCCGAGTTGTCGTCGGTGATCGACTGCGGCGTGAACTTCCAGAGCAGCGGACCGACGTAGGCGAACAGGATGATCAGGATGAATACGATCAGGCTGATCATGGCCAGCCGGTGCTGCAGGAACCGCTTGAAGACCAGCTGGGCCTGGCTGCGTTCCTTGACCGTGAACTCACGTTCGGGAGCGCCCTTCGGCGTCTGCGGATCGCCCGGGGAGAAGCGGGCACCGCCGATGGCGAGCGGCGTCTGGGCTGCGGAGTCGTCAGGCATAGCGGATCCTCGGGTCGAGCAGGCCGTAGAGCAGGTCGGCGATGAGGTTGAGCAGGATGATGAACGTGGCCGCGATGAGCAGCCACGCCTCCACGGCGTAGACGTCGCTCTGCCGGATGGCGTTCAGCAGGAACGTGCCCGCGCCCTGCCATTGGAACACGGTCTCGGTCACCACGGCGCCGCCGAGGATGGCACCGACGTCCAGCGCGGTCACCGTCGTCAGCGGAATGAGCGCGTTGCGCAGCGCGTGCCGGCGGGTAACTGTCCAGCGGGGCAGGCCCTTCGCTCGGGCCAGCCGCACGTAGTCGGAGTTGAGGACCTCGAGCATCGACGCGCGCTGGAAGCGGCTCCAGGCCGCGTAGCTCGTCAGCGCGAGCGAGATGGTCGGCAGGATCAAGTGGCCGGCGACGTCGCTGAATTGTGCTCCGAACCCGTCGGGTGTGATCACCGACGAGGAGCCGATCGTGTAGAAGATCTGGTCGCCCACGGAGGTGTTGATCGAGATGCCGATCTGCTTGAGCAGGATGGCGAACCAGAACGACGGCATCGACAGGAACAGGAAGCCGAAGAAGGTCGCGGTGTAGTCGAACTTCGAGTACTGGCGGGCCGCGCTGACGACACCGATGATCACGGCGAGGATCAGGGCCACGATCATGGCCAGCACGATCAGCCGCAGCGTCACGCCGAAGCGGACGAAAACCTCGTGGCCGATGTCGAGGTTCGACTGGACCGAGGGACCGAAGTCACCGCTGAAGACGCCCGTGATCCAGTGCCAGTAGCGCTCGAGGATCGGCTGATCCAGGTGCAGGCGGATCCGTTCGAGCTCGATCGTCTGCGGGGGCGGCGGGGGGTTTCTCTGAATCAGATAGCTCAGGGGGTTGGCTGAGAGCGACACCATCACGAAGACGACGAAGGTCGACACGATCAGGATCGGCACCGAAATCAGCAGCCGGCGCAGTGAGAAGGCAAGCATGGAGGTCTTCCTGCTCTGGTGGTTCTGCCGCGGCCCGCCGCTTGTGGTGGCTGGGCCGGGCGACGAGAGAGGCAAATCTGGAGTTCGGGATGAAGCGGACGAAAACGTTCGAACACGCGGTGAGGGGCCGGCAAACTTGCCGGCCCCTCACCGGTGGTGTCCTGCGCGAATCTACCGGGTGGTGATCACTTGCGGATGCCCCACTCCGCCATGTTGTAGACCGGGGCGTCGAGCGTGGAGTTGTTCCGGATGTTCCCGATCTTGTCGGACGACGCGATGAAGGTCGGCTTCTGGTACAGCGGAAGCACGTACGCGTCGTCGGACATGATCTGGTCGGCCTGGTTCAGCAGGTCCGTGGCCTTGGCCTCGTCGGTCTCGGCGTTGGCCTGGGAGATCAGGCTGTCGACCTGCGGGTTGGAGTACTTGCCGTAGTTGCTGCCCTGACCGGTGACCCAGTTCTGGACGGCACCCGCGAACGGGAACGGCGAGGAGACCCACGCGAACACGATGATGTCGTAGTCGCCCTTGGTGGTGGTGTCACCGAGGTCGTCGGTCGGCGACACGTTCACGGTGATGCCCAGCTGCTTGGCGGCCGCCGCGAAGAGCTCGCACTCGTCCTGGCGGATCGGGTTGCCGACGGTGTAGCGGATCCGGTACGGGCCGACGTTCTTGCCCGACGGGTCCACCAGCTGCGTGCCGTTGAGCTTGTAGCCGGCGTCGGTGAGCAGCTTCTTCGCCTTGTCGATGTCACCGGTGCCCTGACCGGTCGACGACACGACGTCCTTGAAGCCCTGCTGCTGCGGCATGAAGTTGTGGTTGTTCAGCGGCTCGACCTTGTTGGTGAACTGGCCGACCGTCTTCGCGATCATGTCCTTGCGGTTGACCGCCGTGAACAACGCCTGACGCAGCGCCTTGTTGTCGAGACCCGGCGACTTCATGTTGAAGTCGAAGTGCTCCCAGGTCAGGCCGAGGCCGATGTAGGAGGAGATGTTCGGCATGTTCTTGACCTGGTTCACGAGGTCGACCTGCGGCTGCGGGTAGATGACCTGGACCTCGTTGTTCTGCAGGGCCGTCGGCTCCTGCGTGGCGTCGGTGACGACGCGGAAGATCACGCTCGACAGGTGCGGCTTGGCGCCCCAGTACTTGTCGTTCGGGACCTCGGTCACCGACTGGTTGTTCACGAACTTCGAGATCTTGAACGGGCCGGCGGTCCAGGTCGGCACGGTGTCGCCGAACCACTTGTACGACGAGGCGAGGCCGGCCGGGGTGCTGGTGTCACCGTGCTGGGCCGCCAGGTGCGCCGGGTACATCGCGCCCGAGGAGCTCCACAGCTGGCGCCAGTCGGTGAACGGCTTGGAGAAGGTCGCGGTCACGGTCTTGCCGTTGTCCGAGCCGACGACCGAGGCGAGCTGGTCGTAACCCGAGGTCGTGGCGGCCTGGCAGTCGGGGCAGTCCTTGCCGTTCTGGACCTTCCAGTTGTAGATGAAGTCGTCGGCCGAGACCGGCGTGCCGTCGTCCCAGGAGGCCTTCGGGTTGATCTTGTAGACGACCACCTGCGGGCTGGTGCTGGTGACGTCCGCCGACTCCACGAAGTCCTTGTTGAGGACCGGCTTGAGGTCCGGCGTCGCGTAGAAGGTGTAGGGCAGGATGCCCTTGGTGACCATGCCCGTTTCGAAGACGTTGCCCTCGGCCGAGGTCACGTTCCAGTTGGGGATGTTCTTCTCGATGGCGTACGTGACGTCGCCGCCCTGCTGCAGCTGGTCCGCGGCAACCGTGTTGCAAGTGTTCGGGCTCTTGTCGCAGTCGGCGAAGGCCTGCCCGGTCTGCACCGCGCTGTTGCCGCCACCGCCGCCGCCCCCACAGGCGGAGAGCAGAAGGGCCGCGCCCGCGACGAACGCACCGAGCTTCACAGCGCGCGACCTAGTCGTCACTAACATTCATTCTCCTTGCTCGACGCCGTCGCGGGTTTGCGAGGCGACCTCTTCCTGACCGCGAGCTTCGATGTAATCGAGTTAGCTCACCGTAGTCGTGCAACCTAGGCAGTGGACAGCCGTCAAAACTATCGATCCGGACACTCTCAGTGAGATCGTGATGGAACAGCAATCTCGTCTTGCCTATCTCCACCTCGGGTTCTGCGGTTGATTGACTACTCAGGGTAGCTAATCTTCGATCATCGCAATCCTCGTTCGGGGACGGCCACGGCTCGGTGGGTCATTCGGCTCGGGGGACAATAACCGACGCCATCCTCTTTGTGGACCCCGCGAATGGACTAGTCACACAGCCGTGACAAACCGGAAGTGACAAGGAATTAACCTGATCTCGTGAACGGTGGCGACCGTTTACCGGAGTGCGGGCCGCAGGGCATGTCCGATCCTTTCCAGGCCGCCCCCGACGGGTGGGCGGAACCCCCGCCGCGGAACGTTCCGGGACTCGGAACGGCGGGGCCCCGGCCCCGCGGCCGGAGTTCATTAACCTGGTGCCGTGATCCGAAAGCTCCTGCTCGTGCACGCGCACCCCGACGACGAGACCATCACGACCGGCGGCGCCATCGCCCGGTACGCCGCCGAGGGGGCCGAGGTCTCCGTGGTCACGTGCACTCTCGGCGAGGAAGGCGAGATCGTGCCGCCACGGCTGGCGCTGCTGGCCTCGGCCGCCGCGGACCAGCTCGGCGGCTACCGCTCGGGCGAGCTCGCGGCCGCCTGCGCCGCCCTCGGCGTGACGCGCCACGAGTACCTCGGCGGCATGGGCCGCTGGCGCGACTCGGGCATGGCGGGCACGCCGGCCGCCGAGCACCCGCGCGCGTTCGCCGCCGGCCGCCTCGACGAGCAGGCCGCCCAGCTGGCGGAGCTGCTCGACGAGCTGCGGCCCCAGGTCGTGGTCACCTACGACTCCTTCGGCGGATACGGCCACCCCGACCACATCCGCGCCCACGACGTGACCATGGCCGCGGCACCGCGCGCGGCCTCGGTCGAGCGCGTCTTCCACGTGGTGCACTCCCGTGCCGCGGTCGACGCGGGGCTCGCGCGGCTGCGCGCGAGTGGCGGCTCACCCTTCCGGGTACCTGAAGACGACGAGCTCCCCGGCACCGCGGATGAGAAGGTCACGACCGTGCTCGACACCTCGGCCCATCTCCCGGCGAAGATCGCGGCCCTGCGCGCCCACGAGACGCAATTGACGGTCGTCGACGGAGAGATCGTGCACTTCGCCCTCACCAACGACATCGCGCAGCCGATCCCGCCCGCCGAGTACTTCGTGCTCGCCCACGGCGACGCGGCCGGCGCGGGCACCGACCTGTTCGGCGGG
This sequence comes from Amycolatopsis sp. 2-15, assembly GCF_030285625.1. NCBI lineage: Bacteria > Bacillati > Actinomycetota > Actinomycetes > Pseudonocardiales > Pseudonocardiaceae > Amycolatopsis > Amycolatopsis carbonis. The sequence goes on from NZ_CP127294.1 coordinate 3,135,451, forward strand.
CTGTGACGTGCCGGCCCCGCTGAGCTCCGGGCAGCGCCTGATGCTGGTGGTGCTGTGCCTGGACGCACTGTTGCTGGCGTTGCTCGAAGTGTTCTTCCTGCCGTTGCGCGTCGGCGCGCTCGGGGAGGTGCCGCTGCCGCTGACCGTGCTCGTCGCCGCGGTCAGCACGCCGTGGCTGGTGCTGACGGCCGCGAAGCTCGTGCGGCCGGGGTTGTCGTGGGTGCCGCTCGTGGTGTGGGTGGTCGTGGTGTTCGGCATCGGCTTTGCCGGACCCGGCGGTGATCTCGTGCTCGTTCAGGACTGGCGGGCGATCCTGCTGCTCGGCGCGAGCGCGCTGCCGGCGGCGCTCGTGCTCGGCGGCGGGCTCGGCCGCGCGGCGGCGGCGAAGGGCAACGTCCGTGGCTGAGGCGATTGAGGACCGGCACGTCGTGGCGGCGCTGCGCCCGTTCGTCCGGGCCTGCGCGCCGATGCTCGACGCGTTGCGCGAGTCGGACCCGTTCGGTCTGCGGGCGCGGGCCCGGAAGGCGAGCGACGGCGAGTTCGTCGACGACGGCTTCAAAGAGAAGGTGATCGGCGCGCTCACGTCGGTGAAGGTGCCCGGCACCGCCGCGTGGGCCGGGATGGACATCGACGAGCGCTGCGGCTGGTGGGTCAACCGCGTCGGCCGGCTCACGGCGTTGCTCACCTCGATCCCCGGCCTCGGCGGCGCGCTCGCCGACCGGCTGCCGGTTCAGGACACGCTCGGCGCCGCTTCGCAGGGGCTGCTGCTGTGCGCGATCGCGGGGGAGTACGGCGTGACCGACGTCGGCAGCCGGGTGCGGCTGATCGCGTCGGTGTTGTTCGAACGCGACATCGACCCGGTGCTCGCCGGGGGAAAGCCTGCCGACCAGTCCGCAGAGGACAGTGCGGCCGCACAGCTCACCGAAGAACTGACGGAATCCGAACGCGCCCACGGCAAGGTGACGGTGAAAGCCGTCGCCGGGACACTGTGGCGGCTCGGCCGGTCACTGTGGGGGATCACCGAGGAACTGGAGAAGCGCCCGCGCGGCCGCTTCTACCACCGGGCTCTCGGGCTGGTCCCGGTGGTCGGCGCGGCGGGCGACTACCTCGGCGAACGCTGGGGGCTCAAGCAGATCTGGAAGCGCGCGCACGCGTGGCTGATGGCCAACTCGCACTGGGCTTCTTTCTCCTGAGCCGAAGCTCGTGTCACCGCCGTCACCGCCGTCACCGCCGTCACCGCCAGAAGAGGAAGGCCGACTGCCCGATCTGCGCCGCGAGCCCGCTGCCGCCGAAGGCGTCGAAGATCAGGCCGGCGACGTACCAGAGCGCGTCGGACAGCGGGCGGAACACGAAGAACAGCGCGAAGAGCACCAGCGGTGCCCACGGCCGCACGCGCGCGCCGAACGCCCGCGCCTGCGGTGAGAGATACGGCTCGATCGCGCCCCAGCCGTCGAGGCCGGGGATGGGCAGGATGTTGATCAGGAACGTCATCACCTGCAGCAAAGCCAGATAGGACAGGCCGTAGAACAGGCCGGCCGACATCGGTACCAGCGCCGCCACGAGACACAGCGCGGCGCCCACCCCGAGGTTCGACAGCGGGCCGGCGAGCGAGACCCACGACGACGTCGCGCGGTTGCGCAGCGCGCCGCGGTTGATCCACACCGCGCCGCCGGGCAACGGGATGCCGCCGATGAGGAGGAAGATCAGCGGGAGCAGGATCGACAGGACAGGGTCGGTGTAGCGCCGCACGTCCAGCGTGAGGTAGCCCTTCTGGGCGACCGCGGCGTCGCCGCCGCGGTAGGCCACGAAGGCGTGGCCGAACTCGTGCAGGGTCAGCGAAGCGATCCAGCCGCCCGCCACGAGGAGTACGACACCGGTGACGTAGAGCGGGTCCTTGTCACCCGTCAGACTCAGGGAATCACCGTACGCGGCCAGGATTCCGCCGAGCACGGTGATCGCGAGGATGCCGATGAAGACCGGGCTGGGCCGCACTGCTGATCTCTGCACCCCACCAGTCTTCCGTATGCCCGGTGTGAAGTGTTCGGCGTGTCCCCTTGCGCGATCGGCCCGAGGTATCCCCCGAACTCGCTACTCCGCTTGACCTGACCGCACTACACGGGTGTAATCACAGTGATGTCATTCGCTGTCGAGAGGGGACAGCGGATGTCGTTTCACCACCGCCAGCCTGGGGAGTGCGTAGGAGCGAGGAGGCGGACGTGCGGTTGGAAGCGGAAGGCTCGAGGACTGACTCGAGGCCTGAAAAGAGGGAGTGGGGGCACGTCGTGGGTTGGGGCGAGAACCCTGAGCAGGAGCTGGGGGATCTGACCGACCTCTTCGATGCCACCGAGGAGGAACAGGACTGGCAGGAGCGCGCCTTGTGCGCGCAGACGGACCCCGAGGCGTTCTTCCCGGAGAAGGGCGGCTCGACCCGCGAAGCCAAGCGGATCTGCCTCGGCTGCGAGGTCAAGGACGAGTGCCTCGAGTACGCCCTGGCGCACGACGAGCGCTTCGGCATCTGGGGCGGTCTGTCCGAACGCGAGCGGCGGAAGCTGAAAAAGCGCGCCGTTTGACCGCTCGCGAGGGGTGAGGTGTGTTCGCGGAAAACGCGAACCATCTCGCGCGGTCAGTGTCTTCTGGGGGTGCAACCCCCAGACCCCGCCCGGGGGTACGCCCCCGGACCCCCGGCTGTGGTCGCCTTTTTGCAGCTGGGCGTGGGTTTTGCGCGGGCGGGGTTGTGTTCACGGAGGTGTGGACCATCTCGATGTCCAGGTGCTTCTTGGGGTGCGTCCCGTTGACCCGCCCCGACGCCCCGGACCACCGGTGTGGTCGCCGTAGTGAGCGGACGTGGGTTTCGTGAGGGGTGAGGTGGGTCCGTGCGCGGCACGGGCCCACCTCGCTTTTGTGGGGTTTTCGCTGGTATGGCACCGGATTGGGCTGGTCGGCGCCCGCGCGTGGCTGGGTTGTGCCCGACGTGAAGCAAGCTCGCGACCGCGGGTTTCGATCTTCGGCGAAACTCCGAGGTTTGGGCGGGCAACCGCGTGGGTAGCCAGGCGTCATCGGAGTGTGCGTGGGGAACTTGCCGCTGTGGCGGGGGTTTCGGCGCGAACCAATCCCAGCCTGGCGGTGGGGATCGAAGCGGGCGGCGACGGTAGTTGTGCCGTCGTGGTGTGTCGCATGTGGTCGGTGTGTCCCGAGGTGTGGACCTGTGTGGTGGAGACGTCAGTGTGATCCACACGGCTTTCCGCGCGAAACGTTCGACGCCGCGAAGGTGAAAAGGAGAGTGCGGGTCCGGCGCCGCGTGCGCGGGTGAAGCCGTAGGGTGACCGCACCCGCCCGCAGCCTGACCAGGAGTGGTTGTTGACCCGTACCGTCGCACCGTCGCTCGTGAGGACGTTGCCCGTTCTGGCCATTGTGGTCTGTCACGACGGCGAAGAGTGGCTGCCGCTCGCGCTTTCTTCCTTGCGGCGCAGCACGGTCCGGCCGCGGCATGTGCTCGCGGTCGACACCGGGTCCACCGACCTGACCGCGAAGCTGCTCGCCGAGGCGGCCGAGCCCGGCGGCGTCGCGGCGGGGCCTGATTCGCAGCCGGTACTGTCCGGCGTCATCACTCTTTCGAGTGAAACTGGCTTCGCTGCGGCGATCGCGGCCGCCGTGGCGCACGCGGTGGAACGGTGGGGCGACCCGGGCGCGTGGCTGTGGCTGCTGCACGACGACTGCGCGCCCGAAACCGACTGCCTCGAGCAGCTCCTGCAGGCCGCCGAAGCGACGCCGTCGGCGAAGGTGCTCGGACCGCTCGGGCTCGACTGGGCCGAGCCGCGCCTGATCGTGGAGGCGGGGCTGTCCACGGACGCGTCCGGGCACCGCCAGCAGATGGCCGCGCCCGGTGACGAGCCCGGCGAGGTGCTCGCCGTGCCGAGCGCGGGATCGTTGGTGCAGCGCGAACTCTGGGACACCCTCGGTGGCTTCGACGAGGACTTCTCCTTGCTGCGCGAGGATCTCGACTTCGGCTGGCGCGCCAACGCCGCCGGCGCGCTCGTGCTCTCGGTGCCCGCTGCCCGCGTCCGCCACGCGCGCGCCCTCTCGACCGGCCGGCGCACGCCCGACGCGGCAGGCCGTTCGCTCGCCGCCGTGAACCGCGCGCACGGGCTGCGCGTGTTCCTCGTGAACTGCTCGCCGTTCTCGTTCTGGTTCGGTCTCGTCCGGCTGCCCGTGCTCCTGCTGCTGCGCGCGCTCGTCTTCTTCGTTCTGAGGCGCGGTCCCGAAGCGAGCGCGGAACTGTCCGCGCTCGCCTATCTCACGAGCGGCCGCGGAAAACTCCGGGCAGCACGGGCGAAACGGCGGGAATCGCCTCGCCCCGGCACCGTGCGCGGGTTGTTCGTCGGCCGGTACACGCGGCTGCGCAACGCCCTGCGCGCGAGCGTGGTCGGGCTCGTGCGCCGTGGCGTGGAGAGCGACGTCGCACTCGGCACGGTCCCCGAAGGCCTCGCCGAGGAGCCGGCCTGGATCGCGCCGGAAGCGCTCGGCGCCGCGGACCGCCGGCCCGTCGGGCCCGAAGCGCTGCCTGCCGGAGCCTTGCGTGGCTTGAGTTCCCGTGGCTCGGGGTTGCGCCGGCCGGGCACGGTCGTGGCCGTCGCCGTGCCGTCCGAACAAGAAACAGAACGCGAGGAAGTCCCGGAGGAAACCGTCGTCGCGCTCGACGACGGCCCGAAGCCTTCACCCACTCCGCGGCCGGCGCCGGCTCGCGAACCCGGGCTGGTCTTCGTCGAGGTGAACCGCCGACGTGTGCTCGCCGCGACGATCTTCGCCCCGCCGGTGGTCCTCGTCGTCCTGCTGACGGCGCTGGCCTTCGTGGTCAACCGCGGCCGTCTCGGCCTGGACCTCTCCGGCGGCGGGCTGCTGCCCGTCGGCGGCCTCGGCGACCTCTGGTCCACCTACCTCGCGCCGTGGCACGCGGTCGCCGGCGGCACCGGCGCGCCCGCCCCCGCGACACTGCCCGTGCTTGGCACCATCGGCGCGATCTTCGCGCCCGTGGGTGGCCCGGCCGCGCTCGTGGCGATCCTGCTCATCGGCGACATCCCGCTCGCCGCCCTGAGCGCGTACGTGGCCACGCGCAAGCTGCCCGTCCGGCGTTGGGTGCGCGCGGTCGTCGCGGCGACCTACGCCCTGCTGCCCGCCGCCACCGCGTCGGTCGCACAGGGTCGCCTCGACGTCGTGGTGGTCCACCTCGTGCTGCCGCTCGTCGTCGCGGGGATCGCGCGGCTGCTGACGCGCCCGGGCACGCGCTGGCTGCACGTTTCGGCGCTGTCGGCGTTCGGCGTCGCGGTGCTCGGCGCCTTCTCGCCGCTCGCGCACGCCCTCGCGCTCGTGGGCCTGCTGCTCGGCTTCGTGGTCCTTCCGGCGCCGACGGGCCTCGCGCGTCGCGCGGCGTCGGTCGGGATCGTGGTGATCCTGCCGCTCGTGCTGCTCCTGCCGTGGCCGACGGTGCTGCTCAAGCACCCCGAACTGCTCCTGCACGGCCTCGGCGGTCCCGCCGCACCCGCGTCCGGCGCCGACCTGGCCGGGCTGACGCCGGGCGGCCCCGGTGCGTGGCCCATCGGCGTCGTGGTGCTGGCGGCCACGCTCGTCGCGCTCGTGGTCCGGCCGACGAAACAGGTGGCCGGCGGACTCGCGCTCGCCGTGCTCGGTGTCGCCGCGGTGGTGCTCGTGCGGCAGGTCCCGGTGCCGCCGATACAGGGCGGTCCCGCTGCCACCGGCTTTACGGGCGTGCCGCTGCTGGTCGTCGGTGCCGGGCTGCTGTGGGCGGTCCTCGCGACCTGGTTACGCGGTGGCTCGGCGAGCGTGCCCGCGCCGTGGCTGCCGAAGGTCGCCGGCGTCGCCGGGGTGGTGGTGCTGATCGCGTTGGGCGTCAGCGCCGTCGGCACCGGGCACACCGGCCCGCTCACCGCCCAGCCGCGCCCCGCCCTCGCCCCGGAAGTGGCCGCCGAGGTCGCCGGCAGCGGCCGCGCGGTGCTCGACCTGGGCCGGCTCACCCGCCAGACCGGCGGTCGCCTCGCGCTGTTCGGCGACGACCAGCTCGCCCCGACCCCGGGCACGCCCGACCGGCTCGCGAACTGGCGTCGCGATCTGCTCACGGGTGACGCCAACGCGGTCAAATCAGCCGTGGCGGCCGCCGCGGTCTCCGGCGTCGAGTACGTGATCCTTCCGCCCGGCAGCAACCCGCAGGCGCTTGTCTCGCTGGCCGGCGACTTCGTCACCCCGGCGGCCCCGATGTCCGACGGCCGGCCCGTGGTCCGGCTCCTGCCGAAGGCGGGCGAGGTCACGCTGATCTCCCCGGAGCTGGCCAAGGCGGCCGTCACGGGCGGCGGCGCGCCCGGCGCGTCACCCGGGGTCTCGCCCGTGGACGCGCGGTTGCCCGACGTCCGTGTGCGCGCCTCCGACGGCCCGACCGGCCGGCTGCTGGTGCTGGCCGCCGAGCAGGAGGCCGGCTGGACGGCGAGCGTGAACGGCAAGGCCGTGCCGATCGTGCCCGCGTGGGGTCACCAGGTGGCGGTGTCGATCCCGCCGCAGTCGTCGGAGGTTTCGCTCGCGTTCCCGGGCACCGAGCGCGGCCTGCTGCTGCTCGCCCAACTCGCCGCGGTGCTGTTCACGGCGCTCACCGCGGTGCCCTCACGGCGGCGCGCGCCGCGCCCCTGAAGAACCCCAATGTGGCGTTCGGTGCGTTGAACGCACCGAACGCCACATTGGGGCGGTTCGGTCCGGACGGCGGGAAGGGAGGCGTCAATCGCCTTCGATCACGTCCGGTTCGACGCCGAGGTAGCCCGCGACCTGCTCCACCAGCACGTCATGCACGAGTTCCGCCAGCTCACCCGGGTCCTTGGCCCGCGCCTCGAGCGGCCGCCGGTAGAGCACGATGCGCGCCCGCGTGGGCAGCCCGGCGCGGTCGACCCCGGCCGGGACCAGGCGCGACAGCGGAACCGAGCCGTCGTGGAGCACGCCCTCGGCCGGTGCGCGGCCGTCCGGGCGCACCTCGGGCACCTCGTCGACCGCCACGTCGAGCTTGGTCAGCTCGTGGCGCCAGCGCGCTTCGATGGGTTCCAGCGCGTCGAGCACGAGCGCGTCGAACTTCTCCGCCCGGCTCGCGGCGGCGGGAAGGGACGCGGGGTAGAGCGCTCCGCGCAGGCCCCGGCCGTGCCGGTCCCTCCGCATTCGCTGCCGCTGTCGGTAATCACGAGCCGTCGCCACCGCGCAAGTCTATGCGGTCGCGAGGGGCACGCGCGTGTCGCCGGGGCCCCCTTGCGGCGACGCGCTATCGTTCTGGATCGTGCGGAGCGTACGGAAATGTTCGCGAACGGGTTGTCCAGAGCCCGCTGTCGCCACGCTCACGTATGCGTACAGCGATTCCACCGCCGTCGTCGGTCCCCTCGCCACTGCCTCTGAGCCGCATTCGTACGACCTGTGCGAGGCCCACGCGCTGCGACTGACCGTGCCGAAGGGCTGGGAAGTCGTGCGCCACGAGGGCACGTTCGCCACTCCGGAGCAGTCGGCCGACGAGCTAACCGCGCTGGCCGAGGCCGTCCGCGAGGCGGGCCGCTCGGACCGGCCGGCGCCGCCGCCCGAGCCGGAGGGCCCGTCCGGCAGGCGCGGCCACCTCCGCGTGCTCCCCGGGCGCGCCTGAGCCCCGCTCCCGCCGGTAGGCTTTCCGGGCGGCGCGACCGGCGCCGCGACGAGAACTGACGGCGGGGAGACGGCGTGCCAGATCTTTCGGGCATCGTGAAGGCCTACGACATCCGCGGTGTGGTCGGCGAGCAGCTCGACGCCTCACTGGTACGCGACTTCGGCGCCGCGTTCGCGCTGCTCATCAAGGCCGAGTCGCCCTCGGTGGTGATCGGCCACGACATGCGCGACTCGTCGCCGCAGCTCTCGGCGGCCTTCGCCGAAGGCGTGACGTCGCAGGGCCTTGACGTGGTGTCGATCGGCCTGTGCAGCACGGATGAGCTGTACTTCGCCTCCGGCTCGATGAACCTGCCGGGCGCGATGTTCACCGCCAGCCACAACCCCGCGAAGTACAACGGCATCAAGATGTGCCGCGCCGGCGCCAGCCCCGTCGGGCAGGACACCGGCCTGACGGAGATCCGCGACACCGTCGAGCAGGGCGTGCCCGCGTTCGAGGGCAAGACCGGCAGCGTGAGCGAGCGCGACGTGCTGGGCGACTACGCCGCCTACCTGCGCAACCTCGTCGACCTCACGCACTCGCGCCCCCTGAAGATCGTGGTCGACGCAGGCAACGGCATGGGCGGCCACACCGTTCCCACCGTGTTCGCCGGGCTGCCGATCGAGATCGTGCCGATGTACTTCGAGCTCGACGGCACCTTCCCGAACCACGAGGCCAACCCGCTGGACCCGTCCAACATCGTCGACCTGCAGGCCAAGGTCCGCGAGGTCGGCGCCGACGCCGGCGTGGCCTTCGACGGCGACGCCGACCGCTGCTTCGTGGTCGACGAGCGTGGCGAGCCCGTTTCGCCGAGCGCGATCACGGCGCTGGTCGCCGTGCGCGAGCTGGCCAAGGAACCGGGTGGCACGGTCATCCACAACCTGATCACGTCGAAGGGTGTGCCGGAGATCGTCGCCGAGCACGGTGGCAAGCCCGTCCGCACGCGCGTGGGCCACTCGTTCATCAAGGCGGAGATGGCGCGCACCGGCGCGATCTTCGGCGGCGAGCACTCTGCGCACTACTACTTCCGCGACTTCTGGCGCGCCGACACCGGCATGCTGGCCGCGCTGCACGTGCTCGCGGCGCTGGGCGAGCAGGACGGCCCGCTGTCCGCGCTCACCCAGGACTTCTCGCGCTACGCGGCCTCGGGCGAGATCAACTCGACCGTGACCGACCAGGTCGCGCGCATGCTCGCCGTGAAGGACGCGTACGCGGACAAGCCGGGCGTCGAGATCGACGAGCTCGACGGCCTGACCGTGCAGCTCCCGGGCGGCGCGTGGTTCAACCTGCGCCCGTCGAACACCGAGCCACTGCTGCGGCTCAACGTGGAGGCGGCCGACCGCGCCGCCGTCGAGGCGCTGACCGACGATGTACTGGTTATTGTCCGGGGCTGAGCAAGCCACGCTGATGCGGACCGACCGAGGCGAACTGTGTCCGGAAGGTGCCGTAACGACCCACCTACGCGTGGTATGGAGGAACCATGGCCATCACGCTTGACGCCCAGCTGCTCGAGATCCTCGCGTGCCCGTCGCCGGATCACGCACCGCTGCGTCCCGGCACGCCGGACGACGCGGATGCCGAAGCGCTGACCTGTACCGAGTGCGGCCGGGTGTACCCGGTCCGTGACGGGATCCCCGTGCTGCTTCTCGACGAAGCGGTACTCAGTGGTGCTGGTGCCCCTGGCACCCCCGGTGAGCCGGATGACAGCCATGCCGACAGTGCTTGACGATTCGCTGCTCGACGACCCCACGCGCCTGGCCGAGGCCGACAGCGCGGGGCTGCTGCGTGCCGCCGCCATGGCCGGGGCGCAGGTGCGGGCGACCGCCGAGGCCGCGGCCGAGCTGGAGTTGAGCGACCGGCTGGACCTGGGGCGCCCGCGTTCGCTGGTACTGATCGACCGGCCCGGCGTGAGCCGCACGCTCACGCGGCTGCTGGCGGCCCTGCTCGCGCCGTCGTGCCCGGTGCCGGTCGTGGTGGCCGAGATCGTGCCGACGTGGATCGGCGCGCTCGACGTGGTGTTCGCGCACACCGACGACGCGGGCGACCGCGAGCTGGCCGCCTCGCTGGAGCGCGCGGCCCGGTTCGGCGCGACCGTGGTGCTCTCCGCTCCGGCGGAAGGCCCGGTCGCCGCTTCGGTGGCCGGCAAGGGCGTGCTGCTCGCGCCGCGCATCCCGGTGCCGCCGGAGCTCGCGTTCCCGCGCGGGCTCGCCGCCGGGCTGCTCACAGCCAACGCGCTGGGCCTGCTGGTGGCCGACGTGCAGGCCCTCGCCGACCAGCTCGACCTCGAGGCCGAGAAGGACTACCTCGCGCGCGAGTCGTTCGCGAACCCGGCCAAGGCGCTCGCGCTGCGCGTGGCCGACCGCGTACCGCTGCTGTGGGGTCTCGACCCCGTGGCGGTGGCCGTCGCGGAGCACGCGGCGCACGCTTTCGCGGCTCACTCGGGCGTGGTGTGCGACGCGGAGGACTACCGGCAAGCGCTTGCGCGGCCCGCACTTCGCCGAATTGCGCAATCGGGCGGCCAAGAGCGTGACATCTTCGCCGATCCGGACGACTCACCCGGTGGAACCGCCACGAGAGTGCTCCTGCTCTCGGTGCGGACCGGGCCCGCCGCAGAGGCGGCCCGCTTCCAGGCCGAGGAGTTCCTTCCGGACGCGGACGTGATCGCGCCCGCGGAGGAGTTCGAAGCGGACGAGATAGTCCGGGCCGCGGTGCTCGCGTTGCGGTTCGAGCTCGCCGCGGTGTACCTCGGGCTCGCGGCGGGCAACATCGGCGGCGCCGGGAGGTACGAGCCGGTGACCGCCTGACGGCTCACGGGATCAGGGGGAGGAAGTGCGGACGGGCGCCGTGGGGACGGCACCGCTCGCACGACATCGGCTCCGGCCGATGGGAAGGATTGGGAGTTGAGGTGACAGTGGAGCTGTTGCGCAACGCCGTACGGCCCTACGCCTGGGGATCGCGCACCGCGATCCCGCAGCTGCAGGGACGTCCGGTGCCGGCGCCGCACCCCGAGGCCGAGCTGTGGATGGGTGCCCACCCGGGCGATCCGTCCCGCGTGCTCGGGCAGGACGGCACCGAACGGAGCCTCCTGGAGCTCGTCGACGCCGATCCGGTCGGCCAGCTCGGCGAACGGTGTGCGAAGCGCTGGGGCGGCCGCCTGCCGTTCCTGCTGAAGATCCTGGCGGCCGAGGAGCCCCTGTCGATGCAGGCCCACCCGTCGGCCGCGCAGGCCGCCGAAGGGCACGAACGCGAGGAGCGCCTCGGCATCCCGCGCGACGCGCCCAACCGCAACTACCCGGACCCGACGGCGAAACCCGAGCTGGTCTGCGCACTCACGGAGTTCCACGCACTGGCCGGGTTCCGCGACCCGCAGCGCACGGTGAAGCTGCTCAAAGCCATCGAAACGCCGGGGCTGGCGAAGTACACCGGCCTGCTGGAAGCGCAGCCGGACCCGGCGGGGCTACGCGCGCTGTTCACCACGTGGATCACGCTGCCGCAAGCCTCGCTCGACGGGCTGCTGCCCGAGGTCCTCGACGCGTGCGTGCGCCACATCGCCGACCACGGCGAGTTCGGCGTGGAGTGCCGCACGATCCTGGAGCTGGGCGAAGCGCACCCGCGTGACGCCGGCGTGCTGGCCGCGCTGCTGCTCAACCGCCTGACGCTGCGCGCGGGCGAGGCGATCTACCTGCCGGCCGGCAATCTGCACCTCTACCTGTCGGGCACGGCCGTGGAGATCCTGGCCAACTCGGACAACATCCTGCGCTGCGGCCTCACTCCCAAGCACGTGGACGTGCCGGAGCTGCTGCGTGTGGTCGACTTCGCGTGCGGCGAGATGCCGGTGCAGCAAGGAGAATGCACCGGCCGGCGAATGGCCGTCTACCACACCGACGCGCCGGAGTTCGAGCTCTCGCGCATGCGGTGGGAGGCCGGCGACGACACCGAGCTCGTGGTCGACTGCACCGGCCCGCAGATCCTGCTCTGCACCGACGGCGACCTGCTCGTGACGGCCGAGGACGGGGAGCAGGTCGAGCTGCTGCGCGGCCAGTCGGTGTGGCTGCCCGCGGCCGACCCGGCCGTCTCGGTCCGCCCGCTCGCGGGCCGGCCGGCCCAGCTGTTCCGCGCCACCGCCGGCACCTGCGAAGACTGACTTCCGACGTGCCGGGAAGGGCACCTCGAGGGACTCCGGTTCCCGCGAGGTGCCCTTCCCGGTTCGCAGGGTTCGAGCTCAAAACGTTCACGTGGCCGAAGCGACGGCGTGGTGATCGGTCCTCTAGGCTCCCGATCGGGCATTTCGGGAATCCATTGCGCAACAGGCAGGGGAGCACGCCGTGTCAGCAGGTGGCGGTACCAAGGCGATCATCGCGGCGCTCGCGGCCAACGCCGGGATCGCGGTGGCGAAGTTCGTCGGGTTCCTGGTCACAGGCTCGTCGTCGATGCTGGCGGAGTCGGTGCACTCCCTGGCCGACACGTCCAACCAGGGCCTGCTGCTGCTCGGGCAGAAGTCGTCGCGCCGGCGCGCCACGAAGGAACACCCCTTCGGTTTCGGCCGGGAGCGGTACTTCTACTCGTTCATCGTCGCGCTGATGCTGTTCACGCTCGGCTCGGCGTTCGCGCTGTACGAGGGCATCCACAAGATCATCGAGCCCGAAGGCCTGGACTCGCCGATCGTGGCCGTGATCATCCTGCTGGTCGCGATCTGCCTGGAGGGCTACAGCTTCTACACCGCCATCGGCGAGTCGCGGAAGATCAAGGGCAACGTCGGCTGGTGGCGGTTCATCCGCCAGGCCAAGGAACCCGAGCTGCCCGTCGTGCTGCTCGAGGACACGGGCGCGCTCATCGGTCTGGTGTTCGCGCTGCTCGGCGTCGGCCTGTCCACGCTCACCGGCGATCCGGTGTGGGACGGCATCGGCACTGTGATGATCGGCCTGCTGCTGGGCGTGATCGCGGTGATCCTCATCGTCGAGATGAAAAGCCTGCTCATCGGCGAAGGTGCGACGGACACCGACCTCGCGACGATCGTCGACGAGCTGGCCGCGGGCAAGGTCGAGCGCGTGATCCACATCCGCACGCAGTACCTCGGCCCCGACGAGCTGCTCGTGGCCGCCAAGCTCGCACTGGTGCCCGGCCTCGATACGTCAGAGGTCGCCCTGGCCATCGACGACGCCGAGGCCCGCGTTCGCGCGAAGGTCCCCGTCGCGTCGCTCATCTACCTCGAACCGGATCTCGACCGCAACGCGCGGTGAGCAACTCCCACCGCGCAGCCTCCAGATTGCCGCGTTAGGGTGATTCACCCCGTTTGCACGCAGGTCATCAGGAGGTCACTGTGCCCGGGCAGGGTTTGTGGCGCACGAAGTCGATCGAGCAGTCCATCGCGGACACCGACGAGCCCGAGACCAAGCTCCGAAGAAACCTGGGCGCTTGGGATCTGACCGTGTTCGGCGTCGCGGTCGTCATCGGCGCGGGCATCTTCACGCTCACCGCGCGCACGGCGGGTGACTTCTCCGGCCCGTCGGTGTCGGTCGCGTTCGTGTGCGCCGCGATCGCGTGTGCGCTGGCGGCGCTGTGTTACGCCGAGTTCGCCTCGACGGTGCCGGTCGCGGGCAGCGCGTACACGTTCTCCTACGCCACGTTCGGCGAGTTCATGGCGTGGATCATCGGCTGGGACCTGATCCTGGAGCTCGCCGTCGGCGCGGCCGCCGTGTCGAAGGGCTGGTCGGTTTACCTCGAGACCGTGCTCGGCTACCTCTTCGGCAAGGGCGCGAAGACCACCATCGACCTCGGCTGGGTCACCATCGACTGGGGCGCGCTCGTGGTCGTGGTCGCGCTGACGACGCTGCTGGCCATCGGCACGAAGCTGTCTTCACGGTTCTCCATGGTGATCACGGGCATCAAGGTCGCCGTGGTGCTTTTCGTGATCATCCTCGGCATCTTCTACATCAAGGGTGCGAACTACACGCCGTTCATCCCCGAGGCCAAGCCGGGTGCCCCCGGTGACAGTGGTGTCGAGCAGTCGCTGTTCTCGGTGATCGCGGGTGGCGAGAGCAGCTCGTTCGGCGTCTTCGGCCTGCTGGCCGGTGCGTCGCTGGTGTTCTTCGCGTTCATCGGATTCGACATCGTGGCGACCACGGCCGAGGAGACGCGCAACCCGCAGAAGTCCGTGCCGCGCGGCATTTTCGGCTCACTGGCCATCGTTACGGTGCTGTACGTGGCCGTGTCGCTCGTGGTCGTCGGCATGGTGCCCTACACCGATCTGGCGACCTCGGCCGGCGACGGCAGCCACAAGACGCTCGCCACGGCCTTCTCCGTCAACGGCGTGGACTGGGCCGCGAACGTCATCTCCGTCGGCGCGCTGGCGGGCCTCACGACCGTCGTGATGGTGCTGATGCTCGGCCAGGTGCGGATCATCTTCGCGATGTCGCGCGACGGCCTCATGCCGCGCGGGCTGGCCAAGACCGGCGGCCACGGCACCCCGAAGCGCGCGACGCTGGTCGTCGGCGGCCTGGTGGCCGTGGCGGCCACGTTCTTCCCGGCCGACAAGCTCGAGGAGATGGTGAACGTCGGCACGCTGTTTGCGTTCATCCTCGTGTCGGCGGGTGTGCTGGTGCTGCGCCGGACGCGACCGGACCTGCCGCGCGCGTTCCGCGTGCCCGCGGTGCCGCTGATCCCGATCCTGGCGATCCTCGCCTGCCTGTGGCTGATGCTGAACCTGACGGTGCTGACCTGGCTGCGGTTCGTGGTCTGGATGGTCGTCGGGGTCGTCATCTACTTCGTCTACAGCCGGCGTCACTCGCTGCTGGGCAAGCGGATCGCCTCGGGTGAGGAACCTGCGGCGAAATCGGCTTCCACAGGGCCTTCAGCGCCGCCTTCAGAGGACTGAACCACTGCTCGTAGCGGCCCGTCGCCCCACTCGGGGTGGCGGGCCGTTTTACGTCTCCCACCTGGGCATTCACCGGGGAGCGTGAAGGTTGCGTGATGTGGCCGAGTTGTCACCTAAATCAGAATGATCACGAGAAAATTACCTCCGCGTCTCGGTTTGGACCACCTCTCGAACGCAGGGTGAGCGAGTGAGCCGTATGCGATACCGTCCGCTTCGTCTTCCCTCTGGCGGGTTAATCACTCGTGTGTGATTCATACGGTAAGTGGTTTCGATCCTCACTGGGAGTGCACTCATCTTCGCTCGGTATCCCCCGTTCGGTACAGGAGTTCTCTGAATGCCCACCATCACCAGACGACCCCTTCGCGCAGGTCTGACAGTCGCTGCCGCCACCGGCTTGGCGCTGCTGGGCACTGCCACCTCCGCGCTGGCGTGCCACTCCGACGACACCCGCGCGAACCCGGTCGGCGCGAACGTCACGACCTGCGCCGGCGCGCACCTGCCGGGCACGTTGGTGACGCAGGAGGACGCCGCGTCGGTCTTCACCTTCACCGGTGGCACCACCAAGGACAAGTACCTCAACATCACGAAGGTCGCCGACGGTGTCACCGTCGAGGCCGTCGTCGTCAAGGGCGGCGACGGGTACAACGTCTACGAGCCCGGCAAGCGCGAGCTCGCGACCACCCCGCCGTGGGAGAAGCTCCGCTCGCCGCTGAACGGTGGTGGCCAGCAGGCGACGATCAGCCATTGGTTCGCCTGTATCGGCAAGACGGCGCAGCCGACTGAGACGACGCAGCCGACCAAGCCGTCGGAGACGCCGACCACGCAGCCGACCGAGACCTCGTCGGTGCCGACCACGTCACAGGCCGCCCCGACCGAGGCGCCCACCAGCACCTCGGCCGTTGTCGCCGCCCCGGCCGGCAACGAGACCGGTGGCACCGGCGGCCAGCTCGCCAACACCGGCTTCGACAACGCGTGGCTGATCTACATCGCCGCGGCGCTGCTCGTCGTCGGTGGTGGCCTGCTCGCGCTGCTGAAGTTCCGCCGCCGCGGCGCCAACTGACCTGCTTTTCGGGTTCCTGAAACCGGAGGGGAGCCGCACCCGTTTGCCCACGGGTGCGGCTCCCCTCCGGTCTTCTTGTTACCGCACAAGCTTTTGGTTACCGCACAAGGATTTTCAGCGCGGGCGAGGCAGATCGCCGAACAATGAGCCTTGTTCGCCCAGCAGCCGGGAGCGGCCGCCCGGGCGGCCGAGCCCCGCGGCCATCGCCAGCGCCTGGTCCCACTCGGCGTCGGCCAGGTAGTCGGTGTGCTTGAGTACGCCCGGGGCCCAGCGGTGGCGGGCGTCGGGCGCGCGCAGCGGGTCGGGCAGCCAGTGGTCGCCGCCGAGCACGAGCACGCCGGAGTCCTCGGGCGTCGCTTCGAGCGCGCCGGAGCCGCCTTCGGGCAGGTAGCCGTCGCCGATGAGGTGGCGGCCGGAGACGTTGTGCCGCCAGGTCGTGACGCCGCCGCCGAAGATGTCCGTGCCCCGGCACAGCGCGCGCCAGCGGCCGTCGAGGTCGCCGAACAACGTCGCGAGCGCTTCCTGTGGCAGCACCGCAGGGAACGCGCGCTGGTAACCCCACTGCAGAGGCGACCCCGCGGTGAGCAGTCCGACGCGATCGCGCTCGTCGGGGGTCAGCTCCATGAACAGGCGCGCGGCCGTGAGCACCGAAAGCAGGCTGCCGAGGTTCTGTCCGGACAGGACCACGCGCGTGCCGGGTTCGGTGAGGTGCTCCTTGACGCGTTCGGTCAGCTCGGGCACGACCTTCAGCGCGTAACAAGGCGGCACGGTCGGGTGCGCCGCGCGCGGCCAGAACGACACGAGGTCCGACAGCGCGCCGAGGTGCCGGTTGCGTTCCGGCGTGCGCGCGGCGGAGTAGACCACTCGCAGCAGGCCCGCCGCGAAACCGCCGAGTGCGAACACTCCGACGGCCGACACCGGCGTGAACCACGAGGGCCGCAGGTCGAAGCCGAAGCGCACCACCAGCAACGCCAGCCCGGCGACACCGAGCCCGATGGCCACGATCATCGCCAGCTGGTGCAGGTGCCGGCGTTCCCACGCGGAGCGGGCCCACGCGCGGGCCGCGGCTTTTTCCTGCTTCGCGCCGAGCTGCACCAGCTCGACCAGCGCCGGGATCCCGCGGCGGCGCCGACGCAGCGGCACCGCGATCGCGTAGCCGGCCACGGCGAGCACCGCGATCAATGCGAGGCCGGCGCCCCACAGCACGGTGATCAGCTCGTAGGTGTCGGGCAGCCGCAGCCCGTCCGTGCCCAGCAGCCGGCGGATCGCGATGCCCAGCCCGGCGCCGAAGCCGCCGCCGAGCAGGCCGGCGAGCGCGACCACCGGTGCCGCCGCCCAGCCGCCGAGCCACGGACGGAGCCGTTTCGGCCGCGTCTTCCAGGTCGTTCGCGCGAGCAGCGCCATCGGCACGAGCGCCAGCGCGAACAGGATGGTGATCCCGAGCAGCGCCGCGCCGAGTCCTTCGACCGTGCCGTCGGTGCCGCGCAGGCCGCCGCGCTCGGGCAGCGGCGCGGCGAGCACGGCGGCGAAGACCACCAGCGCCGCCGCGAAGGTCATCAGCGTTCGCCGCGCGACGCGTCCGGGGTCGCTCCCGATCGCCGCGCCGACGATCACCGCGACCACCAGTCCCAGCACACAGATCCAGCCGATCAGCCGGGGCACGTCGTCGGGCACGTGCAGCGGTCCGCCGAGCAGCAGCAACGCGACGCAGGCCAGGGCCGCGACCGTGTGCGTCGCGGACATCCCGGGTGCCTCCGGGTCGGCGAGCAGCTGCATCGGCGAGCCACGCCGGGCCCGGGGCTCAGGGGCTTTGACCTGCCAGTTCGATGACGAGATCCGGTGCAGCAGGACGACCACGGCGAACAGCACGGCGACGCCGATCGTCAGCCGCGCCGGGTCCGTGCGCAGCCACGAGGGCACCCACGGCAGGCAGCCGCTGCCCGGCGCGAGGCACTGGGTGGCGAACAGGTCGAGCGCGGTCACGGCGACCTGCCCGACCAGCAGCATCGTGAGCAGCACGGCGACCACACGCAGCAGCCCGCGGCACAGCCCGCCGAGCCACCGGGCGCGGTGCACCGGCGGCAGCATCCAGAACGCGACGTTGGCCAGCGAGAACGGGAACAGCAGCGCCCACGTGGCCTTGGCGGCGCCGCCCGAGGTCATGCGGCTCCACAGGTATCCTTCGAGCGTGCGTGGGATGGAGCGGCCCAGCGCGGGCACCATCGGACCGGGGGCCGGGCGCCGCAGCCGGTCCGCCGGGCGCACGATCCGGCCGATCCCGTCGCCGGCGACGTCGACGGTGGACACGGCGTCCAGCAGCGTCTCGCCGCTCGTGCCCGCGAGTCCGGCCACCCTGAGCTCGACGATGCGGGTGTCGGGGCCGGGCAGCGGGGCGGGCACGGTAAGGGTCTCCTAAGCCGGTCGGGGGGACGTCAAGCCGACAACGGTACTGTTCAGATGCCATCAATCCATGGAGGAACCGCACTATGACCCCCGAAAGCGTTGCCAAGCGGCACGACACCCGGGGCGGCATCGAGTTCGCCGTCGCCGACCTCGAGGCCGCCGAGTTCGGCCGCAAGGAGATCCGCCTCGCCGAGCACGAGATGCCGGGCCTGATGTCGCTGCGCCGTGAGTACGCCGAGGTCTACCCCCTGCGGGGCGCGCGGGTCTCCGGGTCGCTGCACATGACGGTGCAGACCGCCGTGCTCATCGAGACGCTGGTGGCGCTGGGTGCCGAGGTCCGCTGGGCCTCGTGCAACATCTTCTCCACGCAGGACCACGCGGCCGCCGCCGTGGTCGTCGGCCCGCACGGCACCACCGAGGAGCCCAAGGGCGTGCCGGTGTTCGCCTGGAAGGGCGAGTCGCTGGAGGAGTACTGGTGGTGCACCGAGAAGATGCTCACCTGGGACGGCGAGGGTCCGAACATGATCCTCGACGACGGTGGTGACGCCACCATGCTCGTGCACAAGGGCACCGAGTACGAGAAGGCCGGCGTCGTGCCGCCCGCCGACGACGAGGACCCCGACGAGTGGAAGGTCTTCCTGGAGCTGCTGCGCGCGTCCATCACGGGCGCTGCCGCCGATTCCTCGAAGTGGACCACCATCGGCGAGGGTGTCCGCGGTGTCACCGAGGAGACCACCACCGGCGTGCTGCGGCTCTACCAGCTCGCCGCGGCTGGTGAGCTGCTGTTCCCGGCGATCAACGTGAACGACGCCGTGACGAAGTCGAAGTTCGACAACCGCTACGGCATCCGCCACTCGCTGATCGACGGCATCAACCGCGGCACCGACGTGCTCATCGGCGGCAAGGTCGCCGTGGTCTGCGGTTACGGCGACGTCGGCAAGGGCGCGGCGGAGTCGCTGCGCGGCCAGGGCGCGCGCGTGATCGTGACCGAGATCGACCCGATCTGCGCGCTGCAGGCGGCGATGGACGGCTTCCAGGTCAAGAAGCTCGAGAACGTCCTTCCCGAGGCCGACATCGTGATCACCACCACCGGCAACAAGAACGTGGTGATGGTCGAGCACATGGCGAAGATGAAGCACCAGGCGATCGTCGGCAACATCGGCCACTTCGACAACGAGCTCGACATGGCCGGCCTCGCGCGCTACCCGGGCATCCACCGGATCAACATCAAGCCGCAGGTCGACGAGTGGGTGTTCCCCAACGGCAACACGATCATCGTGCTGTCGGAGGGCCGGCTGCTCAACCTCGGCAACGCCACCGGGCACCCGTCGTTCGTGATGTCGAACAGCTTCTCCAACCAGGTCATCGCGCAGATCGAGCTGTTCACCAAGCACGAGGAGTACGACAAGGAGGTGTTCCGCCTCCCCAAGAAGCTCGACGAGAAGGTGGCGCGCATCCACCTCGAGGCGCTGGGCGGCGAGCTGACCAAGCTCACCAAGGAGCAGGCGGAGTACATCGACGTGGACGTGGAAGGCCCGTTCAAGTCGGACCACTACCGCTACTGAGGTTTTCGCAGTGCCGAAGCGGCGCCCGGGGGTGTTCCCGGGCGCCGCTTCGGCGTTCCGGATGCGCCTGCCTCCATAGTGGACGCCCCGGCGGCTCAGACCACCCCGCAGTGCACTCCGGTTCCCCGGCCGAGGACAAGCCCGCGACGTCCGATGTGCCCGAAGATCCGCTTCGGGTCTGCCTCCTGGGCTCCGGCCTCTCCGCGCGCGGAACCGTTCGGCCCGATCCAGTGGTTCCTTCGAAGAGAGCGGCCGCGCACCGCGGCCGGGGGATTGTCGAAGTGAAGGGGATCTGCCTTGTCCGCAGGAGAAGTGGGCCGAAGAGGGGTAATCGCCGGAGGGCTGGCCGCGGTGGCGGCGGGGGCGATGAGCACCCCCGCGTTCGCTGACGGTGCCACGACCACGCCGGTGAACGAACGGCTCAAGGGCTACAGCTATCCGCTCAGCGCCCGCGGGGTGGCCAACCTCGCGCCGACGCCGCCGTGGCACTACGTCGGTGACGTGGTCGGCGTCGAGTTCTGGACCACGCCGGCCGCGGCCGCCGCGTCGCTGCCGACCGGGCTGGACCCGGACCCGGCGAGTTCAGGGCACGGCTACGCGCTGTTCATCGACTGGCAGTTTTCCGCCAGTGACAACACCTACCTCGACCCGGTGCGCAGCCAGTACAGCGAGTTCCTCGTGCTGCTCGACGCCGTGCACAAGGGCTCGCCCGTGGCGTGGTGCCCGTTCATCTACGTGGACAACGACGAGGCGCTGGCCCGCGGCTGGATCCAGGGCTTCCCGAAGAAGATCGGGGCCGTGCACCAGACCCGCGCGTTCGGCGTGCCGAGCCAGGCCGGCCCCGTGGTCGGCCCCGGCGGCCGGTTCGGTGCAACGCTGTCGTCGAACGGCCGGCAGCTGGCGCAGGCGCAGGTGACGCTCGAGAAGACCGCGCCCACGATCCCGGCGCTCGGCCGGCCGATCGTGAACCTGCGCCACTTCCCGCGGCTGACGAAGGGGCAGTACGAGAACCCCGCCGTGCACGAGCTGACGCAGTCCGTTTTGGACACTCCGCAGGTGGCCGGCACGTGGACCGGCACCGGCGAGCTGTCCTTCTTCCCCGCGCAGGCCGAGGAGCTGGCTGACCTGGCCCCGCAGCGCACCGGCGCGGGCTTCCGCGGCTCGTTGTCCTACAGCGTCACGGATCTGATCATCCTCTGATGCGGTGGCGGCCGGGTGCCCGAGAGGCGCCCGGCCGTTCAGAGCCGTTCGTCCCGCATCACCTCGAGGTTGTGGAACACCGGCGGTTCGTCGCACAGCTTTCCCATGCGCTCGGCGACCTTCGCGGTCTCCGGCAGCTCCGAGTTCCGCATCGCTTCTTCATACGACGGGAATTCGACGAACTCCATGTACGTCCCGGGGTGGTCGCGGTCGCTCATCACGACCGCGTGGGTGGCCGTGCGACTGCCCTGCGTCGCGGTTTTCCACTCGTCCATGAGCTCGTTCAGCTCGTCCGGGTGTGAGGTCTTGAACTCGATGACTTGCACGAAACTCATTTTCGGCTCCTGGTGAGGCTGCCCCGAAAACTCATCGTGCGCGCGGCATCTGGGCCCGTCAACGCAGGTCGGGGGCCCCGTTGTTCACCGGTCGGCTCAGTTCCACTCCACAGCGATCCCGGCCAGCCCCGGTCCCGCGTCCCTGAAGTAGCCGCTCGTCACGCCGCCTGTGTCGAGCGGGAGTTCTTCGGCCTCGACCGGCAGGGCGTCGTCGCGGGCGCGGACCTGGCGGGTGCAGCGCGCGGGCATCGCGGTGGGCGCGAACTGCAGTTGCAGCAGGTAGCTGGCGGCCTGGTCGCGCAGCATGCGGTAGTAGCCGGGGAACAACGCGCTGGAGTCGTCGCGCACCTCGAAGCAGAAGACGTGAATGTCGCCCTCGCCGAGTTTGCGGTCGAAGAGCAGCTCGGTCGCCATCGTCTCGCCGCCGGGGTGGCGCCGGATCCGCCCGACGCGGCAACCCTCCGCGGTGATCAGCTCGACGTCGTCGATCTTGCAGCCGGGGTCGCCGTTGTACACGGTCACGTAGCGGTCGGGGCCGTGCCGTCGCGCGCGCGTGACCAAGCGCGTGCGGATGCTGACCTGGCGGCGGCGCTCGTCGACCGTGATGCGGTCGTGGACCGAGAGCAGCTCCAGGTCGGCGTTGGAGTGGTTCGACGAGGGCAGCACACCCAGGTCGGTGAGCAGCTGGTCGACGATCGAGCCCATGTCGCCCGAGCGCAGGTCGTGGAACGACACCGCGGCCTGGTGCCCGCGCGGGCGAGCGGTGCGCGGGCCGATCAGCACCACCAGCGAGTCCGCCGGCAGCTGCAGCACCGACTCCAGGGCGCGGACGGCCGGCAACGCTTTGGGCACCTCGGGCTGGCGCAGCCCCCGCTGCCAGTAGCTGAGCGTCGACTGTCCAATCTGGACGCCGCGCAGCGCCAGGTGGGCGCGCAGGCGGGCCAGTGACAGTCCCCGATGCGAGATGGCCGTGCGCAGGGCGTGGTGGAACTCGCCGGTGCGCAACGCGTCGGCCAGCTCCGCGGGCAGATCGCCAGAGCCACGGCGAACAGGTTCGATGATCAGTGCGCCTTCCCCGTCTCGAGACACCGCTTGTCCCTTCACCAGACCAGTGTGGAGATCACTGCGTGCGCCGGCCGTGAACACCGCGGAACGTTCACGTTAGCAGCGCACGGTAGCCGCTCCGACCCCCGTTCGGGGTGGTTGGCCACGTAAGGGTGCCTATTCCGTGTTCCAGAACTGACCCGGAACGCGTTGATCACCGGAAGAGCATCTTGCTCCGCGTGACCGCACTGTTCACCGTTGTGACGACCGAGGGTCACGTCGTGGGGTGGGGAGGTTCCGTGCCGGTGTTCGCCAAGCAGCTACCCGTCACCGCCCGGGCCGCCGCCCGCCGTGGCCGGGTCCGGATCGAGAGAGTACGCACCACGGGCCGGGTTCTGGCGCTCGTGGCGCTCGTCGGCATGGCGTTGCTGACGTCGGCACCGGGCGCGAGCGCGGCGCAGCCCGCCGGCGTCGGCAACGCCCACCTCGTTCCGCGGTCGGCCACCGGCGAGGCGCGCGCCATCCGGCTCGTGGCCGATGTCCTGCCGCGCGGTGACACCCCGCCGCCCGAGGACCACGACTCCGGCTGGCTGCCGCTGCTCATCCTCGCGGGCCTGCTGCTCACCGGCGGCGGGGGCTACCTGCTGCACTCGTGGCGCGAGGCCGCCTAAGGCGTACCGGCCGGCCCGGCGGTGCCGTCCCTCCCGCCGGGCCGCCGGTCGACCACCTTCTCGTCCGGAGCGGTCCGGTCCGGGTCTTCGGCCACGGCGTCGAGCGCCGCGTGCAGGAACGGGATCAGGTCTTCGGCGTCAGCGCCGTTGAGCACGGTCGAACCGAGCAGCATGCGGTTGAGCAATGTCCCGGCGCAGATCGCGATCAGCAGCGCCGAGCGGCCGGTGGTGCCGGCTCCGGGCAGCGCGTCGGCGAGCCGGCTCTGGTAGTTGCGCTCGATGCTCTCGCGCATGATCGCCGCCGCACGCGGGTTGGCAACGGAGCGCAGGGTGAGCAGCATCCCGTCGGACGCGTGCGGGTCGTCGCCGGTCAGCAGGGCCCGCGCCGCCTCGGCGTTGAGTTCGGGCGTCATCATCATCGACTTCTCGAACGCGATCTCCACGACCTCGGCGAAGAGCCCCTCCTTCGAGCCGAAGTACTTGCCGATCAGCCGCGCGTCCACGTCGGCCGCACCGGCGATCTCGCGGACTCCGGCGCCGTCGTAGCCGTGCTCGGTGAACGCCTTGCGGGCGGCGTTCAGGATCGCCGCGCGCGTGGCCACGGGGTCGCGGCGCTTCGGCGTCGAATCAGGACTCATGGAGGCCAGGGTACGAGGCGCGTCGGTGGTTCGGAGTCACGCGCGGGTTGCTAAGTCCTCACTCGTGGACTTATGGTGGTCCACAGGCGCGGACTTATCCGCGTCGAGGAGATCAACCACCGCGACTAAGGATTCCTTCCATGGCCACACCCCAGGGCCCCATTCCCCAGCGGCAGCTCGGCTCGACCGGTCCCACCGTCGGTGCCATCGGTTACGGCGCGATGGGCTTCGCCCGTCCCTACGGTCAGGCCCAGGACGACGCCACCGACGACTCGGCCGATGCCCTGATCGGCCGTGCGCTCGACCTCGGCGTCACCCTCGTGGACAGCTCCGACGTCTACGGCGACAGCGAGGAGGCCATCGGCAAGGCGATCGCGCGCCGCCGCGACCAGGTGGTGCTGGCCACCAAGTTCGGCATCGTCCGGGGCCCGTTCGACGGTCAGCCGGCGATCATCAACGGCCGCCCGGAGTACGTGCGCGAGCGCATCGACCGGTCGCTGAAGCGGCTCGGCACCGACCACGTGGACCTGTACTACCAGCACCGCGTGGACCCCGACACGCCGATCGAGGAGACCGTCGGGGCGATGGCCGAGCTCGTCGAGCAGGGCAAGGTGCGCTACCTCGGACTGAGCGAGGCCGCGCCCGACACGATCCGCCGCGCGCACGCCGTGCACCCGATCACCGCGGTGCAGACCGAGTGGTCGTTGTGGTCGCGCGACATCGAGGACGAGGTCTTCCCGCTGTGCCGCGAGCTCGGCATCAGCGTCGTCCCCTACAGCCCGCTGGGCCGCGGGATGCTGACGGGCAAGATCACCTCGTTCGACGACCTGCCCGAGAACGACTACCGGCGCAAGATGCCGCGGTTCGCGCGTGAGGTATTCGAGACCAACCTCGCCGCCGTGGAGATCGTGCGGGAAATCGCCACGGCCCACGCCGCCGTGCCCGGCCAGGTCGCGCTCGCGTGGCTGCTCGCCCAGGCGCCGGGCGTGGTCCCGATCCCGGGCACCCTGCACGTCGATCGCCTGGCGGAGAACGCCGGCGGCGCCGAGCTGGAGCTCACCGCCGACGAGCTCAAGCGGCTCGACGCGCTCACGGTCGCCGGCGAGCGCGAGGTCACGCTGGACCAGAACTGGTCCTACGGCGGCACCCCGCCGCTGGGTCGATAGGACTGCCGGTAGCGCCGGGCCGGTGGTGCCTGTCCTAGGGTGAGCCCCGTGGGGCGACTGGTCGTGATCGAAGGTCTGGACGGTGCCGGCAAGCGCACCCTCGCGGACGGGCTCACCGCTGAGCTGGAACGCGGGGGCGCGCGGGTCGGCAGCCTGGCGTTCCCGCGTTACGGCCGCAGCATCCACGCGGACCTCGTGCGCGAGGCCCTGCACCGCGGCCACGGCGACCTCGCCGACTCCGTCTACGGCATGGCTCTGCTCTACGCTCTCGACCGCCGCGGCGCGGCCGACGAGATCCGCGCGCTGCTGGCGGACAACGACGTGGTGCTGCTCGACCGCTACGTCGCCTCAAACGCCGCGTACGCCGCCGCACGCTTGAGCGAGAACGCCGACGGCGACGTCGTGCGCTGGGTGTGGGGCCTCGAGGTCGACCGCTTCGCGCTCCCGCGACCCGACGCGCACCTGTTGCTGCGGGTGTCGCCCGAGGTCGCCGCCGAACGGGCCGTCCGCCGCGCCGCCGCGGACAGCGCGCGGGCACGGGACGCGTTCGAATCCGACGACGCCCTGCAGCAGCGTTGCGCCGCCGTGTACGACGAGCTGGCCGCGGCCGGCTGGCTCGCGCCCTGGCACGTGCTCGACGGGGTGGCCGGTGTCGACTTGCCGACGTTGGCCAAGTCGCTGCTGTCCTGAGCCCTCAGCGTTCGTCGAAGCCCGCGGGGTCGAATCGTGCGGGGTCGAAGAGGGCGATGGGGTGCGTCGTGCTCCCGTCCACGACCAGATCGGCCACGATCTCCCCGACCACGGGCACGAACTTGAAGCCGTGCCCCGAAAAACCGCACGCCACGACCAACCGCGGGTGCGCCGGGTGCTGAGCGATCACGAAGTCCTCGTCGGGTGTGTTCGTGTACAGGCAGGTCGCGGCGCGGCGGAACGTGCCCAGCTTCGGCAGCCGCGAGCCGACGAGGCGGGTGATAGCGCGCACCTCGTCGTCGTGCACGCGGCGGTCGATCGTGTCGGCCGTGCACGGCGTGCCGGCGTAGTGCGAAGCCACCTTCACGCCCTGCGGTGAGTGCGCGGGGAAGCCGTAGAACTGGTCGCCCTGCTCGGTTTCCCACAGGTACACCGGGTGCCGGTCGGCCGCGAACGGCGCCGCGTCCGCCGGTTCGAACCAGTACTGCACCTGCCGCTGCACCTCGAAGTCCACGCCGAGGTCGGCGAGCAGCGATGGCGCCCACGCGCCCGGGCACAGCACCAGCCGCGAAGCCGTGTAGTAGCTCGATGTCGTGCCCACGCGCACGCCGGACTCCGACGTGCTCCAGGTGAACACCTGCTCCTCGTGGTGCAGCTCGGCGCCGTGGCGCGCGGCGAGCTGCAGGTGCGCGGCGACGCTGCCCTCCGGCGACACGAACCCGGCGCCCGGCTCGTAGAGCGCCACCTCGTCGTCGCGCGGGGCCACCGTGGGGAAGCGGCGGCGGATCTCCGCCGCGTCGAGCAACTCGTGCGGGATGTCGAACTTCTCGGCCGAGAGCACGCTGCCGGTGATCGTGCGCGAGTCCGGCGGCCCGGCCATCAGCCCGCCGCAGCGGGTGAACAGGTGGCGGCCGGTGTCGCGTTCGACCTCGTCCCACAGCTCGTGCGCGCGCAGCAGCAGCGGCACGTAGTCGGGGCCTTCGAGGTAGGCCTGGCGTGTGATGCGCGAACCGCCGTGGCTGGAGCCGAGGTTGTGCACGGGCGCGAACTGGTCGATGCCGAGCACCCGCTGTCCGCGCTGCGCGAGCCGGTACGCCGCGGCGCTGCCCATGCCGCCGAGGCCGATCACGATCACGTCGTAGTGCGTCAAGCGGTTCTCCTCGTGCCGTCCGGTCCCTCGGGTTCCACGACCGCCGGTACCCGCCGGCCGAAGTACTCGATCTCCACCGGTGTACCAGGTTTCGCGCATTCGACGGGAAGCCACGCGTAGGCGAGGTTCTTGCCGACGGTGTGGCCGCGCGCCGCGCTCGTGACGTAGCCCGCCGGGCAGCCCTCGAAGTACACGGGTTCCTTGCCCTGCACCAGATCGTCGGTGACCAGGGACGTCAGCCTGCGCCCGACGGTGGCGGCCGAGCGCCCGAGCAGTGCGTCACGGCCGAGGAAGTACCCCTTGTCCTCGCGCACGGCCGAACCCAGCCCGGCCTCGTACGGGTCGTGTTCCGCGGTGAAGTCGACGCCCCACGTGCGCCGACCGTCCTCCCGCCGCAGGCTCGAGAATGCCTCGTGCCCGGCGGCGACGATCCCGTGCGGCTGCCCGGCTTCCCATAGCGTGTCCCACAGCAGGCGGCCCAGATCCGCGCTGGTGTGCAGCTCCCAGCCGGGATCGCCGCACCGGCGCAGCACGAGTACCGGCACGGCGCCGATGAACGCGGTGACCGCGCCGTCCGCCGGCAGGTCCGTTGTGGACAGTGGAGCCAGAACCCGCGCGGCGAGGGGGCCCCACACGCCGAGACAGCACGTGCCCGCGGTGATTTCGTGGATCTGCACCGTGCCGTCGCCGGGCAGGTGGCGGCGCAGCCAGTCGACGTCGAGGGCGCTGTTGGCCCCGACCTGGAACCGGTCGGTGCCCAGGCGGGCCACCGTGAGATCGCTGCGGACGCCGCCGTCTTCGCCGAGCAGCAGCGTGTACGTGACCGCACCCGGCGCGTGGCCGAGCTCGTTGGTGGTCATCGTCCGCAGGAACGGCAGCGCGCCCGGTCCGGTGACCTCGAGCCGGGTCGCCGGCGTCAGGTCGAACACCGCCACCCGCTCGCGCGCGACGATCGCCTCGGCGCCCGCCGTCCGCCCTTCGGCCGACGCCGGCACGCGCGCCAGCTCGGGCAGGGTTTCGTTGGCGGAGAACCAAACCGGGCGCTCCCAGCCGCCGGTTTCCGCGAAGCGCGCACCCAAGGCGACGTGCCGCTCGTAGAACGGCGACGTGCGCAACGGCGGCCGCGGCTCGTCGTGCCGGGTGCCCGCGAACGTCCGGATCGCGCGTTCCCGCACCTGGCCCGGGGCGAGCTGCACCCGCTCGAACCGGGCGAGGTCGCTCGCGTGCAGGTCGAGCCGAGGCTGCCCGTCGACGAGCCACCGCGCCACCTCACGCGCGACACCGGCGGCGTGCGGGAAGGCCACGGCCTCGGCGACCCAGAAACCGTCGAGGTCCGGGTGCTCGCCGAGCAGCGGCTTGCCGTCCGCGGTGGCCGCGACCAGGCTGGTCACGCCGTCCTCGACTTTCGCGTCGGCCAGCGCGGGCAGCAGGCGCACGGCCTCGGCCCAGGGCTGCTCGAAGTCGGCCGGGGCGAACGGCCCGGCCGTGCGCGGCGCGGCGCTGCCGAGGCCGAGGCGGTCGACGTGCTCGCGCACCGACAGCCTGCCGTGGCGCAGGACCGGCTTGCCTGCCTCCGTGAAGTCATCATTGTGGCCGGCGAGCGAGGGCAGCGTTATCGTGCGCACGTAGTGCTGGGCCAAGGGCACCAGCGGCACGACCAGGTCCACGAGCCGCCCGATCGCCGGCGCGCCCACCCCCGCGCAGGAGACCACGACGTCGGCGCGGAACCGATCGGTCTCGGTGCGCACGTCCGTGACGCGCCCGCCGCTGCGCTCGATGGCCATGACCCGTTGACCCGCCAGGAACCGCGCGCCGCGGTCGATCGCGCGCCGGGCCTGGGCCTCGGCGGCGCGCAGCGGTTTCGCCACGCCGTCACCCGGGGTGTGGAGGCCGCCGAGGACCTGCGCCGGGTCCAGCAGCGGGTGCAGTTCGGCGCATTCCCGCGGCGAGCGCAGGTACGCGCGCACGCCCCACGAGGTCGCCCAGCCGTGGCGTCGTCGGAGCTCCGCCAGCTGTGGCGGCGTGGTCGCGAGGTCCAGGCCGCCGACGGGCTGGAAGCACCACCGGCCCTCCAGCGTCAGCGAGCCGTACTTGGCCACGGTGTACTTCGCGAACTCCGTCATGGTGCGATCCGCGTCGGTCTGGCGCACGAGGCCCGGTCCGTCACCGGTGAAGAGCGACCCCTGCTCCAGCACCGTGACGTCGGTCCAGCCGCGTTCGGTGAGCTCGTCGGCCAGCGCGCAGCCGACGAGCCCGGCGCCGATGACGACCACTCGCGGTCGGGCTGCCATCGCGGTACCTCCTGGCCGGGGTTCACCGGGCGCGCCGAACGACCCGCCGGGCACGGGCCAGGTTGCGGATGGGGGTGTGTGTTCCGTCTTCTGCAACAAAGTGCGGGATCGCGGGGGCGTGTGTCAAGACCGCGTGGGGAAGCGGTTTTTCGCTTGCGCCCGGGCAGGTGAAGCCCGTAACGCGAACGTCGGCAGAGGCGATCCGACGCCAGGGGGAGTATCAGCTGGCGTAGTAGCCCAGTTGCGCTGAAAGTTCTTTCGCCGCTTCGGTCATCGGCCGCACGATCTGCTTGATCCGCTGCTTAGACAGCCGGTACGACGGCCCCGAAGCGCTCATCGCCGCCACGACCTCGCCACCCGGGCCGTGGATCGGCACCGCGACGGCGTGCATGCCGAGCTCCAGCTCCTCGAAGCAGGCCGCGTAGCCGTCCTCGGCCGCGCGTTCGACCTCCGACTCGAGCTCCTCGGGGTCCACGGTCGTGCGTGGCGTGTACTGCTCAAGGCCGTGGCCGAACACGCGCTTGCGGTCGGCCTCGGTCATCGCGGCCAGCAGCACCTTGCCGCTGGAGGTCGCGTGCAGCGGCGTGCGCTGCCCGGTCCAGTTCTGTGTGGTGATGGCGGCCGCGCCGCGGGCCTGGCTGATGTTGATGGCCACGCCGTCGTCGGCGATCGCGATGTTCACGGTCTCGCCCAGCTCCTCGGCCAGGGCCTGGCAAGTCTGGCGGCCGAGTTTCGCGAGGTCCATGCGGCCGGTGGCCGCGCCGGCGAGGCGGACGATGCCGAACCCGATCGCGTACTTCCCGCGCTCGCCCAGCTGCTCGACGAGCCCGTGCTGTTCCAAGACACTCAGCAGCCGGGACGCGGTCGACTTGTGCACCCCGAGCTCACCGGCGATCTCCGTGATCCCCGACTCCCCGTTGCGTGCGAGCAGTTCCAGCACGTGAATCGCGCGGTCGACCGACTGAACTTGACTTCCCGTTGCGTTGCCCGAGTCCTGGTTCCGCATAGCGCAACACTAACGGCTGGGCGGCGATCTGTTCGGCTGAGCGGGCGAATCCCTTGACGACGGGGGCAGGCGGGCCGCACTGTTGCGCACAGTGCACATCGACGCGTCATGCGCAACATTCACGAACCGCTCCCGGTTCCCGTGACCCGTTTCCGGAGGCTTCCCGATGATCCGTGCCTGCGCCGTCGCCGACCTGCCCGAGGGTGAGTCCCTCCGGATCGACGGCCCGACCCCGATCGCCGTCTTCCACACCGCCACCGGCTTCTACGCCATCGACGACACCTGCACCCACCAGGACGCCTCGCTCGCCGACGGCTGGCTCGAAGGCTGCTTCGTGGAGTGCCCGCTGCACGCGGCCCAGTTCGATTTGCGCACCGGCGTGCCGACCTGCCTGCCTGCGAAGAGCCCCGTCCGGACCTACGCCGTGGTGGTCACCGACGGTGTGGTGCTCGTCGACGCGCCGGTGCCGGCCGTCGTCGGTGAGGGCAGCGCCCAGCTCACCGCGTAGCTCTTCCCACCCGAGGCCCGTGGGGGTTCCCGAGGCCTGCCCGGGAACCTTCACGGGCCGTCCAGCACCTGCTCGGGCGCGCCCGGATGGAGCAACCCGGGCTCGCGATCTTGATCTTTCTGGTGGTCAAACGCGCGGGTCGTGCTCGACGGCGGCGCAAGTAGTGCGAACATGTGCTCATGAAGGCACGTGTCTTGGTGGTCGACGACGACCCCGCGCTGGCGGAGATGCTCACCATCGTGCTCCGCGGCGAGGGGTTCGACACCGCGGTGGTCGCGGACGGTTCGCGCGCGCTGCCGGCGCTGCGCGAGCTCAAACCGGACCTGGTCCTGCTGGACCTGATGCTGCCCGGCATGAACGGCATCGACGTCTGCAAGGCGATCCGCGCCGAGTCCGGCGTGCCGATCGTGATGCTGACCGCCAAGAGCGACACCGTCGACATAGTGCTGGGCCTGGAGTCCGGTGCCGACGACTACGTGGTCAAGCCGTTCAAGCCGAAGGAGCTCGTCGCCCGCGTGCGCGCCCGCCTGCGCCGCACCGAGGCCGAGCCCGCCGAGTCGCTGACCATCGGCGACCTGGCGATCGACGTGCCGGGCCATGAGGTCACCCGCGAGGGCAAGGCCATCCCGCTCACGCCGCTGGAGTTCGACCTGCTCGTGGCGCTGGCCCGCAAGCCGCGCCAGGTCTTCACCCGTGAAGTGCTGCTGGAGCAGGTGTGGGGCTACCGCCACGCGGCGGACACGCGGCTGGTCAACGTGCACGTCCAGCGTCTGCGGTCGAAGGTCGAGAAGGACCCGGAGCACCCCGAGGTGGTGTTGACGGTGCGCGGCGTCGGTTACAAGGCCGGCCCGCCGTGATGGTCCGATGACGGCTTCCGCGGCAGCCGGCCCACCCGCCGGGACGAAGAGTCACCCGAAGGTGGGACGGCCGACCGCTTTCGCCCGAGCCACGGTGCGCCTCGTGCGGCGCCTCGTGGTCTTGGCGCGCCGCCGGGTGGTGGCGTTCAACGAGCTGTGGCGCCACTCGCTGCAGTTCCGGGTGACGATCTCGACGCTCGCGCTGTCGGCCGCCGTCGTTTTCGTGCTGGGCATGGTGCTGCAGAACCAGATCACCGAGCGCCTGCTCGACACGAAGCGCAAGGCCGCCGTCGAGCAGACGCAGGCGCTGGCGGACACCGCGGCGCGTGAGCTGGTGGGCGTCGGCGGCGAGTCGCCCGACGCGCTGCACACGCGGCTCGAGAACGCGTTGAAAAAGATCTCCACGACGTCAGCGTCGCCCACGGGGTCCACGGCGGGCACGTTCGAGCCGGTGCTCGCGAGTGTCGGACACGACCAGGCCGACGCCGACCCGGTGTTCGTGGGGCCGTTCACGTCCGTGCCGGTGCGGCTGCGCCAGTTCGTGGAGGGCGGCAACCTCGCGCGCGTCGAGCACACCGTCTCCGAGAACAACGCGACCACGACGTACCTCATCGTGGGCACGCCGCTGAGCTCGGTGGCGAGCCCGCTGCAGCTGTACTTGCTGTTCCCGCTGACCAGCGAGCAGAACACCGTGTCGACCGTGCAGAACACGCTGCTCGTGGGCGGCCTCGTGCTGCTGCTGTTGCTGGCCGGCATCACGAACCTGGTGGTCCGGCAGGTGGTGCGGCCCGTCCGCCAGGCCGCCGCGGCGGCCGAGCAGTTCGCGGGCGGGGACCTGGAGCAGCGCCTCGCCGTGGTCGGCGAGGACGATCTGGCGAAGCTGGCCGTGTCGTACAACGGCATGGCCGCGAGCATCCAGCGCCAGATCCGCCAGCTCGAGGAGTTCGGCGGGCTGCAGCGCCGGTTCACCTCCGACGTCTCCCACGAGCTGCGCACCCCGCTCACCACGGTCCGCATGGCCGCCGACGTGCTGCACGCGTCACGCGAGCAGTTCCCCGCCGGCCTCGCGCGGTCCACGGAGCTGCTGGTCGACGAGCTCGACCGGTTCGAGGCGTTGCTCGGCGACCTGCTGGAGATCAGCCGGCTCGACGCCGGCGTCGAAGAGCTGTCAGCCGAGTACATCGACGTGCGGCCCATCGCGACACGTGCCGTCGAGCAGGTACGCGTGATCGCCGGGACCGCGGGCAGCTCGGTGGAGCTGATCCTGCCCGAGGAAGACGCTTCAGCCGAGGTCGACGCCCGGCGCGTGGAGCGGATCCTGCGCAACCTGCTGGGCAACGCTGTCGACCACAGCGAGGGCAAACCCGTGCAGCTCACCGTCGCCGTGAACGAGACGGCGGTGGCCGTCACCGTGCGCGACCGCGGCGTGGGCCTGCGTACGGGCGAGGCCGACCTGGTGTTCAACCGGTTCTGGCGCGCCGACCCGTCGCGCAACCGGCGCACCGGCGGCACCGGCCTCGGCCTGGCGATCAGCCAGGAGGACGCGCGGCTGCACGGCGGTGTCCTCGACGCGTGGGGCGAGCTCGGCCAGGGCGCCTGCTTCCGCCTCGTCCTGCCGCGCCACCAGAACGTGCCGATCGAGGAGAACCCGCTGCGCCTGCCGCCGCCCGACGCCACGCCGGAGATCACGCTGTCGCCGTCTTCGGTGCTCGAGGTGCAGCCGGCGCCCGACGCGATCCTCGCCGACCGCGACCCCGAACGGGACTCCGACCGCGAGGAGGTCGGCCGGTGAAGCGAGTGCTGCTCGCGCTGGCGGGTGTACTGCTGCTCGCGGGCTGCGCCAACGTGCCGCTGGAGTCGCAGCCGTTGGTCGTGTCCGTGGACTCGACGCCCCCGGTGGCGAACGACGCACCGGAACCGGAGGACGGCCTCGACGCGCTCACGATCGTGCGCGATTTCGTCCGCGCCAACGGCGATCCGCGGTCCAACAACGCGGCCGCGCGCGCGTACCTCGACGACCAGCAGCGCAGCGCGTGGAAACCCAGCCGCGCGATCACGATCATCGACAACACCTTCAGCACCGTCTACGACACGCCGTCGCCGTCGCCGTCCACGACGACGCCGCCGGACCCGAACGTGAGCAACGTGGGGCTGCGCGGGTACACCCTCGGCACGCTGAGCGCCGACAGCGCGTTCATCCCCGGCTCCGGTCCGGCCGAGCTGACGATCCAGGTGCGCAAACAGGCCAATGGCCAGTGGCGGATCTCCAGCGCCCCGCCCACGCTGCTGGTGACCGACGACGACTTCGAGGCGAACTACAACCGCGTCGCCGTGAGCTTCTACTCGCCCGATTCCGGCGCCTTCGTGCCCGACCTGCGCTACGTGCCCGCGAAACCGCAATCGGGCCTGCCCGGGCGGGTGATGGACCTGATCCTGCAGGGTCCGTCGGCGGGGCTGGCCGGGGCCGTGCAGAACCTGCTGGGCGACCAGGTCACGCTCGACACCAACGTCAAGAACGCCGACGACGGCTCGCTGCTCGTGCAGCTCTCGGGGCTCACCGGGGCGAGCCCGGAGACGAGAACGCTGATCGCGGCGCAGATCATGCTGTCGATGCAGGCCGTCACGTCCAGCCGCGTCCGGCTGCTCGCCGACGGCCAGCCGCTGGTGCGCGGCCACGAGTACTGGCGCAGCAGCGACGTGCCCTCCTACAGCGCGGCCTCGTCGCCGAGCGCCGACCTGCTGGGCCTGATGACGGTCGACGGGCGCATCCGCTCGCTCGGCGACGGCGCGCCCGTGGCGGGGCCGGCCGGCAACGGCGCGTACGCCGTGGTCAGCGCCGCGCAGTCGATCGACGGCAAGCGGCTCGCGGTGGTGGAGCGCAGCGGCGACCGCGTTCAGCTGCGCGTCGGCGACCTGGGCCGCGACCTGCCGCTGGTGGACCTCTCCGGCGGTTCCCTGAGCCGCCCGACCTGGCGGCCGGCGCCGAGCGAGGCCGGTCCGTCGGGCGAGGTGTGGACGGTGGTGGACCACTCGATCGTCGCCCGCATGGTCCTCGACCCGACCGGTCACTGGCTGCGCCAGAGCGTGAACGCCAACGACCTGCTCGCCCTCGGCACCGACATCGGCGCCCTTCGCCTGTCGCGCGACGGCGCCCGCGTGGCGGCGATCGTCAACGGCCAGCTCGTGGTCGCGGCGGTCGTGCGCAACGGCGACACCGTGACGCTGCGGGAGCCGCGCGTGCTCCAGCCGGGTGAACTGTCGGATGTCGTGGACCTCGACTGGGGTTCGACCGCGGACACGCTGGTGGTCGTCACGTCGTCCAGTTCCCAGCCCGTGCAGCGCGTTTCCGTGGACGGGCGCCGGATGGACGCGTTCAACGGCTCGAACCTGACCGCGCCGGTCACGGCGGTCACGGCGGCGCCCAACCGGCCCATCGTGGTGGCCGACCCGGGTGGGCTGTGGAACGCCACCGAACTGGGTGAGGTCTGGCGGCCCCAGGCCCACACGATGCTGAACGCGACGCCGTTCTACCCGGGCTGACGAGGTTTTCCCGCTCGTTTTCGCCGGGCGGGCCTCGGGGACTCCGAAACTGTCGGTGCCCGGGTGCACACTGCGAGTCATGGTTCTCGATCTGCTCGTCCCCGCCCGTTGTGCCGGCTGTGGTGCCCGGGGTGTCCCGTGCTGCGCGGAGTGTTCGCGGGTGTGGGGGTCACTCACGGAGGTGGTCCGCGCGCCGCTGGCCGGTCTCGCGCCGGCGTACGCGCTGGCTCGTTACCAGGGCGTCGCCAAGCGCGTCCTGATCGCCTACAAGGAGCGTGGCCGCCGTGATGTCGCGCCGGCACTCGGCCGGGTGCTCGCGTCCGCGCTGGCGGCCTTGCCGCGCGCCGGTGCTCCCCGCGCCGGCCCGAGCCGTGAGGGACACTCACTCGGTGGACCTTCGTTCGGTGAACCGGCCTTCGCCGGGTCTTCGCGCCCCGGTTCACGGCTCGGAAAGCCCGTGGCCGCCGGGGATTCCGCGCGCGGCGGGCCGTGGTGCCTCGTCCCGGCGCCGAGCCGTCGCTCGGCTTCACGCCTCCGTGGTGGCCCGCACGTGCAGCGCCTCGCCGACGCCGCCGCGTGCTGTCTCGCCCAAACGGGCGCCGAGGCCTTCGTCGCGCCCGCTCTCGCGCTGAAGGGCGCCCGTGACGCCGTGGGTCTCAGCCGGGCGGAACGCGTCGCCAACCTGGCCGGGCGGCTGCGGTTCGTGCCCGCGGGCCGGCCACCGCCGGGCAGCCGGGTCGTGGTGCTCGACGACGTGGTCACCACGGGTGCCACGGCGGCCGCGTGCGTGCGGGCACTCACCGACGCCGGGGTCGCCGTGTCGGCTGTGGTCGCGTTGCTCGCCGCAGGGTGAGCACACGTCACCTACCCGAGTGATGTCAACAGGGAACGCGACGCAACGGCCGCCCGTTGTCGGGACATGAGGGTCTGGCTCGGAATCACGCGGGCGGCCGAACACTCCACCGGGGTGGCGGCTGTGGCGCACCGGGCCGTGACTCTCGGCTTCCGGGCTCCCGCACCGTTGCGCCGTACGCGTGAAAACGCATCGCTCGCGTTCGGCCGTCAGGGGCGGGATTTCGGGCTGCGCACGGGGGTTTCGCTGCACGCCGTAATGGGTTCCCGAATCGTGACATCCCCCGGCTCGGGGGCTGTTGCGAGCGGCGTGATGAAGCTAACGTGCTCCGCTATCAGCAATCCCCGCAGGCAGGGAGGTGTGCAGCCCATGTCCCTGGCGCCGGAGGCGCGCTGAGTCCGCGCTCGAGCATCCGCCACGAGACGTCGTGACCGGCCATCGAGTTCTTCTCAGCCCGCCAGATCCGGGCTCCGTCCCCGCACTACCGGCGCCGTGTGAACACACAACAGCTCGCAGTCATCTCAGCGAGGGAGGTCGTGTATGGACATCGTCGTAAAGGGCCGCAACGTGGAGGTGCCCGACCACTACCGGGCACTCGTCAGCGAAAAGCTGGCCCGTCTTGAGCGCTACGACAAGAAGGTCATCCGGTACGACGTGGAGTTGTTCCACGAGCCGAACCGCCGGCAGGCGAAGAGCTGCCAGCGCGTCGAGATCACCGGAAAGGGCCGCGGTCCGGCCGTGCGCGCTGAAGCGTGCGCCGCGGACTTCTACGCAGCGCTCGACTCCGCCGTCACGAAGCTGGAGAACCGGCTGAGGCGGACACACGACCGGAGGCGCGTGCACTACGGGCGCAGCCGCCCGGAGTCGGTCGCCGAGGCGACCTCGATGGCGATGGCCGGCGGATCGCCGGACGCCGTCGCCCGTCCCACCGCGAGCACGGCAGTGCTGGAGGCACCCGCCGTGGACACGGCCGAACCGATCACCGAAGGTTTCGCGGCCGTCAGCTCCGGTGAGATCACCCTGCCCCAGCAGAAACGCTGGGAAGACGAAGATCTGGGCTACCAGCCCGGCCGCGTCGTCCGCGAGAAGAAGCACAACGCGGACCCCATGTCGGTGGACCAGGCTCTCTACGAGATGGAGCTGGTCGGCCACGACTTCTACCTGTTCAACGACTCCGAGTCCGGGCGCCCCAGCGTCGTGTACCGGCGGAAGGGTTTCGACTACGGCGTGATCCGGCTCGGCGGCTGAGCCCGCCGAACCGGTGCGGCCGGGGAGCCGGCCGGCGCCACGGGTGGCCCGCACGCGAGCGCGTGCGGGCCACCCGCGTGCCGGGAGTAGGGTTCGAAGGGGCCTCTCATGACCTTCTGCGAGCACGTGCGTGCGCGGACCACTGTGTGTTCCCTACGATGTGGTGAGACGGCGGCGCCGCACTACGAGTGCGCGCCGTGCCCACAAGCCCGGGACCGGCTCGGGTGCGATCATGATCAGCTAGTGAGGTCGACCGGATGGTGCTGAACCGCCTGCTCCGCGCGGGTGAGGGCAAGATGGTGAAGCGGCTGCGCAACATCGCCGATCACATCAACACCCTCGAAGACGACGTGAAGGACCTGTCGGACGCCGAACTGCAGGCGAAGACCGACGAGTTCAAAGAGCGGTACGGCAAGGGTGAGACGCTCGACGAGCTGCTCCCGGAGGCCTTCGCGGTCGCCCGTGAGGCTTCGAAGCGGGTGCTCGGCCAGCGGCCCTACGACGTGCAGCTGATGGGTGCTGCCGCGTTGCACCTCGGCCAGGTCGCCGAGATGAAGACCGGCGAGGGCAAGACGCTCACCTGCGTGCTCGCGGCGTACCTCAACGGGCTCTCCGGCAAGGGCGTGCACGTCGTCACCACCAACGACTACCTCGCCAAGCGCGACGCGGAGTGGATGGGCCGCATCCACCGGTTCCTCGGGCTCGAGGTCGGCGTGATCCTCGCCGAGCAGGACCCGCAGGAGCGCCGCCGGCACTACAACGCCGACGTCACCTACGGCACGAACAACGAGTTCGGCTTCGACTACCTGCGCGACAACATGACGTGGTCGCTCGACGAGTGCGTGCAGCGCGGGCACAACTACGCGATCGTGGACGAGGTCGACTCGATCCTCATCGACGAGGCGCGCACGCCGCTGATCATCTCGGGGCCGGCGGACCAGTCGTCGCGGTGGTACATGGAGTTCGCCCGCCTCGCGCCGCTGATGCAGGGCATCGACACCACCACGATGGGCTCGCGCGAGCGCGTCGAGAAGGCCAACCTGATCAACTCGAAGTACCACTACGAGATCGACGTGCGCAAGCGCACCGTGGCGGTCACCGAGAAGGGCGTGCGGTTCGTCGAGGACCAGCTCGGCATCGAGAACCTTTACGAGGCCGCGAACACGCCGCTGGTCGGCTACCTGAACAACGCGCTGAAGGCCAAGGAGCTCTACAACAAGGACAAGGACTACATCGTCCGCGACGGTGAAGTCACGATCGTCGACGAGTTCACGGGCCGCATCCTGGTGGGCCGCCGCTACAACGAGGGCATGCACCAGGCGATCGAGGCCAAGGAGAAGGTCGAGATCAAGGCCGAGAACCAGACGCTCGCCACGATCACGCTGCAGAACTACTTCCGGCTGTACAACAAGCTCTCGGGCATGACCGGTACGGCCGAGACCGAGGCCGCGGAGTTCCACCAGACCTACAAGCTGGGTGTGGTGCCGATCCCGACCAACCGGCCGATGGTGCGCGCCGACCGCGCCGACCTGATCTACAAGACCGAGCAGGCCAAGTACGAGGCCGTGGCCGAGGACATCGCCGAGCGGCACGAGAAGGGCCAGCCGGTGCTGGTCGGCACCACGAGCGTCGAGAAGTCCGAGCACCTCTCGAAGCTGCTGCTGAAGCTGGGCGTGCCCCACGAGGTCCTGAACGCGAAGTACCACGGCCGGGAGGCGCTGATCGTCGCGCGCGCCGGCAAGAAGGGCGCGGTCACGGTCGCCACGAACATGGCCGGCCGCGGTACCGACATCGTGCTGGGTGGCAACCCGGACATCATCGCCGACCAGGAGCTGCGTGAGCAGGGCCTGGACCCGGTCGAGAACTCCGAGGAGTACGAGGCCGCGTGGCCGAAGGTGCTCGAGGAGATCAAGGCCGGCGCCAAGGAGGAGGCCGAGCACGTTCGCGAGGTCGGCGGTCTTTACGTGCTGGGCACCGAACGCCACGAGTCGCGCCGCATCGACAACCAGCTGCGCGGTCGTTCCGGTCGTCAGGGCGACCCGGGCGAGTCGCGGTTCTACCTGTCGCTGGGCGACGACCTCATGCGCCGGTTCAACGCCGTGATGGTCGAGCGCGTGATGACCACGATGCGCCTGCCCGACGACGTGCCGATCGAGCACAAGATGGTCTCCAAGGCCATCAAGAGCGCGCAGACGCAGGTCGAGCAGCTCAACATGGAGACGCGCAAGAACGTCCTCAAGTACGACGAGGTCATGAACGAGCAGCGCAAGGTGATCTACGCCGAGCGCCACCGCGTGCTCGAGGGCGAGGACCTGCGTGAGCAGATCGAGCACATGACCGTGGACGTCGTCGGCGCGTATGTCGACGGAGCCACCTCCGATGGCTACGCCGAGGACTGGGACCACGAGCAGCTGTGGACCGCCCTCAAGACGCTCTACCCCGTCGGCCTGAACTGGGACGACCTGGTGGAGAACGGCGACCTCGATGCCGAGACCCTGCGCCAGGCGCTGGTCGACGACGCGATCGACGCGTACGACAAGCGCGAGGCGGAGATCGACGAGCTGGTGGGCGAGAAGGGCGCGATGCGCCGCCTCGAGCGCCAGGTGATGCTGACCGTGCTGGACCGCAAGTGGCGCGAGCACCTCTACGAGATGGATTATCTCAAGGAGGGCATCGGCATGCGGGCGCTCGCTCAGCGCGACCCGCTGATCGAGTACCAGCGCGAAGGCTTCGACATGTTCCGCGCGATGCTCGAATCGCTGAAGGAGGAAGCCGTCGGCTTCCTGTTCAACCTCCAGGTCGAACGCAGCGAGCCGGAACCCGCGCCGCAGCTGGACCCGTCGGCGCTGCCCGCGGGCATCACCTCGGCCACGGGCGCCGCGGCCGCCTCCTTCGGTGACGACAACGGCCGTCACTCGCGCCCGACCCCGCCCCAGCCGCCCACCACCGACACCGAGTCGGTCCCGTCGGCCTTGCGCGGCAAGGGCGTCGGCGGCGGCGTCCAATCCGGACTGACCATGTCCGGCCCCGCCGAGGGCGGCGGCGTGGAGTCCCATTCGGACAGCGCCGACACCGACGGCGGCGGCGCGGGCAACACCCGCCGCGAACGCCGCGCCGCCGAGCGCGCACAGGCGAAGAAGGGCAAGAAGGGCCCGCGTCGCTGACGCAGGTTTCCGGGGCGGGCCGCATTCGTGCGGCCCGCCCTTTTTTGTGCGCTGCGCCCGGTGTGGCTGGCGGTGTCGCGTTCGGACAAAGTCGTCGGCATTGGCAGCCCGCCACGGCGCCCGACGCAAGTTTTTTCGTGTGGTGGGGCGCGCTGCGAAGTCACGGCGGCGATTGCGCGGGTGCGGGAAGCTCGCGTCGTGAGCGCTGCATTGC
The DNA here is from genome assembly GCF_030285625.1 of Amycolatopsis sp. 2-15. Classification (NCBI taxonomy): domain Bacteria; kingdom Bacillati; phylum Actinomycetota; class Actinomycetes; order Pseudonocardiales; family Pseudonocardiaceae; genus Amycolatopsis; species Amycolatopsis carbonis. Next base: position 3,175,639 of record NZ_CP127294.1, read on the forward strand.
CGCGGGGGCCCGCACCGCTGTAGCGGACTTTTCGGGCGGGCCGCGAGTGAAGCGCGTTTCGCGTGCTGGGGCCGGTGTTCGCGTCGCGGTGGTGCGTCAGGCCGTGTTCGGCCGGCGCCGAGGCGATGGTCCGGGCGCCGGCTGCGCGTCCTGAGTACTGCGTGGGCCAGCGCGTCGCTGGTGCGGGTCTGTCTTCACGTGACGGGATCCGCGTTCGCACCTAACGTGGTCGGTGGTGCCGTCGAGGGGGAGAGCCGTGGCTGACCTGGAAGACTTCACGCGGATGTTCGCGCCGGAGTACAAGGCGGATCCGTACCCGCTGTACCGCAAGTGGCGCGAGGCCGAGCCCGTCGCCGAGATCGCGCCCGGATTCCTCGTGGTGAGCGCCCTGGCGGAGGCGACGGAAGTCGTGCGTGATCCCGCGTTCGGGCACCCGCAGCCGGAGGTCCTCGACCCGGCGACCCGGCACCCGGACGACCTGGTCGACGCCGAGGGTCGCCCGGTGGTGTCGTTCCTCGGCCTCAACCCGCCGGACCACACGCGCCTGCGGCGGCTCGTGTCGAAGGCGTTCACGCCGCGGATGGTCGAGCGCCTGCGCCCGCGCGTCGAGGACATCACCGCGCGCCTGATTTCCGACCTGATCGACGCCGGTTCGGCCGACCTGATGACCGCGCTGGCCGCGCCGCTGCCGGTCGAGGTGATCAGCGAGATGCTCGGCGTGCCGATGGCCGACCGGTCGCGCTTCGCCGAGTGGTCGCATGCGCTGGCCCGCGCGCTCGACCCCTCCTTCCTCGTCGCCGACTCCGTGCTCGAAGAAGCGGGCGAGGCCGGCCGCGAGTTCAACGCCTACTTCCGCGAACTGGCCGCCGAACGCCGCCGCGACCCCGGCGAGGACCTCCTGTCGGACCTCGTGGCTGTCACTGACCAAGGCGACAAGCTCACCGAAGCCGAGCTGCTGGTCACGCTCACCCTCCTGCTCGTCGCCGGCCACGAGACCACCACCAACCTCATCGGCAACGGCGTCCTCGCCCTCCTCGGCACCGACGCCGGCCTCCGCTCCCTGGGCGACGACGGCGCCCTCGCGCCCAACGCCGTCGAAGAAGTCCTGCGCCACGACTCCCCGGTGCAACTCACCAGCCGCGTCGCGCTGCAGCCCACGCGCGTCGGCACCACCGACGTCGCGCCCGGCGCCCAGGCCATCGTCCTCATCGGCGCCGCCAACCGCGACCCCGCCACCCACCCGGACCCGGACACCTTCGACCCCAGCCGCGAGCCCTCCCGTCATCTCGCCTTCGGCCAGGGCATCCACTTCTGCCTCGGCTCACCTCTGGCCCGCCTCGAAGGCCAGACCGCCTTGCGCGAACTCGCCATCCGCACCCCCACCCTCCACCTGGCCGGCGCCCCGGCCTGGAACCCGACCATCACCATGCGCGGCCTGTCCCGACTCCCGGTGGCGCTCGGCTGACGCCGTGACCCGCGAGTTGGGACAGCCGTCCCGTCACGCGGTCGGACGTGTGGACCTCAAGCCGCGGCGGTGCGCTGGTTGACCATCCGGAGCGGGCCCGTCCGGGGCGCCAGCAGGTGGAAGCGCGTGCAGACCCACCCGGTGCGGTTGCGTTCGAACCGGGCGGCCAGGGCGAGCACCCGAGGTCCGCTCTGGATGGTCGTCGCGGCTTCCAAGGCGGCGTCTGTCGGGTGGCAGAGGTGGAGATTGCCGATGCGGTGGTGGGTGCTGGGAAGCCGCCCGTGGGCGATGAGGCGGGCGTAGAGCTGCGGTGCGACCAGCTGCTGGATCTGCGACGCCGCGCGCAGGCCGCTGAGAACTTCGAGGATGGAGTTGAGCCGTCCGGCCAGGTGTTTCTCACTGGGCGGGCCCAGGAGCCGGACTACGTTGTGGACGGCCGGTGGCAGGTCGCGGACCGGCGGCCGGTGGCGCGAGGCGTGCCGGAGCTGGCGGGGCCGGGCAGCGGGCTCGTTGCCCGCGAGCCCGCGGAGGCGGTGGCTCGTCATGTGTTCCTCCCCTGAACCGCGGACGATCCGCTGCAGGTAGTGCGCGGGCAAAGCCGAAAAGGGGACCGTCGGCGCCTGATCCGGCGAAATCCGCGAATCAGCCCATTCCGATCTGCAAGTTGCGCTATATCCCGGATCGCTAGGGTGAGCGCGTGCTCAAAGGCTTGCTGGTCGACTACGCCGGCGTCCTCACCGACCCCGACGCCCACCTGCTCTACGACTACCTGCGCGCCATCCGCTCCGGCGGCACGCGCACCGGCCTGGTCTCCAACGCGCCCGGCGCCACGTCGGCCGTCCGGCACGAGCTGGCCGACTACTTCGACACGCTGGTCTTCTCCGGCGAGGTCGGCGTCGCAAAACCCGACCGCGAGATCTACCTCGTGGCCGCAGAACGCCTCGGCCTCGCCGCCGCCACCTGCGCGTTCGTGGACGACGCCGCCCGCAACGTCCGCGGCGCCGCGGAGGCGGGCATGGTCGCCATCCACCACGTCACGATGGCGGAGACTCTCGAAGAGCTGGCCGTTCTCTTCAGCTGACCCGTCGCACCAGCTCGAACGACAGCACCGCGGCCGCCGCCGAGACGTTCAGCGACTCGACGTCGCCGGGCATCGGGATGGAGACCCATTCGGTCACCAGCTCGGCCACAGCCGCGCCCACGCCTTCCGTCTCTCCGCCCAGCACGAACGCCGCCCGCTGAGGCAGTGGAACGTCGAACACGGTCGACTTGCCCGACGCGCTCAGCGCGTACAGGCCATAACCGGCGTCCGTCAGCATCTCGGCCGCCTCACGCGCGCTGCCGCACCGCAGCACCGGCGCGCGGAACGCCACGCCGGCCGAAGCCTTGACCACCATGGGGTCCAACGCGGCCACCCCCCGCCGCGGCACGATCACGCCTTCCAAGCCGGCGGCGGTGGCCGTGCGCAGGATCATGCCGACGTTCGCGGGCGTCGTGATGCCGTCGAGCAGCAGGACCCGCGCGGGCGGGCGGCGGTCGTCCAGCGCGGCGGCGAGCGAGCGCATCCGCGGAGCGACGACGTCGGCCAGCACGCCCTGGTCCTGCTTGCCGTTGCCGGCCAGCACCTTCACGCGGTGGGCGCTCGCGCGCTGCACCGGCACCCCGGCGTCCCTCGCGGCGCGCTGGATCTCGGCGGCGGCCGGGCCGCGGGCGGTGTCGGCGAGGATGACCTTGTCCACCTGCAGACCGCCGTCGGCCAGCGCTTCGAGCACCGGCTTGCGCCCGTAGACGGTCAGGAACCGGTCTTTCGGAGAAACCTCCGCCTCATCACCCACGCCGGTCAGTCTCGCACTGTGTAAGGATCGGCCCATGCCCGACCGCCTGTCCGCGCTCGACGCCTCGTTCCTGTACGTCGAGGACCACGCGACCCCGATGCACGTCGGCGGCGTGGCGATCTTCGAGCGCCCGCGCAGCGGGTTCGACTACGCGCACCTGCTCGACCTCGTCGGCTCGCGCCTGCCGTTCCTGCCGCGCTACCGCCAGCGCGTGCTCGACGTCCCCGGGCACCTCGCCCGGCCCGTGTGGGTGGACGACGTCGACTTCGACCTCAACTACCACGTCCGCCGCTCCGCCCTGCCCCAGCCGGGCACCGACGAGCAGCTGTTCGACCTGGTCGCGCGCCTGATGTCCCGGCGGCTGGCGCCCGAGCGGCCGCTGTGGGAGGCCTATTTCGTCGAGGGGCTCGCCGGCGACCGCGTGGCGCTGGTGACGAAGACGCACCAGTCCGTTGTGGACGGTATCGGCACCATCGACCTCGGCCAGCTCATCCTCGACGACGCCCCGGCCCCGCCCGAGCCGTACGAGGACACCTGGACGCCGCGGCGCGAGCCGAGCCGCGCGCAGCTGGTGTTCGACGCCGTGAGCGAGGCCGTGCAACGCCCCGGTGAGCTCGTGGAGAACGTCCGCTCCGCCACCAACGACGCCCTGACCTCGGTCGGCAAGGTCGCCGAGACGCTGGGCGACGTGGCGTCCACGCTGCGCACGGTCGTCAACCCGGCGCCGCAGGGCCCGCTCAACGTGCGTGTGTCCGGCGGTCGGCTGTTCTCCGTGGTGCGCACGCGGCTGGAGGACTACCGCAAGATCCGCGCAGAGCACGGCGGGACCGTCAACGACGTGATCCTCACCGCGATCACCGGCGCGCTGCGCGAGTGGCTCCTTTCGCGCGGGGTGAACCTGACGTCGACGGCCACCGTGCGCGCGCTGGTGCCCATGGCCGTGCGCGACGAGGAGACGGCCGAGTACTCGACGCCGGCGCTGGTCGGCAATCAGGTGGCGGCCTACCTCGTCGACCTGCCGGTGGGCGAGCCGAACCCCGTGCTGCGGCTGCAGCACGTCGGCCACGCGATGGCCGAGCACCTCGACTCCGGCCGCTCCGTCGCCGCGCGCGGGCTGCTGAAGGTGAGCGGCTTCGCCCCGGCGACGCTGCATTCGCTCGGCGCGCGGGCCGGCGGTTCGCTGTCGGGCCGGATTTTCAACCTCATGATCACCAACTCGCCGGGGCCGCAGGAACCGGTGTACGCGGGTGAGGCGAAACTGATCGAGATGTTCCCCGTGATGCCGCTGATGCGCACCCAGGCGCTGGCGATCGGGGTCACCTCCTACCACGGCGGTGTCTACTTCGGACTCAACGGCGACCGCAAGGCCGCGTTCGACGTCGACCTGCTCGGCGGGATGATCGAAGAAGCGTTGGAAGAGCTGAAGGGTGCGCACTGGTGAGGGTCTACATTCCGGCGACGATCGCGATGCTCCGCGACCTCGAGTCGAACGGCGAGTTCCGGGCCCGCAGCGGCACGGCGTTCGCGCTGACGCCCGCGCTGCGGGAGGCGTATGTGAGTGGCTCCGACGAGGAGTTGGAGTATGCGGCGTTGTTGGATGCCGCTCGGGCGTCGCTGCGGTTGATCAACGCAGAGGAGAAGGGCGAGCCTCGGCGGGCTGTTGTTTCGGCGGATGTGGATAACGTGACGCTGCGTGCGGATCTCGATGCTGCTGTTGTGCGTCTCGACGGTCCGGTTGCGCTTTCGCAGATTGCTGCGATTCATGTGGATTCCGCGGAGGCTGCCGATGCTGTTTCTGCGGCTGCCGGGGTGATCGACGCGGCCGACCTGGGCGACGAAGATGCGGAGTTTGTGTTGGGGGATGCGGAGGATCATGAGTTGGCTTGGTATGCGCCGCAGGAGTTACCGTTCTTGCTGGAGCTGATGTAGGGGGCTTCGGGGCGCTTCTTGGGAGGCTCGGGGGCTTTGAAGAAGAAGAGAGTGTCCTCGCCGGACGGGCAGGTCTCCGAGATGGTGGGGGTGGGAGGGTATCTCGCGTTCGTGAGTGGCGGAGGGCCATCCACTTGTGGGGTTGGGGAGTGGTCGCCGTTGTCTATTGTGGACGATTCTTTTCGCTGGGGTCGCGGGGGTCCGAGTGTGAATCCGGCGAGTGGCGGTTGAGGCCGTCGATCATCAGGCCCACCGTGAAGTCGAAGCGGTCGTGGTCCTTGCCGGCTGTGAGTTCGGTGGCGTGGCGGGTGGTGTGGGGGAACGTCTCGGCGGGTAGGGCGGTGAGGCGGCGGCGGAGTTCGTCGCGGTCGAGGACCCAGGCGGTGTCGGCGCGGGTGGAGCGTAGGTGGGCGATGGAGAGTTCCAGGCAGTAGGACGCGACGTAGAGCAGGAGTGCGTCGATGGCCCACGCGGCGGTCTGTGGGGCGACGCCGCCCGTGAGCAGGATGGCGAGCATGCCTTCGTGGACGCGTAGGGCTTGCAGGTCGGTGGGGACCATGGCGAACGCGGCGGCGGAGATGCCGGGGTACTTCAGGTATTGGTCGCGTAGCTGCTCGCAGACGTCGCGGATCTGGTCGCGCCACTCGTCGGCAGACGGGGAAGGCAGCGTGAGCTCGGAGCACAGGCGTCCGATGAGCAGCTCGCCGAGGTCGGCTTTGTTGACCACGTGGTTGTAGAGCGAGGCGGGTCCGGTGTCGAGGGCGTCGGCCAGGCGGCGCATGGTCAGGGCCTCGTAGCCCTCTTGGGCGATCACGTCGAGCGCCGTGTCGATGACCTGTTCCACGATCGGGGTTTTGCGGCGGCGCCGGGGTCGGGTGTCGGCCTGGAAGGTCGGCGGCTGGTGGCGCGCCGCGCGTCGCTCTCGGGGGTTCACGGGGATCAGCCTAGTTTGACACGAACGACGTTCGTAAGTAGAACATTGTTCGTGTCTGAGGAACGTGTGGACGTGACCGTGGTCGGTGCGGGGCCGGTGGGGCTCGTGCTGGCCGCCGAGCTGGCCTTGTCCGGAGCGAAAGTGCAGGTCCTCGAGCGGCTGACCGAGCCGGACGAGGCGGTGAAGGCCGGCGCGATCAACGTGCCGACGGCCGAGGCGCTCGACCGTCGCGGGTTGCGGCCTGCGGCCGAGCAGGTGCAGCGGGCGGCGCTCGGGCAGGTGGGGTCGTTCGCGCGCCTGGTCGAGAAGCCTGACGGCCCGCGGTTCACCGGCCACTTCGCGGGCATGGTGCTCGACGCCGACCTCGTCGACTGGTCCGATCCCGACCTCGCGGCCCACACCGCCGTCGACGGCGCGCGGCTCGTGCCGCAGCGCGAGCTGGAGGCGCTGCTGGCCGAGCACGTCGCGCGGCTCGGCGTGCCGGTGCGGCGCAGTGTCGAGGTCACCTCGCTCGAGGACACCGGCGCCGGCGTGCTCGTCGGCACCACGGCCGGCCCGGTGCGCACGGCGTGGCTGGTCGGCTGCGACGGCGGGCACAGCGCCGTTCGCCGCCTCGCCGGCATCGACTTCCCCGGCACCGCCCCCGAGCTCACCGGCCGCCTGGCCGTCGCCGATATCGTCGACCCCGAGAAGCTCGCCGACGGCTGGGCGTGGTCGGCCGCGGGTGCCTACCGCTGCGGACCGCAGCCTGGCCGCGTGACCACCGTCGAGTTCGATGGCGGCCCCGTCGACCGTGCCGCGCCCGTCACGCTGGAGGAGGTGCAGGGCAGCCTGCGCCGCGTCTCCGGCACCGACGTCACCCTCACCGCCCTGCGCGGCACGGCCACGCGCTGGACCGACAACTCCCGCCAGGCTGCCACCTACCGCTCCGGCCGCGTCTTCCTCGCCGGCGACGCCGCCCACGTTCATCCGCCCTTCGGCGGCCAGGGCCTCAACCTCGGCGTCGGCGACGCGATGAACCTGGGCTGGAAACTGGGCGCCGTCATTGCCGGTTGGGCCCCCGACGGCCTGCTCACCACCTACGACGCCGAACGCCGCCCCCTCGGCGCCTGGGTCCTCGACTGGACGCGCGCCCAGATCGGCGTCCTGCGCGGCGACCCCAAGTCGGCCGCGCTGCGCACCGTCGTCGCCGACCTGCTCGCCACCCCCGACGGCGCCACCCACGCCGTCAAGAAGATCTCCGGCGTCACCCAGCGCCTCGACCTCCCCGGCGACCACCCGCTCATCGGCCGCTACGCCCCGGACGTGCGGCTGTCCGACGGCTCCCGCCTCGCCGACCACACCCACTCCGGCGGGTTCGTCCTGCTCGACCGCACTCCCGACGGCGCGTTCTCGCGCCTCGCCGCCCCGTGGTCCACCCGCGTCACCACCGTCCCGGACGCCCCCGCCACCCCGACCGGTCTCCTGCTCCGCCCGGACGGCGTCGTCGCCTGGGCTACGGACGTCCCCGACCCCGCCGGCCTCGCCCCGGTCCTGCACGACTGGGCCGGCGCGCCGTCACCCGACCATGCGCCGGTGGGCTGAGCTCCGGGGCATTGGTCGCTCGCCCGGCGACCTCGGCGATGGCCTCCGCCGCGTGGCGAGGCTCGTGGGCCGGCCGGTCCTTGACACGAGACCCCTGCGCGAACCAGTGCGGTCCCGCAACCGGCTGATCGACCGGCGGGCTTCGTACAGAGCCGGGAGGCTCGAACCTCGCCTACCGCGGCCGCCCACGCCAGCGGCGGGTTGCGATCCTGGGGAAGCAGTCGCGTGATTTCTTGCCCAGCCCGTCGGTCGCGCGCGTCGCGGCCCCGTGGTCCACCCGCGTCACCACCGTCCCGGACGCCTCCGCCACCCCGACCGGTCTCCTGCTCCGCCCGGACGGCGTCGTCGCCTGGGCTACGGACGTCCCCGACCCCGTCGGCCTCGCCCCGGTCCTGCACGACTGGGCCGGCGCGCCGTCGCCCGAGCACGCGCCGGTGGGCTGAGCTCCGCCCGCGTCAGCCGCCGACGAGTGTGCCGACTTGGTCGGGCGCCGGGGCTGTGATGGTCACCGGTGAGCCCCACGCCGAGTAGCGCGCCGTGATGCGGGCGCTGCCCTGGCCGCCGGCGCCGCGTAGGACGGGGGACAGGTCGAGGACCAGTTGCAGGGGCCGGTTGTCGTCGTCGAGCCACAGGTCGAGGGGGACCTTCGTGTCACCGGGCTGTGCGTCGGCGGGGAGGCCCGCGGGCAGCTCGGCGCCGAGGTGGGCAAAGTCCACGTCGACGCGGTAGTGGGCGGCGTCGGTGCCGTCGAGGGTGGTCGCGTCGCCGGCGGTGAGGGTGCCGGCGGTGCGGACCTGTTCGAGCGTGCGCGCGGGGTCGTTCTGTTCGGCCAGCTGCGCGAGGCTGCCGCCGAGGACCTGGGAGAACGGGTCGCTGCCGTCGGGCGAGACCTTCACCCAGGGTTTGCGGCCCGTTACCTGATCGAGGGCGCTCGGGGGGACCTTCGCGTACAGCGTCTGCGCGACCAGGCGCAGCTCCAGGGGCTCGCCGACGTAGTCCGTGGTCATCTGCAGTGACGTTCCGCCGGGGCCGAACACGGCCTCGCCCTGGCCGTGGGACACGAGGGCGCCCGCGGCGACGTCGGTGGTGAACTTCGCGGAGTGGCCGGCGTTCGTCGCCGCGACGGCCGCGTCGGCCAGGGCGCGCGCGTCGGAGAACCGCTCGGGTGAAGCCGAACACCCGCCGATCACGAGCAGCGCGGCGCACGCCACGGCCGTCCTGCGCATCCGGAAAACCCCGTCCTGACCGGCGGAAAGAGACCCTACAAAAGCACAGGCGCACCCGAGAACCCGTTCGGGGGAAGCGGCACTACCCGTAGTAACGCGAAGGGCGCCCCGACGGTTGTCGAGGCGCCCTTCGGACGAAGCAGCGAGCGGTCAGCCGCCCATGTGCTTCGCGATCTCGCTCATGTCCGTGACCTGGTCGGCCGGCGGAGCGGTGACGTCGACCGGGGTGCCCCAGTCGCTGTACTTGACGAGGATCTTGCCGGAGCCCGCGGCCGAGGCCGGCGCGCCCAACGCCTTCATCAGTTCGCCCTCGTCCATGGTGATCTGGAGCGGAAGCTGGTCCTTGTTGAGCCAGATCTCGGCTGGCATCTTGATGTTCTTGCCCTCGAGCAGTTGCTTGGCCTGGTCTCGGGACTCGGCCGGGACGCTGTCCAGCATCTTGTCGATGCCCTTGGCGACGTCGATCTCGACCTTGTAGTGGTTCACCGGCTGGCCGTCCAGCGTGGTCTGGTCGGAGCTGACGATCCGGCCGGCCTGGCTGATCTGGTCGAGGATCTTCGTCGGGTCACTCTGCTCGGAAGCCTGCGACATGCTGCCGGAGAGGGCCTTCGAGATCGGGTCGTCGGAGTCCGGCGAGATCTTCACCCACGGCTTGTCGGTGCCCATCTGCGCGGCCTCGGAGGCCGGGAGCTTCATGTACATCGTCTTGTCGATGAGGCGGATCTCGCTCTGCTGACCGTCGGTGGTCATCGTCATCGACATCTTCAAGTTGGCCGGGTCGTAGGACATGAGGCCCTCGGCCGTCATGTTCTTGCCGCCGATCGACATGGTCATCGACATCTTCGACGACTTCGACTTCGCGGTGCCCTGCTTGGACGCGCTCGCCAACTCGAGCACGTTCGCGAACGGCGCGGCGATCCCCGAGGCGGCCTTGTCGCCCGCCGGCGCCGCGGTGCCGTTCTCAGCCTTCGAACCACAGCCCGTCAGAACGAGCGCCAGCGCGGCACCCGCTGCGACGACGAAAGTGGTTTTGCGCATGCAATCCCCCTATGAAGGTCATTACTCCACCCGCAGTATCGCTGGATCGGGGCAGCGGTTACGCCCTTCAGGTCACAATTTGGGTGACCAATCACCCGATGTGCCGTCCACCTGCGGAGTAATCATGGGACGCGCGGTGACCGTCGCCGGTTCCCGCCTACTCCGCGCCACCCGCTCGGGAAACCAGCAGCCGCCGCAGCGACGCCAGCCGCTCGGCGCTCGCGCGGCCTTCGGTGACGACGGCGTCGAGCGCGCAGTCCGGGTCCTCCGGCGGGCCGAGGTGGCCGCAGTTCGTGGGGCACTCCTCGGCGGCCTCGGCGAACTCCTCGAAGGCGTTCACGATGTCGTCGGCCGTCACGTGCGCCAGCCCGAACGACCGCACGCCCGGCGTGTCGATCACCCAGCCGCCGCCCGCCAGGGGCAGCGGCAGCGCGATGGCCGCTACGGACGTGTGGCGCCCCTTGCCGACGGAGCTGACGACGCCCGTGGCCAGCGCCGCGTCGGGCACCAGGCGGTTGACCAGCGTGGACTTGCCGACGCCGGAGTGCCCGACGAGCGCCGTGACGCGGCCTTCCAGGCGTTCGGCCAGGCCTTCGGGCTTCTCGTCGTGGCGCGTGACGACGGCCGGCACGTCGAGGCCCGCGTAGCCCGCGAGCAGCTCGTCGGGGCTGGCCAGGTCGGCTTTCGTGAGGCACAGGACGGGCTCGAGCCCGCCCGCGTAGCAGGCGACCAGGCAGCGGTCGATGAACCCGGTCCGCGGCGGGGGATCGGCGAGCGACGTGACGATCAGCAGCTGGGCTGCGTTGGCGACCACCACGCGCTCGTACGGGTCGGTGTCGTCGGCGGTGCGGCGCAGCACGCTGGTGCGCTCGTCGACGCGAACGATGCGGGCGAGGGTGTCCGGCAGGCCCGAAACGTCGCCGACCACGGCGACCATGTCGCCGACGACCACGGAGACGCGTCCCATCTCGCGGGCGCGCATGGCCGTGACCACACGGAGCGGATCGGCGTCGATGGCGCACGTCCAGCGACCGCGGTCCTTGCCGATCACCATGGCGGTCACGGCGTCGGCGTGCTCGGGCCGGCGTTTGGTCCGGGGCCTGGTGCCCTTGCCGGGGCGAACCCGCACGTCGGATTCGTCCAGCTTGCTCCAGTCGCCTCGCGCCAAACCGCCCACCGTCCTCCCGGTCCGTCCTGCCTGGTCGAAATGATCCCATGCCGGTCGCGCCCGGCCCGGCCTGCGTGTAACGATGGCGTCTTGAGAGGTGCGAGGAGGCTGGCATGTGCGGCCGTTACGCGGCGACGAAGGACCCCGCGAAGCTGATCGACGAGTTCGCCGCGGTCGATCTGACCGAGGGTGCCGCGCGCGAGGACTACAACGTCGCGCCGACCAAGAACGTCGTGACCGTGGTCCAGCGCCACCCCCGCGACGCCGACGGGCAGGTGCTCGAGGACGAGCCCGCCGAGCGGTCGCTGCGGATCATGAAGTGGGGCCTCGTGCCGTTCTGGGCGAAAGACCCCTCCGTCGGCTCGCGAATGATCAACACGCGCGCCGAGACGGCGGCTGAAAAGCCGGCCTTCAAACGCGCGCTGAAGTCGCGCCGCTGCCTGGTGCCGGCCGACGGCTGGTTCGAATGGCGCCGCACGGGCAAGGAGAAGGAACCGTTCTACATGACGGATCCTTCCGGCTCGTCGCTCGCGTTCGGCGGGATCTGGGAGAGCTGGCGCCCGAAGGACGGCTCGTCGGACTCGGAACCGCTGATCACCTTCTCGATCATCACGACCGACGCCGAGGGCCAGCTGCGCGGCATCCACGACCGCATGCCGCTGATCGTCCCGCGCGAGCACTGGGACGGCTGGCTCGACCCGGACCAGTCCTCCGTGGACGGTCTCCTCGTGCCGACGCCGCCGGACTTCGTCGAGTCGCTCGAGCTGCGCCCGATTTCGACGCTGGTCAACAACGTCCGCAACAACGGCCCCCAGCTGCTCACGCGCACCGAACCCTCGGTGGACTCGGACGCGCTGTTCTGATGACCACCCTCGAGATCGACACCCCGCACGGCCCCGCCCGCGCCGAGCTCCACTGCGCCAAAGACGGCGCCGCGGCACTGCTGCTGGGCCACGGCGCCGGTGGCGGAATCGGGGCCAAGGACCTGGTCGCGGTCGCGCAAGCCGCGAAGGCGGCCGGGGTGCACGTGGCGCTGGTGGAACAGCCGTACCGCGTGGCGGGGCGCCGGGCTCCTGCCCCGGCGAAGCAACTGGACGCGGCTTGGCTGGCCGTGGCGGACGAGTTGTCGGCGCACTTCGACGACCTGCCGTTGGTCTTCGGTGGCCGTTCTTCGGGTGCGCGGGTCGCCTGCCGGACGGCTTCGGCCGGTCAGGCCGTGGCGGTGTTGTGCCTGGCGTTCCCCGAGCACCCGCCGGGCCGGCCGGAGAAGACGCGGCAGGCGGAACTGGACGCGGTGGAAGTGCCGACCCTGGTGGTGCAGGGCGAGCGCGATCCGTTCGGCCGCCCCGCGGCGGGGCCGCACCACGAGGTGGTGATGGTCTCGGGCGACCACACTTTGTCGGCTGATCTGGACGCTGTTTCGCGTGCGGCGGCGGAGTGGTTGGGGCGGGTGTTGAGGCCACACCTCTGAGTGGTCAGGCGCCTTCGGTCCAGAATTTGTTGACGCGTGCGATCGCTTCCTCACGGCTCATCGCGGCGACCTCGGCGTCGGGGATTCCGACCTGGTGGATCAACGTGTGCACGACCTGTGCCGGCACGCCGACCTCGGCCACCGGACGCGCGATGGACCGTTGCGGGACCACGTCGTCCTGCACGCAGGCCCAGAAGTCGGCTTCCGGCACACAGAGCTGGTCACGCAGGATCGCCCGCCACATCTGCGGTCCGTAGGTCGATCGGTTCGGCGGGCGGGAAATCCTCGTCCGCAGAATTCGTCCGTCGGGAAGGTGCAGCTCATACGTCACGTGATGGGTGACAGCGCGCCCCCGCGCGTCTCTGACCAGTTGCCATCCCTCGGCTCGGCAGAACGCGTCGTGATCCGCCCGGGTCGGTGCCGGCCAGGTCATCGGCCGCTGTTCACCAGCCAAGCCTGCAGGTCCGCGTCGCTGCTGAGCTCGATCAGCTGGACCAGACCCCAGTTGTCCCGGTGGTTCGGCGCGTCGCGCAGGTGATCCTGCCAATCGTCCGAGTACTCCCGCAGCGCCTCCACCATGCCGGCGACGGCGTCGTCGAACGTCTCGGCATCGGCCGCCACCGGAAGCCCGGGGATGAACACCGACCACCCGCCGGCCTCGGACACCACCTCGGCGCGCGAAGGGACCACGGACGCCAGGAAGTGCCGCAGGCGCTCCACATCCACGACCGCCACCGTGTCGTTGTCTCGGCGCATCGTGGCCACGCGACCCTGGCCGGCGGCGTCGAAGAGGCTCTTCAGGTTCTTGCGGGCTTCACTCGAGCTTTCGTAGTGGACCGAGGCGCTCACTTCCGCTCCCTCCCAAGCCGCGTAGCGAATCGACGGCGCGCGTCAGCCACGGCTCGCCCATGGGGCAAGTGTGTCGGACGTACCTCAGGTACGTCAAGTACATGAGGTACCTGAGGTACTCGCGGCGGTTTTGAAGGCTCGAGTGGCTCGAGTGGCTCTGGTGGCTCTGTGGCTCTGGTGGCTTTGTGATGCGTCGGGCTCGCGCCGCCTTTGGTGGTGCATCGGGCGGGCGCCAGGACTGCGGCCGCGTTTTGGCGACCAGTTGTCCACAGGCTTCCCTCAGCTGTGGACAACTAGGCCCTCGTGGCGGCTTACCACCGGTTTTGTCGGAGGGGGCCGGTAGAATGGAACGAGGGACGCCCCCGGGAGGGTGGGGGTTTGTCCGGCGGTGGGGTTGTCCGGCGGTGGGGGTTTGTCCGGCGGTGGGGAAGGCCGGCACAACCAGTGAAGTGGCCTGGAGAAAGCCGTCAACCGGCGATCGAAGCCACCACAGCCCCCGTCAGCCGCACCAGATCGCCAGGCGCCAGCTCCACCTCGAGCCCCCGCCGGCCGGCCGAGCAGTAGACCGTCGCGAACGCCGAAGCCGACGCGTCGACCACCACCGGCAGGTGGCTGCGGTGTCCCAGCGGCGAAATCCCCCCGAGCACGTACCCGGTCGCCCGCTGGGCAGCCGCCGGATCCGCCATCCGTGCCTTCTTGCCACCGGCCGCGGCGGCCAGCGCCTTCAGGTCGAGGGATCCCGTGACCGGCACCACGCCGACCGTCAGTTTGCCGTCGACGTCCGCCACCAGCGTCTTGAAGACGCGCGCCGCCTCCAGGCCCAGGGCTTCGACCGCCTCCAGGCCGTACGAGTCGGCGCGCGGGTCGTGATCGTATGAGTGGAGCGTGTGCGCCACCTTGTGTTTTGTGAGCAGCGCCGTCGCCGGTGTTCCCTTGCCCGCCATGGGATCGGAGTCTACGAAGGTGGCGGGAATGGACGCCCGCCACGTGCTGTTGAAAGAGACGTGACCACGACGCTTACCACTGCCCGCCCTCGTAGGCGCAGCACCGAGCGGGGCCTACCGAGCCCCCGCGTAAACTCGGCGTTGCCGTATGCGCAGAAGCGCATCGACGCCGAACGGGAAGGGAACGGTTTGCCGAGCACCCCGAACACCGCGCCGGAGACGGCGGCCGACGAGTTGGAGCTGGCGGAGCGCTTCGAGCGCGACGCGATGCCCCTGCTCGATCAGCTGTACTCGGCCGCGATGCGGATGACGCGGAACCCCTCCGACGCAGAGGACCTGGTCCAGGAGACCTACCTCAAGGCGTACGCGGCGTTCGCCTCCTTCAAGGCCGGCACGAACCTCAAGGCGTGGATGTACCGCATCCTCACCAACACCTACATCAACGGCTACCGCAAGCGTCAGCGGCAGCCGGTGCAGCAGCCCACCGAGGAGATCACCGACTGGCAGATCGCCAAGGCGGAGAGTCACACCTCCAGCGGGCTGCGTTCGGCCGAGGTCGAGGCCATGGACAACCTCCCCGACGCCGACGTGAAGCAGGCGCTGCAGAAGCTGCCCGAGGAGTTCCGGCTGGCCGTTTACCTGGCGGATGTCGAGGGCTTCGCGTACAAGGAGATCGCCGAGATCATGGACACGCCCATCGGCACCGTGATGTCCCGTCTGCACCGCGGTCGCGCCCAGCTGCGCGACCTGCTGGCCGACGTCGCGCGCGAGCGCGGCTTCATCCGCGGTGACCGCGAGGAGGTGGCAAAGCGATGAGCACGGGTGGGGCCTCGAGCGACGAAGCCAAGGACAAGGTCCGCTGCGAAGAGGCGCTTTCGGAGATCTACCTGCTCCTCGACAAGGAGTGCAGTCCCCTGCGCGACGCCGAGCTGCGCCGCCACATCGACGACTGCCCGCCGTGTCTCGAGGAGTACGGCATCGACGAGCAGATCAAGGAGCTCCTGCACCGCAAGTGCGGCGGCGACCTCGCTCCGGCGGAACTGAAGACGCGGCTGCGCGCCTCGATCCGCCAGACCGTGGCCACCCGCGGCGGCGTGACGGTCGAGCGCACCGAGATCACCGTCGAGCAGCGCTCCGGCGAGTAACCCGAGGTCACGCTTTTCGGGATTTTCGACGACGACGGCCCCCGTACCAGCTGGTGCGGGGGCCGTGTCGCGTCCGGACGCCGGAATCAGGCGTTGGGCTTCTTGCCGTGGTTCGCGCCGTTCTTCTTGCGGTCGCGACGCTTGCGGGCGCGCTTCGACATGCTTCACTCCTCGTATTCACACCGGATGGCCCGGGTGCGGGGTGCCGGAGCACCTGCCGGGCTCGGGTCAACCGCTCCAGTGTGTCATGCGTGCCCCGGCTCACCTGCGGCGCCCGTGCTGATCGGCGTCCGCTCTGGTTTGATGGGCGGATGACCGGAGGAACCGCGCACCACGCACTCGTGGTCGTCGAGTAGCTCGTGTCCACGCTTTCCGACCTGCTCGCCGAGAACACCGGGCTTCCGGGTGAGGCGGCCGACCACCTGCAAACCGTCGTCGCGGAATGGCAGCTGCTGGCCGACCTGTCATTCGCCGATTTCCTGCTCTGGGTCCCCGTCGCGAAGGACCTGCAGCCCGAGGGCGGCGATTTCGTGTGTGTCGCGCACGCCCGCCCCACCACCGCGCCCACCGCGCACCCCGAGGACGTCGTCGGCACGCGGTTCACCGTCGCCGAGCACCCGGAGCTGGCGAAGGCCGTGCGCGAGCGGAAGATCGGCCGCGAGGAAGACCCGCACTGGTACCGCGACCTGCCGATGCGCCGCGAAGCCGTGCCCGTGAGCTTCGGCGGCGAGGTGATCGCCGTGCTGAGCCGCGAGACGAACCTGGCCGCGCCGCGCGTGCCGAGCCCGCTGGAGATCGCGTACCTGGGCAGCGCCGGCGACCTGTGCCAGATGATCGTCGACGGCACCTTCCCGCCCCCCGGCGGCAACCAGGCCGACACCCACACCAGCCCCCGCGTCGGCGACGGTCTCATCCGGCTCGACCCGAGCGGCACCGTCGTGTTCGCCAGCCCCAACGGCCTGTCCGCCTACCACCGCATGGGCCACGAGTCCGATCTGGTGGGGCAGCGGCTGGCGCCGTTGACGCGTTCGCTGATCCGCGACCCGTTCGACGCCACCGAGGTCTCCCACCGCATCATCGAGGCCCTCGACGGCAAGCCCTCCACCCGCACGGAGGCCGATTCGCGGCGCGGCGCCGTGGTGCTGTTCCGCGCGCTGCCGCTGCGCCCGTCCGGCCAGGCGGCCGGCGCGCTGGTGCTGGTTCGCGACGTGACGGAGGTCAAGCGCCGCGACCGCGCCCTGCTGTCCAAGGACGCGACGATCCGCGAGATCCACCACCGCGTGAAGAACAACTTGCAGACCGTCGCCGCGCTGCTGCGGCTGCAGTCGCGCCGCACCACGAGCGAAGAGGCCCGCCTCGCGCTCGGCGAGTCCGTGCGGCGGGTCTCGTCGATCGCGATGGTCCACGAGGCCCTGTCGATCTCCGTCGACGAGCGCGTGGACCTCGACAAGCTGCTCGACAACGTCCTGCCGATGGTCGGCGAGGTCGCCACCGCGGAGTCTCAGGTGGGGCTCACGCGCAAGGGCTCGTTCGGCATCGTCATCGCCGAGATCGCGACGCCACTGGTGATGGTGCTGACGGAGCTCGTGCAGAACGCCATCGAGCACGCGTTCCCGCAGGGCCGCCCGGGCAAGGTCGAGATCATCGTGGAGCGCTCCGCGCGCTGGCTCGACGTCCTCATCCGCGACAACGGCCGCGGCCTGCCCTCGGGCTTCTCCCTGGAACGCAGCGACGGTCTGGGCCTCCAGATCGTGCGCACGCTGGTGGAGTCGGAACTGCGCGGGTCCCTGTCGCTGCGCAAGGTGCGCACGGACGCCACCGGCGCGCGTGTGCCGGGCACCGAGGCCGCGCTGCGCATCCCGTTGTCCCGTCGGCTCTAGAGTCCCGTCGGCTCTAACGCCAGTACTCGACGCGCTGCCCGTCGGTGTCGGCCACGAAGATCACCGCGTCGGCGCCGTCGACCTGGGCGGGGCTCAGCGGGAGGTGGCCGGGCAGGATCGGCTCACCCGTACCGGTCGACGCGGGTAGCGCCGCACGCAGGGCCGGTGCCGGGAAGAAGGCGCGACGCGTGGTCGCCGCGGCCAGCTCGCCCTGGAGCGTGCCGGGTTCGGCCTGCGGGTTCGCGTCGGTGGCGACGAAGACGTAGCGCTCGCCCAGCGTCAACGCGACGAGCGCGCCTGCGCTGCCCCACGTCGCGTCCTCCGGGCCCATCTGCATGGTGGACGGCACCCGCTGCAGGTGCACGTTGTGCGCGAACACCAGGCTCGGTCCGCGGTGACGTTCTTCGTCGACCATCGCGAGCAGGTTGTCGGCCATCATCTCGGCGCGCAGGCTGAGCAGGGTCCCGAACCGATCGGGCGCGGCGAAGGCCATCGCCGCGTGGTAGCGGAGCAGACCCACGGCGGTGCGTGCGTACGCGGCGGCGAGGCGGTATCCGGCCGGGTCGGCGGGCTGCAGCACGGGTGCCGCGCGGTGCAGGGCGCTCGCGAGGTCGTCGGCGACGATCCGCAACGCGCGGGCGCGGTCGGAGCCGCCGATGGACGCGGCCGCGTCGTACATGGCCTGCTCGTTCGTCCAGTCGTCGTCTTCGCCGAGCAACGCGTCGAGGTCGTGGCTCGAGGCCGGCCGCAACGCCGGGGGCAGGTAGTCGATCACGGCGGTCAGCGCGCGCCGTGGGCTCGGCGCGGAGGTGGTCTCCGTCGGTGCGTCGAAGCCGTGGAACCGCACCTGGTCCTGGGGCGCGCGGCCGGCGTTGTGCTCGCGCAGCCACTCGACGAGCTCCCGGTTGCCCGGCACATGACCGAACCAGTGGCTGAAGCCGGTTTTCAGCACTTCGTCGGGGTCTCCGGCGCCACCAGTCACGTAGTCGTCGACCACGGACGCGGCGAAGGCGTCGATCTCCAGCGAGATCGACCGGTAGCCCCGCTCGACGAGGTGGGCGAGAAGTTCGTTGCGCAACAAGGGAAACGCCCGGATCCCGTGGGTCGGCTCGCCGAGGGCGAGCAGCGCGGGCTCGGCCCCGGCGAGCAGCTCGTCGACGGCGCGGCCCAGGCTCGCCGCGTCGCCGATTTCGCGGCCGATCCCCCGCAGGGCGGTGGTGGTGGACATGGAAAACCCCTTCCAGAGAAACCTGTCCTCGACCGTATCGTTGAAGAATCGGGTGAAACTTCGCCGCGGTTCACCTGGTAATCAAGACCAAAAGCCTCAAACGGAGGTGCACCCTGCGCCCCATCGACCTCGCTCGGGAGCACGGGTTGTCCGCCCAAGCCGTCCGCAACTACGACGACGCCGGGGTGCTCCCGCCGACCGAACGCAGCGACACCGGCTACCGCCGCTACACACCGCTCCACGCGCAGGCCCTGCGTGCCTTCCTCGCGTTGCGCGCGGGCCACGGGCACCAGCCGGCGGTGGAGATCATGCGCTCGGTCCACCGCGGCGACACCGAATCCGCCTACCGGCTCATCGATGCCGCGCACGTCGCCGTGCTGTCCGAACGAGACACCCGCACCGAGGTCGCGTCGGCCCTGAGCAGCCTTTCCACGGCGCCGGCACCCTTGCAAGGCGCGCCGCTGACCGTCGGCGAGCTCGCCCGCCGCCTCGACGTGCACCCGGCGACGCTGCGCGCCTGGGAAACCGAGGGAATCCTGCGGCCCGAACGAGACCGGGCCACCGGCTACCGCGAATACGGACCCGACTGCGTCCGCGACGCCGAGATCGCTCGGCAGTTGCGCCGCGGCGGTTACCTGCTGCGTCAGGTCGCGCAGTTCCTCGAGTCTTTGCGCGAAGCGGGCGGGGCCGACGCGTTGAGCGCCTTTCTCGACGCGTGGCAACACCGGCTCACCGCCCGCAGCCGCGCCCTGCTCGCCGGCGCCGCCCAGCTCGACGCCTACCTCACCTTGCGCGATCCGGTCACACCTGGCTGAGCTCGACCACTGGGAACTCGACGCGTTCCGGCGCCCGCCCGGCCTGCAGCATCCACGCCTCCCCGGTGCCCTCGCCCGCGGCGATCGTCGCGACCGCGGACGCGATTTCCGCCGGAGAAGCCACGGCCAAGCCGTTCGCCACGAGCGAGTCCTTCAGCCCGCCGATCATCCGCGTCTCCACGAAGCCCGGGCACACGGCGTTGAGGGTGATCCCCGAATCGGCACAGGCCGGAGCC
Organism: Amycolatopsis sp. 2-15; assembly: GCF_030285625.1. Classification (NCBI taxonomy): domain Bacteria; kingdom Bacillati; phylum Actinomycetota; class Actinomycetes; order Pseudonocardiales; family Pseudonocardiaceae; genus Amycolatopsis; species Amycolatopsis carbonis. The sequence continues at coordinate 3,195,386 of NZ_CP127294.1, forward strand.
AACGACCGCACGAGCCCGATGATCGCGTGCTTGCTCGCCGAGTACACCGGGTCGAACGTGGCCGCCGAGATGCCCGCGAGGCTCGCGGTGGTCACGCGCAGCACGTGGCGGTAGGTGGGCGAGCCGAGCCAGTTGCGCTCCATGCGATCGCGCGCCGCCTGGCCCAGAAACGACCGCAGCACCTGGTACAGGAACGGTGTCCGCAGCAGCGTCGCCAGCATCCAGAGCCCGGCGGCCGCGGTCATCCAGCCGTCCTTGGCCAGCAGGAACCGCGGGCTGCCCGACAGGAACGACGTCGCGACGCTCAGCACCAGGATGCTCAGCGTGAACACCGCGAGCGTGTCCACTCGGCGCTTCGTGACGACGGTCTGCACGGCGCGCACGGCCGGTGGGACGACCCCCGCCAGCAGCGCCAGCCACTGGTTCACGCCGAGCGCGCGCAGGCCGTAGAAGAGCGCGGCCGGGGCGACGAGGTTGATGGCGAGGTTGACGATCAGTTCCCGGCGCAGTTCCGGGGGAGTGGTGGGCTTTTCGGGAGGGGCGAGCGTGGTCATCACTGAGCCTCGATTCGCTGACGGTCGCGGTGGCGCCAGGTCTTGGCGAGCACGGCGACGGTGACGGCGGCCAGGACGACCAGCGCGAGCCAGCCGATCCAGCTGCCGGTGGAGGTGAAGACGGTGCCGAGCGCGGGGTTGAGCACGCGTGCTTCGAAGAACAGGTACGCGAGCGGTCCCGTCACCGCGAGGATGAGGACGGTGCCGGCGACGGCTGTCGCGAGCGTCCAGCGGCCCAGGCGCAGGTTCGCCACTGCCAATGCGAGCGAAAGCACCAGCACGACAACGAAGAACGGCACCCAGAACCCCCACAGCGCGGGGTCGAGCACCGGCACCTGGGCGCCGGACGCCGTGGTCACGAGCGTGGCCGAGCGTTGCACGAACAGTGCCACCACCAGCAGGACCGCGAGCACGATCCCGCTGCCGACCTCGCTCCACGTGGTGGTCGCCGTGGCGTCGGAGAACGGGAGCTGGTCGGGTTTCCAGTCCTCGTCGGGTTCCCCGGGGCCGCGGTCGCTGCCGAAGCGATCAACGAGTACATAAAGGACGGTGACCCCGGTGAACAGGTACACCGCGGCGGTCAGCGTCACGCCCAGTGGTGAAAAGATCGCTGTCGCAACGTTTTCGCCGCGCACCCAGTGCCCGATCGCGTTGACCAGGTAGGTGATCGGCAGCACAGTCGCGCTCAGCAGCCGCATCGCTTTGGCGTAGTTCGGGTAGTTCGCCGGCCCGATCAGCACGGTCGCCTTGTCCGCGTACCGCGTCGCCAGCTGCGCCGGGTCGCCGAGCTCGGCCAGCGCCGCGTACTCGGCCTGGCTCGGGTTTTCCCCGAGTGAGACGCGGGCCTCGACGTCGTCGGCGATCGCGGCGCGCAGCTCGCGGTCGATCTCGCCGCGGTGCTTGCCCGAGACGTGCCGCACGGTGGCGGCCACATATCGGTCGGTGAGTGTGGTGCTCATGGTTGTTCCCCCAGTTCGGTGTCTGCTTCGGTGTTCGTCTCCGGGTCCGCTTCGGTGTCCAGCCGGCTCAGCGCGGTGTCGATGGCGCGCCACTCCTTCTGCAACTCCCGCGCGAGCCGCAGCCCGTCGCGGCTGGTGCGGTAGAACTTCCGCGGCCGGGTGCCCGAGGTGTCCCACTCGCTGGTCAGCAGCCCCTGACCCTCCAGGCGGCGCAACAGCGGGTACAGCGTGTTGGCCGGCGCGGGTACCCCCGCGCGCTCCAGGGCGTCGAGCAGTCCGTAGCCGTACCCGGGCTTCTGTAGTGCCAGCAGGCTCGCCAGCACCACCGTCCCCCGCCACAGCTCCTGCCGATGCGCGTCCAGCAAGTCGGTGTCTTTCACGCTTGCCACGATAGTGTGTGAGACACAGTATCGTCAAACGGCAATGCTGTGCGAGGTGCCAGGGTGTGCGAGAGAGGGGTGCCACGCAGGCTTGGGTCGCGTCCCGTTCAGGAGCCGTTCGGGAAACGTTCAATCGACGGGTAACCGCTCAGCGGAAACGCGGGCGGCGGAGAAAGCTCACGCCGACGGCGGGGGAGCGTCGAACGCGAAAGATCTTCTACGCCAGGGCGATCGGCCGCGAGAGTCAGTCCACAACGGACGGCTGGTGGGCGACGGGCCGGCGGCGCCGAAGAGGGCGCGGCCGGAAGAACCCCGGACACGCCGAAGGGCCGGTACCGAACGAATCGGTACCGGCCCTCACGACGTTCCGCGGGAGGACTTGTTCAGTCCTGGTGAGGTGCAGTGCACCCGGGTGCGGGTGGTTTCACCTCGGTTGTTACGCTTAAACCGGATGGGTATCGCCCCAAGTCGCAGGCGGAGAGGTCACTGCGTCTTCGAAAAGAAACTGAAGACCCTCTGCGAAATCCGGTTCAGGTGTGGTGCTTCTGAGCCGTCAGGCTCAGGCGATGGTACGCGTGCCGATGTGCGTACGGCGGCGCTTGAGCGCGCGTCGCTCGTCCTCGCTCATGCCGCCCCACACGCCGGCGTCCTGGCCGCTGGCCAGAGCCCAGGCCAGGCAGTCGGAAGCGACGGTGCAGCGGTGGCACACGGCCTTCGCCTCGGAGACCTGCAGCAGAGCCGGACCGCTGGTTCCCACCGGGAAGAACAGCTCGGGGTCCTCGTCTCGGCAGGACGCGTCGTGGCGCCAGTCCATGTTCGTGAGCTCCTTCATAGTGGCGCGGGAAGGCCGCGCCACAGTCGTCATGGCGGTCGTGTTTTTTGGGTGCTTGTGAATGCTTTCACGAAGCACCGCGTTCGACAAGGGTTTCCCGAAGATCGGTGAGTCAGCTCACCCGGCCGAGCGACGCCTCTGACCTGCGGTTTCTGTCCGAAACGGACCGCCCGGCGGAAGCGCGATGCGGTGAGCGGAGCTTCTGCGTCGACGAGCGGCAAGATGCACTTTGCCGCAGGCGATCAGTGGTCGCACCGTCACACGATTACTGTGAGTGCATCCGGCACGCTGTGGAATTCCACTCGCGTCCGCTGCCCGACGAGGTCGCCGTCGACCTGGAAGTTCACCGGTTCAGCTGCGTCGATGCGGATCATCGGCACGTCGTCGTGGCGCACCAGCCGACGCCCGTGCTGGTCGCTCTTCGTGAGCAAAGCTTGGCGTACATGCGTGAACACGGTGGGCAACCCCAGACCGTTCAACGCGAACAGGCCCAATCCCGTCTCGAACGAGCAACCCGAGTTGAGGTGGACGGCGCGATCACCCAGGTAGGTCCACGGATCGGTGTTGGACACGAACGCGGTCACGACCTCGGCGGGTTCCTCGCCCGGGATCCGCACCGTCAGGGCCGGCCGGCCCAGCGGCGGCCGGAAATAGGAGCGCACCGAGGCACGGAGATAGAGCGCCGCGCTCGTTTCCTTGCCCCGCCGTTTCGCGACGCGGCCCACCACGTCGGCGTCCCAGCCGAGCCCGGCGTTGAAGGTGAACCAGTGCCCGTCGGCGAGGCCGAGGCCGATGCGGCGGCGCCGGTCGTTCTCGAGCGCGTTCAGCAGCTGGTGCGTCGCTTCGACGGGATCCACGGGAAGACCGAGGGCGCGCGCGAACACGTTGGCCGAGCCGCCGGGCACCACGCCGAGCATCGGGACGCACCCGAGCTCGCCGGGGTTTCCGGTGGAATCCGCGAGGAGACCGTTGACGACCTCGTTGACCGTGCCGTCGCCACCGTGGGCCACGACCAGGTCGAAGCCGTCGCGGGCCGCCGAGCGCGCCACGGCCATCGCGTGGCCGCGGTAGTCCGTCTCGACGACGTCGAGCTTCACCTGGCTGGCCAGCGCGTGCGCCAGCACGTCCCGGCCACCGGCGGTGGTCGAGGTGGCCTGCGGGTTCACGACGAGGATGGCGCGCACTTCCGCAGCGTAGGTGACGTTCACCCGGCGGGAGAACCTTCGACGGCACAAGGTGACGCGAAGCTCAGCACGGTGAACGGGGCTGCGAAAGCCTCGGAGGAGAGCGCCAGTACTGCGTCCGGTGACCCTGTGGCGGGCGATCCTCCCTTGCGTACGGCGAACATCCGCTCGTCGTGACAAGTGCACCCGGGCCGACCGCCCGCTCATCGACGACAACCCCGATTTTCACGTGCCCGGCGCCGCGCGAAAACGGCCGACCGGGTGGCATACGATCGAAACTGCTCACCCACCGTGACCCGTGCAGGTCGGGTCGCTGTGCTCCCGCAAAGCAGCTTGGAAGGCCGCACCCGTGTCGCTCGACGAGAACCAGCCGCCCACCCCGTTCGAGGTCCGGCTGGCCGGGATCCTCACCGCGCTGCCCGGTCTCGGGCTCCTGGTGCTGGGCGTCGTGATCCTCGTGCGCGGACTGCAGGAACCTTCGCAGCCGGGCAACAACATCTGGGCCGAGTTCGGCACCTACGCGGTGCTGGCGATCGCGTTCCTGGCCGCGTCGGCCGGGCTGATCCTCGGCCGGCAGTGGGCGCGCTCGCCCGGGGTCGTGGTCGCACTGCTGCTCATGGGCGTCGGCTGGTACGTGCTGGGCCCGTCCGGCCAGCCGGCGTGGGGCGTGCCGATCGGCGTGTGCGGCCTCGCGGCGCTCGTGCTGCTCTTCCGTCGCCCGGCCCGCGCGTGGGCGCTGGGCCTGCGCGACGGCGAGACGGAGGAAGAAGCAGCCGAACGCGGTGGCCTCGCCGGGCGCCGCGAGGAACGCGAGCGCCACGAGCAAGATTGACGTGTCCGGTGGCGTCAGCTTTCGGCGGCCAGCGCCTTCAGCGGCGCGTCCGTGAGCCGGTAGGTGGTCCACTCGTCCTGCGGCAGCGCACCGAGCGCCCGGTAGAACCCGACGGCCGGGTTCCAGTTCAGCACCGCCCACTCCAGCCGCTGGTAACCCTGCTCGACGCACTCGGCCGCCAGTGCCGCGAGCAGCGCCTTGCCCAGCCCTGAGCCACGCAGCTCGGTGCGCACGAACAGATCCTCCAGGTAGATGCCGTGCACGCCGCGCCACGTCGAGAAGCTCAGGAACCACAGAGCGAACCCGCCGACGCGGCCGTCCACCTCCGCGACGTGGCCGAACAGCGCCGGTGCGGGACCGAACAACGCTTTGTGCAACTGGGGTGCCTCGAGATGGCACTCTTCGGGCATGCGCTCGAACTCGGCGAGGGCGTAGACCAGTTCCACCACGGCGTCGACGTCTTCGGGTCGGATCCGCCGGATGCGGGGGTCGGGCAAGGGGTCAGCCTTCCAGTGCGGGCAGCAGGTTCAGGTGCTCGACCTGGGGTTCGCCGCGTTCGTCGCCCAGCACGGCGATGCCGGCCGGGTCGAGTCCGAAGTGGACACCCGCCGTGGAGGACAGGCCCACCCAGCGTGCCACGAGCACGCGGCTGAAGTGCCCGTGGCCCACCAGGACCACGTCGCCGTTGTCGATCTCGCGCCGCGCGCGGTCGAGGACCTTGTCGGCGCGCGCGGCCACGTCGGCCGCGCTTTCGCCGCCCGGGATCGCGTGCGTCCACACGGTCCAGCCCGGGTCCGTTTCGCGGATCTTCGGCGTGGTCAGGCCTTCGTACGCGCCGTAGTCCCACTCGCCGAGGTCTTCGGTGAGCTCGTCCACGCGCAGGCCGGCGAGCTCGGCCGTGCGCTGAGCGCGTTCGCGCGGGCTCGAGATCACGAGCTTGGGACCGCCGAGCAGGGTGCGCAGAGTGCCGCCCGCCGCGCGCGCCTGGTCTTCACCTGCCGCCGTGAGCGGGATGTCGGTGCGTCCGGTGTGCCTGCCGTTGACGGACCACTCGGTCTGGCCGTGCCTGAGGAGGAAGAGCCGATGTGCCACGAGGCCGAATATAGCCCTGCCTCCGTTTGCGGGCAGGTCGCGTACCGTGTTTACCTACTGGTGAGTAGGTAGATGGGGAGGTTTCGATGGGTGCAAGCCCGACGTTCGCGCTGTGGCGCCGGCTGGCGGACAAACCGGGCGGTAAGCAGCTGTTTTCCGCCGCGATGTGCCTGCGCGTGCCCTACTTCGGGACTGTGCTGCCGTCGGTGCGGCAGCTGCGTCCGGGGCCCTGTTCGGTCACCGCGCCGAAGTGGTGGGGTGTCCACAACCACATCGGGACTTTTCACGCGATCGCCGCGTGCAACCTTGCGGAGATCGCGATGGGCATGCTCGCGGAGGCGACCGTGCCGCCGTCGCACCGCTGGCTGCCCAAGGGAATGGACGTTCGGTACGTCGCCAGGGCGACCACGGGTCTGCGGGCTGTGGCCGAACTGCCGGAGCTGCCCGAGTTCGGCGACGAGGGGTTCGACCTCCCGGTGTCGGTGCGGATCCTCGACGCGCGCGGGATGACCGTCGTCACGGCGGCCATCACCATCTGGGTTACGCGGAAGAAAGTGCGATCGGAGTCACTCGCCAACTGACCCGGCCAGGTGAAACTTAACGCCGTTTACCGGGCGGATGCGAATACTGCTCATTTTCGACCTCGTCAGCTCTTGAACCGTGACGACACCATGCAGGCATGCCAGCCCTGACGCGCCGCCGGTTCCTCGGCCTCGCCACGCTGAACACCGCCGCGGCCTTCGGACTGCCCACGCTGATGTTCGAAATGGGGCAGCTCTGGCATGATCCCGGGCCCGACGGCAAGGTTTTCTGCGAGATGCTGAACCCCGATCAGCGCTCGATGTGGTTCAAGAACCGCACGCAGGCGCCGCTCGCGTCGTTCCTGTGGCTCGACATCGCCAACCGCGACATCAAGCCGTACGCCGGGGTGCTCGACCGCGTGAACTACGGCGACATGTCCGTGTACCTCGGCCGCGGCGTCGGCGGCGGCTCGCTGGTCAACGGCGCCATGGCCGTGACACCGAAACGTTCGTACTTCGAGGAAATCCTGCCGCGGGTCGACGCCGACGAGATGTACGGCAAATACTTCCCGCGGGGCCAGGCTCGGCGCGAACTCCGTGGACGAGCAATGGTTCGAGATCTGCCGCTCGTACCAATACGCGCGCGTTTCGCGGAAAGCCGCGCAGAAAGCCGGTTTCACGACCACTTTCGTGCCCAGCGTCTACGACTTCTCCTATCTCGAACAGGAAGAAGCCGGCACCGTCGAACGCTCCGCGCTCGCGTCGGAAGTGATTTACGGCAACAACCACGGCAAGCGTTCACTGGACAAGTCCTACCTCGCGGCCGCGCTCGGCACCGGCCACGTGACGATCCAGACGCTGCACGAGGTCCGCGAGATCAGCCGGCAGCCCGACGGCACGTACACGCTGGTGGTACGCGAAATCGACCCGTACGGCGCGGTCGTGGCGACCAGGCACGTGAGCACGAAGCACCTCTTCCTCGGCGCCGGCAGTGTCGGTTCCACGAACTGTTGTTGCGGGCGAGGGAAACCGGCCGTCTGCCGGACCTGCCCGACGCCGTGGGCCAGGGCTGGGGCACCAACGGAAACGTGATGCTCGGGCGCACCAACCACATCTGGGACACCACGGGCAGCCTGCAGTCCGGCCTGCCCGCGCTCGGGTCGACAACTGGAACGACCCGTGCACCCGGTCTTCGCGGAGATCGCGCCCGTGCCGGCGGGGCTCGAAACGTGGGTGAGCCTGTACCTGGCGATCACGAAGAACCCGGAACGTGGGCACTTCACCTACGATGTGGCTTCGGATTCGGCGAAACTGCAGTGGACCGCTGCGCAGGGCCGGCCGTCGATCGACGCGGCGAAGGCGCTGTTCGACAAGATCAACGCGGCCAACGTCACCATCTACCCGCTACGACCTCTTCGGCGACACCCGCCCGCTCGAGAACCGCTTCACCTACCACCTCCTCGGCGGCCTCGTCCTCGGCGACGCGACGGACGACTACGGGCGCGTGAAGGGCTACCGCAACCTGTACGTGACGGACGGGTCGCTCATCCCGGGCAGTACAGGCGTGAACCCGTTCGTGACGATCACGGCCCTGGCGGAGCGCAACGTGGAGCGGGTGCTGGCGGAGGATGTACTGGCCTGAGCCCTCACGTCCCGAGCTCGGCCAGAGCGGACACGAAACCGCCGGTCCGCTCGCCGAGCCCGCCGAAGAACCGCGCGTCGGCGCCTTCGACGTCGTGCAACGCTTTCGCGACGAGCGCCGAGCCGGCTCCGGTGAGCTGCACCCGCTTCGCGCGCGCGTCGGCCGGGTCGTCGGCGCGCGTCAGCAGACCGCGGTCCGCGAGCTTGCGGACGACCTGGCTGGTCATCATCGTGTCCGTGCCGGCCTGCTCGGCAAGCCGGCGCTGCGTGGGCGGCTCGCCGGAGCGTGTGAGCCACCACGTAGTCGTGAGCAGTACGAACTGGACGTGCGTGAGGTCGTGCGGTGCCAGCGCGGCACGCATCACGCGCTGCCAGGCCAGTGTGGCGCGCCACAGCAGGAAGCCGGGGCTCGCGTCGGGACCGGGCAGGCGGGACTCCGGAGCGGTCATGCCCGCAAGGATGCCTCGGCCAGCCGCGCCAGCGCGCGCACGGCGTCCGGGGTGTCCTCGGTGACGGCCGGGCCCAGCTCCGGCGGTCCGTCCACCGTCACGCGGTAGACGATGCGCGTGCCGTCTTCCGCGGCTTCCAGCCAGTGCTCGAAGACGAGCGTTGCGTCGGGCAGTCGCGTCTCGTCGGTGAACCCGCGGCCGTCGTCGACGACGGTGAGCGTGAACGGGATCGGCGGCAGGTCCGGCATCGTCATGGTGCCGGTGGTGCCCGCCTCGAACGGGCCGTCCAGCACGACTTCCCGCAGGCCCGCGTCCCATTCGGGCCAGCGCGACGTGTCTGTCCACAGTGGCCAGACGGCCGACGCGGGCGCGGTGGTGGTCTCCATGTGCTCGTACTCGTACAGTGCCATGCGGGCATACTATATGCGCGCATATTAAAAGGGCAACCGCTGAGCCCCGGCCACGGGTCGGCCGGAACTCAGCGGTGAGCCGAGCGCAGCTTCTCGTAGTACGCCGTGCAATCCGCGTACGACGGCAGCAGCCCCTGCGCCGCGGCCTCGGCCAGCGTCGGGGCGGAACGGTCCTTTTCGGACACGATCGGCGTCAGCTCGGCGGGCCACGGCAGGTCAAGTGCGGGGTCGAGCGGGCTGATGCCGTGCTCACCCGAGGGGTTGTAGGGCTCCGAGCACAGGTACGCCATCGCCGTGTTGTCCTCGAGTGCCACGAACGCGTGTCCCAGGCCTTCGGCCACGTACACGGCGCGGAAGTCCTTCACGTCGAGCAGGACGGAGTCCCACTGGCCGAAGGTGGGGGAGCCCGTGCGCACGTCGACGATCACGTCGAGCAGGGAGCCGGCGGGGCAGTAGACGTATTTCGCCTGGCCCGGCGGCACGTCGGCGAAGTGCACGCCGCGGATGGTGCCGCGGCGGGAGACGCTGTGGTTGGTCTGGCCCACGCGCATCGGGTGCCCGGTGGCGCTCAGGAGCGCCTCTTCCTGGAACGGCGCCACGAAGAGCCCGCGCTCGTCGGGGAACGCGCGGGGGGTGAACTCGTAGGCGTCGGCGACCTTCAGCGGGCGGAATTGCATGCCGTCACCTTATCGAGTGCCGCGCGGCGCGAAATGCGGGTGGCCGTGATCACTGAATCGGTTCGGAACCATTCAACAAAACCGGACGGACGTCTTGGGAATAGGGTTTTTCGGGGGGTTTCCTCGGGAAGTCCACGGAATCTGTGACATGAGCCGCACCGAGGGTTCGCCGCCGGAGGAGCTGCTGTCATGATTGGGAGACCGCAGCGTCCGCGGCCATCAGCCACACCCCACGGATCGGATGGCCGCTGTGACGCCTCGCCGACAGGCCGGCGCTACCGCGCTGGGCTGCCGTCCGGAGGACAAGTTCCATCGGCGCCGGGTGCGCCTTCGCCCGCCGCCAGTGGTCCCCCGCTCGCAGTCCCAGGAGTAATTCAGTGACGCAGATCCACCCCGCGAGTTCCGCGATCGCCGAGGGGCGAACGCCGGAAACGACGACAGGAACCCCGATGACCGACCAGGCCAGCACGGCCGCCACCGCCGCACCGGTGACGGACGCCGAGATCTTCGCCGGGCACGAGGGCGGCAAGCTCTCCGTGGCGGCCACCCGGCCCATCTCCGACCCGCGCGACCTCTCGATCGCCTACACGCCGGGCGTGGCGAAGGTGAGCCGCGCGATCGCCGAGGACGCCGCCCAGGCGAAGCGGTACACCTGGGCCGACCGTCTCGTGGTGGTCGTCAGCGACGGCACGGCGGTGCTCGGCCTCGGTGACATCGGCGCGAGCGCGTCGCTGCCCGTCATGGAGGGCAAGTCGGTGCTGTTCAAGACGTTCGGCGGCCTCGACTCGATCCCGCTGGTGCTCGACACCACCGACGTCGACGAGATCGTGGAGACGCTGGTGCGCCTGCGCCCGTCGTTCGGCGCGGTGAACCTCGAGGACGTCTCGGCGCCGCGGTGCTTCGAGCTGGAGGACAAGCTCAAGGCCGCGCTCGACTGCCCGGTCATGCACGACGACCAGCACGGCACCGCGATCGTCACGCTCGCGGCGCTGCGCGGGGCGAACCTGGTGCTGGACCGCGCGATCGCCGACCAGCGCGTGGTGATCTCGGGTGCGGGCGCGGCGGGGGTGGCCTGCGCGAAGATCCTGCAGGAAGCCGGTGTCGGCGACGTCACGGTGCTCGACTCGCGCGGCATCATTCACTCGGGACGCGAGGGCCTGAACCCGATCAAGCAGCAGCTGGCCGCGACGACCAACAAGTCCGGTCTCACCGGCGGTCTCGAGGCCGCGATGAAGGGCGCCGACGTGTTCCTCGGCCTGTCCAGCGCGACGATCGACCCCGAGCTGCTCGGCTCCATGGCCGACGGCCCGATCGTGTTCGCACTGTCCAATCCGGACCCGGAGGTCCACCCGGTCGACGCGGCGCGCTACGCGGCGATCGTCGCCACGGGCCGCAGTGACTTCCCGAACCAGATCAACAACGTGCTGGCGTTCCCCGGCGTCTTCCGCGGCGCGCTCGACGCCGGTGCGCGCGCGATCACCGAGAACATGAAGCTGGCCGCGGCCGACGCCATCGTCGCCGTGGCGACCGACGACCTCGGCCCCGACCGCATCGTGCCGAGCCCGCTCGACCCGCGCGTGGCCCCGGAGGTCGCGGCGGCCGTCGCCAAGGCCGCGGTGGCCGACGGTGTGACCGACTGATCTTTCACACCTGAAAAATGGGGCTCCCCGTCGCGGGGAGCCCCATTTTTGGACATGCCGGGCCATTTTCTGCGGGCCACGCTGAGGGGATGAAGATCGAACTCGGCCGGTACGGCATCTTCCAGATCGGCGCCCTGACCACTCCCGCCATGGCCAAGGAGATCGAAGCCCTCGGCTTCACCACGTTGTGGGTGGCGGCCATGCCTGTCGACCTGGCGGGCATCGACGAGCTGCTCGAGGCGACGTCGACGCTTGTCGTGGCCACGGACATCCTCAACATCTGGTACGGCGACCCGGCCGTCGCCGCGAAGGCGTACCGCCGGATCACCACCCGGTTCCCGGGCCGGTTCTGGCTCGGCCTCGGCGTGGGGCACCGGGAGCAGACGCAGCAGTTCGCCAAGCCGCTGGCGGCGATCAGGGAGTACCTCGACGGCCTGGACGCCGCGGGCGTGCCGGTGGAAGGCCGTGGGCTCGCGGCGCTGGGTCCGAAGATGCTGGAGCTTGCGGCTTCGCGCACGGGCGGTGCCGTGCCGTACCTCGTGACGCCCGAGCACACGCGGCTCGCCCGTGCGGCGCTCGGCCCCTCGCTCCAGCCGGCGCCCGAACAGAAGGTGCTGCTGGACCCGAACCCGGCGCGGGCGCGAGAGACGGCCCGGTCGCGGTTCGCGTCGGCGTACCTCAAGCTGACCAACTACACCAACAGCCTGCGCCGCCTCGGCTTCACCGACGAGGACCTCTCCGGGGCCGGCAGCGACCGGCTGATCGACGCCCTCGTGGCGCACGGCGACGCGGCCACCGTCTCCGCCCGTGTCGGTGAACACCTGGCGGCGGGCGCGAACCACGTGGCGATCCAGGCGATCACCGGCGCGACCGCGGAGCACCCCGACTTCCCCCGGGATCGAACTGCCGCGCTACGACGACGAGATCCTCGCCGTCTACCGGGCCCTCGCGGACGAGCTGTTCTGATCATTCTGGACTTGCCGGTCCATTTCCCCGTCGCCACCCTGGGGGTATGACGATCGACCTCGGCGCCTACGGCGTCTGGCAACCGGCCGCGCTGACCACCCCGGCGATGGCGAAGGAGGTCGAGCAGCTCGGCTTCTCCACGTTGTGGGTCGCCGGCCCATCAACTGACCTCGCCGGCCTCGACGAACTTCTCGAAGCCACCTCGACGCTCGCGGTCGGCACGAGCATCCTCAACATCTGGCACGGCGACCCGGCGGTCGCCGCGCAGGCGTACCACCGGCTGACCGAGCGGTTCCCCGGCCGGTTCTGGCTCGGGATCGGCGCGGGGCACCCGGAGCAGACGCAGGAGTTCGCCAAACCGCTCGCGGCGATGAAGCGCTACCTCGACGGGCTCGACGCGGGCGGCGTGCCGGTCGAGGGCCGCGCGATCGCCGCGCTGGGGCCGAAGATGCTGGAGCTCACGGCTTCGCGCGCGGGCGGGTCGGTGCCCTACCTCGTGCCGCCGTCGCACACGCGGCTCTCCCGGGCGGCCCTCGGGCCATCCGCGCTGCTGGTGCCCGAGCACAAAGTCGTGCTCGATCCGGACCCGGTGCGCGCCCGTGACACGGCGCGGCCGCGGATCAAGCACCCGTACCTGGGACTCACCAACTACACGAACAACCTGCGCCGCCTGGGCTTCACCGACGAGGACCTGGCCGGCGACGGCAGCGACCGCCTCATCGACGCCGTCGTCGCCCACGGAGACGCGGCCGCGATCACCCGGCAGCTCGGCCAGCACGCCGAGGCGGGCGCGAACCACGTCGCCATCCAGGTGATCACCACCCGCCACGCCACCCACCCGGCTATTCCGGACGTCGAGCTGCAGGTCTACGACGACGAGGTCTTCGGTGTCTACAAGGCACTGGCGGCGGAGCTGCTCTGAGGCACTGCGATTCCGGCCTTCAGCGCAGCAGTTCCACCAGCCGGTGCCGCGGCACGTCCACGAGCCGGAGGTCCACCAGGTCGTCCGGCACGTCGAGCGCGACGTTCGCCAGCCGCGCGTGGGCGCGGGTCAGGACCTCCGACTGGTCGTCGACCATGTCCGCGGTGACCACGGCGTGGCGGTTGTCCGGCGTGCTGCGCAGGAACCGCAGGCGGTACTTGCCGGTCACGAGGTCGGTGAGTGCCGCCTGCGAGGCCGCGTCGGCGAGGTCCGGGTGGTTGTTGGGCACGAGCAGGGCCAGGCGCCGGGCGTTGGTGCCGAGCAGGGTGCGCAGCAGCCACGGGCCGGGGTCGGCGGTGAGGTCCATGGCGACGGCGTCACCCTCGGGCCCGGACACCGACCAGTCGACGGGCCGGGTTTCCAGGGCCAGGCCGCCTTCGGAAGCGATGTCGCGCAACGCGGACAGCAGCGTCGGTTTCGTGCCGTTGGCCTCGACGGACTGCGGCCCGTGGGTGTAGATCGCCGACTTTCCCTTGCCCCGGCCCGTTTTGCGGGCTTTTGCGGTGGGCTGGCAGACGTAGAGGTCGGCGGCCGCGCCGATGGCCTGGGCGCCGTCGTAGCGGTTGAAGTCGGGCAGGATCGCCTCGAACGTGAGCCCGAGTGTCGCCAGGGAACGCTGCACCTGGGCGCCGAGTGCGGGGTGGCGGGGGCTGTAGCCGTAGGCCAGCAGGATGCGGCCCTCGGTCGGCTCACGCAGCGCCTGCACGGCGCGCGCGGCGAACAGCCCCATGCCGTCCGGGGTGTAAGGCGGATCACTGAACACGAGGTCCGCGCGGCCCGTGACGGCGGGCGGCAGGCCGACGCGCAGGTCGGCGTGGGCGGTGGCGACGGCGCGCGAACTGGTGGAGTCCAGGTAGGACAGAACGCGCTCGTCGAGGTCCACCACGGTCAGCTCGGCCTCGGGGCACACGGCGTGCACGGCCAGCGACGTCAGGTCGTGGTCGCCGAGGAACAGCAGGCGGGAGCGGCGCAGGTCGTAGCGGGCGTTGAGCCACAAAGCCCGCCGCAGCACCGTCTCGGGCGTCGCCTGCACGTGGTCGAGCGCGGCGAGCGGCGCGGGCACGCCGGCGACCCAGCCGGAAACCGAGGCGAGCAGCTCGGAGTGCGCGGCCACGGCGTCGTCGAGCGGATCGGGCAGCCGGGGCAGGCGGTACTTCTCGTATTCGGGCAGCGCATCGCGTGCGATCCGGACACCCGCGGCGGAACGCTCCAGATCACGCTCCAGCGCGGCCAGCACGTCCTCGACACTGCGCCGGGGCGCCGCGGCCAGGCGCACCAGGTCGGCCAGCTCGCGGGGACCCGTGCGGAGCAGGTCGATCACCTCGTACAGCGGGCGTACGCCGGCGCCGTGCGCGGTCAGGAGGTCCTCGAGTGCGGTCACGGAGGTCCAGAGTACTGCGCTGCTCGTTACCAATCCGACCACAGTCACGGCGGGAATGGTCGCCGGACACGGTCAGGTCCGGTTGGGTACCCGCCTACTTCTGGTCGGATTGGTAACCGGCCACAGTGCGGGAAGGGCTGCCAAGGCCCGCCGAGTGGGCTACGGTCGATCTGCATCTGACGTGGGGAGAAGTCCGTGACGATCGAGTTCCGCGATGTGACCAAACGCTATCCGGACGGCACGGTGGCGGTGAACGGTCTCTCGCTCACCGTCGACGACGGCACGATCACCGTGCTCGTCGGCCCTTCGGGCTGCGGAAAGACCACGTCGCTGCGCATGATCAACCGGATGGTGGAGCCCACGTCGGGTGCGGTGCTGCTCGACGGCAAGGACGTGAGCGAGGGCGACCCGGCGCTGCTGCGGCGCGGCATCGGCTACGTGATCCAGCACGCCGGCCTCTTTCCACACAGGACGGTGCTCGACAACATCGCGACCGTGCCGCTGCTGTCCGGCTGGGACAAGCGCAAGGCCCGTGCCCGCGCGGCGGAGCTGCTGGAGACCGTCGGCCTCCCGAAGGAGCTCGGCAAGCGGTACCCGGCGCAGCTTTCGGGCGGCCAGCAGCAGCGTGTGGGCGTGGCCCGGGCGCTCGCGGCCGACTCGCCGGTGCTGCTGATGGACGAGCCGTTCTCGGCCGTCGACCCGATCGTGCGCGAGGAGCTGCAGGACGAGCTGCTGCGGCTGCAGTCGCAGCTGGGCAAGACCATCGTGTTCGTCACGCACGACATCGACGAGGCCGTGCGGCTCGGCGACAAGATCGCGGTGCTGCGGGTGGGCGGCGTGCTCGCCCAGTACGGCACGCCGTCCGAGGTGCTGCGTCACCCCGTGGACGACTTCGTGGCGTCGTTCGTCGGCCGTGACCGCGGCTACCGTGGACTGTCCTTCGTGTCCGCCAACGGCGTCGAGGTGTCCCCTGTGGACGTCGTCGAGCTCGGCACGAGGCTGGCGGAGCCGACGAAGAGCTGGCAGCTCGTGGTGAACTCCGAGAAGCAGCCCCGCGGCTGGCTGCCGCCGAACTCCACTGTGGACGGCGAGCTCGCCGAGGACGACCTCGTGGCCGGCGGTTCCCTCTACGTGCAGGGCACGCCGATCCGCGGCGCGCTCGACGCCGCCCTGTCCTCCCCCGCCAGCCTCGGCGTGGTGGTGGACGACGGACACCGCGTGGTGGGCACGGTCGTGGCCCACCAGGTCCTGGACGTGATCGAGGCCACTCCGCAGGCGTCCTGATGGGTGGGTTCTTCGACGAGCTCGGGCGCTACCTGGGCAGCGCGAACAACCGCGGCGAGATCCTCGGCAACCTGGGCGAGCACATCTACCTCGCGCTGGTGCCGCTGGTGATCGGGATCGTGCTCGCCATCGTACTGGGCTGGCTCGGGCACCGCTGGCAGCCGGTGCGCAGCGTGCTGCTGGTGGTCGCGAACCTGCTGTACACGATCCCGTCGCTGGCGCTGTTCGTGGTGATCCCGGGCCTGATCGGGTCGAAGATCCTCGACAGCGTCAACGTGATCGTCGCGCTCACGATCTACACCACGGCGCTGCTCGTGCGCCCGGTGCTCGACGCGCTCGACGCCGTGCCGCCGCACATCATCGCCGCCGCCACAGCCATCGGCTACCGCGCGCCGCGGCGCTTCCTCGGTGTGGAGCTGCCGCTGTCGGTGCCGGTGCTCGCCGCGGGCGTGCGGGTGGCGTCGGTGAGCAACATCAGCCTCGTGAGCGTCGGCGCGCTGATCGGCACCGGCGGGCTGGGCGTGCTGTTCACCGACGGCTTCCAGCGCGAGTACTTCTCGCCGATCGTCGTCGGCATCGTGCTCACCCTGCTGCTGGCACTGGTCGTCGACGTGGTCCTCGTGCTGCTGCGCAACGTCCTGACCCCGTGGGAGCGCGCCGGCCGCGCGCCCGTGCTCGCCCAGGTGTCGGCGTGAACGTCTTCGACTGGTTCACCACGGCCGCCAACTGGCAGGGCCCGGACGGCATCGCCACGCGCTTGGGCGAACACCTCGGCTACGTGCTGCTGGCTTTGGTCATCGCGGTGGTGATCGCGTTCCCGCTGGGCCTGTGGGTCGGGCACACCGGCCGCGGCGCCGTGGTGCTGGTGGGCGCGGGCAACGCGATCCGCGCGCTGCCGACGCTGGGGCTCGTCACGTTCCTGTTCCTGCTCTTCACCGAGAGCACCACGGCCACGATCATCGGGCTCGTCGTGCTGGCGATCCCGCCGATCCTGGCCGGCACGTATGCGGGCCTGCAAGCGGCCGAGCACGACGTGGTCGACGCCGCCGAGGGCATCGGCATGACGGGCTGACAGCAGCTGTGGAAGGTCGAGCTGCCGATCGCGTTGCCGTTGGTGCTGGGCGGGATCCGCAACGCCGTGCTGCAGCTGATCGCGACGGCGGCGGTCGCCGCGTACGTCGGGCTCGGCGGCCTCGGCCGGTTCCTGCTCGACGGGCTGGCCATCCTGGACTACACCGAGGTCGTCGCGGGCGCCATTCTCACGGCGCTGCTGGCGATCGTGTTCGACCTGGTGCTCGCCGCGGCGCAGCGCGCACTCGTGCCGAAGGGCGTCCGGCTCGCCGCGCAGGCGACCACCGGCTCGGCCGCGGCGGCGGGAGGTGTGGCGTGAGGCGCTGGGGATTGGTCTTGGTGTCGTTGGCCCTGGTTGTTTCGGGCTGCGGCAACCCGCTCGCCGGCGGCGGCGAGGGCGGCACGACGGGCGACATCATCATCGGCGCGTCCGACGTCGGCGAAAGCCTCCTGCTGGCCCAGATCTACGCCGGCGCGCTGCGCAACGCGGGCGCTGCCAACGTCACGGTGCGCCCGCCGGTCGGCAGCCGCGAGGTTGTGGTGAAGGCGCTGCAGGACAAGTCCCTGTCGGTGGTGCCCGACTACAGCGGCAACCTCCTGCGCTACTTCGACAAGGACACGCAGGCGACCACTTCGGACGACGTCTACGCGCAGCTCAAGCAAAAGCTGCCCGCCGGGTTCGAGGTCCTCGACCAGGCGCCGGCGCAGGACAAGGACTTGCTCGTGGTGCGTCCCGAACTGGCGGCCGCGGGCGTGCGGACGTTCTCGGACCTGGGCCGCCGCTGCGGCGAGCTGGTGATGGGCGGTCCAGGCCAGTGGAGCAGCCGCTGGAAGGACCGCATCAAGCAGCTGTACGGCTGCTCCTTCAAGGAGATCCGCACCACCGACACCGGCGGCCCCGTCACCGTGGCCGCGCTGAAGTCCGGCGAGGTCCAGGTGGCCGACCTGTTCAGCACGTCGTCGACGATCAAGTCCAACGGCTTCGTGCCCTTGGCCGACGACAAGAACATGTTCCCGGCGCAGAACATCGTGCCGCTCGTCGCCCGCGGAACCCTGTCGCCGGCCGAGGTCACCGCCCTGAACCGCGTCTCGGCCGCCCTGACGACCGACCAGCTGACCGAGCTGAACGTCCAGTTCACCGACGAGAAGCGCAACCCCCTCGACATCGCCGACGACTTCCTGGCGCGCAACCACCTGAAGGCCTGAGCCGTCAGCGGAACTCGTGCACGACCTCGATCTCACCGATGAGGTGCCGGTTGAACTCCGCCGGCTCTTCGGCGGGCACCCACAGCTCGAGGATCGTTTCGCCGCCCGCCTGCTGCACCGGGTAGCGCTTCAGGAACTCCGTCTCCACCTCGAACCGCGTGACGAACCCGGCGCCGTCGTGGCGCACGTTCCAGTCGCGCGCGATGCGGATGGCGTAGTCCTCGTTGAGCACCGGGTAGAAGATCGGCTGCTCCGGCAACCGCGGCGGCCACGCACGCCACTCGAGCTCCCGTACGAGGTCCAGCTCCACCGGCCCGGTGGGTCGCCAGAGGATGGTCATCGGCTTTCCTTCACAGTCGATCGAACGCCGGCGCGTACCTGAAGGCGCCCCGGTTTTCCGGCTTGTGGGCGGTGAGGGCGCGGGCCTGGAAGTGCCTCTTCCACTCGGCGACCGGCGGCGTGATCCCCAGCCGCTCGGCCAGGACGAACCCGAACCGGTGGTAGTACCCCGGATCACCCAGCAGGACCACCAGCGCGAACCCGAGCGCGTCGGCGGCCCCGAGCGTCGTGTGTACCAGCGCCGACCCCGCGCCGCTGCGCTGGAATTCCGGCAACACCCCGAGCGGCCCGAGCCCCACGGCGCGGCTGGGGTCTTCGCTCAGCTTGCCGGGGCTCGAACACACGTGGCCGATCACCTGGCCACCCCGCTCGGCGACCAGCGACAGTTCGGGGATGAGGTCACCGTCGGCCCGCAGCTCGTCGACGAGCACGGCCTCGGGCACCTTGGTGAGCCCGGGCTGCGCGAACGCGGCCGTGTGCACGGCGCGGATCGGGGCCTCGTCGGCGCGAACGGCTCGGCGGATCAGCATGGGTGGATTCTTGCTGGCTGCGCCCGCGTGGGTAAAACCGTTTTCCGATCACGCGAATGGCCTGGACAGCGCAACGCGGTGAAAACCTCCGGGACGGCTCTTCTTCCGGCGACCAAGGCCGCGCACCTAGCCTCAGGCCAACTGGTGTCCGCGCTGGTCGAGGAGGGACGAACTGTGCGCAAATCTCGGGGAACAGTGACCAGAAGCCTGACGATCCTGGCGAGTGCCGCCTCGATCGCGACCGTCACGGTGTTCGGCAGCGGCGTGGCGTCCGCTCAGGAGGGCGCGATCGTCGGCGCGGGTGCTGCCGGTGCGGTGAAGGACAGCTACCTCGTGGTGCTCAAGGACGGCACCTCGGTGGAGGCGACGGCGAAGAACGTCACCGGCCGCCACGGCGGCTCGGTCGAGCGCACGTTCTCGAAGGCGCTGCGGGGCTTCACCGGTACGATGTCCGAGACACAGGCCAAGCGCACCGCCGCCGACCCCGCTGTGTCCTTTGTGGAGCAGAACCGCGTGGTCCACGCCTTGGCCGACCAGTCGGACCCGCCGTCGTGGGGCCTCGACCGGGTGGACCAGCGTGAACTGCCGCTGGACGAGGTTTACCGCTACAGCACGACGGCGGCCGACGTGCACGCGTACGTGATCGACACCGGGATCAACCTCACCCACTCCGAGTTCGACGGCCGCGCGGTCTCCGGCTACGACTTCGTGGACAACGATTCCGACGCCACCGACTGCTACGGCCACGGCACCCACGTCGCCGGCACGATCGGCGGCACGACCTACGGCGTGGCGAAGGAAGTCAGCCTGACCGCGGTCCGCGTGCTCGACTGCACCGGCAGCGGCACGACCGACCAGGTCGTCGCCGGCATCGACTGGGTCACCGAGAACGCCGAGTTGCCGGCGGTGGCGAACATGAGCCTCGGCGGCCCTGTGTCCACTGTGGTGGACGAGGCCGTGGAGCGGTCGATCGCCGCGGGTGTCACGTATGGCATCGCGGGCGGCAACTCCTACGGCGGCAGTGCGTGTGACGCCTCGCCCGCCCGCGTACCCGAGGCGATCACCGTCGGCGCCACCACGGACACCGACGCCAGGTCCGTCTTCTCCAACACCGGCTCGTGCCTTGACCTCTTCGCGCCGGGTACCGACATCACGTCCGCCTGGATCGGCAGCGACACCGCGACCAACACCATCAGCGGCACGTCGATGGCGGCTCCGCACGTGGTCGGCACCGCCGCGCTGTACCTGGCGGACCACCCGTCGGCCACGCCCGAGGAGGTCCGCGACGCGCTGGTGGACGCGGGGACGAAGGACGAGATCACCGACGCGGGCACGGGGTCGCCGAACGTCCTGGTGTACTCCGGTACCGACGACACCGAGTGACGGGCTGCGGGCCTGGGTCACTTCTCTGAAGCGGAAACCTCCGCTTCGCGCCGCGTAAGCACCAACGGCCCGTCCTCCGTCACAGCCACCGTGTGCTCGGAATGCGCCGTCCGCGAGCCGTCGGCCGACCGGATCGTCCAGCCGTCGGGGTCGTACACGATGCGGTCCGTCGTGCGCGCGAACCAAGGCTCCAGTGCGAGCGTGAGTCCCGGCCGGAGTTTCAAGCCGCGCCCCGCCGTGCCCTTGTTGGACACGTGCAGGTCCTCGTGCATGGTGCGGCCGATGCCGTGGCCGCCGAACTCCGTGTTGACCGGGTAGCCGTACGAAACGGCCACCGCGTAGATCGCCGCGGAGATGTCGCCTAGGCGGTTGCCCGGGAGAGCCGCCGCGATCGCCGCCTCCAGCGCTTCCTCCGTGGCCCGGATGATCCGCAGGTCCTCCTCGGCGGGGGTCCCGACGATCACCGTACGAGCCGAGTCGGCGACCCACCCGTCGATGCCGACCGCGAGGTCGGCGGTGAGCACGTCGCCGTCGCGGAGGACGTAGTCGTGGGGCAGGCCGTGCAGGACCGCGTCGTTCACCGAAAGGCAGATGACATTGCGGAACGGCCCCTTGCCGAACGAAGGCGAGTAGTCCCAGTAACACGACTCGGCCCCGCGCCGCTTGATCATGCCGCGCGCGTGGTGCTCGAGGTCCAGGAGGTTGACGCCCACGTCGGCGAGCCGGCCGACCTCGGTGAGGACCTCCGCGACGAAGCGGCCGGTCACGTGCATGCGGTCGATCTCCGCAGGCGTCTTCAGTTCGATCACGAAAAACCTCGCAGCACAAAAGGTATAGTTATACCGCCACCCTAACATTGGCCGGTATAGAAATACCACCAAACGCCCGGAGGCCACCACGGGCGAACCGTGGTGGCCTCCGGAGTAAAGCCGACGATCAGTCGAACGCCTTCGCGATCAGCGCCTTCTGCTCCACCTCGTGCACCTTCGACGAACCCGCCGACGGCGCGGCCATCGGGCGGCGCGAGACGACCTGCAGGCCGGCGAAGACCTCCGGGAACTTCCGCGGCAGGTTGAGACCGAAGAACGGCCACGCACCCTGGTTCTCCGGCTCCTCCTGGACCCACGCGATCTGCTTCGCGTTGCTGTAGCGCTCGATGGCGGCGAGCAGCTTGCGCTTCGGCAGCGGGTAGTACTGCTCGATGCGCACGATCGCGACGTCGTTGGCTTCGCGCTTGTTGCGCTCGGCGACGAGCTCCCAGTAGAGCTTGCCCGAGGTCAGCAGCACCTTCCGGACCCCTTCGGGGTTCTGGGTGGTGTCGTCGATGACGGACATGAAGCGGCTCTGGCCGGTGAAGTCCTCGACCGCCGACGTCGCGGCCTTGTTACGCAGCATCGACTTCGGCGTGAAGACCACCAGTGGACGCTGGATGCCGTCGAGGGCGTGGCGGCGCAGCAGGTGGAAGTAGTTCGCCGGGGTCGACGGCACAGCGACGGTCATCGAGCCCTCGGCGCACAGCGAGAGGAAGCGCTCGATGCGGCCGGACGTGTGGTCCGGACCCTGGCCCTCGTGGCCGTGCGGCAGCAGCAGCACGACGTCGGAGCGCTGGCCCCACTTGGCCTCGCCCGAGGAGATGTACTCGTCGATCACGGTCTGCGCGCCGTTGACGAAGTCACCGAACTGCGCTTCCCACATGACCAGCGACTCGGGGTTCGCCACGGCGTAGCCGTACTCGAAGCCGACGGCCGCGTACTCCGACAGCGCCGAGTCGTAGATCATCACGCGGCCCTGGCCCTCGGCCAGGTTCTGCAGCGGCGAGTACTCCTGGCCCGTCTTGCGGTCGATGAACACCGAGTGCCGCTGCGTGAACGTGCCGCGGCGCGAGTCCTGGCCGGACAGCCGCACCAGGCGGCCCTCCATCGCCAGCGAACCGAACGCGAGCAGCTCGCCGAACGCCCAGTCGACGTCGCCTTCGCGCGACATCTTGTGGCGGCGCTCCATGACCGGCTTCACGCGCGGGTGCGGGGTGAAGCCCTCGGGGACGTTGAGGAACGCGTCGCCGATCCGCTCCACGACCGCCGTGGAGACGGCCGTGGTGACCTTCGCCGGCACCTGCTGCTCTTCCTCGACCGAAGGGCTCGCCTTCGCCGGGTGCTTCTCGAGCTCGCGCACCTCGTTGAAGACGTGCTCCAGCTGGCTGGAGAAGTCGCGCAGCGCGGCTTCGGCCTCTTCGACGGAGATGTCCCCGCGGCCGATCAGCGACTCGGTGTAGGTCTTCCGGACCGAGCGCTTGGTGTCGATGATGTCGTACATCGCCGGCTGCGTCATCGAGGGGTCGTCGCCCTCGTTGTGGCCGCGGCGGCGGTAGCAGATCAGGTCGATGACCACGTCCTTGTGGAACGCCTGGCGGTACTCCACGGCCAGCTTGGCCACCCAGTGGGCGGCCTCCGGGTCGTCGCCGTTCACGTGGAAGATCGGCGAGCCGATCATCTTCGCGACGTCGGTGGCGTACTGCGAGGAGCGCGAGTGCTCGGGCGCGGTGGTGAAGCCGACCTGGTTGTTCACGATCACGTGCACGGTGCCGCCGGTGCGGTAGCCACGCAGCAGCGCGAGGTTCAGGGTCTCGGCCACGACGCCCTGGCCCGCGAAGGCCGCGTCGCCGTGCATCAGGACGGGCAATACTGAGTAGCCCCCTGTAGTGCTGTCGCCCTTGTCGAGGATGTCCTGCTTGGCGCGGACGATGCCCTCGAGCACCGGGTCGACCGTCTCGAGGTGCGACGGGTTCGAGGCCAGCGACACCTTCGTCTCGCCGTCGCCGAACATGCGGAAGTACTTCCCCTCGGCGCCGAGGTGGTACTTCACGTCACCGGAGCCGTGGGCCTGGCCCGGGTCGAGGTTGCCCTCGAACTCCTGGAAGATCTGGCTGATCGGCTTGCCGACGATGTTGGCCAGCACGTTGAGGCGGCCGCGGTGCGGCATGCCGATCACGACCTCGTCGAGCTCGTGCTCGGCGGCCTTGTCGAGGATGGTGTCGAGCAGCGGGATCGCCGTCTCGCCGCCTTCCAGCGAGAAGCGCTTCTGGCCGACGTACTTCGTCTGCAGGAAGGTCTCGAACGCCTCGGCGGCGTTGAGCTTCGACAGCACGTACTTCTGGACGGTGGAGTCGGGCTTCTCGTGCGGGATCTCCACGCGGTCCTGGATCCAGCGCCGCTCCTCGGGGTCGAGGATGTGCGTGTACTCGATGCCGACGGTGCGGCAGTACGAGTTGCGCAGCACGCCCAGGATGTCGCGCAGGGTCATGCGCTCCTGGCCGGAGAAGCCCCCGACCGGGAACTCGCGGTCGAGGTCCCAGAGGGTGAGGCCGTGGGAGATGACGTCGAGGTCGACGTGGCTGCGCTGGCGGTAGTTCAGCGGGTCCGTGTCGGCCATCAGGTGGCCGCGCGTGCGGAACGCGTCGATCAGCTCGATCACGCGGGCGGTCTTGTCGACCGGGCCCTCGGGGATGTCGGCGACCCAGCGGATCGGCTCGTACGGCAGGCGCAGGCTGGTGAAGACGTCGTCGTAGAAGCCGTCGCCGCCGAGCAGCAGCTCGTGGATGCGCTTGAGGTACTCGCCCGACTCGGCGCCCTGGATGATGCGGTGGTCGTAGGTGGACGTCAGCGTCATGATCTTGCTGACGGCCAGGTCGACCAGCGTCTTCTCGCTCGTGCCCTCGAACGCCGCCGGGTACTGCATCGCGCCGACGCCGATGATCGCGCCCTGGCCGGCCGACAGGCGCGGCACCGAGTGGTTGGTGCCGATGCCGCCCGGGTTGGTGAGCGAGATGGTGGTGCCGGCGAAGTCGTCCGCGGTGAGCTTGTTGTTGCGGGCCTTCTTGATGATGTCCTCGTAGGCCTGCCAGAACTGCAGGAAGGACATGTCCTCGACACCCTTGACCGAGGCCACGACGAGGGTGCGCGCACCCTCCTTGCCCTTCATGTCGATGGCGAGGCCGAAGTTCACGTGTTCCGGCGTGACCGAGAACGGCTTCCCGTCGATCAGCTGGTAGTGCCGGTTCATGTTCGGGAAGTCCTTCAGCGCCCGCACCATGGCGTAGCCGATGAGGTGCGTGAAGGAGATCTTGCCGCCGCGGGTGCGGTTGAGGTGGTTGTTGATGACGATGCGGTTGTCCGCCATCAGCTTTGCCGGGACGGCGCGCACGCTGGTCGCGGTGGGCACCGTCAGCGAGGCGTCCATGTTCTTCGCGATCGCCGCGGCGGCGCCGCGCAGCTGCTTGGTCTCGGGCTCTTCCTTCGCCGCCGGCGTGGCCGCGGGCGCCTTCTCGGCGGCCTTCGGAGCCTGCTTCGCAGGCGCGCTCTTCGGGGCCGGGGCCGGGGCCGGGGCCGGGGCCGGCGCGGGGGCGGCGGCGGCCGGCTTGGCCGGCGCCGACTGCCGGGCGGCCGACTCGGCGTTCTGGACCGCCTTGGCGGACGGTTCGGTCGCGTGGCCGTTACCGCTGGCCGCAGTGGTGGCGGCCGCGCTCTGGCGCGCACTGTCGGCCTTCGCCTGTGCCGTCTGCGTCGGCTTGAAGTCTGCGAAGAAGTCGTGCCAGGCGGCATCGACTGAGGAAGGGTCCGCGAGGAACTGGTCGTACATTTCCTCGACTAGCCACTCGTTTGGGCCGAACTGTGACGCAGGGCTGCTGCTGGACACGGCTTGGGCTCGCCTCTATCCGTCTCGATCTTGTCTGTGCTAATGCGCCTACCAGGCTAACCCCCTCCGTAGCGGCCGTGTGATGGAACTGCCCTGTGTGAGGCCTGGCGCACTAGGGGATCGATCACTGACTCGATCAAGTGTCCCGAGGAGCGGACTTTTGAGGTAGAGGAGATTCGCCTGTCACGACCATTTCGGGCCACGTTGGTGCCTCCTTCGCCGAGGCGCCCGCACGCGTTCACGCCCGCCCGGTGCACTGTCGGAAGGATGCGGCCCACGTCGGCTGTGCGGCCGCCCTGGCGCTCCGAGGTGGTGCAGCACGATGTGGCTCGTCGAATGTCCCTCGTTCTGGGACCAGGGGCTCATCCGCCCCCTGGTCGTCGAGAACGGCAAGGTCGTCCTCATGTGCGACTCCTGCGGCGTGGTCTGGCACACCCCCGCCGGCATCGACGACTTCGAGCACGTCGAACCCTGCGAACCCGACTGGTCCATCGACCAGGACAGCCACGTTCGCCCGGGCACGGTCCGCTGGGCCTCCGAGGCGGAGGTCACGTCGGCCGGGTGGGGCGAGCTGGCGTGGCGTGAGCTGCCTTAGCTGACTTGGCTCGCGCCGTCGGTGCTCGCGTCGACGGCTTCGGCCAGCTCGGCGGACAACGGGTACGGCGCCTCGACGGGCAGCAGCGCCTGCGCTTCGGCGACGCGCCCGTCAGCGAGGTGCTCACGGATGGCGCGCATGACCGGTGTGACGTCGGTGACCGCGATGATCCACTCGTCCACGTACCGGTCCACGGCCTCCCCGCTCAGCCCGAGCTGGATCGAGCGGTGCGGCAGCGGCTGGTGGTGCACGTCACGCTCGGGGCCCCACTGCACGCGGACGGGGCTGGCCCGCATCGTCGCCTTCCACGCGGCCTTGTCGCGGTGCACCCGAGGGTCGAAGTGGCTCAGCGCCGCGTGGGCCAGCACCCAAGCGAAGCCCTCGCGCGTCAGGTCCAACGCCAGCGCGCGCTCCTGGCCGGACTTGGTCGTCCAGCCGCAGCGGTAGCCCATCCACGTGAACGACGGCTTGATCCACGTCATCCGCTCGCGCTTGAACGGCGCCACGAACGTGCCCGCCGCCAGCGCCGCCTCGGCGATCTCCGGTGAGTAGGCCTGGTAGACGCGGATGGTCCGCTCGTCGTGCCGCGCGCGGATCTGATAGGCCGGGATCCCGGCCTTTTCGAACGCCGTCTCTTCGAACACCTCCCGATTCTCATGGCGTGTGCCGGTGCCTGGCGAAGGCTTTTCGCCGCCGTCAGCCGAGGGACCACAGGCGGGCGTAGTGGCCGCCGGCCGCCAGGAGGTCGGCGTGGGTGCCCTGTTCGATGATGCGGCCGTGGTCGAGGACGACGATGCGGTCGGCCTTCGCGGCGGTGGCCAGGCGGTGCGCGACGACGAAGGTGGTGCGCCGGCGCGCGAGGTGTTCGGTGGCGCGCAGGACGGCCGCCTCCGTGGACGGGTCGAGGGCGGCGGTGGCCTCGTCGAGCAGCAGCACGTCGGGGTTCACGAGCTCGGCGCGGGCGAGCGCGACGAGCTGGCGCTGGCCCGCGGACAGTGACCGGCCGCGTTCGCCGACGGGCTGCAGGAAGCCGGCCGGCAGGGCGGCCACGCCGTCGAGCGCGCCGACCGAGCGGACGGCCGCCTCGACCTCCGCGTCGGTCGCGCCGGGGCGGCCGTAGCGGACGTTGTCGGCGACGGTGCCGGAGAACAGGTGCGCCTCCTGCGGCACCACGCCCATGCGGGCGCGCAGGCCGGGCAGGTCGTACTCGCGGACATCGATGCCGTCGATCAGCACCGCGCCGCCGGTGGCGTCGTAGTAGCGCGCCACCAGCTTCACCGCCGTGGACTTGCCCGCGCCCGTCGCGCCGACCAGCGCCACGGTCTCACCCGGCGCCACGTCCAGCGACAGCTTCTCCAGCGCCGGCTGCTCGGCGCCGGTGTAGGCGAAGTCGACGTCCTTGAACGTCACCTCGCCGCTCAGGTGCTCCGGCAGCGCGACCGGGTGCGCGGCGGGTGGCACCGATGTCGGCGTGCGCAGCAGGTCGCCGATGCGGGCCATGCCGACGCGGGCCTGCTGGTACCCGTCGAACACCGCCGACAGCTGCTGGATCGGCGAGAAGAACTGCTGCAGGTACAGCAGGAACCCGAGCAGCACGCCGGCCTCCAGCGTCCCCGCGGCCACGCGGTTGGCGCCGATCACCAGCACCGTCGTGGTCGCCAGGTCCGACAGCAGCGCCACGAGCGGGAAGTACGTGGCGATGTAGCGCTGCGCCCGCAGCCGCGAGCGCCGGTACTCGTCACTGCGCGACGCGAACGCGGCCGCCGAACGCTCCTCGCGCGTGTAAGCCTGGGCGACGCGCAGGCCGCTGACGTTCTCCTGCATGTCGGCGTTGACCACGCTGACCTTCTCGCGCGCCTCCGTGTACGCCCGCGAAGCGACCCGCCGGAACACCAGCGTCGCCACGAGCAGCACGGGCAGCATCGCGAGCGCGTACAGCGCCAGCGACGCGTCGGTGACCAGCAGCGCGACCGTGATGCCCACCAGCGTCAGCGCGCTCACCACGGCCGTCGCCAGGCCGGTCTGCAGGAACGTGGACAACGCGTCGACGTCCGTGGTCATCCGGGTCATGATCTTCCCGGACAGCTCGCGCTCGTAGTAGTCGAGCCCGAGCCGCTGCAGGTGCGCGTAGCTGCGCACGCGCAGCGAGTACAGGACTGTTTCGCCGACGCGCGCGGTGAGCCGCGTCTGGCCGCGCACCACGAACCAGTCGGCCGCGACCACGAGCGCGCCGATGCCCGCCATCAGCCAGATCACGCTGACGACACCCGGCTGCACGCCGTGGTCCACCCCTCGCTGGTACAACGCGGGCAGCGCCAGCGAGGCCAGCGCGTCGGCCGCCACCAGCGCGATCACCGCGACCAGCGGCCACCGCACGGGCCGCAGCAGCCGCGAGAGCCGGAACCCCGGGTCGGCGGCTGTGATGTCCACTTCGGACAGTCGGGGCCGGTCGTCGGCCGGCGGCAGCTTGCGCACGCCCTCCAAGAGCTCCGGCGTCGGCGGCACGTCGGCCCCCGCTCCGCCGCCGATGAAACCGGTCCCGCCACCCGGTGTGCCCCCGCGTGCGGCCGCGGCTTCGGCGAGCGCGTCGACCTCGTCGCGATCGTCGTGTGGCCACAGCACCGGTGTGACGCCGCTGGCGTCGGGCTCGAGGTCCTCACAGCGGTGCGGCTTCTCGACGTCGTCGCCCGGGCCCGCCACGAGCTCGCGGAACAGCGGGCAGCGCGCCTGCAGCTCCTCCTCCGTGCCGACGTCGACGACCTTGCCCTGGTCGAGCACGGCGATCCGGTCGGCCAGCTGCAGCGTGGAGCGGCGGTGCGCGATGAGCAGCGTGGTGCGCGAGGCCGTGACCGAGCGCAGGGTGTCGTGGATCGCGGCCTCGGTGACCGTGTCGATCGCCGACGTCGCGTCGTCCAGGATCAGCACGCGCGGGTCGGTCATCAGCGCCCGCGCGAGGCCCAGGCGCTGGCGCTGGCCACCCGAGAGCGTGAGGCCGCGCTCGCCGACCTCCGTGTCGTAGCCGTGGGGCAGGGCGCGGATGAACTCGTCGGCCTCGGCCGCGCGCGCCGCCGCGTACACCTCTTCGTCGCTCGCGTCGGGGCGGCCGTAGGCGATGTTGTCGCGCACGGACGAGGAGAACAGAAACGCCTCCTCGAACACCACGCCGATCGCCTGCCGCAGCTGCTTGAGCGGCAAGTCGCGCACGTCGACGCCGCCCACGCGCACCACTCCCGCGTGCGCGTCGTAGAACCGCGGCAGCAGCAGTGAGATCGTGGACTTGCCCGACCCCGCCGTACCCACCAGCGCGAGCGTCTCGCCCGGCCGCGCGGTGAGCGTGAGGCCGTCGAGCACCGGCTCGCTGCGGGTGTAGCCGAACTTCACGTCTTCCAGCTCGACGCCCAGCGGGCCCTCCGGCAGCGGCCGCGCGTCAGGGCTGTCCACCACGTCGGGCTGCGCGTCGATGAGCTCGTACACGCGCTCGGCGCCCGCGCGCGTCAGCTGCGCCTGCACGACCAGGCTGGACAGCATCCGCGCGGGCCCGATCAGCGTGGCGAGGTAAGTGGCGAACGCGAGGAAGGTGCCGAGGCTGATCTGGCCGTTCAGGGCCAGGACGCCGCCGATCGCGAGCACCGCGACCTGGCCGACGGCCGGCAGCGCGGTGGTCGTGGCCGTGGGCACCGCGGACAGCTTGGCCGCGCGCAGCCGCTCGGCGAACAACCGCCGCGCCGTGCGCTCCAGCCGCGAGACCTCCCGTGATTCCTGGCCGAAGCCCTTCACCACGCGCACGC
The DNA here is from genome assembly GCF_030285625.1 of Amycolatopsis sp. 2-15. Lineage (NCBI taxonomy): Bacteria > Bacillati > Actinomycetota > Actinomycetes > Pseudonocardiales > Pseudonocardiaceae > Amycolatopsis > Amycolatopsis carbonis. Next base: position 3,224,774 of record NZ_CP127294.1, read on the forward strand.
CGGTGACGGTCTCCTCCACCTGCTGCGCCACGTCGGCCGCGCGCTGCTGCGCCGACCACGTGGCCGGGAAGAGCCGTTTGCGGCTCAGCGTGACGATGATGCCGACGGCCGGCGCCACCACGAGCGCGATGAGCGTGAGCAGCGGCGACATCCACAGCATCGCCCCCAGCGCGAGCAGCGCGAAGATCACCGACCCCGCCGACAGCGGCACCTGCATCAGCAGCCCGGTCACGAGCTGCAGGTCGGAGATCGCCCGCGAGACCACCTGCCCGGTGCGCAGCGCGTCCTGCTTGCCGCCGTCGAGCCGCGAGACGGAGCCGAACACCCGGTTGCGCAGGTCGTGCTGCACGTCGAGCGCGAGCCGGCCCCGACGTAGCGGCGCAGGAACGCCGAGCCGAACGCCACCACCTGCAGCGTGACCAGCGCGGCCGCGATGCCGCCGAGGCCCGCGGTGTGCCCCGCCACCGCGTCGTCGACCGCCGTGCGGACGAGCAGCGGGCTCGCCGCCTGCACGCCCACGGACAGGATCGCCGCGGCCATCGCGAGCACGACGACACCCCGGTGCTCCCAGCAGGCGGCCGAGAGCCGCCGGACCCAGCCGACGGGAGGAGCCGGCGTCTCAGCAGCCGGGCGGTCTTGACGCGCACGCGTCGCAGTGGTGGTCACGTTCTCAATCTAGGCACGGGGACCGACTTTTTATTCCGCCTTGAAGGGATGACGGGTCCCTTCACCCCTTCGGCCCGGACCGCACAACAGCGACTTGGCCCAGCGGAGTTCTTGTGCCGCAACGCATCGCGGACCACACTGACCACGCTGGGCCGGTTACCGGCCGCACCGTGGGGGTTCCGGGGGCTCGGCCCCCCGCGCAATGCGTCGCCCCTTCCATGGGAGCACGAAGTGCGAACAGGAAGGGGAAGAAGGGGCGACCCGCTCAACCAGCCTGGGGGTCACTGGGAGCGGGTCGCCGAGTACTAGCTTAGGTAATAAGTGGCGACTTCGCTCCTCGGGGTCTTCAACGAGACCGGATTACTTCTTCACAGAGTGAGCCCGCAACCGGTTAAGAAGCACGTTCAGAGTCGTGAAACCCCTCGTCAAGGGCACTTCGATCACCGGACGGGTACCGCTGAACGGGACGCGCAGCGTGACGAACGTCGCTCCTGACCGGGCTTCCTGTTCGGCCTCCGTGTGATGGACAGCAGAAACACGAGGGGCCCCCGCTGGTTCGCGGAGGCCCCTCGAGACGCCAGGTGGATCGGAAGGTCACGCCAGGGCGATCGCCAGCGGCGTGTACGGCAGGCCGTGCGCGGTGGCGACGGGCTCGTTGGTGAGGGCGCCGTCGTGGGTGTTGAGGCCCTTGGCGAGCGAGGCGTCGGCGTTGAGGGCCGCGTGCCAGCCGCGGTCGGCGAGCTGCAGGGCATACGGCAGCGTCACGTTGGTGAGGCCGTAGGTCGAGGTCCGCGGCACGGCGCCCGGCATGTTGGCGACGCAGTAGAACACCGACTCGTGGACGCGGTAGGTCGGGTCGTCGTGCGTGGTCGGGCGCGAGTCGGCGAAGCAGCCGCCCTGGTCGATGGCGATGTCGACCAGCACGGAACCCGGCTTCATGCGCGAGACGAGGTCGTTGGAGACCAGCTTCGGGGCCTTCGCGCCCGGCACCAGCACGGCGCCGATCACGAGGTCGGCCTCCAGCACGGACTCCTCGATCGACAGGCGGTTGGAGGTGACCGTGCGGATGCGGCCGCCGAAGTCGTTGTCGATCTGGCGCAGGCGGTCGACGTTGGTGTCCAGGATCTCGACGTCCGAGCCCAGGCCCAGCGCCACGCGGGCGGCGTTGATGCCCGCGACGCCGCCGCCGATCACCACGACCCGCGCCGGGTGCACGCCGGGGATGCCGCCGGGCAGCACGCCGCGGCCGCCGCTCGGCTTCATCAGCGAATACGCGCCCACCTGCGGCGCCAGCCGGCCCGCGACCTCGGACATCGGCGCCAGCAGGGGCAGGGCGCCGGTGGCCGTCTGCACCGTCTCGTACGCGATCGCCGTGGTGCCCGCCGCCAGCAGGGCGTCGGTCAGGGGCCGGTCGGCCGCGATGTGGAGGTAGGTGAACAGCACCAGGTCCTTGCGCAGGCGGGGGTACTCCTCGGCGATGGGCTCCTTCACCTTGAGCACCAGCTCGCCCTCGGCCCACGTCTCGTCGGCGGTGGCGAGCACCTTCGCGCCGGCGGCCACGTACTCCTCGTCGCTGATCGACGAACCAACCCCGGCACCGGTCTCGACGAACACGTCGTGACCACGCCCCACCAGCTCGTGCACACCGGCCGGGGTCAGGGCGACCCGGTACTCGTGCTTCTTGATCTCACGGGGAACGGCGATACGCACGGCGGCCTCCTGGCGGCGGTTCGGTTCGAGGTGCTGCCACTCACGGTGATGCACCCGGACGGCGGTGTCATCATGCGCGCGGAACAGTTCTTTCGCCATTTCATGGTGCCAAGGGCACAAATCGCTTGACCTCGACCGCGCTCGAGGTTGTTGGCTGTCGCACCTGGTTCGGCGGAGGAGGGCGTGCATGCGTGCGGTGTGGTTGAGGGAGTTCGGCGGCCCCGAGGTGCTCGTGGCCGGGGAGGCGCCCGACCCGGTCCCGGGGCCGGGCCAGGTGCTGGTCGAGGTGGCCTTCGTGAACGTGACGTTCGTGGAGACGCAGTTCCGGGCGTCGGGCTTCGGGCCTTCGGCGGCGGAGCTCCCGGTGATCCCCGGCAACGGCGTCGGCGGCGTCATCAGCAAGGTCGGCGACGGCGTCGACCTGGCCCTCGTCGGCCGGCGCGTGGTGACCTCGACTGGCGGCAGCGGCGGCTACGCCCAGCGCGCGGTGGTCGACGCGGCCGCGGTCTTCCCGGTGCCCGACGCCCTCTCGCTCGACGCGGCGGTCGCCCTGCTCGCCGACGGCCGAACCGCCACCGGCCTCGTCCACGCCGCCGCCGTGGCGCCCGGCGACCGCGTCCTGGTCGAAGCCGCCGCCGGTGGCGTCGGCAGCCTGCTCGTGCAACTCGCGAAGGCCGCCGGCGCGGAGGTCGTCGCGGCGGCGGGCAGCGCTGAAAAACTCGCGCGCGCCCGAGAACTCGGGGCGGACTTCGCGGTGGATTACACAGCTGCTGACTGGGCTTCGGCGGTCGGACCGCTGGATGTGGTCTTCGACGGGGTGGGTGGTGCCATCGGGACCACCGCGTTTTCCCTGCTGCGCCCCGGCGGCCGCATGGCGGTGTACGGCTTGGCGAGCGGTGCGTGGGCCGAAGTGTCCGAAGAGGACGCTCGGGCTCGCGAGGTCACGCTGATCCGTTCTCTCGGCGACGCCGCCGCGCTGCGCGCGTTCACGGTGTCCGCCCTCGACGCGGCTTCGGCCGGCCGTCTCACTCCGGTTATCGGGCAACGGTTTCCCCTCGCCGCCGCGGCCGACGCACACGCGGCAATGGAGGCGCGCGGCACCTTTGGCAAGACGCTGCTGGTCGCATGACGCCGTTCGACGTCGACGAGTTCCTCGCGCAGCCGCTCACCGCGCGCGTCGCCACGAACGGTCCCACCGTGCGCCCGACCTGGTACCTCTGGGAGGACCACGCGTTCTGGATCCTCAGTGGCCCCTGGTCCCGCTTGCCCGGTCACGTCCGCGCTTCCCCGCGACTCGCGCTGACGGTTGACGTTTGTGACCTCGCGACGGGCCTGGTGCGCCAGGTCGTCGCGAGTGGTCCGGCGGAGGTGGTGCCGTTCGACGTGCCACGCGGGCGGCGGAAGCTGGTGCGGTACTTGGGGCCTGATGAGCAACGGTGGGACTCGCGGTTCCGCGCTTATCTGAATGACGCCGGCCGGGGCACGGTCTGGGTTCGTCTGGTGCCGGAAAGCCTTCGTGGGAAAGACCTTTCGTATGTCAGCTCCACCGCAACGCCACCAGCTGAGTAACGTCATCCGGACGTCGGGGCGGTGGCGTTCGGTGCGAGGCACCGCGGGCCCGGTCCGACACGAGGCGCGGCGGGCCGGATTTGGCGCATTGCGCCAGGCCCCCACCCCACAGACGGCCCCCACCCTCCACGGGGGCGTCCCTGTTCCAGCTTATCGTCCCCTGGACCCAAAAAACGGCTCCAGCGCAATCTGTGGACAACTCCGCCAAAGCCGACCTGCCTGTGAACAAACCAAACCCGCCACTTGGTTGTCGCGAGCGGTCCCACAGAGGTCGTGCCGTTTGACGTGCCACGCGGGCGGCGGAAGCTGGTGCGGTATCTGGGGCCCGACTAGCAACGGTGGGACCCACGGTTCCGCGCTTACCTCAACGAGACCGAGCGCAGCACCGTCCAGACCCACCTGACCCCGGAAACCCCTTCGGACACAACACCTTCCCCGCAACGTCAGCTCCACCGCAACGCCACCAACTGCATAAGTAACGCCAACCGCACATCAGGATCATCCAGATCAAGCGGCACAAGATCCAACAACCGCTTCATCCGATACCGCAACGTGTTCGGGTGGATGCGCAGCTCCGCGGCGGCCGCGCGGGGATCGCCGGGGTGGCGGAGCCATTCGTAGAGCGTGTCGACGTAGCCGGCTTTCGTGGTTTCGTCGTGGGCGCGCAGCAGGCCGAGTGGGCCGAGGTCGGCGACGCGTGCGGTGGCCGAGCCGGTGGCGGCGCGGTGGAGCACCAGTGAAGTCCAGGCGTCCTCGTACGCGACGACGCGGCCTTCCACCAAGCCGGCGCGGAGCAGGCCCAGGGCTTCGTCGGCTTGGGTACGCGAAGTGGCCAGCGCGGAGACGGCCACGGGGGCGCCGGCGGCGGCGCGGGGGACGCCACCCCGGCGGGAGGCAGGCTGAAGAGCCAGTGCGTCGCGCAGGTCGGCCCAGGCGTTGCCGTCGGGGACGACCGCGTAGAGGAGGCCGCCGAGTTCGGTGGCGACGGGGCGGCGGCCGATGCCCTGCGAGATGCGTTCGAGCAGTGCCAGCCGCAGGCCCTCGGCGTCGCGGCCGTCGCCGCCGGTGACCTCGATCGCGACGACGCGGTGGGGCTCGTCGGACAGGTCCAGCTCGGCCACGACGCGCCGCTGGCCGGCGTGGCCTTCGAGCACGGCCCGCAGCAGCTCGGCCGACGCGCGGCGCTGCGCGTCGGTGTGTGCGCGGCGACGGAGCAGGTGCAACGCGACAACGGGGGCGGCGTCGGCGAAGGCGGCCGCGCGTTCCTCCGAAACCGGCCCGGCGACGACGGCCCACATCGACCCCAGCAGCTCGCCGCCCATCCGAATGGGCACGATCAGGCGCGGCAGCGTGCCGTCGCGCTGGGCCGGCACGAAGATCGTCTGCCGGCCGCGCGACAGCTCGCGGAACACGCCGCGCGAACGGAACCGCGCGAGCACGTCGTCGGGGATCCGGCGGCCCATGATCGTGGCGACGCGCGCGGGGTCGGTGAGGTCCTGGCGCGCGGAGTAGGCGAGCACGCGCGAGTTCGTGTCCTCGATGGTCACGGGCGCGTCGACCACGGACGCCACCGCGTCGGCGAGCCGGAACAGGTCTCCGGAGCCGGGGTCGCCGCCGTCTTCGAGGGACTCCGATTCGTCGCCCAGCGCGTCGAGGACCGTGCGCAGCAGCCACACGAGCTGGGCCCACGACGTCGCCGAATGCACCTGGATGAGCGCTATCCCGGCCGTTTTCGCCGCGCGGCGCACGGTGGGTTTGGCCGCCAGCGGTGGTTTCAGCAGGACCGCGGCGGCGCCCTGCGTGGCGCTCACGCGCACCAGCTCGGCGGCATCGGCCGGATCCACCGTGGCGACGCCCAGCACGAGGTCGCCCGCCGCGATGCCCGCGGGCACGCCGGGCTCGGCGATCACCACGTCGCCCGCCGCCGGGCAGTCGTCGGGCAGCTGGAGCGCGTGGAGCAACGTCGGCCCCACCCGGTCGACCACGCTGCGCACCGAGACCACGGGGTACATCCTCGCCGAGACGCATCCGGGGCGCTCGTCGCGGGTAGCCTTCAGCTGACCTGGTCGATCGCCGGCGACCCGTCGGAGAGGAGCAGCCGCGTGGGCTGAGTCCGTTATGGACGGTCACCCGAACGGCCGCACCCGGGCACCCGCGCGGGTGATCGACTTGCACGGTAGGTTGACGGTGTCTTCCCAGCCCGTGGGAACCCTTGGGTGGGCCGTTCAGGGGAGCTAGCTTCGTCCGAGGAGCCGAACCCATTGAGCCGCAAGGAGAAACAGATGCCGGAAGACACCTCGGCCTGGTCCTTCGAGACCAAGCAGATCCACGCCGGCGCGGCACCCGACCCCGCGACGGGCGCCCGCGCGACGCCGATCTACCAGACCACGTCGTACGTCTTCCGCGACACGCAGCACGGTGCAGACCTGTTCAGCCTGGCCGAGCCCGGCAACATCTACACGCGCATCATGAACCCGACCCAGGACGTGCTGGAGCAGCGCCTGGCCGCGCTCGAAGGCGGCGTCGCGGCGCTCGCGTTCGCCTCCGGCTCGGCGGCCACCACCGCGGCGATCCTCACGCTGGCCGGCGCGGGTGACCACTTCGTGTCCAGCCCGTCGTTGTACGGCGGCACCTACAACCTGTTCCACTACACGCTGCCGAAGCTCGGCATCGAGGTCACGTTCGTCGACGACCAGGACGACCCCGAGCAGTGGCGCGCGGCCGTGCGGCCCGACACGAAGGCGTTCTTCGCCGAGACGCTGGCCAACCCGGGCAGCAACGTGCTCGACATCCGCACCGTCGCCGACGTCGCCCACGAGGCCGGCGTACCGCTGATCGTCGACAACACCGTGCCCACGCCGTTCCTGCTGCGCCCGATCGAGCACGGCGCCGACATCGTCGTGCACTCGGCCACCAAGTACCTCGGCGGCCACGGCACCACGGTCGCGGGCGTGATCGTGGACGGCGGCACGTTCGACTTCGGCAAGGACCCGTCGCGCTTCCCTGGCTTCTCCGAGCCGGACCCCAGCTACCACGGTCTCAAGTACTGGGAGGCGCTCGGCCCCGGCGCGTTCGCGGCGAAGGCGCGCGTGCAGATCCTTCGCGACACCGGTGCGGCCATCTCGCCGCTCAACAGCTTCCTGATCCTGCAGGGCATCGAGACGCTGTCGCTGCGGCTCGAGCGCCACGTCGCCAATGCGCAAGCGCTTGCGGAGTGGCTGGAGCAGCGCGACGAGGTCGAGACCGTGTACTACGCCGGCCTCCCGTCGAGCAAGTTCCACGCGGCCGCGCAGAAGTACCTGCCGCGCGGCGCGGGTGCGGTGCTGTCGTTCGACCTGCGTGGCGGCGTCGAGGCCGGGCGCAAGTTCGTGGACGGCACCACGCTGCACAGCCAGCTGGTGAACATCGGCGACGTGCGCAGCCTGATCGTGCACCCGGCGTCGACCACGCACAGCCAGCTCAGCCCGGAGGAGCAGCTCACGAGCGGCGTCACGCCGGGCCTGGTGCGGCTCGCCGTGGGGCTCGAGGGCATCGAGGACCTCAAGGCCGACCTCGAGGCGGGCTTCCGCGCCGCCAAGGCGGAACTGTGACGGATTCCGGTGCGTTTCCCCTGCCCGTCACCGGTGCGTGGCGGGCAGAGGACCCACCCGGCAGGCGGCAGTGGTTCACCGGTCCCGGCGCGCTGTCGCTGGAGGCCGGTGGTTCGCTGCCGTCCTACACCCTCGCGTACGAGACGTGGGGCACGCTCAACTCCGACGGTTCCAACGCGGTCCTCGTCGAGCACGCCCTGACCGGCGACAGCCATATCGCCGGCCCCGCGGAGCCCGGCCACCCCAGCGCGGGCTGGTGGGACGGCCTCGTCGGGCCGGGCAAGGCGCTGGACACAAACTCGCTGTTCGTGGTGGCGCCCAACGTGCTCGGCGGCTGCCAGGGCTCGACGGGCCCGTCGAGCCCCGATCCCGACGGTCGGTTTTACGGCAGCCGCTTCCCGGCCGTCACCGTGCGGGACCAGGTGGCGACCGAAGCCGCGCTGGCCGACGCGCTCGGCATCGAGCGCTGGGCCGGCGTCGTCGGCGGCTCGATGGGTGGGATGCGCGCCCTCGAATGGGCGGTCTCGTTGCCCGATCGGGTGGCGTCCGTCCTGGTTCTGGCTTCGACGGCCCGCGCGTCGGCCGAGCAGATCGCCTGGGCCGCGCCGCAGCTGCACGCCATCCGCGCCGACCCGGGCTGGCATGGCGGCGACTACTACTCGTCTTCGCCGGGCGAGGGCCCGCACGCCGGCCTCGGCGTCGCCCGCCGGATCGCCCACGTGACCTACCGCAGCGAACCCGAACTGGCGCAACGCTTCGGCCGTCAGCCGCAGGGGTCGGAGGATCCGCTGCGCCGCGGCCGCTTCGCCATCGAGTCCTATTTGGACCACCACGCCGACAAGCTGGTCCGCCGCTTCGACGCCGGTTCCTACGTGGTCCTCACGGAGTCCATGAACACCCACGACGTCGGCCGTGACCGCGGCGGGGTGGGGTCGGCGCTGTCGCGGGTCCGGGCGCGCACCGTGGTCGCCGGCGTGGACAGCGACCGGCTCTATCCGCTGTACCAGTCGGTGGAGATCGCGGAGGGCGTCGGCGGGGAGACGGCGGTGGTTTCGTCGCCGTATGGGCATGATTCGTTTTTGATCGAGACGGGGCAGATCGCGGCGTTGGTGAAGTCCTTGCTGGGTTGACCGGGCGTCGGGCGGCGATCCGAGGCACGCTGGGGCGGTGGACGACGCCTTCACCTCACGCTTGGAGACCACCTGCGGCCCGGTCGGCGCCCGACCCGGACCCACCGGCCGGCCGATCTCCCTCGACCTGCACCCGATCCTGCGCGACTTCGCCCACGCCACCGACTCGGCTTCGCACCACGCTTGGCTGGGCGCCCTCACCTGGACCGCCCACCTCGACGGCTCCACGGTCCTGGTCACCGTCACTTCGCCGGACGGCACGTCGTTCGGCTTCGGCCTTCCGGACGCGCCCGCCGCCCTCCTCGCCGCCGCGGCGGATCGCCTGCAGGACTTCGTGGTCGAGCACCTCCGCGCCGGCCTGCCCACGTGCCCGGCACCGCCCGCCCGGCCCGCGCCCTCGCCTACGACGACACGGCCCTCTGGTCCGACGACCGCACGGCATGGTCGTGCCCGATCGGCGCTTACCCGTGACGCGGACTTGCACACCCATCCGCTCCCCGCTCCGGCGTGACCTCTGGCTCGGGCGCGCCCCTTTGCTCCTGCGCGACCCCGCGCGACGGCATAACCCCCGCGCGACGGCATAACCCACCCTCCCGGGGGCTGCCCATGATCCATTCTATCGGCGGCCAGGGACAAAACCCTGTGCTCAGTGGAAGTTGTCCACAGAAGCCTGTGTTCAGCCCAAGCTGTCCACAGCACCCGGTTAGCGGACCGCAACCACTCGGGCGCAACCCTCGACTCCGGCACAACCCCTCAACAGCGCCAAAACCACCCTGCCACGTCGGACCCGGTGAAACCGCAAGCAACAAGAAAGGGCGCCCCGACGAGGGACGCCCCTTCCCTATCACCAAAACCACAGAAAGATCAGCCGATCGCCGACGTCAACGGGTTGTAGTACCCGCCACGCTGCCCAGCCGCCGTCGGGTGGTACGACTCGTCCACCGGCCAGGTGAGGCTGTGCAGGTAGTCGCTGGCCGACGAGCAGATGTTGTGCCCCACGAAAGCCGAGCGCACGTCCACGAACTGGGCCCCCGCGGCCGCAGCGCGCGAAGCCAGCACGGAGGCCAGCGTGTCCGCGCCGGAGTTGATCGCGGCGCGCTTCGTGTCGCTCAGGCCGACGCTGCAGGAGCCCGGCACGGTGTAGAAGCGCGGGTACGACAGCACCACGAGCTTCGCGTTGGGCGCCTTGGACTTCACGGCGCGGTAGACGTTGTCGAGCAGGCCCGGGAGGGTGTTCTGCACGTAGGTCTTGGCGGTGTTGACCCGGTCGGTGCAGGTCTGGTCGCTGTTGAGGGTGCAGGTGGTGATCACGTCGGTGAAGCCCGCGTCGTTGCCGCCCACCGTGAGGGTGACCAGGCCGGTGCCCGACGGCATCGAGTTGATCTGGTTCAGCACATCACCCGTTTTCGCACCCGAACAGGCGAGGAAGGTGAACGTGGTCCCGGGGTGGGCGTTGGCCCACAGCTGGCCGTAGGCGTTGGCACTGCGCTTGCAGTTGCCCGAGTTGCCGTAGCTCCCGGCGCCCACCCCGGAGGAGTAGGAGTCGCCGAGTGCGACGTAGCTCTGAGCAGCGTGCGCGGTACCCACGATGCCCAGAGAGGCGAGAACAGCGACCCCCAGGGCCGCGCACATCCGGAGGAACGATCGTGAGGTGGGACGGGTGGCTTCAGCCATGGGTCACTCCTGGTCGTGACGGCTCGACGAGGAATACGAATACCAGGTGGAATCCCCACACGACACCCCAGAATCCGCAGGTGACTCCACTTGGCCCAGGCAGGAAGTAGGGCCGGAAGTTAGCGCTCGCTAACCGCCGGTCCTACTATGGCCAAATGCCGGCGAACCCCACCCCACTCGTGAACGGCGAGAAGGCGAACAGGCGTGAACAGATCATGGCCGCCGCCGCCGAGCTGTTCGCCCACCACGGCTTCCACGGTGTCGGGATCGACGACATCGGCGCGGCCGTCGGCATCTCGGGCCCGGCGCTCTACCGCCATTTCCGCAGCAAGGACGCCATCCTCGGCGAGATGCTGAACTCGATCAGCCACTACCTGCTCGAAGGCGGCACCGACCGCGCCGAGACGGGCGGCACGCCGCTCGAGCTGCTCGAAGCGCTGGTGCGCTTCCATGTCGGCTTCGCGCTCGACCACCCGGCGCTGATCACCGTGCAGGAGCGCAACCTCGCGAATCTCACCGACAGTGACCGCAAGCAGGTGCGCGCGCTCCAGCGGCAGTACGTCGAGGTGTGGGTGCGCGCGATCCGCGACGCGATCCCCGGCCTCGAAGAGCGCGAGGCCCGCTCGGCGGCGCACGCCGTGTTCGGCTTGATCAACTCGACGCCGTACAACCGCCATCTCGGTGACGCAGAGCTGTCCGAACTGCTTTGCCGGCTCGCTCTGGGCGCACTTTCCGCGGCGGGCTGATCACCCGGATTCGGGGTATCCCCACGGAAGCCGGTGCTGGTGTTTGATAGGCACGTGACCCCGGACCGGAGCGAGGACGAGCAGCGGCTCGTGGAGAAGGCGCAGCGCGCGCTCGTCGCCATCAGCCTCGGCGAGGATGCCGAGGCGCTCGAAGAGGTCACCCCGTCGTCCGACGAGCCACAGGCGCGCTCGGAGGAGACCAAGGAGCTCATGCTGCTGCTGTTCGGCGAGTGCAGCGCCATGGTGTCCACGCTCGGTGACGGCGGCACCGCCCCGGTGAAGGTCCAGGTCTTCGACGAGGACGGCGAAGAGGTCTCCATCGATCAGGCCGACCCGCCCGTGCGCACCGCCGTGCGTACGCTGCTCGCCGAGGTGCACGGCAACACCGCAGCCGCGCGCGAGCAGGTGGAGATCGCGTTGGCCAGCGCCGCGCCCAACGAGGTCGACAGCCTCGTGCTCCAAGCGCTGCGCTGGACCATCAGGCTGTCGGTCGAATGCCTCGACCGCGATCTCCCCGTCGCCGAGTGGATCTCCGACGCCGTCACCGACTGACCCTGTCTCTCGGACAACCGCCCGCCGCGCTGGCGGGATCACGGCCATGGAACGCGTGCTCGGCATCGGCGGCTACTTCATCCGCGCGTCGGACCCGGCGGCCCTGGGCGCCTGGTACCGCGACTGCCTCGGCCTCGACGCCGACGAAAACGGGGTGTGGCAGCAGGAACCCGGCCCCACCGTCTTCGCGCAGTTCGAGGCCGGCACGGACTACTTCGGCTCGAAGTCGCAGCAGTCCATGCTCAACTTCCGCGTCCGCGACCTCGACGCCATGCTCACCCAGCTGCGTGACAAGGGCGCCGAGGTGGCCGAGGAGACGCAGGAGATGGCCGGCGTCGGGCGCTTCGGCTGGGTCACCGACCCGGAGGGCAACCGTATCGAGCTGTGGCAGCCCGCGTGACGACCGGCCGGCCGTGGTGAAGCAGGCGATACTCGAACAATGACGAGCCCGAACGTCGCTGTGATCGGCCCCGGAGCGATCGGGACGACCATCGCGGCCGCATTGCACCAGGTCGGCCGCACCCCCCGGTTGTACGGCCGCACCGCTCGTGATCAGCTCGAGTTGCACGCTCCGGGGGATCACCTCGTGGTGCCCGGCCCGGTCCAGGTCAAGGTCACCCCGGACGTCACTCCGGTCAATCTCGTTTTCCTGGCCGTCAAGGCGACGCAGCTCGAGGCAGCTGCGCCCTGGCTGGCCGCGCTGTGCCGGGCGGACACGATCGTCTGCGTGCTCCAGAACGGGGTCGAGCAGGAAACCGCCGTCGCGGAACACGCCCGCCTCGGCCGGGTGCTGCCCAGCGTCGTGTGGTTCCCGGCGCAGACCCGGGCCGACGGGTCGGTGTGGCTGCGTGCCCCGGCCCGCTTGACCGTGCCGGACACCGAGCCGGGCCGCGCGGTGTCCGAAGCGCTGGCCGGGAGCTTGTGCACGGTCGAGGCGGTAGCCGATTTCCGCTCGCTGGCCTGGCGCAAGCTCATGCAGAACGCGCTCGCGGGGCTGATGGCCCTCACCGGCCGGCGCGCCGGCATGTTCGCGCGGGCCGACCTCGCCGAGCTCGGGCTCGTGTACCTGCGGGAGTGCCTCGCCGTGGCCCGGGCTGAGGGTGCCGACCTCGGCGACGAGGTGCCTGGGGAAATCATCGACACGTTCCGGGCCTACCCGGCGGACATGGGCACGTCGATCCTGGCCGACCGCGAAGCCGGCCGGCCGCTGGAATGGGACGTCCGCAACGGGGTCGTGCTGCGCCGCGGGCGCCACCACGGCATCCCCACACCCGTCAGCGAAGTCGTGGTTCCGCTGCTCGCCGCCACTGGCGAGGGGCCCGGCTGACGCAGGTGTGAGCCCCCGGACCCTGGCTGGACACTCCGGTTAGCGGTCGCTAACATCCGAAGAGGAGTTAACGACCGCTAACGTAGTCGATCACCAACGTCTTGGATCACCAACGTCTCGACGGGGAGTCATGGACACGCCGGTACTGAGCAGTTCCGCGGATCCGCGCAGCGACGCGTTCACCCGCAGCGTCACCTCGCACGGCGAGCTCGTCGAGGACCTGCGCAAGCGCCTGGACGCCGCCCGCCTCGGCGGGCCCGAGAAGTCCCGTGCCCGCCACGTGGAACGCGGCAAGCTGCTGCCGCGCGACCGCGTCGACACATTGCTGGACCCGGGTTCGCCGTTCCTGGAGCTCTCGCCGCTCGCGGCCAACGGCCTCTACGACGACGAGGCGCCGAGCGCGGGCATCATCACCGGTGTCGGGCGCGTCTCCGGGCGCGAGTGCGTGATCGTGGCCAACGACGCCACCGTCAAGGGCGGCACGTACTACCCGCTCACGGTCAAGAAGCACCTGCGCGCCCAGGAAGTGGCGCTGCACAACAACCTTCCATGCATCTACCTCGTCGATTCCGGCGGTGCGTTCCTGCCGCACCAGGACGACGTGTTCCCCGACCGCGAACACTTCGGGCGCATCTTCTACAACCAGGCCACGATGTCCGCTCGCGGAATCCCGCAGATCGCCGCCGTGCTCGGTTCTTGCACGGCGGGTGGCGCGTACGTGCCGGCCATGAGCGACGAAGCGGTCATCGTCCGCAACCAGGGCACGATCTTCCTCGGCGGCCCGCCGCTGGTGAAGGCCGCGACGGGTGAGGTCGTCACCGCCGAAGAGCTGGGCGGCGGCGATGTCCACTCGCGCCAGTCCGGTGTCACCGACCACCTCGCCGACGACGACGCCCACGCGCTGCGCATCGTCCGCGACATCGTCTCCACCCTCGGCCCGCGCACGCCGCGGCCGTGGGACGTGCGGCCCGTCGAGGAGCCGGCAGTGGACCCGCGCGAGCTCTACGGCGTGGTGCCGACGGATTCGCGCACCCCGTACGACGTGCGCGAGGTGATCGCGCGCGTGGTCGACGGCAGCCGGTTCTCCGAGTTCAAGAAGGAGTACGGTGCCACGCTCGTCACCGGCTTCGCGCACATCCACGGGCATCCGGTGGGCATCATCGCCAACAACGGCGTGCTGTTCGCCGAATCGGCCATGAAGGGCGCGCACTTCATCGAGCTGTGCGACCGCCGCTCGATCCCCTTGGTGTTCCTGCAGAACATCACCGGCTTCATGGTCGGCAAGGCCTACGAGGCCGGCGGCATCGCGAAGCACGGCGCGAAGATGGTCACGGCCGTCGCGTGCGCGCGGGTGCCGAAGTTCACCGTGATCATCGGCGGCTCGTTCGGCGCCGGGAACTACTCGATGTGCGGCCGGGCGTACTCGCCGCGGTTCCTGTGGATGTGGCCCAACGCGCGGATCTCCGTGATGGGCGGCGAGCAGGCGGCGTCGGTGCTTTCGACGGTCCGCCGCGACGCGATCGAGGCCCGCGGTGGCGAGTGGTCGGCCGAGGACGAGGACGCGTTCAAGGCACCGATCCGCGACCAGTACGAGCACCAGGGCAGCCCGTACTGCTCCACCGCGCGGCTGTGGGACGACGGCGTGATCGACCCGGCGGATACCCGCACGGTGCTCGGGCTCGCGCTGTCGGCCGCGGCCAACGCGCCCCTGCCCGAGGTCAACTACGGCGTCTTCCGGATGTGAGTGAGCATGTCTTCGTTCGACACTGTTCTGGTCGCCAACCGCGGCGAGATCGCGGTCCGCGTGATCCGCTCGCTGCGGGAGCTGGGCATCCGCTCGGTCGCGGTGTACAGCGACGCGGACGCCGACGCCAAGCACGTGCGCGAGGCCGACACCGCGGTCCGGATCGGCCCGGCCGAGGCGGCGAAAAGCTATTTGTCGATATCGGCCATCGTCGAGGCTGCCCAGGTGACAGGCGCGCAGGCCGTGCACCCGGGCTACGGCTTCCTCGCCGAGAACGCGGCGTTCGCGCGAGCGTGTGAAGAGGCGGGGCTGGTGTTCATCGGCCCGCCCGTCGCCGCGATCGAGCAGATGGGCGACAAGATCCGCGCCAAGGCCACGGTGTCCGCGGCCGGTGTGCCCGTGGTCCCCGGCGTGTCCGATGTGGACATTCCGGAGGGCGGGTTCGCCGAGGCGGTGGCCGGGGTGGGCTACCCGGTGCTGCTGAAGCCGTCCGCGGGCGGTGGCGGCAAGGGCATGCGGCTCGTGCACGAGGAGTCGGAGCTCGCCGCCGCGATCGAGTCCGCGCGCCGCGAGGCGCGCGGCTCCTTCGGTGACGACACGCTGCTGGTGGAGCGGTTCGTCACCACGCCCCGCCACATCGAGATCCAGGTGCTGGCCGACCAGCACGGCAACGTCCTGCACCTCGGTGAACGCGAGTGCAGCCTGCAGCGGCGGCACCAGAAGATCATCGAAGAGGCCCCGTCGGTGCTGCTCGACGAGGCCACGCGCCAGAAGATGGGCGCCGCCGCGGCCGAGGCCGCGCGGTCCGTGGGTTACGTCGGCGCAGGCACCGTCGAGTTCATCATGTCCGCGCACGACCCGGACGAGTTCTTCTTCATGGAGATGAACACCCGGCTGCAGGTGGAGCACCCCGTCACGGAGATGGTGACCGGGCTCGACCTCGTGGCGTGGCAGGTGCGCGTCGCCGCCGGTGATCCGCTGACGCTGAAGCAGGAGGACGTACGCCTCGAAGGCCACGCCGTCGAAGCTCGCGTGTACGCCGAGGATCCCGCGCGCGGCTTCATCCCGACCGGGGGCACGGTGCTGGCCGTGCACGAGCCGTCGGGCGACGGCGTGCGCGTGGACTCGTGGATGACCGAGGGTGCGGTGATCGGGTCGAACTACGACCCGATGCTGGCCAAGGTGATCGCCTACGGTCCCGACCGCACGGCGGCGTTGCGCAAGCTCGACCGCGCGCTGGCGGACACGGCGTTGCTGGGGCTGGGCACGAACATCGCGTTCCTGCGCGGCCTGCTCGCCGACGAGGACGTGCGCGCCGGCCGGCTGGACACGGAGCTGGTGGACCGGCGGTTGTCGTCGCTGGTGTCTTCGGACGTGCCCGAAGGGTTCTTCGTGGCGGCGGCGCTCGACCGGCTGCTTTCGTTGCAGCCGAAGGGTTCCGTGGTGGATCCGTGGGATGTGCCCAGCGGGTGGCGCGTCGGCGGAGGGGGCGGGGTCACGTTCCGCCTGCGTGCCGGCGAGGTCCAGGCCGTGGTGCGCGTGACCGCGTCCACCGTCCAGGTCGACGACCACGAACCGGTCGAGGCCACCGCGACCCGTGTCGGTGACGTGCTGGAAGTCCGGCGGGACAGCGGAATCGAGCGCTACCGCCGCGCCGACGGTCCACAACAGACGGTGTGGCTCGCACGCGACGGCTTCGGTTTCGCGTTCGCGGACCAGGAAGTGCGCTTGGCCGCCCGCGGTGAGGCCGCGGGTGCCGGGCCGGTGAAGAGCCCGATGCCGGGCACGGTGCTCGTGGTCAAGGTCGCCCAGGGCGACGTGGTCGCGGCCGGCACACCGTTGCTGGTCGTGGAAGCGATGAAGATGGAACACACCGTGACCGCGCCGATCGACGGCGTGGTGAGCGAGCTTTCGACGCGCGCGGGCCAGCAGGTGGCGCTGGACGAAACCCTGGCCGTGGTGAGCCCGAACGAGGAGCAAAGATGATCGACTTCCGGCTGGACGAAGAGTACGAGGCGCTGCGCAAGACGGTCGAGGACTTCGCGCACAACGAGGTCGCGCCCGTGATCGGGCCGATGTACGAGAAGGAAGAGTTCCCCTACGACCTCGTCGCCAAGATGGGGGAGATGGGCCTGTTCGGCCTGCCGTTCGCCGAGGAGTTCGGCGGCATGGGCGGCGACTACTTCGCGCTGTGCCTGGCTTTGGAGGAGCTGGCGCGGGTCGACTCGTCGGTCGCGATCACGCTGGAGGCCGGCGTTTCCCTCGGAGCGATGCCGATCTACCGCTTCGGCACACAGGAGCAGAAGGAAACCTGGCTGCCCGCCCTGTGCTCCGGTGAGGCGCTCGGCGGCTTCGGCCTCACGGAACCGGGCGGCGGCTCCGACGCCGGCGCCACGCGCACCCGGGCCAAGCTCGACGGCGACCAGTGGGTGATCAACGGCAGCAAGGCGTTCATCACCAACTCCGGCACCGACATCACGCGGCTGGTCACCGTCACGGCCGTCACCGACGTGATGGAGAACGGCCGCAAGGAGATCTCCGCGATCCTCGTGCCCTCGGGCACGCCGGGCTTCGCCGTGGCGCCCAAGTACTCCAAGGTCGGCTGGAACTGCTCGGACACGCACGAGCTGTCCTTTGCCGACGTCCGCGTGCCGGCGGGGAACCTGGTCGGTACCCGTGGCCGCGGCTACGCGCAGTTCCTGTCCATTCTGGACGAAGGCCGCGTCGCGATCGCCGCCCTGAGCGTGGGTCTGGCCCAGGGCTGCGTCGACGAGTGCCTCAAGTACGCGAAGGACCGGGTCGCGTTCGGGCACCGGATCGGCGAGTACCAGGCGATCCAGTTCAAGATCGCCGACATGGAGGTGCGCACCCACACCGCGCGCCTCGCCTACTACCAGGCGGCGTCGAAGATGCTGCGCGGCGAACCCTTCAAGAAGGAAGCGTCCATCGCGAAGCTCGTCGCCTCCAACGCCGCCATGGA
The DNA here is from genome assembly GCF_030285625.1 of Amycolatopsis sp. 2-15. Classification (NCBI taxonomy): domain Bacteria; kingdom Bacillati; phylum Actinomycetota; class Actinomycetes; order Pseudonocardiales; family Pseudonocardiaceae; genus Amycolatopsis; species Amycolatopsis carbonis. The sequence goes on from NZ_CP127294.1 coordinate 3,242,462, forward strand.
CAACGCCCGCGACGCCACCCAGATCTACGGCGGCTACGGCTTCATGAACGAGTACCCGGTCAGCCGCTTCTACCGCGACGCGAAGATCCTGGAGATCGGCGAGGGGACGAGCGAGGTGCAGCGGATGCTCATCGCTCGCCACCTCGGCGTCGCCGCGGGCTAGTGCGTCAGCTCGCGGTCAGCACGAAGAACAGGAAGCTCGGGCTGACCGTGAGCATGCGGTAATCCTCGGGCCACAGCTCGCGGGCTTCCGGCGCGGGCATGGGTTCGCTGATCACGGAGATCTCGAAGCCCGCCGCGGTGAAGGCGGCGGTTATCGCGTGCAGCGGGCGGATCCAGAACGACATCGGGATGGTCTGGCTGCCGAACGTCCAGTCCTCGGTCCACTTGTAGGTCTGGAAGTAGTTGGTCTTGATCCCCTCCAAGCGCTGCAGGGCGTGGATCGCGAAGGGGTGGTCGACCGAGATCAGCAGGCGGCCGCCGGGTTTGAGGATGCGCTTCAGCTCGGTGAGCGACGGGCCCCAGTCCTCCAGGTAGTGCAGCACCAGGGACGCGATGACGTCGTCGAACGCGTTGTCGGCGTAGGGCAGCGGCTCGGCCAGATCGGCGACGCGCAGGTCGGCTTCGGGGCCGAGCCGGCGGCGGGCCAGCTCCAGCATGCCGGCGCTGAGGTCGAACCCGGACATGATCGCGCCGCGATCGCGCAGCACCGCGGACAGCGGACCGGCGCCGCAGCCGGCGTCGAGGATCCGTCTTCCGGCGACGTCTCCGGCGAGCTCCAGCATCGCGGGCTGCTCGTAGTAGGCGTTCTGGATGCCGCCCTCGTTCTGGGCCGCATACGCCTCGGCGAAGCTGTTGTAGTCGTTGGCCGGCAGTGTGTGGTTGTCCGGAGTCATGCGGCCGATCATGGCAGAAAACGCCGGACTGCCGGTTGATCCCCTTTCACCATAACCCGGGTGGCAAGCCGGAAACATCGGTCTGCGGGTCGATTTTCCGGGGCCGGCGCGGGGCTACTCTCGAGGCCATGCCTGAGAACTCGCGCTGAACGTCGGCCCGTCCGGAATTGCCGTGGCGTACGAGCGTTTCGGCGACCCCGAGATGCCCGCGGTGCTGCTGATCATGGGTGGCGGCGCGCAGATGATCAACTGGGCCGAGGGGTTCTGCCAGGAACTGGTGGACCGCGGCCTGCACGTGATCCGGTTCGACAACCGCGACTCCGGCCGGTCCACGCATTTCGACGCCGCGCCAGCGCCGGACTTCCCGGCCGTTCTCGCGGGGGATTTCACGACGGCGTCCTACACGCTCTCGGACCTCGCGGATGACACGGTCGGTCTGCTCGATCTGCTCGGGCTGGAAAGCGCACACCTCGTCGGCGCGTCGCTCGGCGGGATGATCGCGCAGATGGCCGCCATCGAGCACCCCGGTCGAGTGCGGACGCTGACGTCGATCATGTCCACGAGCGGCGCCCCGGGTGTGGGCGCGCCCGACCCGTCGACTTTGGCCGAGATGGGACAGCCACCGAGTGAACGGGAGGCGTTCGTGGCGTGGCAGCTGCGCGCGTCGCGGATCACGGGGTCGCCTGGGTTCGAGTTCGACGAGGCCGCCGTCGCGGAGCGGGCGGGGCGGACGTTCGACCGGGGTTACTCCGCGCTGGGCATGCCGCGGCAAGCCATCGCCGTGCTGGCGTCGGGCGACCGCACGGACCGGCTGCGGCGGCTGGCGTGCCCACCCTGGTCACCCACGGCGACGCCGACCGCATGTGCGACCTCAGTGGCGGGCGCGCCACGGCGGCGGCCATCCCCGGGGCGGAGCTCGTGGTCGTGCCCGGCATGGGGCACAGCCTGCCGCGTGAGCTGTGGGCGGACTTCGCGACGCGGATCGCCGCGCTGAGCGTCACCCGATGACCGCGGCCAGCGCGCGCTGCGCTGCGCTGCGCGAAGTGCTGCTGACCGTCCAGCAGCCCGGGTCGGTCAGGGTATGAACACCGGGCTGCAGGACGCGTTCAACCTGGGCCAGGCTCGCCGCCACCGCGATGATCACCGACTACGTCGCGCACGGCGGTTTCTCCGATCAGTCCGGAGTGGACAGTGTGGGCCGCGAGATCGGCGGCCGTACGCAAGCGCTCGCGTCGCATTACGCCGACAGCCGCTCACCTCGCCGGCCCGGAGCACCGATCGGGATGATAATACCGGTATAGTTATCCGCATGGTAGAGCTGAAGACCGCGACCGAGCTCGCGGTGATGCGGGAAGCGGGCCGCGTGGTGGCCCAGGCGTTGGCAGCTGTGCGGGAGGCCGCGGGCATCGGCGTTTCGCTGGCGGAGCTGGACGCCGTCGCCGCGCAGGTGATGGCCGACGCCGGGGCGAAGCCGTCGTTCCTCGGCTACCACCCGGACTGGGCGCCGGTGCCGTACCCGGGCGTGATCTGCGCGAGCGTGAACGACGCCGTCGTCCACGGCATCCCCGGCCGGTACCGCCTGCGCGACGGCGACCTGCTGAGCATCGACTGCGGCGCGTCGATCGACGGCTGGCACGGCGACGCCGCGGTGAGCTTCGTCGTCGGCGCGGCGGACCCGGCCGACCTCGCTTTGATCGCGGCGACGGAACAGGCGCTCGCGGCGGGCATCGCGGCCGCGCGGCCAGGCGCGAAGATGGGAGACATCTCGGCTGCCATCGCCGCGATCGGCCGCGCCTCGGGTTACGGCGTCACCGAAGACCACGGCGGCCACGGCATCGGCCGCGCCATGCACGAGGACCCACCCGTGCCCAACGATGGCCGCCCAGGCCGCGGCCTGCGCCTGCGGCCCGGCCTGGTCCTCGCCCTCGAACCGATGTTCACTCGCGGCGGCTGCGACGACTACCGGCACGCCGACGACGGCTGGATCGTCCACACCACCGACGGCACCCGCGCGTCGCACTCGGAGCACACCGTCGCGATCACCGAGGCCGGGCCGGTGGTCCTGACGCTGCCGTAGGGGTACAACGTCGAAGGTGGGGACTTTCACGATCCGCCCGGGCGAGCCTGGCGACGCCGACACGTTGCTGCGCTTCTTCGACGAGGCCGTCGAGTGGCTGGTGGCGCGCGGCAGCGCCGGCCAGTGGGGTGATCAGCCGTGGAGCGGCATTCCGCACCGGGCCTCGCGCGTGGCCGACATGACGAAGGAGCCGGGCCTGCGGCTCGCGGAGGTCGGCGGGCAGCCGGCCGGCGCGCTGATCGTCCAGGAGCAATGCCCGAAGCACGTGCCGCCGGCCGGGGAGCGGGAGCTCTACATCGGGCTGCTCATCACGTCGCGCCGGTTCACAGGGCATCGGGTGGGCGCGCGGCTGCTGGAGTATTCGCTGGAGGAAGCCCGGAAACGCGGCATCGGCCTGGTGCGCGTCGACTGCTGGGCGGGCGGCGACGGCGAGCTGCAGCGCTACTACGAGGGCCAGGGCTTCACGCCGACGGTCCGCTTCGACGTCGGCGGCTGGATCGGTCAGGTCTTCGAGCAACGCCCCTGATCGGGGCAGTCGACTGGCGCTCGGCGCCCCGCGGGGGCACGATATTGACACGACGCCAATAGTGTTCCGTCTCCGTCGACGCAGGAGGAGCCCGCCATGGCCAAGCAGCCGCGCTCGCTGTCCGGGAAGGTCATCGTCATCACCGGTGGCGCGCAGGGCATCGGGGCCGCCACGGCCACCGCGCTCAAGCGGCTCGGCGCGCGGGTGGTGCTCGGCGACCTCGACCACGTCCGCGCGGAGAAGACGGCCGGTGAGCTGGGGCCCGAAGCCGTCGCGTTGCCGCTGGACGTGACTGACACGAAAGCGTTCACCGAGTTCCTCGACGAGGTCGAGCGCCAGGTCGGGCCCATCGACGTGCTGATCAACAACGCCGGCATCATGCCGCTGGCGCCGCTCGACGAGGAGGACGACGCGGCCACGCGCCGGATGCTGGAGATCAACCTGCACGCCGTCATCCACGGCACGCGCGAGGCCGTGAAGCGGATGAAGCCGCGGGGAACCGGGCACATCGTGAACGTCGCTTCGATGGCCGGGAAGTCCGGGTTCCCCGGCGCGGCCACGTACTGCGCGACCAAGCACGCCGTGGTCGGGCTGTCGGAGGCGGTGCACCTGGAGCTGCGCGGCACGGGCGTGTCGGTGTCGTGCGTGATGCCGGCGGTGGTGCGCACCGAGCTGGCGTCCGGGCTCGGCGAGGCGAAGTTCATCAAGTCCGTGGGGCCCGAAGACGTCGCCGCGGCGATCGCGGATGCCCTGAAATACCCGAAGTTCGATGTTTTCGTGCCGAAATCCCTGGATTTCACGGGCCGGATCACACGGCTGTTCCCGCGTGCGTTCGGCGAATGGTTCGTGCGCGCGCTCGGTGGTGATCAGCTGCTGGCGTCGGCCGCGCATTCCCCGGCGCGGGCGGAATACGAGTCCCGGGCTGCTCAGAGCGCTCCGGCGGCCGACTCGGGGAACTAGGTTCCCGGTCACCGGACACTGTCCGAAATGGACGTGCTTGCCGGGTTCTTGCAAGTGTGGCGGTGTTGATGCCGCCCGCGGCCCCGGGCAAGATTGCCTCCGAGAGGTCGAGCTCAGGAGGCACACATGGTTTCACCCACGGCACGGCTGGCCGCAGCGGCGTCGAACGTCGTGGGGAAGGTGCTGCACGGTGGCGTCGCCGACCTGCGCCCGATGCCCCGGGTGCTCATCGACCAGGGCCCGAACCGCTCGTTGTACCGGATGACCCACAGCGGCGCGCCCGTGTCGGGGCCGCCGATCCTGCTCGTGCCGCCGCTGGCCGCGCCCGCGCTGTGCTTCGACCTGCGCCGCGGCTGCAGCCTGATCGAGCACCTCGTGGAGGCGGGGCGCAACGTCTACCTCGTCGACTACGGCAACGTCGCGTTCTCCGACCGGCGCCTCGGCATCGAGCACTGGATCGACGAGGTGCTGCCGCGCGCGATCCGCAAGGTGAGCGAGGACTCGGGCGGCGAGGGCGTGCACCTGGTGTCGTGGTCGCTGGGCGGGATCTTCTCGCTGCTGGTGAACGCCGACCAGCCCGACCTGCCGATCGAGTCCGTCACCGCCATCGCGTCGCCGGTGGACTTCACGGCGATCCCGATCGTCGCGCCGTTCCGCCCGCTCGTCGACCTCACCGGCGGCCACCTGCTCACGCCGGTCTACCGCGCGTTCGGCGGGGCACCGTCCTATTTGGTCAGCCGCGTGTTCCGCGCGACGGGCATCAGCAAGGAGATCACGAAGCCCATCGCGATCCTCTCGCACCTCGACGACCGCGATTACCTCGCGCAGATCGAGGCCGTGGACCACTTCATGGACAACATGTACGCCTACCCGGGCCGCACGTTCGGGCAGCTCTACCACCGCCTGTTCCGCACCAACGACCTCGCCGAGGGCACCGTCGACCTCAACGGGCGCAAGATCAGCCTGGCGGACGTGAAGGCCCCGGTGCTCGTCGTCGCGGGTGAGAACGACACGATCGCCCCGCAGGCTTCGGTGGAACGTGTGGTGCGGTTGCTGGAGAACGCGCCGGAGGTGCGCTTCCGCACCTCACCCGGCGGCCACCTCGGTGTGCTGACCGGGCGTAAAGCGCGGGGCACGACGTGGACTTATCTCGACGAGTTCCTCGACGATCGCATCTGACGGCGACGCAAAGCTGGCCACCCGGCGACTCCGAGTGCTGCTGCAGGCCCTGCAGCGCGTTGCCGAGGTCGAGCGCTTCGGGGCTCGCGTCGTTCATGGTTGGTAGCCATTGTGACGCCTCCGGTCGGAAGCAGGGCTGGGTCTACTTCAACTGCGCACTAGTCTTCCCCAACACCCTTCGCGCCACGATCAGCTGCTGAATCTGCTGCGTCCCCTCGAAAATGTCCAGAATCTTCGCATCCCGCGCCCACTTCTCCAGCAGTGATTCCTCCGTGTACCCATAAACACCCGCCAGCTCGACGCACTTCAGCGTCACATCCACGACCGTCCGGCCGGCCTTGGCTTTCGCCATGGAGGCCTGCAGGGAGTTGGGCTTGCGGTTGTCCGCCATCCACGCTGATTCCAGCGTCAGGAGGTACGCGGATTCGAAGTCGGCCTCCAGTTCGAGCCAGGTGGCGGCGGCCGGGTGTTGCGGGGGGCGGTCGTAGTCGATCGTGACGCCCGCGGAGGACAGAATTCGGCGGGTCTCCTCCAGCGCAGCACGGGCGACGCCCACCGCCATGGCCGCGACCAAGGGCCGGGTGTTGTCGAAGGTCTGCATGACGCCCGCGAAGCCCTTGGCGGTGTCGATGTCCGGCGTGCCCAGGAGGTTCTCGCGGGGGACGCGGCAGTTTTCGAAGCGCAGCACGGCCGTGTCGGACGCGCGGATGCCCAGTTTGTGTTCCACGCGAACGACTTCGAAGCCCGGTGTGCCCTTTTCGACCACAAAGGACTTGATCGCCGCGCGGCCCTTCGAACGGTCCAAAGTGGCCCAGACCACGACGGCATCGGCGCGCTGGCCCGACGTCACGAAGATCTTCTCGCCGTTGAGCACGTAGTCGTCGCCGTCGAGGACGGCGGTGGTGGTGATGGCGGCGGAGTCGGAGCCGCAGTCGGGTTCGGTAATGGCCATGGCGGCCCACAAACCGGAAAACCGCGAAAGCTGCTCGTCGGTCGCCACCGAGCTGATGGCCGCGTTGCCCAGGCCCTGGCGCGGCATGGACAGCAGCAGGCCGACGTCACCCCAGCACATCTCGATCGTGCCCAGGACGACGTTGAGGTTGGCGCCGTTGCGGTTGCCACGCGCGGAATCGGGAGCAGAACGGCGCACGCCCGCCGCGCCGGCGCCGCCTTCGCCGGAGGAGTTGAGGCCGTCGAGCAGGGCCGCGAACATGTCGAGCTCGGCGGGGTAGGTGTGTTCGGCGCGGTCGTACTTGCGCGAGATCGGCCGGAACACTTCGGCCGCGGCCTGGTACGCCTGGTTGATCAGCGTGCCGGCTTTCTTCGGAACTTCGAGGTTGATCATCGAAAAGCCTTTCTAGAGGAGGACGGCGCCTTCCATCACGCCGATCGCTCGCAAGTCCCGGTACCAGCGCTCCACGGGGTGCTCCTTCACGAAGCCGTGCCCGCCCAGCAGCTGCACGCCCGCGTTGCCGATGCGCATGCCCTTGTCCACAGCCAGCTTGCGGGCCAGCGCGGCCTCCCGCGCGTAGTCCTTGCCCTGCTCGGCCCGGGCGGCCGCGCGCAGCGTGACCAGGCGCAGGCCCTCCAGCTCGATGGCGATGTCGGCGACGGAAAACGCCACCGCCTGCCGGTGGCTGATCGGCTCGCCGAACGCGGTGCGCTCGTTCACGTACGGCACCACGTAGTCGAGCACGGCCTTCGCCGTCCCGGCCGCGAGCGCCGCCCAGCCCAGCCGCGAGAGGCGCACGACCTCGGTGAACACGTCGGCTTTCCCACCGCCGAGCAACGCGCCCGCCGGCAGCGCGACCTTCTCCAGGTGCAGCCTGCCGGTCGCCGCGCCGCGCAGGCCCATCGCGGGCTCGGCTTCCACGGTGACGCCCGCCGACGACGATTCCACGAGGAACAGCGCCGGGCCGCGCCCTTCGAGATCGGCCGACACGAGGAACAGCTCCGCCTCCGCCGCGCGCGGGACCAGCGACTTCACACCGTCAAGCTGGTAGCCCTTCGGTGTGCGCTTGGCCTTCGTGGCGGGCTTGAAGGGGTCGAACAGCGGCGTGCGCTCCAGCAGCGCCAGCGCCGCCGCGGGCACCTGGTCACCGGCGAACGCGGGCACGTAGTCGGCCTGCTGCTGCTCGTCGCCCCAGGCCACGAGCGCCGTGCTCACCGCGGACGGCGCGAGCACCGCGACCGCCAGCCCCATGTCGCCGTGTGCGAGGGCCTCGGCGACGAGCGCGTTGGTGACGACCGAACGCTCGGTCCCCGCCCCACCCAGCTCCTCAGGGATGCCGACGAGGCTGATACCCAGCTCGGCCGCGCGCATGAGCAGGCCTTCGGGTGCCGCGAGCTTGGCGTCGGCGTCCGCGGCGGCGGGCCTCAACTGCTCGGCGGCGAACTCGGTCACCGTTTCGGCGATGAGCTGCTGGTCTTCGCTCGGCGTGAGGTCGAACAGCCCGGTGTCGGTCGTCGGCGCGAGCCGCGCGGGTTTGCCCAGACGTCGCACCGACTTGAACGACCGCGTGGCCGCCCCCGCCGCGCGGAAACCGTTGCGGGTGCCCGCTTTGACCAGGTTCCGCACCGGCGCGCGCAGCCCGGCCTTGTCGATCACGCTGCTCCCGGCCAGCCGGGTGAGCGCAGCCAGGCCGAAGCCCATCGCGTCTCGTTTCCTCGCCGCAGCCATGTGGCCTCTCCCTCGGGTTACCTACTGGCGAGTAGGTTAGCACGGGTAGGCCAGTCCTGCGTGGCAGTGCGTCACCGGTGCCGGTTCGAACGGCCGAACTACTGGGCTTCCCCGGTGAATTCGGTGGGTGACGGCAATTGCACTCTTTAGTGTGGAAACGGTTTCATGATCACCCGGTGCTCGGCACAATTCGATGTGGAATTTTCGCCGGAATGATGTGGGGAATCATGACCGTCACTGCCGAAGATCGGACAAGGGTTGTTTTCGGATTGTTCGATGTCGATCACAACGGATACTTGGAGGAGAGCGATTTCGCGGCGATGTCGAGCCGCGTCGAGCAGGTGGCGGACGGCTCGAGCCCCGAAGCGAAGGCGGCGCTGAGAGCCTCCTTCGACAAGTGGTGGACCACCGTCGAACGCGAGCTGGACGCCAACCGTGACGGCAAGGTGAGCTACGACGAGTTCACCGCGTGCGTCCTCTCGCCCGAGAAGTTCGACGAGACCGTGACGTCCTTTGCCGACGCCCTCTCCGAACTCGGCGACCCCGATCGCGACGGCCTGATCGAACGTCCGCTTTTCACCGCTTTGATGCTGGCCATCGGATTCAGCCCGGCAAACGTCGACGCATTGTTTGATTTTTTCCAACCCAACGGTGAAGACCGAATCACCGTTCGCGTCTGGCGCGACGGCATCGTGGAGTACTACCACCCGACGAAACCTGATGTCGCCGGGAACTACCTGGTCCCCTGAGCGGGAAATCTCTGCGAGCACCGCGGCGTCCACCGTCGCGGTGCTCGTTTTTCCGGCTCACGGGATCGGGCGCTCCAGCACCGCATGCAACAGGGCCGTCAACTCCGCCTCAAGATTCGCCCGCCCACTGACCCGACGGGTACGCGTCAGGTCATTGGCGATCGTCAACGCCGCGTGCACCCGGATCTTCGCCTCGCGCGCCGGCAGAGTGGGGGAGATCGTCGCCAGCAGGGCCACCCACTGGTCCACATAGTCCCGCTGCACGCGCAGCAGATCGGCCTTGTCGCGGTCCGGCATGGTGACGCGGTCGGCGGTGAAGGAGACCAGCAGTTCGGGCGTGTGCAGCAACGTGTGGACGTACGAAGCCGCCAGCCGGCGTAGTGCCGAGAGTTCGTCCGGCGCCCGCAGGGCCTGCTCGGCGGCGAGCGCGAGCCGGTCCGCGGCGCGGTGACCGATGGCGACCATCAGGGCCGCTTTGCTGGGAAAGTGCCGGTACACGCTCGGCCCGGCAATGCCGGCCGCGGCGCCGATGTCCTCCATGCTCACCGCGTGGAACCCGCGTTCGCCGAACAGTGAAGTGGCCGCGGCCAGTACCTGTTCGCGGCGGGAAGGTGTGCCGAGGCCGTCGCGGACCGGCTCGGCAGAGCCACCAGCCGGGAGTGTGCTGTTCAACACAGCCAAGGCGAGCTCGACGAGCAGCGGAACGAACCGGCGACGGGCCACCGTCGTGTGGTGCACGGCCACGCTGCCGAACACCGACAGGGCGCCCCAGCAGAGGAACTCGGCGTCGTCGGTGGCCAGTGAGGGGCGGACGCCGAGCAGCGCCTTCGTCCAAGCGTCGAGCACCGCGCCCGACCGGTGGCGGATCTCGCGCCGCTCGTCGCGGGGCAGATGGGGGCCTTCCCAACGCCACAAAGCAGCGATCTCGCGCCGCTCGACGGCCTGCGTGGCGAGCCCCGTCAGCAGCACTTCCAGCTGGTCAGGCGCACCCGACAGCGCCGAAGCGGTCACCGCCTCCATGTCGTCGATCCCGGCCAGCACGACGTACGCCAGGATCGCCTGCTTGTCCGCGAAGTGCCGGTACAGCGCGGGACCGGTGACGCCCGCCGCGGCGGCGATGTCGTTGATGCCGACGCCGTGGAAGCCGCGCGCGCGAAACAGCCCCGCCGCGACCGCGGCGAGCTGGGCCTTGCGGTCGCGGGGGCGCGACCCGCGGGCTGGAGTACTCATGGTGAACCGACGATAGCGTCAATCGGAACACGGGCAACCCATTGACACCATCGGGTTCGCCAGGCTTATGTTAATGGGCATTAGCACCCATGGCTCGGTATGCTCGGCCGTGAGATACACCGAAGTGTCCAACCACGCCGCTGCGCGGAGGAGTGTTCAGTGAGTAGCGAGGCCTACATCTACGAGGCGATGCGCACGCCTCGAGGTAAGAACAAGGGCGGTGCCCTCCACGGCACCAAGCCGCTCGACCTGGTGGTCGGGCTGATCGAAGAGCTCAAGGTCCGCCACCCGAACCTCGACCCGAAGGCGATCGACGACGTCGTGCTCGGCGTGGTCTCCCCGGTGGGTGAGCAGGGCGCCGACATCGCGCGCACCGCCGCCCTCGTGTCGGGTTTGCCGGAGACGGTCGCGGGCGTGCAGCTCAACCGTTTCTGCGCGTCGGGCCTGGAGGCCACGAACATCGCGGCCCAGAAGGTGCGCTCTGGCTGGGACCAGCTGATCATCGCGGGCGGTGTGGAGTCCATGTCGCGCGTGCCGATGGGTTCCGACGGCGGCGCGCTGTTCATGGACCCGACCACGGCCTACGACGAGTACATCGTGCCGCAGGGCATCGGCGCCGACCTGATCGCGACGATGGAGGGCTTCAGCCGCGAGGACGTCGACCGGTTCGCGGTGCGTTCGCAGGAGAAGGCCGAGGCGGCCTGGTCCGGCGGCTACTTCGCGAAGTCCGTGGTGCCCGTGAAGGACATCAACGGCGTCACGATCCTCGACCACGACGAGCACCGCCGCCCCGGCAGCACCGTCGAGGGCTTGGCGAAGCTCAAGCCGGCGTTCACCACGATCGGTGACATGGGCGGCTTCGACGCCGTCGCGCTGCAGAAGTACCACCAGGTCGAGAAGATCGACCACGTCCACACGGGTGGCAACTCCTCCGGCATCGTCGACGGCGCGGCCATCGTGCTCGTCGGCAGCGAGGAGGTCGGCAAGACCTTCGGCCTCACGCCGAAGGCGCGTATCGTCGCGACCGCCGCCATCGGCTCGGAGCCGACGATCATGCTCACCGGCCCCACGCCGGCCACGCAGAAGGTGCTCAAGACCGCGGGCCTGACCCCGGACGACATCGACCTGTGGGAGCTCAACGAGGCGTTCGCCTCCGTCGTGCTCAAGTGGATGAAGGACCTGCACCTGCCCGAGGAGAAGGTCAACGTCAACGGCGGCGCGATCGCCATGGGCCACCCGCTCGGCGCCACCGGCGCGATGCTGGTCGGGACCGTGGTCGACGAGCTGGAACGCCGCCAGGCGCGCCGCGCCCTGGTGACCCTGTGCATCGGCGGCGGCATGGGCGTCGCGACCATCATCGAGCGGGTGTGAGGATCCAGAATGGCTGAGAGCAAGACCATCCGCTGGGAGAAGGACGCGGACGGCATCGTCACGCTGACACTGGACGATCCCAACCAGTCGGCCAACACCATGAACTCCGCGTTCCGCGAGTCGCTCGGCGTGACCGTCGACCGGCTGGAGGCGGAGAAGGACGACATCACCGGTGTCGTGATCACGTCGGCCAAGAAGACGTTCTTCGCCGGTGGCGACCTGCGTGACCTGATCCAGGCCAAGCCGGAGCAGGCCGCCGCTTTCACCGAGTCCAGCACGCTGATGAAGACGCAGATGCGCCGCATCGAGCAGCTCGGCAAGCCTGTCGTCGCGGCCATCAACGGCGCCGCGCTCGGCGGCGGCCTCGAGATCGCGCTCGCCACGCACCACCGCATCGCGGCCGACGCGAAGGGCAGCCAGATCGGCCTGCCCGAGGTCACGCTGGGCCTGCTGCCCGGTGGCGGCGGCGTCGTGCGCACCGTGCGGCTGCTCGGCATCCAGAGCGCGCTGCTGAACGTGCTGCTGCAGGGCACGCGTCACAAGCCGCGCAAGGCGCTGGAGCTGGGCCTGGTCCACGAGGTCGTGGACACCGTCGAGGAGCTGGTGCCCGCCGCCAAGGCGTGGATCAAGGCCAACCCCGAGGGCGGCGTGCAGCCGTGGGACGTCAAGGGATACAAGATCCCGGGCGGCACCCCGTCGAACCCGAGCTTCGCGGCGAACCTGCCCGCGTTCCCGGCGAACCTGCGCAAGCAGCTCAAGGGCGCGCCGATGCCGGCGCCGCGCGCGATCCTGGCCGCGGCCATCGAGGGCGCGCAGGTCGACTTCGACACCGCGATCAAGGTCGAGACGCGCTACTTCGTCAGCCTGGCCACCGGTCAGGTCTCGAAGAACATGACGAAGGCGTTCTTCTTCGACCTGCAGTCGATCAACTCGGGCAACTCGCGGCCGGACGGCTTCGAGAAGTACACCGCTCGCAAGGTGGGTGTGCTCGGCGCCGGGATGATGGGCGCGGCGATCGCGTACGTCTCCGCGAAGGCCGGCATCGACGTCGTGCTCAAGGACGTCTCGCAGGAAGCCGCCGACAAGGGCAAGGGCTACGCGGTCAAGCTCGAGGAGAAGGCCCTCTCGCGCGGCAAGACCACGAAGGAGAAGTCCGACGAGCTGCTCGGCCGCATCAAGGCGACCGGCGACGCGGCCGACTTCGAGGGCGTCGACTTCGTGATCGAGGCCGTGTTCGAGAGCGTCGAGCTCAAGCACAAGGTGTTCGGCGAGATCGAGAGCATCGTGAACTCCGACGCGGTGCTGGGCTCCAACACCTCGACCCTGCCGATCACCACCCTCGCCGAGGGCGTGAAACGGACCGAGGACTTCATCGGGATCCACTTCTTCTCGCCGGTGGACAAGATGCCGCTGGTCGAGATCATCTGCGGTGAGAAGACTTCGCCCGCGACGCTCGCGAAGGTCTTCGACTACACCCTGCAGATCAAGAAGACCCCGATCGTCGTCAACGACAGCCGCGGCTTCTTCACTTCGCGCGTGATCGGCACGTTCATCAACGAGGCCGTCGCCGCGCTGGGCGAGGGTGTCGAGCCGGCGTCGATCGAGCAGGCGGGTTCGCAGGCCGGCTACCCGGCGCCGCCGCTGCAGCTGATGGACGAGCTCACGCTCACGCTGCCGCGCAAGATCCGGGTCGAGACCAAGGCCGCGGTCGAGGCCTCCGGCGGCACCTGGACGCCGCACGCGTCGGAAGCCGTGATCGACCGCATGCTCGACGAGTACGACCGCAAGGGCCGCAGCACCGGCGCCGGCTTCTACGAGTACGACGAGAACGGCAAGCGCACCGGCCTCTGGCCCGGCCTGCGCGACGCCTTCAAGTCCGGCACCGGCGACGTCCCCTTCGAGGATCTCAAGGAGCGCATGCTCTTCGCCGAGGCCCTGGAAACGGTGAAGTGCTTCGACGAGGGCGTGCTGACCACGGTGGCCGACGCGAACATCGGGTCGATCTTCGGGATCGGGTTCCCGGCGTGGACCGGTGGCGTGATCCAGTACATCAACCAGTACGCCGGTGGGTTGCAGGGCTTTGTCGACCGGTCGCGTGAGCTGGCCGCGCGGTACGGCGACCACTTCCTGCCGCCGGAGTCGCTGGTGGCGAAGGCTGCCAAGGGTGAGATCTACGAATAGGTTCTAGACGCTGAGCGAAAAAGGCTCTTTCCCGGATTCGTCCGGGGAAGAGCCTTTTTCGTTGTCGGGCACCAGGTCCAGGCGGATGGTGTAGCCGAGGAAACGGGCGTACATCAGGAACTCGCACAGCGCCAAGTCGTGCACGGTCGGGCTGTACTCGAGGCACCAGATGTGGAGGGGGCTGGTGTCGAGGGCCTCGGCGAGGTCGGTGCGCGAGCGGCCGGTGGCCAGGCGGGCGCGGCGCAGTTTTTCCTGCAGGCGACGGGGTTCGGCCATGGCGTCCGCGTCGGGGTCCAGGGTCGTGAAGTCGGTGTGGGGCATGCGTTCGCGCCAGGGCAGGGGGCGTTCGGCGGGGTCGTCTTCCACGATCAGCAGGCGAATGCCGTAACCGAGTTCGTGGGCGTAGCCGGCGAGCCGGTGCAGGCCTTTCGAGTGCGGGGCGCGGAACCACCACCGGGCGGCGGTGACGCGGTTGGGGAGGCCGGTCATCTCCTGGATGTTCGAGAGAGTCCAGCCGCGGGAGTAGCGGATTTCCTCCAGCCGCGTCCGCGCCACCTCGATCTGTTCCGTCAACGAATCCATGGTTCACCATCCAGCAACTTGTCCTGACGAGTTGCGCTACCGTGACATACAGTGGGGCAACTGGTCAAGACAAGTTGATGAGTGCGAGAATGTTGGCATGGTGGATCGCAGAAGCGGCATCCCTGCGTTTCGGCAGGTCGCCGGGGATCTTCGCGGCAAGATCGCGGCAGGTGAGTACGCCCCGGGCGAGCAGTTGCCCAGTGAGCGCGAGTTGGTCGACACCTACGGTGTGTCGCGGCCGACCGTTCGGGAAGCGGTGAACATGCTGCGCTCGGAAGGTCTCGTGACCTCGGAGCACGGACGCGGAGTGTTCGTCCGGCCGCCGGCGCTGGTGCAGGAACGAGTGGCGACCACTAGGCTTTCGCGCGCCGCCCGGCAAAGTGACCGCGGCGCCTTTCGCGCCGATGCCACCGCGCGCGGTCTCACGCCCTCCGCGTCGGTCGAGGTCCGGTTCGAGCATGCCGACAGCCGAGTTGCCACGAGGCTTGCGATCGCCGAAGGCGACGAAGTGACCGTTCGGGACCGCGTGATGCGCGCCGATGATCTGGTCGTGCAGCTCGCGGTGTCGAGGTTGCCGCGCGAGCTGACCCGCGGCACTGTCATCGAAGATCCCGAGACCGGGCCCGGCGGCACTTACGCGCGGCTGGAGGATGCTGGGCACCGGCTCGGCTCGTTCACCGAACAGGTCGGGGCGCGCATGCCGTCGCCGGACGAGACCTCGTTGTTGCAGCTCGCCGATGGTGTCCCGGTCATCACCCTCACCCGGGTGGCCTACGGCGCCGACGGCACGCCGCTCGAAATGAACGACATGGTCCTGGCCGCGGACCGCTACGAGCTGTCCTACGAATGGCCCGCCGACTAGTCCATTCGCTGCGGTGTCGGCAGAAATGCCGGGAGCCGTCCCGCTCGTCGCATGTGAAACTGGTTCATGGACCAGACCATGACGACGCCCACCGCGGAGCGCGAAGACCCGCTCGCGTTCGCGGGGTCCGACAAGCTGGTGAAGCTCGTCGGCGCGCTGTACCAACGGCCGCGGATGGGGGATCGGCCGCGGTCGTTGCACTCGGCGAACGTCGAGTGGGAGCCGGGCTACCAGCAGGAACGCGCGGGCCGCAAGGGTTTGCCGATGGTGTGCCTGGTGGGGCCGGCCGAGGGTGTGCTCGAAGAGTTCAAGCGGCGCCTGGGCACGGCGCGGCCCAGCGGCGGCGTGCGCTACGCGTACCTGCCGCTCGACCAGCGCAAAGACGCGGAAGGTCCCGCGACCGAGGCGAGCATCCACGCGATCCGCGACATCCTGTGGGAAGCGCGCACCGAACTGCTGCGCAGCCCGCGTTCGCGTGGCTCGGGGTTGCGGTTCGGGCTGTTCACGCTCGTCGTGCAGCTGATGGCCGAAAAGCTGCCGGCGTCGGATCCGCCGGAGCGGACGTTGCTGCGCAAGCTGCAGGACAACGGCCTGCTGGTGCGCTTCCGCTCGGCGATCGAGAACGTCGGCAAGGAGCTGGTGCCGTCCAACGACGCGTGGAAGTACCCGTTGCTGGTGCTGCGGCTGCTGACGATGGCGACGTTCCGGCTCGCCGTCACCGGCCGCGTGCCGCTGCTTTCCGGGCGGTACCGGTGGTTCCTGCGCCAGCCGCACCTCGCGCCGGAGATGTCGGGCAGCTTCGTGCGCTTCGCGGTGCGCCTCACCGACGGCGAGTGGCAGCAGGAGTCGCCGGAGTTCGTCGCGCGGCTGCTGGTCAACGCGTTCCTCGAAGACCTGCGCCGCGGCTACCGGCGGCAGTTCTTCCGGCGCCGGCGCATGACGTACCCGGTGCTGCTGCTCGACCACGTCACCACCACCAACGGCGGCTACCGGCTGCTGGAGCTGATCAACGACGTGCGCAACCAGACCGGGCTGTTCGACCCGCTGCTGGTGGTCAGCACGAGCGACGCGCCGCCGCCGGAGAGCCGGCCGAGCCAGGACCGTCCACGGTGGACCGCGGCGGACGCGGGCGACGCGTACCGCTCGTGGCAGCACGAGCTGCTCCGCGACCGCCGCGCCCGCGACGCCGCCGCGTGGTACCTGCCGATCGGCCTCGACCCTGGCACGCCCGAGCAGCAGAGCAGGGCGCGCAAGCCTTGCAGTCGCTGGGGGACACGTATGTGCTCCGGCGCAGGCAGTCGAGCCCGCCGTGGTGGGCGACGCGGTGGATGCGGCTGGGGGTGCCGCTGGTGATCGTCGCGCTGGTGGCGAGTTTCGTCGGCGTGCGGTACCAGGACTACCGGACCAGCCACTGTGGGACGTCGAGCGAGTGGCTCACGTGGACGGGCACCGAGTGCGTGGGGATCTCCGACGGCTCGTTCTCGGTGTACCAGCCCGCCGACGACACCATCCGGCAGGTGCTTTCCGTGATCACGGACCAGAACCGGCGCGCGGCCGAGCTGCACGACGTGCACCCGGAACGGC
The DNA here is from genome assembly GCF_030285625.1 of Amycolatopsis sp. 2-15. Taxonomy (NCBI): domain Bacteria; kingdom Bacillati; phylum Actinomycetota; class Actinomycetes; order Pseudonocardiales; family Pseudonocardiaceae; genus Amycolatopsis; species Amycolatopsis carbonis. The sequence continues at coordinate 3,259,339 of NZ_CP127294.1, forward strand.
CGTACATCACGCTCGTCGACCTCGAGGCGCTGACGTCGTCCAACGGCACGCCCGAAGGCCTCACCGCGGAACGCGAATCACTGGAAGGCGTCGCGGTCGCGCAGCTGCGGCAGCTCACCGCGACGGCGTCGGCCGAGCCGATCGTGCGCGTGCTCGTGGCGAACGGCGGGCTCGGGATGCGGCAGGGCGTGGCCGTCGCGCGGCAGCTGAGCCGGATGGCCGAGCAGGACCGCAGCATCGTCGGCGTGGTGGGGCTGGACATGAGCAGCCTGCCGACGCAGCAGACCATCCGCGCACTCGGCGACGCCGGGCTGCCGGTGGTGGCTTCGACGCTGTCGGCCGACGGGCTCGCCGACCAGAACCCGGTGTACTTCCAGGTGGCGCCGCAAAACCGTCGTGAGGCCGCGGTGGCCGCGGCGTTCGCCGCTACCCGGCCGGGTCCGAAGGTCTCGCGCGTGTACTACTCGGACGACGATTCCGACACCTACAGTACGAACCTGCGTGATGACGTCATGAAGTCATTCGCGGACAAGGGGTTTTTCGGTCGACGCCCGGGCTTTCACACCGGACGGCGGCCAGCAGGCGCCGTCGTCGCACGACCGCTACGGCGAACGTCTCGTCGGCAACGCCGCCGCGGCTGGCCGGGACACGTGCTCCTACAACGGTTTTGTCCTCTTCGCCGGCCGCGGCGTCCCGGACTTCGGCGACTTCGCCGCCGGCGCCGCCCAGTGCGGCAGCACTGCCACGATCATCGGGGACGACGACGTTTCGCGGTATGTCGCCGACCAGGTGGCGCGCGAACAGAACCGCGCGCTGCCGTACTACTACCTGTCGTTCGCCAGCGAACCGGCGACCGACCCGCAAGGCTTGGCGCGCGACTTCTACACCACGCTGGACCGCACGCTGTTCCTGTTCGAGCAGACCGAACGCGGCCGCTCCTTCGACGGCCACGCCGCCCTGTCATACGACGCCGCTTTGGTGATGATCACGGCCACCGCCTACCTGCGCGAGACATCCGCCAACGTCCCCGTGACGCCGGGCGCGGTGTGGCGCGAGATCACCGCCATCCACACCTCCCGCCCGGACGACCACCAGACGAACAAATACATCGAAGGCGTCACCGGCACCATTGACTACGGCGGCGACATCGGCCGCCATGTGCCGGAAGCCAAGCCGGTCTCGGTGCTGCGCGTCGAGGGTGGCGAAGTGGTGCGGGGGTTGCAGGGCTTCTGCGGGATGGCGGCGGGGCACACGTCGGATGGGTGGTGCCCGGCGGATTCGTGAGTGGGTGTCTATCTCGGCGGCCAGTAGCGGACGCAGGTTTCAGGCAAGGTGGTGCCGCCATCTTCCCAAGGGGCAGGCTCACCTCACCGGGCGGTACCGAAGGTCCACCGCCAACGCGGGGTCACCGTCGTGAACGCGGGCCCAGCGGACCGGCGCGGTGCCCGGGCTGTCGAACATGCGCACGCCCGAGCCGAGCATCACGGGGGCCAAGTGCACGTGGAACTCGTCGATCAGGCCGAGCTCGAGGCATTGGCGGGCGATGTCCTGGCTGTGGATCTCCAGGTCCTTGCCCTTCGCGGCGGCCAAGCCGATCTCGACGGCCTCGGTGAGGTCGCAGTCGAGGAAGGTGATGCCGGCGTCCGGGATCGCGTCTTCGGGGTGGTGGGTCAGCACGAACACCGGGCCGGTCCACTCGCCGCCGTAGGGTTGCCGGCTCGCCTTGCCCGGGAAGCGCTGCGCGAGGGCGTCGTAGCCGCGGCGGCCGCCGAGGACGGCGCCGAGGGTGGAGATGGCGTCTTGGTGGGTGGCGGGGCTGACTTTGGTCCCGGACATCCAATCCATCGAGTGGCCGGGGCCGGCGGCGAAGCCGTCGAGCGACATCATGAGGTGCCAGCGCACGTTGCCCATGGGGGTCTCCGTTCGTTTTCGGTGTGCCTGTGCTGACCGCCGGGCGCCCGAAAACTCATCGGCCGAGCATCCACCGGACGAAGTCGAAGAACTCCTTGGCGTAGAGGTGCGGTTCGTCGGCGGCCGCGGCGACGTCGTCGACCCAGCAGTACACCTCGGCGTAACGCGGGAGCCGGTTCGCTTCGTATGCCTGCAAAGCAGCAGGAACGTCGGCCTGGGTCAGCTGGTCGGCCAGCACCAGGGCGTCTTCGATGCCCAGGGACGCGCCGGACGTGATGTGCGGGGAGACGGCGTGCGCGGAGTCGCCGGCGAGGGCGACGTGGGCGGAGACCCAGCGCGGCTGCAGGGGCAGCGCCATCACGCGGTTGCTGACCACGCGGTCCTCCGGCGTCGCTTCGATGGCTTCGCGCAGAGGAAACGGCCAGCCGCCGTCGTAGAGGTGGGGGACGCGGGCGAGGGCTTCCTCCTTCGCGGAACGCGTGGTGGGCGGCGCGCCGAGCTGTGCGAGGACCCAGAACGCCGTGCCGCCGCCGCTGCGGACCACGCCGCCGCGGGTCCGTTCGCGGCCGACGACGAAGCGTTCCTCGGTGATCTCCGGGATCGCGCTCTCCGCGACGATCCCGCGCCACGCCAGGTGGCCCGGGTACTCCTGCGCGGCCGAGCCGGGGGAGAGCTGCTCGCGGACGCGCGAGTACACGCCGTCGGCCCCGACGAGGAGGTCGGCTTCCTCGGTGGAACCGTCGGCGAACTCCACGGTGACGCCGCCGTCGTGGTCCCGGTAGCCGGTCACGCGGGCGCCGGTGCGCAGCTCGTCCGGCGTCAGCGCGGCGGCGAGCAGCTCGTTGAGACGCTGGCGGGTGACCATGAGGTAATCGACGTCGGCGAGGTCGCCGTAGTACTCGTCCATGACCTGCCCGGCCGGGTCCTGGTAACGGATCGCGCTGGGCGCGCCGGCCGCGCGGATCTCGCCACCGACGCCGAGCCGGTCGAACACCGCGAGTGAGTTGGCCCACAGCCCCAGCGCCGCTCCGACGCCACGGATCTCGGATTCCTGTTCGCACACCAGGGTTTGGAACCCCGCCTGACGGAGCGCCAGCCCCGTCGTCAGCCCGACAACGCCGCCCCCGGCCACCACCGCTCGTTTTCGCACGCGCACATCTTCCTCGCGGAAACGGTGCCGTGACAACCCGGAAAAGGTGTCACAAGATCACCGGAACGGACCGGAGTGCGGCTTTTTCCGGATCTCGACAGGTAAGGTCTAGACCGGCAACGGGTGCGCCCGCTCAGCCGCCGATCAGGTCGGCGGCTGAGCCGCTCGGTCCGTTCCTGAGTCCCTTTCGTGGCCCGGCAACGGATTCTGCACCTTTCTGCGTATTTGTTCACGAATGTAACACTCAACGCCATTTCCTCGACAAGGCGGCGCATGTTCTTTTTCGAGGAGGCACAGGTTGTTGCGAAAACTGGGAATGGTGCTGGCTGCCGGACTGCTGGTCGCGGGTTGTGGGGCGGCGCCGGCACCGACCGGGCACACCGGTGTCGTCGCACCGGTCACCACGATTTCGGCGCCGAGCAGTTCTGCTTTACCGGAAAGCACTTCCGCGACGCCGACGATGACCGATTCGCCCGTTTCGACCACTTCGGTGCCGGCTTACGTCGCACCGGAAACCACCGCGGCGAAGGCTACGGCTCCGAAAACAACGGCGAAAGCCAAAACCACTCCGAAAACCACCGCAGCCCCGCCCAAAACCAATTCGGCCGCCTGCAGTGCCGACTACTACCGCAACTCCTCCGGCGTCTGCGTGCACAACCCATCCTCCAACCCCACAGGCGCGACGGCTATCTGCAACGACGGCCAGTACAGCTACAGCAAGCACCGCTCCGGCACGTGCTCCGGCCACAAGGGTGTCCGTACCTGGATCTCGCGCCCCGCAACCTGATTCCGCGGCGTGGCAGTCAGCCGCTCCTGCGTCAATGGTGGTGTGTGACCGTGGTGTGGTGGCTGGTCGAGTGGGTGGTCGACGAATGCGTCGAGCCGGTGCTGTGGCCGCGGATCGCGACGAAGTAGACGATCGCGGCGACGACGATGAGCGCGATGAGGGCCGCGATGGCGATCTTCGCCTTGCTGTAGGGCCGTTGACCCTGGACTTCGCCGGTGCGGCCGTTGACGAGGATCCGCCAGTTCTTGCCGGCGTAGACGTAGGTGGCGACCCAGACCGGGAGCAGCATCAGTTTGAAGGTGACGTCGCGGTGCTGCGTGTTCATCGACTGCACGCGCTGCTCGTCGCCGCCGATGTCGTGGCGGCAGTCGTCCTCGATGACCGGCGTCATGCGGCGCTTCGCTTCCTCGAAGCCGGCTTCGGCCTCGATGTCGTAGCGCAGCGCGAAATGCCCGGCGAGGAACTGCGGCTGATACGGCTCGGCCTGCTCCAACGGCCACGGCGCGAGCCGGTCGAGTTCCTTCGGCGGCAGCTGGGTGCTGCCCGGCACCAGCATGTCGTCGAAGAACCGGCCCACCCGGCCGCCCGCCGGATACCAGCGCGTGTGCCGCACCCGGCGGGTCTTCTGCTGCCCGTTGTCGTAGTAGGTCTCGGTGACCCAGTAGTGCTCGCCGCGCTGTCCGGAGTAGACGGTGTCCGTCTGCGAATCGTAGGTCCAGTGCGGGATGTAGGTGCCCTTGGTGGACTCGGCCGTGCCGACTTTCTTCAGCGCGTTCGGTGCGAACCAGCGCGAGTTCGTCCACTTCTTAAGGTGCGTGCTCACCGCGCCCTTGTCGAACTGGAACGGCAGTACGCCCTCGGGCACGAACTGCCCGGACGCTTGCGCGTCGATCACCAGGGGGGCACCGCAGAACTGGCACAGACTGGCCGTTTCGTTGGTCTCGGTGGTGGCGCCGCAGCGCTGGCACTTGAAGACGTACTGGCCGATCGTGGCCACCGGTTTGCGCGCCAGGCCGGTCAGGTCGGCGAACGCGATTTCGCGGATCTGCCGGTCGCCCGCTGTGATCTCCTGGCGGTACCCGCAATACGGGCACTGCATCGAGGTCGACCCCGGCGCGAACTCCAGGCGGGCGCCGCAGCCGCCGCACGGGTAGGTGGTCGCGGCCGTGTTCGCCGGCGCGAACGCGGGTGGCGGACCGGGCGGCACGGGGCCGCCGGGCATGGGCGTCCCTGGCATCGGGCCGCCGGGCATGGGTCCGGCGGGCATAGGTGCCCCCGGCATCGGGCTGCCGGGCATGGCACCGCCCGGCATCGGGCCACTAGGCATGGGTCCGCTCGGCATCGGGCCGTGGTGCGGGTAGTTCGGGTTGGTCATGGCGGCTCCCCTCCGCTGGACGAGTCAGGACGGCTCAGGACTGCGGCGGCAGCGGCGGCGGGGTCGCGCCGAACAGCGGCGAGACCTCCGGTACCTGTGCGGCCGGCGTCCATTGCGGCATCCCGGACTTCCACACGAGGGTCTCCCGGGTGAGCGTGCCCGCGGAGATCTGCTGCCCGAGCTGGGCCCGGTCGAACGGGCCGAGCTGCTGACCGTTCGCCCCCAGGAACCACTGCTCGGACTGCGGCAGCGGCGGCGGCATCTGCGGCGTCGGCGCGGACGGCGGCTGTTGCTGATACTGCTGCTGCGGCTGGTACTGGGGCTGTTGATACTGCTGCGGCTGCTGGTACTGCTGCGGCGCGCCCTGCGGACCCGCGGCCCGCTGGCCGAGCGCCATGCCGAGGCCGATGCCCAGGCCTTCACCCGCGCCGCCCTGGTTGTTCGCGGCCGCTTCGATCGCGTTGGCGGACTGGAACTTCGTGTACTGGTCGAGATCGCCGACCACGCCCATCTGGGTCCGCTTGTCCATCGCGGCCTCGACCTCAGGCGGGACCGAGATGTTCTCGATGATGAACTTCGAGATCTCGATGCCGTTGGCGTGCAGTTCGAGGTTGAGCGCGTTGGCGATCGCGCCGCCGATGCGGTCCTGCTGGGTGACCAGGTCGAGCATCGGCACCTTGGCCGCGGCGATGGCGGGGCCGAGCTTGCCGATGATCATCTGCCGGAGGTACTCGGACACCTCCTCGGTGCGGAACTGCGGGTCGGTGCCCGCGAGCTCCTTGAGCAGCGCGACCGGCTCGACCACGCGCACCGCGTACCCGCCGAAGGCGCGGAGCCGGACCATCCCGAACTCCGGGTCGCGCAGGATGATCGGGTTCTGCGTGCCCCACTTGAGGTCGGTGAACTGCCGGGTGTTGACGAAGTAGACCTCGGCCTTGAACGGTGAGTTGAACCCGTACTTCCAGCCCTTGAGCGTGGACATGATGGGCATGTTCTGCGTCTGCAGCGTGTGCATGCCCGGGGCGTAGGCATCGGCGACCTGGCCCTCGTTGACGAAGACCGCGGCCTGCGATTCGCGGACGGTGAGCTTGGCACCCATCTTGATCTCGTTTTCGTAGCGCGGGAAGCGCCACACGATCGTGTCCCGACTGTCGTCGGTCCACTCGATGATGTCGATGAACTCGCCGCGGATCTTGTCGAAAATCCCCACGTACCGGCCCCCGTCGCCTCCGTCGTTCCGGGCGCTCCCCGGCCCGTCGACACAGTACCGTGCGCCCGGTCCGGACGCGGCTGGAACCACCAGGTACAGGGTGCCGTGGCCGCCGCCGGCGCGAGGGGTGAAGGCGGTTGCCGGGTCTCGGCGAAGGGCTGAGGACGTCCACATCGGACACTTGAAACCTGCCCGATTTGACTGCTCCATTCAGCCTAATCCGGTAAGTCGGATCAATCACGTATCTCCCGCCGAGGCCGGTCTAAGCGGTAGCGTCCCTTCCGGTACCACGTACGACTAAACCGGGGGCACAGCGTGGCTCAGACAAGCGGGCGAGCGATCGTTCCGGTGCTCGCCTCGTGCGGGCTGGTCGCGTCGTTCATGCAGACGTTGGTAGTGCCGCTCATCCCGGCGTTTCCGAAGCTGCTCAACGCATCCGCGACCGACGCGTCGTGGGTCGTCACCGTGACGTTGCTGGCGGGCGCGATCATCACGCCGGTCGCGGGGCGGCTCGGGGATCTGTACGGCAAGCGGCGGGTGCTGCTCGCGAGCCTGGCCGTGCTGGTCGCCGGCTCGGTGATCTCGGCGCTGACGAGCTCGCTGGCGCTGATGGTCGTCGGCCGGGGGTTGCAAGGCTGTGCGATGGGCGTGATCCCGCTGGGGATCAGCATCATGCGCGACGAGCTGCCGCCCGAGCGCGTGAGCGGCGCGGTGGCGCTGATGAGTGCGACGCTGGGTGTCGGTGGCGCGATCGGCCTGCCGCTGGCGGCGGTCGTGGCGCAGAACGCCGACTGGCACGTGCTGTTCTGGACCGCCGCCGCGCTCGGTGTGGTGTGTGCGGCGCTGATCCTGCGCTACGTCGGCGAATCGCCCGTGCACACGCCCGCGCCGTTCGACTACCTGGGGGCGTTCGGGCTGGTCGTCGGCCTCACGTGTCTGCTGTTGCCGATCGTCAAGGGCGCCGAATGGGGCTGGGGCAGCGCAGGCACGCTCGGGAGCGCGGCCGCGGCCGTCGTCGTGCTGCTCGCGTGGGGCTGGTACCAGCTGCGCCGCCGTGACCCGCTCGTCGACCTGCGCGTGTCGGCGCGGCGGCCGGTGCTGTTCACGAACCTGGCGTCGATCCTCGTCGGGTTTTCCATGTACGCCATGGCTTTGTCGTTCCCGCAGCTGCTGCAGGCACCGTCGGCCACCGGCTACGGGCTCGGCCAGACCATGGTCCAAGCCGGCCTCTGCCTCGCGCCCAACGGCCTGGTCATGATGGCTCTCTCACCCGTCTCGGCGCGCTTGACCAACCGCTACGGCGCGCGCGTCACCCTCATGACCGGGTCCGTCGTGATCGCGCTCGGTTACGTCTTCGCGATCCTGCTGATGGACAACGCCGCCGAGCTCATCACCGCGTCCGTGATCATCGGCGCGGGCGTCGGCATCGCCTACGCTGCGATGCCCGCGCTCATCATGGGCTCGGTGCCGGTGACGGAAACCGCCTCCGCCAACGGCCTCAACTCCCTCATGCGGTCGGTCGGCACCTCGACGTCCAGCGCGGTGATGGCCACGCTGCTCGCCAACCTGACCATCACCGTCGGCGCGCTGACGGTCCCTTCGCTCACCGGCTTCCGCACGACGTTCGCGGTGGCAGCCGTCGCCGCGGTGATCGGGCTGGGCCTCACGGCCCTCGTGCCCCGAGCCCGCGCGAAGACGGCCGCCCCGGAACCGGCTGCGGTCTGAATCAGAGGAGCGGCGCCACCGCGGCGTCGATCAGGTGCGGCCCCGGCTCCGCCAGCGCCCGGCTGAACTGCTCGGCCAGCTCCTCCGCCGTGGTCGCGCGCGTGGCGGGCACGCCCATGCCCTCGGCCATCTTCGCGAAGTCCATGTCGGGCCGGCTGAGGTCGAGCAGCTCCTTGGCCTTCGGCCCGTCCGACGCCGCGCCGACGCGCTGCAGCTCCATGCGCAGGATCGCGTAGGCGTGGTTGTTGAGGATGACCGTGGTGACGTCGAGGTTTTCGCGCGCCTGCGTCCACAGCGCGGAGATCGTGTACATCGCGCTGCCGTCGGACTGGAGGTTGATCACCGGACGTGACGGCGCGGCGATCGCGGCACCCGTGGCCACCGGCATGCCGTAGCCGATCGCGCCGCCAGTCAGCGTCAGCACGTCGTGGCGCGGGGCGCCGGCCGTGGCGCCGGGCAGCAGCAGGCCGGACGTGTTGGCCTCGTCGGCGATGATGGCCTGCTCCGGCAGCAGCGCGCCGATCACCTCGACCCAGTTCTGCGCCGTCAGCGGTCCGCTCGGCAACGCCGGCCGCGAAGCCTCCTGCCGCACCGGCTCGACGTCGGCGGCGACGATCGCGGCGACGTCGCTCAGCGCGGTCGTCACGTCCTGCCCGACGTCGGCCAGCACGTGGACCTTCGCGCCCTCGGGCACGAGCACGCTCGGCTTGCCGGGGTAGGCGAAGAACGACACCGGCGCCCGCGTGCCGGCCACGATCAGGTGCTTCACACCTTCGAGCTGGTACATCGCCTGCTCCGACAGGTACCCGAGCCGCTCGATGTTCGGCAGGCCCGCGCCGCGTTCGAGGCGTGTCGGGAAAGTCTCGATCAGCGCCTTCGCGCCCGTCGCGGCGGCGATGCGGCTGGTGGCCAGCAATCCGGCCTCGCGGCACGCGGGCCCACCGATGAGCAGCGCCACCGATTCACCGCTGCGCAGCACCTCGGCGATGTTCTTCACCGTCGTCGCGTCCACGGCGTGCGGCGTGCGCGGCGGGATCGGCGCGCACGTCTCGCCGCCTTCGCCCCACGACGCGTCGGCGGGCAGGATCAGCGTGGCCACCCGGCCCGGCGCGTCCTGCGAAGCCGCCACGGCCGCGGCCGCGTCAGCACCGACATCCTTCGTGTGCGAAGACCGGCGCACCCAGCCTTCGAGCGAACCCGCGAGCGCGTCGATGTCCGACTCGAGCGGCGCGTCGTACTGCTTGTGGTAGGTCGCGTGGTCGCCGACGACGTTGACCACCGGCGTGTGCGCGCGGCGCGCGTTGTGCAGGTTCGCCAGCCCGTTGCCGAGACCCGGGCCGAGGTGCAGCAGCGTGGCGGCGGGCTTCTCGGCGATGCGCGCGTAGCCGTCGGCCGCGCCGGTCACCACGCCCTCGAACAGCCCGAGCACCCCGCGCATCTCCGGCACGGAGTCGAGCGCGGCGACGAAGTGCATCTCCGACGTGCCGGGGTTCGAGAAGCAGACCTCCACCCCGGCGTCGACGAGGGTGCGGATCAGGGACTGGGCGCCGTTCATGCTGCTCACTTTCTGGGTCAGGCTCAGGGCTCAGGAGAAGAGGACACCGGGGTTGAGGATGCCGGCGGGATCGAAGCCCTGCTTGATCCGCCGCAGCAGCTCGAGCTTCGCCGGGTCTTCGAGTTCCTTGTGGTACTTGGTTTTCGTGCGGCCGAGGCCGTGCTCACCGGAGATCGCGCCGCCGAGGTCCATGGCGCAGGTGAAGATGTCGGTGAGCAGTTTCGTGCGCACTTCGGGGTCTTTGCAGAAGATCGCGAGGTGGACGTTGCCGTCGCCGGCGTGCCCGCAGCCGATCGCGCCGGCGCCCGCGGTCTGTGCGAGTTCGCGCGCCTTCGTGAGGAACGGCGACATCGACGAGCGGGGCACCACGACGTCGATCACGTCGTCGGCGCCCGCGGACTTGGCCGACCAGAACGCCTTTTCCCGTGCCTCGATGAGCTTGCGCGCGGAGCCGCCTTCGAGCACGTACACGTCGATCGCGCCGAGTTCGCTCAGCAGCTCACCGAGCGTCTCGACGTCTTCCTCGAGCCGGCCGGTGTCGCGGTTTTCCAGCGCCACCACCAGATACGCCTGCACCCTGTCGCGGATCGCGTCGGGGACACCGAGCTCGAGCTTCTCGTTGTAGACGAGCGCGGCCATGGTGAGGTTGTCGATGTACTCGAGGATGTGCGGCGCGAGGCCGCTGGTCACCACCTTCGGCACGGCGGCCATCACCTGGTCGAAGTCGTCGAACGGCGCGAGCACGGTGGCGCCGTGGGGCAGCCGCGGGTGCAGCTTCACCGTGACCTCGGTGGCGAGCGCGAGCGTGCCTTCCGAGCCGACGATCAGCTGCGTGAGGTCGTAGCCGGTGGAGATCTTCGACGTGCGCCCACCCGTGCGGATGATCTCGCCGGTGGGCAGCACGGCCTGCAGACCGAGGACGTTGCTGCGGGTCACGCCGTACTTGATCGCGCGCATCCCGCCCGCGTTGGTGCCGACGTTGCCGCCGACGCTCGCGCTCAGCTCCCCGGGGTAGACGGGGTAGGTCAGGCCGGCCTCGGCCGTGCGCTGGTCCAGCTCCGCCAGTGTGACGCCCGGCTGCACCACGGCGACGTGGTTCACGGTGTCGATTTCGAGGACGGAGTTCATCCGCTCGAACGACACGAGCAGGCCGCCCTCGACGGGTCGCGCGGCCGCGGAGAGCCCGGTGCCGGAGCCGCGTGCGGTCACGGGCAGGCCGGCTTCCGTCGCGGCCTTCAGCAGCTCCGCGACTTCCTCGGCGCTGTGCGGCTTCGCGACGTACGCGGGCTTCTGCTGCTGCACGCTCAGCGCCTCGTCGTGGGCGTAGTCGTCGGAGATCGCGTCGCCGACCAGCAGGTTTTCCGCCCCGACGATGTCCGCCAGCCGTGCCGCGACGGTACCCATCAGCTGCCACTCCCTCACGCGCCGGTGCCTGGTTACCGAAGCGTAGTACGTCGTGTGGAGGGCTCGCTATGAAACTTCTTCACGTTCGCGGGGTGGGTGTCGCGAAGGGACCGTTCGCGCCCGCGCGGCGACCGGTGGCCTCGATGTCGCCTTTCATTCACCCGGAAATGAAAAAACGACCATTTCGGCGACGCCCCGCGAGCCGCCGAAAAATGGCCGGAAAAAAACTGCGCCACGCCGTTGCGCACGGCGGGGCGCGTGATTCGGGAATGGTGCTTCGAAAAAAGGTGACCGAGGGGACCGGCCCGCGCCAACAGGCCGGCCCCCGGTAAACTTTGCCGCCAGATCAGACAAGCCAGCCGAGCACGTGCGCCAGGTGGGCGAGCAGACCCGTGATCAGGTCGTGGCCGTGGTGCGCGTGCTGGATGAACGTGTGCATTGAGGGGCTCCTTGTTCTGATTTGTGTTCAGTTGTGCTCTCGCGAGGAGCGAACGAAGATTTTCACCGCCCTGGCGTGGTGTCAAAAAGCCATTCGCCGGCGGAGGCGGGCGTCACGAATCTTCCCACCATAAACGCGTAAGGCTTTCGTGTTCTGCGGCGGGGTGCCCTTGTGGATGGGCGGCCACCGTAGGTAGCCGAGAGTTCAGTTGATCACTCTGGGTAGCAGACTCTCGTTGCGACAACCGGGCGTCGCCGTTACCCGAACCGGTGATGGGGCTGCCACGAATGGTGAGTCTCGGAGGTTCACACTCCCGGGTGACAGAGGCGTGGTGTCAACGCCCGTGGCGCCGCGTCAAGGCTTCGTCAACGGCCCGAGTTCCTTGTGCCCGACCGCTTTAGCGTCGCGGGTGAAGGAGGTGCGCCGTGCCTGGACCGCTGCACGTGACCGGCTACCGCAAGGCCGTCGAGGTGATCGACGTGCTCACCGAGGGTGAGACGGGCTTCACCGAACTGCGCAGGCGCACCCGCCTGTCGCGTCACTGGCTCGCCCGGGTGCTGAGGGTGCTCGCCGCCGAGGGGCTCGTCCGGGGGACCGGCTCGTGGGACGAGCGCCCGACACCGGACACGCGGTTCGCGCTCACCGAAGAAGGCCGGTGCCTGGCCGACGAGCTCGCCGACCTCGACGTGTGGACGGCGCTGTACGAGAACTACGTCAACGGCGCCAGCTGAGCCGGGGGTGCTGGGGGACGGCGAAGGCCTCCGCGCCCGTCCGGACACCGGACGCGGAGGCCTTCGACTGGGGGGTCTTACTCGGCTCGCGCGTAGGTGAGCGTCTCGCCTTCGACGCCGCGCAGCCACAGGTCCTGCGCAGCCGCCGCCATCTCGGCCAGGCCTTCTTCGATCGTGGCGAACACGTTGCCCGGCACCCAGCCGGCGTCGCCGTTGATCAGGAGGTTGTTGCGCCCGTAGAAGATTGCGAGGTCCGTGGCGCCCTGGTCGCCGTGGGCTTCGCTGCCGTCGTCGTAGCCGTACGCGGGGTTGCCGATCTCCCACGCCTCGAACCCGAAGTACACGACGTCGCCCGGGATCGGCGTGATCGTCGGGTTTTCGCGGCCTGGCTTGGGGTTCGCGAAGGGCGGCACGAGCGTGTAGACCTCGTTGCGCGCGTACTTCGCGTGGTAGGCCGAGCCGCTCTGCGGCAGCGCGTCCCACACGGCCTGGCAGGTGCGCGGCGCCTCGGCGTCGAGCAGCCGCGCGCGGCAGGAGACGCCGCGTTTGTCGAGTGTGATCGTGATGTAGCGCGCCATTCCTCAGCTCCCCGCGGTGACGGAGGCGACCACGTCGCCCCAGATCTTCAGTGCGTCGTCGACCTGCTCGGCGTTCACGACGAGCGGCGGGACCATGCGGACCACGTTCGAGTAGGCGCCGCAGGGGAGCAGCAGCAGGCCGCTCTTCGACGCCAGCTGCTGGGCCGCCGCGGCCGTCGCCCCGTCCGGCTCGCCGTCGGCGGTGGTGAACTCGGTGCCCACGAGCAGGCCGAGGCCGCGGACGTCGCCGATCGCCGGAGTCTTGTCTGCGATCAGCCGCGCGCCTTCGAGCAGCTGACGGCCGCGTTCGGCGGCGTTCTCCACCAGCTTCTCGTCGCGGATCACGTCGAGCGTCGCGATCGCCGCGGCGCACGACACCGCGTTGCCGCCGTACGTGCCGCCCTGCGAACCCGGGTACGCCTTCGCCATCAGCTCCTGCGAAGCCGCGATTCCCGAAAGGGGGAAGCCGCTCGCGAGGCCTTTCGCGATGAGCACGACGTCGGGTGTGATGCCGAAGTGGTCGTGGCCCCAGAACTTGCCGGTGCGGCCGAACCCGGCCTGGATCTCGTCGACCACGAGCACGATGCCGTGGCGGTCGGCGCGCTCGCGCAGGCCGGCCATGAACTCGTTGTTTGCCGGCACGTAACCGCCCTCGCCCAGGATTGGCTCGACGAAGATCGCGGCCGTCTCGCTCGGCGCGGAGACGGTCTGGAACAGGTAGTCGAGCTCGCGCAGCGCGAACTTCGTGGCGGTCTGCTCGTCCCAGCCGTAGTGGAAGGCGTAGGGGAACGGGGCCACGTGGACGCCGCCCATCAGCGGGCCGATGCCGGTGCTGAACCGGGTGCCCGACGTGGTCATGGTGGCCGCCGCGACCGTGCGGCCGTGGAAGCCGCCCTGGAACACGATCACGTTGGGGCGCTTGGTCGCCTGGCGCGCCAGGCGCAGCGCGGCTTCGACGGCTTCGCTGCCGGAGTTGGCGTAGAACAGCGAGTCGAGACCGGTCGGCAGCACCTCGCCGAGGCGCTTCGTGAGCTCCAGCAACGGCTTGTGCATCACGGTCGTGTACTGCCCGTGGATCAGCTTGCCGATCTGGTCGCGCGCGGCCTCGACGACGCGCGGGTGGCAGTGGCCGGTACTGGTCACGCCGATTCCCGCGGTGAAGTCGAGGTGACGTTTCCCGTCGACGTCGTAGAGGTACACCCCTTCACCGTGGTCGACCACGACGGGAGTTGCCTGCTTGAGCAGCGGGGAAAGCTCGGCCATGCGGCGCTCCTGGTTCTTGGTGTGAGGTTGCGCGGGAAAGCACTGTGAGCGGTTGTCGATTGTTGACAATATCCATAGCATGGCCTCGGGACAACACGGAGGAGCAAGCTGGATGAGCGCGATCACTGAAGCCGGCGTCGTCGGCGCGGTCGACAAGGAACTCTTCATCGGCGGCAAGTGGGTGCCCGCGAAGAGCGGTAAGACCTTCGAGGTGCAGGACCCGTCCACCGGCACCGCCCTGTGCGAGGTGGCCGACGCAGGCGCCGAGGACGGCATGGCGGCCCTCGACGCGGCCGTCGCGGCGCAGGCCGGCTGGGCCGCCGTCGCACCCCGTGAACGAGGCGAAATCCTTCGCCGGGCCTACGACAAGCTGATCGAGCGGCGCGACGAGCTCGCGCTGCTGATGACCCTCGAGATGGGCAAGCCGCTGGCCGAGGCCGCCGGCGAGATCACCTACGCCGCCGAGTTCTTCCGCTGGTTCGCCGAGGAGGCCGTGCGCATCGACGGCGGGTACGCGACGGCGCCCAACGGCGTCGGCCGCTTCCTGATCACCAAGCAGCCCGTGGGTCCGACGCTGCTGATCACACCGTGGAACTTCCCGATGGCGATGGGCACGCGCAAGATCGGCCCGGCCGTGGCCGCCGGCTGCACGATGGTGATCAAGCCGGCCGCGCAGACGCCGCTGTCGATGCTCGCGCTGGCGTCGATCCTGGCGGAGGCGGGGCTGCCCGAGGGGGTGCTGAACGTCGTCACGACCACCGACGCGGGTGGCGTGATGGAGCCGCTGATCCGGGACGGACGCGCGCGCAAGCTGTCGTTCACCGGGTCGACCGCGGTGGGGCGCAAGCTGCTGGAGCAGTGCGCGGAGAAGGTGCTGCGCACGTCGATGGAGCTGGGCGGCAACGCGCCGTTCCTCGTCTTCGACGACGCGGACCTCGACGCTGCCGTCGATGGCGCGATGCAGGCGAAGATGCGCAACATCGGCGAGGCGTGCACGGCGGCCAACCGCTTCTACGTGCAGCGCGGCGTGGCCGAGGAGTTCTCGCGGCGGCTGACCGAGCGCATGCAGGCGCTGGCGATGGGCCGCGGCACGGAGGAGGGCGTGGTCGTCGGCCCGCTCATCGACGAAGCCGCCGTGAACAAGGTGACCGCACTGGTCAAGGACGCCACCGACCGCGGGGCGCGGGTGCTCACCGGCGGCGCGACCGTCGACGGGCCCGGCCACTTCTACCAGGCCACGGTGCTCACGGACGTGCCGGTCGACGCGCGGATGGCGTCGGAGGAGATTTTCGGGCCGGTCGCGCCGATCACCCCGTTCGACAGCGAGGACGAGGCGATCGCGAAGGCCAACGACACGGAGTACGGCCTGGTGTCGTACGTGTTCACCAACGACGTGAAGCGCGCGCTGCGCGTGTCCGAGCGGCTCGAGGCCGGGATGATCGGGCTGAACCAGGGCATCGTGTCGAACCCGGCGGCGCCGTTCGGCGGCATCAAGCAGTCGGGCCTCGGGCGTGAGGGCGGCACGGTCGGCATCGAGGA
Organism: Amycolatopsis sp. 2-15; assembly: GCF_030285625.1. NCBI lineage: Bacteria > Bacillati > Actinomycetota > Actinomycetes > Pseudonocardiales > Pseudonocardiaceae > Amycolatopsis > Amycolatopsis carbonis. The sequence continues at coordinate 3,275,006 of NZ_CP127294.1, forward strand.
GTTCCTCGAGACCAAGTACATCGCGGTGAGCCTGTGAGCGAGTACCGCATCGCGAGCATCCCGGGCGACGGGATCGGTGTCGACGTCACGGTCGAGGCGCGCAAGGTCCTGGACGCGGCCGCTGCTCGGCATGGCTTTTCCTTGCGGTGGACCGAGTTCGACTGGAGCTGCGAGCGCTACACCCAGACCGGCTCGATGATGCCGGACGACGGTGTGGCGCAGCTGGCGGCGTTCGACGGCATCCTGCTGGGTGCCGTCGGGTTCCCCGGCGTGCCGGACCACATTTCCTTGTGGGGCTTGCTGATCCCGCTGCGGCGCGCGTTCCAGCAGTACGTGAACCTGCGACCGGTGCGGTTGCTGCCGGGCACCACGTCGGTGCTTTCGGGGCGGACGGCCGAAGAGCTGGAGATGGTGATCGTCCGCGAGAACTCCGAGGGTGAGTACTCGGCGATCGGCGGACGGCACAACTCCGGGCGGCCGGACGAGTTCGTGCTGCAGGAATCCGTGTTCACGCGCGTCGGGGTGGAGCGGATCATCCGGTACGCGTTCGAGCTGGCGCGTACGCGTACTTCTCGCGTGACGTCGGCGACGAAGTCCAACGGGCTGATCCACTCGATGCCGTTCTGGGACGAGATCTTCGCCGAGGTCGCGGCGAAGTACCCGGATGTCGAAAGTGGACAGATGCACGTGGATGCGTTGGCAGCGCGCATGGTTCAGGCGCCCGACCGGCTCGACGTGGTCGTCGGGTCGAACCTGTTCGGCGACATCCTGAGCGACCTGGCGGCCGCCGTCACGGGTGGCCTGGGCATGGCACCGTCCGGAAACATCAACCCATCGGGTGAGTTTCCGTCGATGTTCGAAGCGGTCCACGGGAGTGCTCCGGACATCGCCGGCCAGGGCATCGCCAACCCGGTGGCCCAGATCCTGGCGGGCGCGATGCTGCTCGAACACCTGGGCGAAACCGTTGCCGCGCAAGCGATCCGCACGTCCGTCGACGAGGTGCTCACGGCCGGCGCCGAGCTCACCCCCGACCTCGGCGGCACCGCTACCACAACTCGCCTCGGCACGGCGGTGGCCGAAGCGCTCCGCTGATTTTTCGTCGGTGCTCCCCGCTTCACTTCTCCTCGACCGACCGGCTCCCGCCGGACCGGTTTCGTCGAACGAGGGGGAGCACCGATGTGCGAGCAGTGCGAGGGCCGCGACAACACAGGAAGACCCGGGGAGCGTTACCTGGCGGAGATCCTGGACCGGGTCCAGGAGTACGGCTGGTGCGTCCAGGGCGTGCTGGGCACGGGTCCCCGGCCGCCCTGGGCCTATACCGTCGGCCTAACGGCCCACGGGTTGCCGGAGCTCGTGGTCACCGGCCTGCCGCCGCACGCGTCCATCCTGCTGCTGGGCGCCGCCGCCGAACGCTCCTTCGGCTCCGGCCCACCGCGCCCCGGCGAGGTCTTTTCCTTGCGGGGCTTGCCTTCTGTCGAGGTCGTCGCCCTCACCGCACCGTCGGCGCACCTGTCGGTCGCGGTTTCCCTGTACGGCCACGACATTCGCGCGCTCCAGCTCGTCCACGCCGACGAGGCCGGCCGCTTCCCGTGGTCCCCGTCCTACCGCGACGGCCTCGGCGGCCAGCCGGTGCTGGGGACGCGGTCCGATGACTGAGCGAGTGCGGCAGCGTCTTCGCGAGCGGTCGTCCTGCGCGGCAAACGAATCCGGCCGCGGCACCTGGCGCCCGCGGATCACGGGCGCTCCCGCTGTCGTCAGGGCCGCGATGCTCAGCCTCTCCGGCGGCTGCGGGCCGATGGGTCGGCGGGTGTGGCGCCGTCTTGGCCGCGGAAGGTCGGGTGCGGCCGGTCGCCAATCGCGGTTTCTCGGTGCGGCGGCGAGCGAATCCGGGCATGGCGGCTCCCGCTCGCCCGCGAGCCGAGCTGCCGTATGCGGCGCACGGTCACGCGGGAGCCGGCGCTTCGCCTTCCTTCAGGCTCGTCCCTGGCACCAGCCGGCCGATCGCATCTTCCATGTGCGCGTCCAGCAGGTGCAGGGCCGCGTCCGCGTCGCCGGTGCGCAGGGCGTCGATGATGCGCGTGTGTTCGTCCACGCGGTCTTCCACGCCCTGGTAGGTGCTTTGCAGCAGGGTCAGGCACATGCGCGTCTCGATGAGGAGGGTGCGGGCCATGCGCACGAGGCGTTTGCTGCCGGAGGCGTTGATGAGGGCCTCGTGGAAGGCGAGGTCGGCGGCCGACAGCGCGGTGGGGTCGTCGTCGTTCGCGGCGGCGGCCATGTCGGCCACGGACTGCTCCAGCGAGGCCGCGATCTGCTCGCGGTCGCCGCGCAGGGCGCACAGCAGGGCGGCGCGCTCGACGGCCGAGCGGGCGAGGTAGATGTCGAACACGTCGCTCGGTTCGAGGTCGATCACGAACAGGCCGCGGTGGCGCTCGCTGCGGAGCAGTCCTTCGGAGACGAGGTGCTGCATCGCCTCCCGCAGCGGGCCGCGCGAGACCTGGAAGCGGGAGGCGAGGTCGGTCTCGCCGAGCTGGGTGCCGGGAGGCAGCGCGCCGGTCATGATCGCGTCGCGCAGCTGGCGGGCGATCACGGCGGCGGTCGACTCCCGGCTGACGGGTTCGATGTCGGGCAGGACGACCACGGCTCAGCTCCTCACCCGGAACAGCGCGCCCAGCGAACGCACCAGGCGCGTGGTGCCGGTGAGCCGCAGGCCTTCCCAGATCGTCACCTGGTTCGCGGTGAGCACGGGCTTGCCCAGCGCGGTCTCGATGGCGTTGATCTCGCCGAGCGTGCGCATCGCGGTGTCCGGCACGAGCACGGCGTCGGCCTCGGGGTGGTTGTTCTCCGCGGCCAGGCGCACCACGGCTTCGGGCTCCAAGCGGCCGACCTCGGCGGCGGTGTCGATGCCCGCGCTCGCCATCGTGAGCACCTCGACGCCGCCGACGGCGAGGAAGTCCACGAACAGGCGCGCCACGTCGTCGGGGTAGCTCGCGGCCACCGCGACCCGCTTCACGCCGAGGGCCTGCGCTGCGTGCACGAAGGCGAAGGACGTGCTCGATGCCGGGACCCCGGCCACCGCGGCGAGGCGGTCGGCCTGGTCGCGCGCCCCGTCCCAGCCGTACACGAAGCTGCCGGACGTGCAGGCCCAGATCACCGCGTCGGGCTCGTGCTTGGCGAGCAGCGTGGCGCCGTCGGCGAGGCGGGCCTCGCTGCCGAGGTCGAGCAGCTCGGGCACGGCGTGCAGGTCGGTGCCGTAGATGTGCTCGACCGGCAGCCGGATGTCGCCTTCGTCGGCGTCCGACCCGCCGAGCAGCTGCTCGGCGAGCGGGTAGTCGTCCTCGGCCGCGTGGTCGGGGTAGATGAAGCCGATCGTGGTCACGAAACCTCCGGGATGAGCAGATTGTCGACAATCTTAGACAGGCGCGTCAAGAGACCTCCCGCAGCCACTTGCCGGGGCCGACGATCGGCAGGTTCATGCGGCGCAGGCACGCCCACATGGTCAGCTGGTTGGCCGTGAGCACGGGTTTGCCCAGCGCGGCCTCGAGGGGCTCGATCAAGTCGAAGGTAGGGAGGTTGGTGCAGCTGACGAAGATCGCTTCGGCGTCGCTGTGATCGGCGGCGAGGATGCGCTCGGCGATGGTGCGGTAGCTGACCTTCCAGATGCCGCCGCCCAGGCCGAGGTGGTCGCTGGACACCGTGGTCACGCCGAGCTCGGCGAGGAAGTCGTGGAGCTTGCCGGTGAGGTCGGCGTCGTAGGGGGTGAGCACCGAGATCCGGTGCAGGTCGAGCTGCTGCAGCACCTCGGCCAGCGCCCCCGAGGTCGTCACCGCGTCGAGCGCGCCCGCGTCGCAGATCGCCTTGGTGAGGGAGCGCTCGTAGTCGATGCCGTTGACGAAGCTGCCCGACGTGCAGAGGTAGGCGACCACCTCGGGCTCGACGTGCAGCACGTCGCGCGTCGCCGCCGCGAGGTGGCGGCTGTCGCTCACGAGCTGCGCCATCTCCATGCTCACGGGCACGGGTTCGTACGGCGTGCGGGCGAGATGGAGGGAGACCTCCATGGGTACCCACCGCCAGAGTTCGCGTTCGAGGGCAAGGTCGAACGGCGCGATCACGCCGATGCCGCGCTGTGCGAGCGGGCCCTCGAACGCGAGGAAATCCAGATCCAAGGCTCAGCCTCCGGAATACGCCTGTGCAGATGACACGTCCGGTGCTCCGGGGGTCGTTCCTCGGATTGTTGACAATCATACGAGCCACTTTTACGGTGTCAATGTGATCGCCTCGGAATTTCCCGTACTGGCGGTGCTGTGCGGGTCGGCTCCACCACCGGACATGGCCGCTATCGAAGAGGCGGCGGTGGTTCGTTACACCGACGCGCGAGGACTACCCGAAGCGCTTACCGGAGCCCAGGGGCTGTTCGTCTACGATTTCCTCTCCACGGCCGTGCCCGGCGCGTGGCACGCGGCCGGCGACCTGCGCTGGCTGCACATCGCGAGCGCGGGCGTCGACCCGGTGCTGTTCCCCGGGTTGGTCGAGAGCGACGTCGTGCTCACTAACTCGCGGGGCGTCTTCGACGACGCCATCGCCGAGTACGTGCTGTGCGTGGTCCTGGCCTTCGCCAAGGACTTCGCGCGATCGCTCGACCTGCAGCGCGCCGGCACGTGGCAGCACCGCGAGACCGAACGCGTCGCCGGGCGCGAGGTGCTCGTGGTCGGGACCGGGCCCATCGGCCGCTCGATCGCGCGGCTGCTGCGCGCGGCCGGCCTGCGCGTGTCCGGGGCCGGACGGCGCCCGCGCACGGGCGACCCCGACTTCGGCACGTTGCACGACTCCGCGCAGCTCACGGAGCACTTGCCGGCCTTCGACTACGTCGTGGCCGTCGCGCCGCTGACCGAGCAGACGAAGGGCATGTTCGACGCGGCGGCGTTCGCGGCGATGAAGCCGTCGGCGCGGTTCGTGAACGTCGGGCGCGGCGAGCTGGTGGTCACGTCGGACCTGGTGGCGGCGTTGCGCGGAGGTGAGATTGCGGGCGCGGCCCTCGATGTGTTCGACACCGAGCCGCTGCCGGGCGACAGTCCACTCTGGACAATGCCGGACGTGCTGCTGTCGCCGCACATGTCGGGGGACTTCGCGGGCTGGCGCAACACTCTGGTAGAGGTCTTCGCGGCGAACTTCCGCCGCTGGGTGGCCGGGGAGCCGTTGCACAACGTCGTGGACAAACGGCTCGGATACGTGCCGTCGGAATCGCAGGGAGCAGCCGGATGAGCCACCGGGAACTGACCGCAAGCGAACTGGTCGCCGCCTACGCCACCGGGGAGCTTTCGCCGGTGGAGGCGACCGAGGACGCGCTGCAGGCCATCGAGGAACGCGACGGCGATCTCAACGCCTTCTGCCTCGTCGACGCCGACCGCGCGCTGGAACAGGCGAAGGCCGCCGAGATCCGCTGGCGCGACGGCAACCCGATCGGCTGGCTCGACGGGGTGCCCGCGTCGATCAAGGACATGTTCCTCACCGCAGGCTGGCCCACCCGGCGCGGCTCCACGAGCATCCCGGCCGAGGGGTCGTGGGACGTCGACAGCCCCGTGATGGCGCGGATGCGCGAGGCCGGCCTGGTGGTGCTGGGCAAAACGACCACGCCTGAGATCGCGTGGAAGGGCGTGACCGACAGCGCGCTCGCCGGCATCACGCGCAACCCCGTCGACCCGTCGAAGACCGCCGGCGGCTCCAGCGGTGGCAGCGCGGCGGCCGTCGCGGCGGACATGGGCGCGATCTCCGTGGGTACCGACGGCGGTGGTTCGGTGCGGATCCCCGCGTCGTTCTGCGGGATCGTCGGGCTGAAGCCGACCCACGGGCGGATCCCGTTGTTCCCGGCGAGCCCGTTCGGCCCGCTGTCGCACGCCGGCCCGATGGCGCGCAGCGTCGACGACACCGCGCTGCTGCTCGACGTGATCGCCACGTCCGACCCGCGTGACCCGGCCGCGCTCGCGCCGCCGGTCAGCACCTACCGCGAGGCCGTGCGGCGTGACGTGCGCGGACTCATCGCGGCGTTCTCGCCGACGCTCGGCTACGTGGACGTGGACCCGGAGGTAGCGGCGATCGTCGCGGCGGCCGTGAAGGCGCTCGACGACGCGGGGCTGCAGATCGAGGAGGTGGACCCGGGGTTCGAGGACCCGAAGCCGTCGTTCGACGTGCTCTGGTCCACCGGCGCGGCGAAGATGCTCGACGGGTTCCCGCCGGGCAGCGAGGACCGCGTCGACCCCGGGCTGCGCCGCGTTTGGGAGCAGGGCAAGACCTACAGCGCGAGCGACTACCTCGACGCCACCGCCGCCCGCGCGGCGCTCGGCATCCTGATGGGCGAGTTCCACACGCGCTACGACGTGCTGATCACCCCGACCATCCCGATCCCGCCGTTCGAGGCCGGGCACGACGTGCCGCCGGGCAGCGGGCTGAGCGAGTGGCCGGAGTGGACGCCGTTCACCTACCCGTTCAACATGACGCAGCAGCCGGCGATCAGCGTCCCGGCCGGACGGACGTCGGCCGGATTGCCGGTGGGGCTGCAGATCGTGGGTCCGCGGCACTCCGACGACCTCGTGCTGGCCGTCGCGAAGCTGCTCGAAGAGGTGCGGCCCTGGGTGGTGCGCTGACCCGACGCACGTTGGGGTGAACTCCGGCCGCGAGCGGCGGAAACTGTGCCAGGGTCTGGCGCGTGCATTCCACGGGCTGGCGATACGAGCAGGCGATCGCCACTGTCGACATGGCCGGTCAACCCACCCGCGTGATCGTGGGCCTCATCGAACGCGACGACCGTCTGTCGGCCGCCCTCCGCATCGAAGACGGCCCGACGGCGCTGGTGCCGCTCGAAACGGGCGGGGAGCTGCTCAAGGCGCTGCGCCAGACCCTCGAGAGCTGGTGGAAGCTCGACGGTCACCGCGACGTCGCGCCTGAGCCGCGTTCGCCCGGGCGCTGACTACCGAAACGCTGACTACCGAAACGCTGACTGCCGGAAACACCCACTGGCGGAAAGGCCAGCCGCGCCAAGCGGTCCCGGCCGGCCGGCGTGATCCGCAGTGCTCGCCCGGCCGGGCGGCGGCGGACCCAGCCCGCGTCGAGGAGGCCGCTCAGCAGCGCGGCGCCGAGCGCGCCGGCGAGGTGAACCCTGCCCTGTGACCAGTCGAGGCAGGCGCGCACGGGTGGAGCGGCGGTGACTCCGGTGATCCCGAGTGCGCAGAGCAACGGATGGTCGAAGGTGCGCACGGCGGCGGTGTCGCCGGGGCGGAGTGCGCCGACGACGCCGTCCTCTTGAAGCCGGGCCGCGATCGTGACGCCGAGCCGGCCGCCGAGGTGGCCGTAACAAACGCGGGCCTCGAGCAGCGCGTTCGTCGGCGGGTCCGGCTGCAGGTTCGCGGGCAGGCGCGGAGGCGCGAGCGCGGCGAGGGCCTCCACGAGCTGGGCGATCTCCGGCCCGGCGAGCCGGTGCAGCCGCTGCCGGCCGGACTCCGTCACGCGCACCAGGCCCGCGTCGCACAGCCGCCGCAAGTGCGCGCTCGCCGTGGACGGGGCGATACCCGCGACCGTCGCGAGGACGCGCGCGGTGTGCGCGTCGCCGTCCATGAGCTGCAGCAGCATCGCCGCGCGCGCCGGTTCGCCGATCGCCTGCGCGACGGTCGCGATGTCCGGTCCGGCCGTCATCGGCCGAGATTAGCCCGCCGACAGTTCGCTGCGGAGCGAACAGTTGTTGTGGCAGGCTGCGGGCCATGACCGAGTTCACGACGCCGATCGACGACCGCTGGTTCGAGGACTACCCGCAAGGCGCGGTGTACGAGTTCGGCGAAGCGGTGGTGACCGCGGAAGAGATCGTCGAGTACGCGCGGCGTTTCGACCCGCAGACCTTCCACACCGACCCGGCCGCGGCCGAACACGGCCCCTTCGGCGGCCTCGTCGCCAGCGGCTGGCACACGGCGGGCGTGATGATGCGGATGTTCGTGGACCACTTCCTGTCCTCGGTGTCCAGCCTCGGCAGCTCCGGCATGGACGACGTGCGCTGGCCGCGCCCCGTCCGTCCCGGCGACAAGCTCCACGTGCGCGCCACCATCGAGGAAGCGCGGCTGTCGAAGTCCAAGCCGGACCGCGGCCTGCTCCGCACGCACATCGAGCTCTTCAACGCCGACGCCGAGGTCGTGATGAGCGCCCACGCCATCAACTTCATGGCGGTACGCCCGAAATAGCCGTTTCGCAACGGGCTCAAGTGGCCGGCAACGCGATCGATCGCTGTCGCACCAAGCCGCGCACCTGCCGGCTGGACAACGTGAGCAAAGTCGCCACCACGATCAGCACGCCGCAGCCCAGCAGCACGGGCTCGCGGCCCAGGTGCTCGACCAGCGGTCCCGCCGCGATCTGGCCGATGGGCATGGCCGCGAGGGACCCCAGCACGTCGTAGGAGTACACGCGGGCGAGGCGGTCTTCGGGGATGTTCTCCTGCAGGGACACATCCCACACGACGCTGAACTGCTCCATCGCCAAGCCGGCCAGGGCCATCGCCACGAGCAGGGGTATCAGGGCGGGCCAGAGGCCCAGGCTGAGCACCGGCAGAGCCTCCGCCGTCACCAGCAGGACGCCGACGAACAGCGCGCGCCGGGGTTGCCGGCGGGCGGCGATGAGGCCGCCGAGCATGGAGCCGGCTGTCTGGACCGCAAGGGCGACGCCCCAGCCCGTGCGGCCGAACGTCTCGTCGGCGACCACCGGGCCGATCACGACGAGCGTGCCGAGGCCGGCGGCGTTGACGAAGGCGAACTGCACCACCACGATCCACACCCACGTGCGCGAACGGAACTCGTGCCAGCCCGCGATCAGTTCGGCGATCGGGTGGCTCGCCTCGATGCGGGCGCCGCGTGGGAGGCGGATGCCGCGGTAGGCGACGGCGGCGGCCAGGAACAGCAGCGCGTTCACCGCGACCGCCCAGCCCGAGCCGGCCACGGCGACCACGATCCCGGCGACGCCCGCGCCCGCGACGCGGCCGGTGTTGGTGAGCAGGCGGATCAGCGCGTTGGCCTGGTTCAGCTGGTCACGCGAAACGGTCTGGGGCGTGATGGCCGCCGCCGCGGGCAGCGAGATCGCGGCCACGGCGCCGTTCACCGCGCTCAGCGCCACGAGGAACGGGATCGATGCGAATCCACAAAGGACACTCACGGCGAGCGCACCCTGGGTGATGCCGGCGGCCACCTCGGTGCCCTGCATGATCACCGAGCGGGGCAGGCGGTCGGCCAGCACGCCGCCGAACAGCACCAGCGCGATGTTCGCGACCGACCGCACGCCGACCACGAGACCGAGGTCGACGGCCGAACCGGTGAGGTCGAGCACGGCGAACGCGAGCGCCACGGGGGCGACGGCGTTGGCGAAGGTGGCGAGGGTCCGTCCGGTGGCGAGCGCGCGGAAACTGCGGCCGCGCAAGGGCTCGAGAAGGCTCATCGGCGCGTCACGCGAGCGAGTATCCGATCATTGGGACATCCGGCACAACTCGATATCCGCTGGCCGGGACGCACGCCACAGGTGTGGTGCGGGGCCGTCGCCCGTGTGCTCTCCTGAGGATCATGCGGACGACGATTCTGGGCCGGAGCGGACTCGAGGTGTCGAGGATCGCCTTCGGCACGTGGCAGCTCGGCGGGCAGTGGGGTTCCTTCGACGAGGACACGGCGATCGCGGCCATCCGGCACGCGCGAGAGCTCGGCGTGACCCTGTTCGACACCGCGCAGGCCTACGGCTCCGGCGCGGCCGAGCAGCTCCTCGGCAAGGCCCTGCGCAGCGAACTGGACCACGACCGCGACAGCGTCGTCATCGCGACCAAGGGCGGCACGAAACCGCGTGCCGAACGGGCCCGCGACTCTCGCCGTGAGTGGCTCACGCAGGGCGTGGACAACAGCCTGCGCCTGCTCGGCGTCGACCATCTCGACCTCTACCAGATCCACTGGCCCGACCCCGAGACGCCGGCGGAGGAGGTCGCGGCGACGCTGCAGGAGTTCGTCGACGCGGGCAAGGTGCGCCACATCGGCGTGTCGAACTACAACGCCGCCGAGCTCGCCACCTTCGACGAGACGCGCCCGGTGGAGACGCTGCAGCCGCCGTACCACCTGTTCCGCCGCGGCATCGAGACCGATCCGCTGCCGTACGCGCGGGAACACGACATCGGTGTGCTCGCCTACAGCCCGCTCGGCAGCGGCCTGCTCACCGGCACCTTCACGGCCGACTCCGTGTTCGACGAGTCCGACTGGCGGTCGAAATCCTCGGCGTTCCAAGGGGAAAACCTGCGGCACAACCTGGAGATCGTCGACGAGCTCGCCAAGTTCGCTGCCGAACGGGGCGCGTCGGTCAGCCAGCTCGCGATCGCCTGGACGCTCGCCCAGCCCGGCATCCACGTCGCCATCGTCGGCGCCCGCAAACCGCGCAACATCGAGGCCAGCACGGCCGCCGCGGACCTCGACCTGACAGCCGGAGACCTCGCCGAGATCGAGCGCATCACCGCCGGCGCCATCCAGATCGGCGGGGCCAGCCCGGAGGGCATCGCGTAAGCCCTACTTGGCCCCCGTCGCGCCTTCCAGCTCCGCCAGCGCCGTGTCCAGGTGCGTGAGGATCCGCTGCAGGTGCGGCACGCTGCGCCGGCAACCGGTGATGCCGAAGTCGAGGTTGTCGCCGTTGCTGGTCAGCGTGATGTTCAGCGCCTGGCCGTCGAGCAGCACCGACGCGGGGTAGATGCCGTCGAGCGCGGCCCCGTTCCAGTACATCTGCTTGCGCGGGCCCGGGACGTTGGAGATCACCAGGTTGAACGGCGGGCGCGTGTTGTTCACGACGCCCGGGATCGGCGACGCGCCCAGCTGCGCCACGTTGACGCCCGAGAGCAGCAGCGTCTGCAACGGCGTGAGCTCCGAGAAGAGTTTCTTGCCGTTGGTCATCGACGTGTGGATCGCCGAAAGCCGCAGCGCCGCGTCGGACAGGTCGGTGCCGAGGTTGCACAGCAGCGCGCCGATGTTGTTGCCGCTGGCCTCGCCGGCGTCGGCCTTGCGGCGCAGCGACACGGGCACCATCGCGATCAGCGGCGCGTCCGGCAGGGCGCTCTGCTCGATGAGGTAGTCGCGCAGCGCGCCGGAGCACATGGCCAGCACCACGTCGTTGCGCGAGACGCCGGCGGCGGTCGCCACCGCGCGCACGCGGTCGAGCGACCACGACTGCGCGGCGAACCGGCGCGCGCCGCCGATGGGCACGTTCAGCATCGTCCTGGGTGCCTGCATCGGCAGCGTCAGCGTGTGCTCGCGGAAGGCTTCGCGCGCCACCTTGGCCGCGGCCGGCGCGATACCCGCGACCTGGTCGAACGTCTTGCCCGCGAGGCTGAACAGCGACGGCTGCGCGTGGCCGTTGCCGTTGCCGCCTGCCCCGTTCTCCCGGCTGCCCCAGGGCGGCGGGCAGTCGAGATCGTCCGGGTCGTCGGACAGCGTGCCCTGCAGGTGGCGCAGCGCGGAGACGCCGTCCATCAGCGAGTGGTGGATCTTGGAGTACATCGCGAACCGGCCGTCCTGCAGGCCCTCGATGAGGTGGATCTCCCACAACGGCCGGTGCCGGTCGAGCAGCGTGCTGTGCCAGCGGGAGGTGACCTCCAGCAGCTCGCGGATGCGGCCCGGCTGCGGCAGCGCGGAGTGGCGGAAGTGGTAGTCGAGCTCGAGCTCCGCGTCGGCGGTCCAGCGCACGTACCCGGCGGTGTTCACGGGCCGGCTGGGGCGGCGCCGGAAGACGCTGCGCATGTTGTCGGTCGCAAGCATCTTCTGGCGAAGATCGCTGAGGTAGTTGCCGTCCGCGGTCTCCGGCTTGCGGAACAGCTGCAGGCCGCCGACGTGCATGGGGTGTTCGCGGGTCTCGACCATCAGGAACATCGAGTCGGTCACGGGCATCAACGGCATTCGGGCCACCCACCTTCTCCCACGCCGGGGGCATCGGCGCTCCCCGGGGCCTGAGTCTACGCACGAAGAGGTCTTCCACGCCCAGTACCACATAACGGCTGGTGACAAACGGTGTCCGGTGACGACCGTGCAGTGCTTTTCGCGCTGTGGATACAGTGGCAGCCGTGGCAGGACGGACTGGTGCTCAGCATCTGGGCGACGCGCTGAAGGCACTCGGGACCGAAGTCGTGTTCGGGCTCCCGGGCGTGCACAACCTGCCGCTGTGGGAGGCGTTGGCGGAAACGGGAATCCGGATCATCGGTGTCCGGCATGAACAGACCGCCGGGTATGCCGCCGACGGTTATGCCCGCGCCACGGGGAAACTGGGCGTCGCGCTCGTGACGACCGGGCCCGGCGCGGCCAACACGCTCGGCGCCGTGGGCGAGGCGATGGCCTCGGCCGCGCCGGTGCTCGTCATCGCCACCGACATCCCGTTCACGCTCAAGCGCCCCGGCGTGGTGCGCGGCGTGCTGCACGAAACGTCCGACCAGCAGGCGATGTTCGCGCCCGTGACCAAGGCCGGATTCACCGTCCACCGCGCCGACCAGATCGGCACCACCGTCCACCGCGCGGCGCGCCTCGCGCTGATGCCGCAGACCGGCCCGGTGTACCTCGGCATCCCGACGGACTACCTGCGTGAAACCACGGAGGCGAGCGGACCGCCGAAGCCGCTGGCGGAGCGCGTGCTCGACCTGCCGGACCTGGCCCGCGCCGCCGATCTCCTGTCCCAAGCCCGGCGTCCGTTGATCTGGGCCGGCGGTGGTGCGTTGCGTTCGGAAGCGGGCGAGGCCATCGGCAAACTCGCCGAACGGCTGGCCGCACCGGTGATCACGACGTTCGCCGCGCGCGGGTTGCTGCCGCTCGATCACCCTTGCCTGGCCCCGAATCCGGTGCACGCGCCGGAGGTCGGCGAGCTGTGGGACGAGGCCGACGTGGTGCTCGCCATCGGCACCGACTTCGACGGCCTGATGACGCAGAACTGGCTGATGCCCGCGCCGCCCAAGCTGATCGCGGTGAACGTGGACGCCTTCGACGCGGCGAAGAACTACAAACCGGACATCACGTTGGTGGGTGACGCCCGCCGGGTCGTCGAGTCGCTGCGCCCGGCCAGCCGGGCGGGCCTGGACGAGCTGACCGTGCGGCTGGGGTCCATCGGCCGTCGCGTGCGCCAGCGCATCCGCACCGAGGAGCCGCAGGCGGCCGACTTCCTGTCCACTTTGGAAGAAGTGCTTCCGGAACCGGCCATGCTGGTCACCGACATGTGCGTGGCCGGTTACTGGATCGGCGGTTTCCACCGCGTGCGCGCGCCGCGCAAGCTCGCGTACCCGATGGGCTGGGGCACGCTCGGTTACGGCTTCCCCGCGTCGCTCGGCGCCGCCGCCACCGGTTCCGGCCGCGTCGTGTGCGTGACCGGCGACGGCGGTTTCCTCTACGCGGTGGGCGATCTCGCGACGCTCGCGGAGGAACAGCTGCCCGTGACGGTCGTGGTCGTCGACGACGGCGGCTACGGCATGCTGCGCTACGACCAGGACCAGGAAGGCCTGCCGCACCGCGGCGTCGACTGGGACAGCCCGGATTTCGTCGGCCTGGCGCGGTCGTTCGGGGTGCACGCCGACCGCGTGTCCGGGTTCGGGCGCGCGTTCCGGCGGCTGCTGAGCGAGTTCATCGAGTCGGACGAGCCCAACGTGCTGGTGGTGCGAGCCAAGCTGAAGCCGCCGGTGAACACCTCGCCCCGGTGGCCACGGAAGCCGCGCTGATGGCCGGCCTGCGGGTCGGGATCGACATCGGCGGCACGTTCACGGACTTGTGCGTGCTCGGTGAAGCCGGGGTCGTCGCGGTCGGGAAGGTGCTCACCACGCACCGCGAGCCGGCACTCGCGGTCGCCGAGGGCCTGGCGGAGGTGTTCGCGCGCGCCGGGCTGGACTTCGGCGACGTCGAGCAGCTCGTGCACGGCACCACACTGGTCACCAACGCGCTGATCGAACGCAAGGGCGCGCGCACCGCGTTGCTCGCCACGGCGGGGTTCCGCGACGTGCTGGAGATGCGCCGCGAGCACCGGTACGAGCTCTACGACCTGCGCCTCGAACTGCCCGAGCCGCTGGTGCCGCGCCACCTGCGCTTCGACGTGCCGGAGCGGATCCTGGCCGACGGGACCGTCCACACGGGACTGGACGAGGAGTACGTCGCGCGCCTGGGCCGCGAGCTGGACGCGCGGGGCATCGACGCCGTCGCAGTCTGTTTCCTGCATTCCTTCACCAATCCCGCGCACGAGCGGCGTGCGGCCGAGGTGCTCGCGCGCGCGGCGCCGCGGCTGCGGGTGGCGCTGTCGTCCGAGGTGGTGCCGGAGATCCGCGAGTTCGAGCGGACGTCGACCACGGTCGCGAACGTCTACGTGCAGGACCTCGCCGAGCGCTACCTGGCGGATCTGGCGCGGCGGCTGCACGAACTGGGCGTAGGGCCCGCGCCGCACATCATGTTGTCCCACGGTGGGATCGCGACCGTCGAGACCGCGGGCCGGTATCCGATCCGCATCCTCGAATCCGGTCCGGCGGGCGGGGCGCTCGCCGCGTCGGCCTTTGGCGTCGGGGCGGGGGAACGTGACCTGCTGGCGTTCGACATGGGCGGCACCACGGCGAAACTCTGCCTGGTCGCTGACGGCGCGCCCCTGGTGACGCACGAGTTCGAGGTCGGCCGCGAGTACCGGCTGCTGCCGGGTTCGGGGCTGCCGGTGAAGGTGCCGGTGACCGACATGATCGAGATCGGCGTCGGCGGTGGCTCGATCGCCCGCGTGAACGCGCTGGGGTTGCTGACCGTCGGCCCGGATTCGGCGGGGTCGGAGCCAGGCCCGGTGTGTTATGGGCGCGGCGGCACCGAACCGACGGTCACCGACGCCGACCTGTTGCTCGGCTACCTCGACCCCGCGTACTTCCTCGGCGGCGGGATGGCGCTCGACGTCCCGGCTGCTCGCGAGGCGGTGCGGACGAAGATCGCCGAGCCGCTGGGCGTGAGCGTCGAGGAAGCGGCGTGGGGCATCCACACGAGTGTGAACGAGGACATGGCCAACGCCGCGCGCGTGCACGCCGTGGAGCGCGGCAAGGATCCGGCGAAGCTACCGATGTATACGTTCGGCGGTGCGGGGCCGGTGCACGGCGCTGGGGTCGCCCGGGCACTCGGGGCGCCGACGGTGGTGGCGCCGCCGGCTGCGGGTGTGCTGAGTGCGCTGGGGTTTTTGACGGCGCCGCTGGCGTTCGACTTCGTGCGTTCGGCGCGGGCGGCGGTGCTCGACCTGTCGTGGGAGGACGTCGACGCGCGGTTCGCCGAGATGGAGGCGGAGGGCGCGGCGCTGCTGCGGGAGTCCGGTGTGGACGGTTCGGACGTGACGCACGCGCGCGTCGCCGAGATGCGGTATGCCGGGCAGGGGTACGAGATCCGGGTGCCGATGCGGGCCACTTCGGGGACCTGGCCGGACGCCCTGGTCGCGGACTTCACGGACGGCTACCGCTCGTTGTATCGGCGAAGCGGGCCGCCGGTGGCGGTGGAGGTGCTGAACTGGCGGGTGGTCTCGTCGGCTCCGGCGCCCGAGGTTTCGTTGCGGCTCAAGGAACCCGCTTCCGGAGAGGCGTTCGGCGGCAGCCGCCCGGTGTATTTCGCGGGTGGATTTGTCGACACGGTGGTGGTCGACCGATACCGGTTGCGGCCGGGCGCGCAGGTCGCCGGCCCCGCGATCGTGCAGGAACGCGAGTCGACCGTGGTCGTCCCGCCGGGCGCGCGCTGCGTGGTGCGCGGCGACGTGAGCCTGGAGGTGAGCTGGTGACCGACCCGATCCTCGTGGGCCTGATCGGCAACCGGCTGCACTCGATCCTCGCCGAGCAGCAGAACGCGCTGGTCAACACGGCCTTCTCCGCCGTCGTGCGCGAATCGCTCGACCTCGCGTGCGCCGTGTTCGACTCGCGCGGCGAGATGATCGGCCAGTCGACCGGCGGCACCCCCGGCCACATCAACGCGATGGCCACGGGCCTGCGCCACTTCGTCGCCGAGTACCCGCCGGAGACGCTGGAGCCTGGCGACGTGCTGCTCACCAACGACCCGTGGCAGACGGCCGGGCAGATCAACGACATCACCGTCGCCACGCCGGTTTTCGCCGGTGGCCGGCTGGTCGCGTGGTTCGCGTCGTGCTGCCACGCGCCGGACATCGGCGGCCGGCTCGTGTCCGCGGATGCCACGGAGGTTTTCGAGGAGGGCCTGCGGCTGCCGATCCTGAAGTTCCTGCGGGCCGGCGAGGTGAACGCCGATCTGGAACGGCTGATCCGCGCCAATGTCCGCACGCCCGAGGAGACCATCGGCGACCTGTACGCGCAGGTCGCGGGCAACGACGTCGGCGCGGCGAGCCTCGTGCGGCTGCTGGCGGAGTTCGGGCTGACGTCGCTGGACGACGTCGCCGCGGAGATCATGAACCGCTCCGAACGCGCGCTGCGCGAGGCGATCACCGCGTTGCCGGACGGCGTGTACCGCAACGAGCTGGCGACCGACGGCTTCGACGACGAACCGGTCGTGCTGCGCGTCGCGGTGACCGTGGCGGGCGACGAAATCCACGTGGACTTCGCGGAGTCGTCGCCGCAGAGCCGGCGCGGGATCAACGTGGTGCTGAACTACACGCGGGCGTACGCGTCCTTCGCGGTGAAGGCGGCGATCTCGCCGGAGGTGCCGCACAACGCGGGGTCGTTCCGGCCCGTGCACGTGACCGCGCCGGAGGGCTCGGTGCTCAACTGCCTGCCGCCGGCGCCCGTCGCATCGCGGCACCTGATCGGGCACTTCCTGCCGTCGTTACTGATCGGGGCGCTGCCGGGCTGCCCGATCGCGCCGAGTGCCGACGCCCTGTGGATGACGATCTGGCGTGGCGAGGGCTTCATGTCCACGGTGTTCCAGACCGGCGGCATGGGCGCGCGCGTGTCCCGTGACGGCCTCTCGACCACGGGTTTTCCCAGCGGCCTGCGCTCGACGCCCACCGAGGTGATCGAGACGAGCGCGCCGCTGGTGCAGGGCACGCGCGAGCTGCTGGTGGACTCGGGTGGCGCCGGGCAGTTCCGCGGCGGGCTGGGGCAGCGGACGACGATGTCGGCCTTGGGTGGGGTTCCCTGGAGTGTCAACGGAAACGTCGACCGCGTGCGGGCCGCCGCGTCCGGTGTGGACGGTGGTTCTCCGGGTGCCCTCGGCCGGTTCGGGCTGGTGTCCGGCGATGATCTGCCCGCCAAGAGCCGCGTGGCTCTGGACCCCGACGCCGAGGTCGACGTCGTCCTCCCCGGTGGCGGCGGCTACGGCGACCCCCGGCGGCGCGCCGTGGCGGACGTGCTGGCCGACGTGGTGGCGGGGTACGTTTCCGCGGAGGCGGCGGAGTCCGTCTACGGCGTGGTGGTGCGCTACATCGGCGTGCCGGACGCGCTGGTCAGGCTGCCCGAGGACTACGAGGTGGCCGAACTTCGAGGGAGGGACTGAACGATGGTTCGGTTGGCCGGCAAGGTCGCGGTGATCTTCGGGGGCGCGCGGGGCATCGGCCTCGCCACGGTGAAGGAGTTCCTGGCCGAGGGCGCCGTGGTGTTCGCGAGCGACATCCGTGAACCGGCCGCTCAGCTGGACGGCTACCGCCACTCGCTCGTGGACGCCACCGACGAGACCGCCGTCAACGACTTCGTCGCGGGCGTCATCGAGGACGCGGGCCGCATCGACGTGCTGGTGAACAACGTCGGCGTCCACCTCGCGAAACCCCTCACCGAGACCACCCTCGAGGACTTCGACAACATCTTCACCCTTAACGTCCGCGCCGCCTTCCTCGGCACACGTGCCGTCCTGCCCCACATGCTCGCGCAACGCTCCGGCAGCATCATCACGACCTCGTCCAACGGCGGCATGATGGGCCGCCCGAGCGACCCGGTCTACAACGCCACCAAGCACGCCTTGGTCGGCCTCACGAAGTCCCTCGCCGTCGCCCACGCCCACCAGGGCATCCGCGCCAACACCGTCAACCCGGGCGCTATCGACACCGACATGCTCCGCTCGACCCTCGCCTCCCCGGACGACTTCGAGGCCAAACAACACCAACTCGTGGCCAGCACCCCCGCCGCCCGCGTCGGCGAAGCCACCGAAGTCGCCAAGGCCATCCTCTTCCTGGCCACCGACGAATCCCGCTTCATCAACGGCGCGGTACTGCCGATCGACGGCGCCAAATCCGCCGGCGCGATGCCCTCGAACCGCTACAGCCTGGACTTCGACCTAGGCGTCCGCTGACCGCTACCCCAACGCCACATTGGTTGCGCCCAGCGCACCGAACGCCGCATTGGGTGCGCCCAGCGCACCGAACGCCACATTGGGTGCGCCCAGCGCACCGAACGCCGCATTGGGGCGCTTTGGCTCCCACCCAACCGCCAGCCGCCTGCCCAACTTACGACCCATCCAGGCCGCGTGGGCCTGCGCAACCGCCGCCTACCCACCTGGCGGAACCTGCACCCAGGCTCGCCCGGGGTGCACGCCTGCCGCAACACGCCCCTGCGCAGGACCAAAATCCTCAGCAAGTCACCGCCGCATCAGCCCAATCAGCATGATCCGTGTTGTTCCCATCCCCACCATCCGTCACCACAAGATCCAGCACCTGCACTCCACCCAACGGCACATCCACCGCCTGCGCCGCCGAGCCATGCCGGAACACATCCGTCGAAGCCAGCGTCTTCCCGTCCCCACGGACCTCGAACGTCACGCTCCCCGTCGAAAACTCGTCGTCCAGCCCCACAACCGAATGGAACGTCTGACAACCACCACCCAAATACACCCGGACCAACGACGGAGCATGCGCCCCCAGCCCATCCGAGTACACCTGGCCATTGATCGTGATCGGGTTCCCGTCACCAGCCTGGTTCTCACCATTGCTGGTACCCCGCTCCACCGGACCCCAGCCGTTCTCCGTCAACAGGAACGGCGCCTTCGACATCGGCGTCACCCCAGACCCGAACGGTGTCACCACCGGCCCACTCGCATCAGCCGACAACGAACGCCGCCCCCACGCCGTCGTGTACGAAGCCTTCGCCGACATCGCCACCTGCGCGCCGGGCTTCACAGGCGTAACCGTCACGGCGCGGTCCCAAGACTTCCCCGGAGCCACCACCGGCACGAGCACCTCACCCCGCCCGTCAAGCTGCCAACCGGACGGCGCCGACACCGTCACCCGAGCCGCGGCGACCGGCGTGCTGCCGTCGTTGGTCAGCCGAACGTGAGCCGTGAACGGCTTCCCCGCAGGGAAGTACGACCCCGCGTCAAGCGACAACGTCGCCGCCGGTGCGGCAGCCGGGAACTTCGCCGGCCACACTCGGAACACCGCCGACCCGTGGCTCGGCACGGTCGCCCGCAGCGTCCCGGAGCTCTCCGTCTCCGCACCCGTCCACAGGTCACGCACGCGGAAATCGCGCCCGGAGAGTCCGATCTCCGACGCGTTGCTCGACATCGTCGCGGCGGAAATCCCGCGGTTGAACAGCACCACCGCGGCCGAACCGTCGGACATCGGCTTGGTCCACACCTCGGTGTCGCCGTCGTCGCGGACCTTGTGGCCCTGCACGCCTGCCCAGTCCTGGTCGAGGGCGACGACGTCCTTGTTCGCCAGGATCGCCTTCGTCGCGGCCGGCATCGAGCGGACGTCGTTGCCCGCCAGCAGCGGCGCGTTCATCAGCGACCAGAGCGCGAAGTGCGAGCGGTACTCGGCGTCGGTCATGCCGCCGTTGCCGACCTCGAGCATGTCCGGGTCGTTCCAGCCGCCGGGGCCGGAGTACTTCTCGAGCCCCACCTGCTGGTCGAGGATGCCGGTCATGCTGGCCCAGTTGTCGCTGATGTCACCGGTGGTGCGCCACAGCTGCGCGCCGGAGGTCTTGCCCCACAGCCACGGCTGGTTCTCGCCCCACTCGCACAGCGCGTAGATCATCGAGCGGCCGGTCTTCTTGATCGCGTCGCCCATCTTCGTGTAGCGCTCGATGGCCGGGCGGCCCTCGTTGTTGCAGTTGTCGTACTTGAGGTAGTCGACGCCCCAGTCGGCGAAGGTCTGCGCGTCGACGTCCTCGTGGTCGAGGGCCCCGGGCATCGTCTTCGCGCAGGTCTGCGTGCCGGCGCTGGTGTAGATGCCGAGCTTGAGGCCTTTGCCGTGCACGTAGTCGGCCAAGGACTTGATGCCGCTCGGGAAGCGTTCGTGGTTGGGCTCGAACTTGCCCTCGGCGTTGCGGTTCTGCTCGGCCCAGCAGTCGTCGATGTTCACGTACTGGTAGCCGGCGTCGCGCAGGCCGCTGGAGACGATCGCGTCGGCGGTCTCGCGGATGAGGGTCTCGTTGATGTTGCAGCCGAACTTGTTCCAGCTGTTCCAGCCCATCGGCGGCAGCGCGCCGGTTTCCTGCTGGGCCGAGAAGGGGGCGGGGGCCGCTTCGGCGCGCCCGGTGGTGAGGGTGGTGGCCAGGCCGGTGGTCAGGCAGGCAGCCGCCAGCAGGCCCACAAGACGACGCATACAAATACCTCCCAGAGTGCGCAACAGAACTACTCAAAGAAGCACATACTCACTCAGGAATCAACAGGAGTGAACGGTTCACGTCAATGGGCCGTTGGTAGGTAATCCGTTGGCCGGGAGGTAGAAAGGAGGCGTAGGTCCGCGACGATGCCCCGAGGAGCCGCCCCATGCCCGAGGTCCGCCCGCTCGACGGTCTCAAGGTCGTCGACCTCTCCCGGATCCTGGCGGGGCCCTACTGCACGCAGTACCTCGGCGAGATGGGTGCCGACGTCGTCAAGGTCGAGCCGCCCGGCCACGGCGACGACACACGCCTGTGGGGTCCGCCGTTCGTCGGTGACGAAGCCGTGTACTTCCTCGCGGCCAACCGCAACAAGCGCGGGATCGTGCTCGACCTGAAGTCCGAACGCGGCCGCGAAGCCGTGCGCCGGCTTGTGGCCGACGCGGACGTGCTCGTCGAGAACTTCCGCCCCGGCACGCTGGAGCGGTGGGGCCTGTCGTACGCCTCGCTGTCCGAGCTGAACCCGCGGCTGATCCACGTGTCGATCACGGGCTTCGGCCAGACCGGGCCGTACCGCGACCGGCCGGGCTACGACCTCGTCGCGCAGGCGCTCGGCGGCGTGATGGGGCTGACCGGTGAGCCCGACGGCGCGCCCGCCAAAGTGGGACTGCCCGTGGCCGATCTCAACGCGGGGACGTGGGCGATCATCGGCGTGCTGATGGCGCTGCAGGCTCGCCACACGAGCGGGCGTGGGCAGTACCTCGACGTCTCCTTGCTCGACGCGCAGCTCGCCTGGCACATCTACGCTGCCGGCGCGCACTTCTACGACACCCCGCGGCCGCGCCGGATGGGCTCGGCGCACCCGAGCATCGTTCCGTACCAGGCGTACCACGTGTCCGACGGCTGGCTCATCATCGCGGTCGGGAGCGAGAAGCTGTGGCGCAATTTTTGCGGCGTGCTCGGCCTGGACATCGCGGAGGACCCGCGGTTCTCCACCAACGCGGCGCGGTCGGCGCATCGCGACGAGCTCAACGCGTTGGTGGAGGAAGTGCTGGTCACGCGCACCGTCGACGACTGGACGAAGGCACTGGACGAGGCGAGCATCCCGGCCGCGCCGATCAACGAAATCGACGACGTGTACGCCGACCCGTGGACCGCTGCGCGCGACCAGGTCGTGCGGCTGCCGCACCCGACCATCGGCACCTACCTCGGCACGGGTTTCCCGGTGAAGGCCTCGGACACGCAGCCGCGGCCGACGTCGGCGCCGCCGGTGCTTGGCCAGCACACGGCGGAGGTGCTCGGGGAAATCGGGTACTCCGAGGCTGAGATCGCGGAATTTTTGTTGTGACGAAGGAGGATTACATGGAGAACCCGCTGTGGCACCCGTTCGCGGACATGGGTGCCGTCGACGGCGACCGTTTCGTGATCACGCGCGGCTCGGGCTCGTACGTGTGGGACGACGCCGGCCGCCGCTACTTCGACGCCACGGCTTCACTCTGGTACGCGAACTTCGGGCACGGGCGGCCCGAGATCACCCAGGCCGTGACGGCGCAGCTGGAGAAGCTGGATTCGTACAACCTGTTCGGGTACTACGCGAACGAGCCGGCGTTGGAGCTGGCTTCGCGGCTTTCTTCGCTTGCTCCGGTGCCGGGGTCCAAGGTGTTCCTCGCTTCCGGCGGTGGTGATGTCGTCGACACGGCGGTGAAGATCGCGCGAGCACACTTCGTCCACACTGGACAGCCGGAGAAGACCCACATCATCGGGCGGACACAGGGGTACCACGGGACGCACGGGTTCGGTACCGCGGTAGGCGGGATCCCGGTGAATGCCGAGGGGTTCGGGCCGATGCCGTCCGGGTTTTCGCATGTGGCGTACGACAGTGTTCCGGCTTTGGAGGCCGAGATCCTGCGGGTGGGGGCGGATCGGGTTGCCGCGTTCTTCTGTGAGCCGGTGATCGGTGCCGGTGGGGTGTTGTTGCCGCCGGAGGGGTATCTCGAGGCCGCGGTGGAGGTTTGTCGCCGGTACGGGGTGCTTTTCGTGGCGGACTGCGTGATCGCCGCCTTCGGGCGGTTGGGGACGTGGTTCGGGATCGATCGGTGGGCGGTTCGGCCGGATATGGTGACGACGGCCAAGGGCCTTACCGGTGGGACGATTCCGTTGGCCGCGTTGCTGGTTTCGCCCGAGGTGGCGGCGCCGTTCTTCACTGGTTCGGCTGGAGCGCCGGTTTTGCGGCACGGGGCGACTTACGCCGGGCATCCGGTGGGTTGTGCCGCTGCGTTGGCGACGCTGGACATTTACGAGAAGGACGGGTTGATCTCGCGGGGGCGGGAGTTGGAAAAGCCGTTGGCGGACGCGTTGGCCGGGGCGGCTGACCATCCGTTGGTTGCCGAGGTTCGGGCGGGGCTGGGGTTTTTGGCCGCGGTGGAGCTGTCGGCGGAGGTGCTGGCAGCGGATCCCGGGGCGCCGGGGAAGCTGCAGCGGCTGGTGCGCGACGAGGGCGTTTTGGTGCGGCCGTTGGGGAAGGGGATCGCCATGTCGCCGCCGTTGGTGGCGGGGGATGAGGAGCTGGACCTGCTGGCGGCGGCGATTCCGGCGGCGCTTTCTCGGCTGCAGGGTTAGGTTTCCGCGCGTTGCGGGGCCCTTCCTGCCTGGTCGCGCGAGCCGGCGGTCAGGTACAGCACGGCGTAGCAGGCGAGCCAGTGTTCGACCATGTAGTCGCTGCCGCTGACGTGGTCGAGCTCCGGGTCCGCGTGGGCTTCGACGGCGGAGATCAGGAGGGGCTGGCGCGGGTCGGCGGCGGGGAGGCTGTCGGCCACGCGCAGCAGGCACCAGGCGCGGCTGAGGTTGAGGCCGCGGAGGTGGGCGATCTGGCCGTCACTGTCGTCGGACACGGTGGCCGGGGTGAGGAGCGCGGCGGGGAGCTCGGGGAGGAACCGGTCGAACCAGGCGGCGAAGTCTGTTCGTGACAGGAGGCTCGCCTGCAGCTCCGCTTCGGTGAGGGCGGGCGAGAGGAAGTCGGCACCGGAGGGTTCCCAGCCTGCGGGGTAGTCTGTGTCGGCGCTGAACCAGCGGGTGGCGGCGTCTTGGATGGCGGTGAGGAGGGCTGGGTTTTCGGTTTGGCTCCTGGCATACGGCAGGGCCCGGGAGAGACCGAAGGCGCTGTTGTTGTGCGCGCCGGTGCGGACGGGGTACGTCTGTTTGGGCAGCCAGCCGAGGAAGGCGTCGGTGACGGCCGCCGACAGGGGTGCGAGGTTGGCCGACCAGGTTTGGGCGTCGGGGTCGTCCCAGCCGGCGATTTCGTGGTGGAGCATCAGCGCCCAGCCCCAGCCGTAGGGGCGGGCTCTTGATCCTTTGGTCCGGAACGTTTCGGCTTCACCCTTGAGGGCGTCGGCGGTGAAGTGCTCGTTGAGCGCGGTCCGGATGTCGTCGGCGGGTACGGCGTCCGGGATTGTGCGGAGCAGCCGGACGAGCAGCCAGTGCATCTCGACGCAGGAATGCCAGTCGAAGCAGCCGTAGAAGGCGGGATACAGGTCGCGCGGACGGTTCGGGAAGTCCCCCGCGAACCGCATCGTGCTGCGGATGTCGTTGGGGAACTCTTTCCTGATGTTGCGCAGCGCGGCCGCGCTGTACTCGGCGGCTCGGGCAAGCAGCTGGGTCTCTCGGCGGGATGTCATGGGCGTAGGGGCCTCCTGCCATTGGATGAATCAGACCGGCCGTTCCCTGCTGCCGGGCCATGGACACCACGCATCACCCCACACCGACGCGCCTGGCCGCAAGATCCTCAGCCATGCCATCCATGTCTCGCCACTCTCGGTGGTAAGACATGGGTCCACTCGGCAAGGCCCCGTGTTGGCTGGCAAGTCTTCGTGCTCGCGGCAAGCCCGGAGGTGGATGGCAAGTCCGGTGCCTCTTGCCCTGCCATTGCCGCGGCAACGTGCGACATTCAATGGCAAGTTTCCGCGTTCATGGGCAAGGCGCCACGGGCGTTGCCGTGTATCGAGGTGTGGCAAGTACAGCGCCCTTGGCATGTGCCGCGGCCGTGGCGATGTGCGGCTTGCGGTGGCGAGGTGTCTCGCGGAATGGCATGGGCCAGCCCGGATTGGCATGGTGCCAGGTCGAGTGGCAAGTTCCGCTCGGAGTGGCAAGGGCGGTTTCAGCGACAAGGTGGTCCGAGCAGCAAAGGTCGCGATCACTACGAAGGCTCCGCCCCGCGTCAGCCAGGCCGGGGCGAGAGGTGGGTGGGGCCGAGGTGGCCGGAAGCTCCGAAAGAAGCCGCCCAACCCGTCAACCGATGCAGAATTCGTTGCCCTCCGGGTCCGCCAACGTGATCCAGCGGTTCGGCCCCTGAGAGCCCCGGTGCAGGAACGTCGCGCCCCTGGCCTGGAGTTTGGCGGACTCGTCCTCCATGTTCTCCGGGCCGCCGACGCGGACGTCGAGGTGGAGGCGGTTTTTCACGGTCTTGCCTTCGGGTACGAGCTGGAACAGAACGCGGCGCGACGTCTCCGGGTGGGAGATCGCCGCGCCTTCGCGCCAGACCAAAGCGCCCCGGTGGACCGTGGTGTCGGACTCCATTGCGTAGCCCTTGGCGATCATCTCGCGGATGAAGGCCTCGTCGCTGGGTTCGGCGGTCCAGCCGAGCGTCTCGGCCCACCAGTCGGCCTGGGTGTGCGGTTCCGCGGAGTCCACGGTCACCTGGAAGTCATACGCCATACCGGGACATTAACGACCGACCCCGACATTTTCGGCAGCTCGGACTCGCCCGGTACGTCGGTGAACGCCCACTTGTCGACGCCCCCGCCCATGATTTCGGCGTAGCGGCGGGCGCCGTCGGCGTTGGCGAAGCGCACCTGCTGGCCGTTGGTGAGGTGGGTGATCTTGACTGCCACGCTGCCTCCAAACGCTGAAAACCGAGAGTGCCGGCCCGCGGAGCTTCCCCCTCCGGGGCCGGCTCGATCAGTAGAACACGTGTTCGAAGGCGCCCGCAAATCGGGCCCCCCTCGTGGGCGACGTATGTCCCCCAGAGGGGTAACACCGCTGGTCAGCGGATCATCGCGAGACGCGGCCAGCGGTCCAGTCCGAGCGCCGCATCGTGCTCGCGGATGGCGCGCAGCGAAGGGCCCCACGACGCCACGGGAAGCTCCCGGAAGCCCAGCCGCGCGTAGTAGGGAGCGTTCCACGGCACGTCACGGAAGGTCGTCATCGTCAGTGCCGGCAGACCGCGACCAGTCGCCCACGAAGCCGCTGTCTCGATCAGCTCGCGACCCAGCCCCCGGCGCGCGAAGGACGGCAGCACCGACACTTGCTCGACGTGACCATTGCCGTCCACGACGTCCACCACCAGGTACGCGGCCACGGCACCCGACGAATCCACCACCCAGCACCGCCCCTCGGCCTGGTACGGCAGCAGCTCCGCGACAGAAAACGGTTCGTCATCCGCGACGGCCGCCATCCCCAGATCGCGGAACGGCTCCCCGGCCGTGCGTTCGAGCTCGCCCAGCAGCGGCAGGTCGGCAGCAGTGGCGAGCCGGATCATCCCCCATTCCTACCCGTTACCCCGAATACGACGAAACTGCTTTCTGGATGCGCTCGGCATACACCTGCAACGCGCTGATCGCCTCGGCCCGCGCGGCGTCGCCGATGCGCGCGGCGGGCCCGACGAGCGAGAGCACACTCGGCCGCGTCCGCCCCGTTTCCACCGGCACCGAACACGCCCACACGCCGTCTTCGATCTCGCCCCAGCTCTGCGCGTAGCGGTTCGCCAGGGCGAGCTTCAGCTCCTCGCGCACCTCGATCCCCTGTTCGCGCGCGATCTCCGCGACGCGCTGCTCGCGTTCGCCGTCGGGCAGCAGGGCGAGCAGCATCTTGCCGGTCGCGCCCGCGCCGAGTGGGATCGAGTGCCCGGGCTGGAACGTGAACCGCATGGCACGGTCGCATTCGACCCGATCGGTGCACACGGCGAGGTCACCGAAATGCTGGAACAGCAGGATCGTCTCGCCGAGCTCGCGCGACGCCTCCTCCATGGTCGGGCGGGCGATGCGGGCGACGTCGTTGGCCAGCCGTGCGGCGCGCGCGAGCGGCATCACCTGGCTGGTCACGTGGTAGCGGCCCGAGCGGGCCTCCTCGAGCAGCTGCAGTTCCTTCAGCAGCTGCACGTAGCGATAAGTCGTGGCCACCGGGCTGCCGATCACCTCGGCCAGCTCCGCGACGCTCGCTTCCCACCGGTGCTCGGAGAACGCGAGCAGCACCTGCAGAACCTTGCGCGAACTGCTTGTGCCTGCTGTTCGGCGCGGCCCCTCGGAGCTTGCAGAGCTTGCAGAGATTTCTTCGGTAGGCGGCATTCGAAATCCTCTTCGTGGTCTGCGACCCGACTCGCGCGCACGACAAGTGAATAAATTACCACACGCCCGGAAAAATCGCGTGCCGCAAATTCATCGGAATGATCATGGCCGGCTATTCAGCCCGTTTCCCGGAGACCAGGAACGGCGTGAGCAACCCCGGCGCCGTCGCATCGGCCAGCGCGAGTCCGGCGCTTTCCCCGACGTCCACCACGTGGTAGCGGCCGCGCCCCGCCGCGATCGGCGCGACCACCGTGACGAGGCCGGCGCGCCGCTGGAACCACGAGCGTTCGACGACGATCCCGGTCAGCCCGTCGCGCCGCACCGCGACCGTCGTGCGCGCCAGCGAACCCGAGCGCGTGACGAGGTAGCGGCCGGCCAGTGCGTGGCCCAGCGTGCGGTAACGGTCCCAGCCCACCAGCACCGCGAACGGCACCAGCACCAGCACGAGCTGCCACGGCCAGTCCGGCAACGCGCCGGCCCACGCCAGCAGGAACAGCGCGGCCGCCGGCACCAGCACGCTCATCAGCGCCCGCGTCATCCGCCGGTTCAGCGCCTCTCGCGGGTGCCGCACGAGCGCCGCGCCCGCGACGTCCTCGCCCAGCACCTCGCCCGCCACCTCCTGCGCGCGCCCGAGCGGCGCGGGCGGCAGCAGCAGTCCGCCACCCTTGTCGGCGCCCTTGCCTTCGCGCAGGCCGGCGGCCACCGCCACGCACTTCGCGCCGCCGACCATCCGCAGCGGCAACGGTTCCTTCAGCTCGACCCCGCGCAGCCGGTCTTCCTCGATCGACACCGACCGCGTGGTGATGAGCCCGCGCCGGATGTGCAGCGTGCCGCCGGGCTCGCGCGTGAGGCGGAAGTTCCAGAACGACAGCACGTAGCCGCCCACCGAAAGCACCGACACGAGCAGCAGCAGGCCGATCGCCGCCGCGACCACCGTGAGCCACACGGGTTCCTCCGTCACGCGATCGGCGAGCTCGCGCAACGGCCCGTAGCGCACCGGGTCGAGGTTCAGCTCGTGCGCGAAGTGGTAGACGGTGCCGAGCATCGCGCCCACCACCGCGATGCCGGACAGCGTGAACGGCGCGTACCGCAGCCACTTCCGGTCCACGGCCGCCACCAGCTGCTCCGGCGGCGCCACGACGTCGGCCGTCACCGCTTTCCGGTGCAGCAGCAGGGTCCGCAGGCGTTGCGCTTCCTCGCGGGTGACTGCGTCGAGCACCAGCGCGTCCTTGCCGGGCCCCTTCCCGTGCGAGTGCCGCCCGGTGCCGATCCGCACCGCGGCCAGGGAGAACAGCCGGTGCTTCGGCTCCGACACCACGTCGACGGTGCGGATCCGGTCGCGCGGCACGGCCCGCTGCTTGCGCAGCAACAGCCCGGTGTGCCATTCCACCTGAGTCGCGGTGATGCGGTAGCGCGAGGTGAGGCAGTGCGAGATGCCGGTGGCGATCGTCAGCGCCGTGAAGGCGAGCCCGATCCACTGCCAGCTGTTGCCCGAGCCCAGCAGGAGCGCGCCGACGAGCACGGGCAGCGACCGGACGAGGTCGAGCACCGGCCGGATCAGCAGCATCCGCAGGTCGAGCCGGTGCCACGGCGCTTCCGCCGTGCCCTCGTACGCCTGGGTGGTCGTCGGCAGCGCCGCGCTCACGTGGCGTCTCCGCGTACGGCCTGCGTGGTGCGCGTCAGCTCGTCGGCCAGCGCCACCGCGCGGTCGTGGTCGAGGCCGGAGATCCGCAGCGGACCCGCGGCCGACGCCGTGGTCACCGTGATCCGGGCCAGCCCGAACAGCTGCTCCAGCGGGCCGCGCTCGATGTCCACGGTCTGGATTCGCGAGATCGGCGCGATCCGCCACTCCTGCTTGAGCCAGCCCGCCTGCGTGTACACAGCCTCCGCGGTGACCTCCCACCGGTGCACGCGGTAGCGCCACTGCGGCATCACGAGCAGGTGCAGCGGCCCGAGTACACAGCAGAGCACCAGCGTCACCGACAGCCACGACGGCGGGTCGTCGCTCGTGGCCACCACCACCGCCTGCACGCCGATCACGACGAGCCAGCCGATCGCGGCCGACACCGTCCAGTGGCCGATGGCCTTGCGGCTCACCCGGTGCTCGGGTGGCCGAAGGCTCAGGCTCAACGCGGCGGGTTCTTCTGCGGTCACCTGCTCAGCGTGCCTGAACTGTCGTGATCGTGGCCACGACAAGTGTCACTGTGCCCCGATCCGGGGCCCCGGTGAGTGCGGGGCGTTACTATTCCGGCCGCGGGCGGGATGGATTCGCAGCGGTGCCGCGTTGAACTTGACTAAGCCTGTGCACGACAGCGATCAGCAGGAGGATTCCGGTGGGATTCGATCCCGAGGAACTGTATGAGGTGGACTCGGACGTCCCCGACCTGGACGGAGCCGTGCTCCTGCACTTCTTCGACGGTTTCATGGACGCCGGCTCCACCGGCAGGCTCGTCACCGACCACCTGACCAACGAGGTCGAGAACCGCGTGATCGCGCGCTTCGACGTCGACCGCCTCATCGACTACCGCTCCCGGCGCCCGCCGATGACCTACGCGGTGGACCACTGGGAGGAATACGAGGCCCCTGAGCTGGCCGTTCGCCTCCTCCACGACACCGACGGCGTGCCGTTCCTGCTGCTGTCCGGCCCCGAGCCCGACCACGAGTGGGAGCGCTTCGCCACGGCCGTGAAACACCTGGTGGAGCGCTGGGGCGTGCGCCTGACCGTCGGTTACCACGGCATCCCGATGGGTGCCCCGCACACGCGTCCGCTCGGCGTCACGGCCCACGCGACGCGCGAGAGCCTCATCGGCGGCGACCACCAGCCGCTGCCCAACCGCATGCAGGTGCCCGGCAGCGTGTCGGCCTTGCTGGAGTACCGCCTCGGCGAATGGGGTCACGACGCGATGGGCTTCGCCGCCCACGTGCCCCACTACCTCGCGCAGTCGGCCTACCCGTCGGCCGCGCTGCTGGTGCTGGAGTCCGTCGAGCGCGCCACCGGACTGCACCTGCCCGACGGTGAGCTGCGCGTGGCCGCGCAGGTCGCCACCGCCGAGATCGACCGCCAGGTCGCCGAGTCCGACGAGGTCGCCGACGTCGTGCGCGCGCTGGAGCGCCAGTACGACACGTTCGTCGAAGCCTCCGGTCGCGACAGCCTGCTGGCCGAGTCGCAGGAGCATATGCCGACGGCCGAGGAGCTCGGTTCGCAGTTCGAACGGTTCCTGGCCGAGCAGGGCGGGGACTCGCCGGAACGCTGACGCGCCGGCGGGTGCCCCGGGCCGGTCTCGGTCTCAGTCGCGGGCCCGTCTGCGCCCGGTGCGATACGCGATCGCGGCCGAGCGGACCGTCTGCCAGGCCCACCACATTCGTGTCGTCATGGTCGCCACCATCCCATGATCGGCCCTGGGGGTTTCCGGCAAGCTGCCCGGAGGGGTGCGGCGGGTGACGTTCGGACCACGGGCAGCCACCCCGGCCGCTGATCGGTACACAGTGGACGCTTGCTTTTGTTACCCGTTGGTAAACCGGCCGGCTCGAAATGGTGCCCGGATGTTGTATATCGTCCCGGGATGACCCAGCCGCACCAAGATCGTTCCACGGCAAGGACATTGGGCGGAGCTCTGCGGCGCAAAGCCGGCCTGGTACTGCGCCGGGTGGCCACCCGCCTGCATGACCCGTACGCCGATCAGCTGAACCAGATCCGGGATGAGCTCCGCGAGGAGATCGTCCGCCAGGGTGACCGCCTGCTCGACCGGGTGGCGGAGTTCGAAATCCGCAGCCGCCGCGACATCGTGTACGCCGGTGACCAGGACGCCGCGCTCGAGAGCAACGTGTTCGCCCGCGAAAACC
The DNA here is from genome assembly GCF_030285625.1 of Amycolatopsis sp. 2-15. Taxonomy (NCBI): domain Bacteria; kingdom Bacillati; phylum Actinomycetota; class Actinomycetes; order Pseudonocardiales; family Pseudonocardiaceae; genus Amycolatopsis; species Amycolatopsis carbonis. The sequence continues at coordinate 3,305,690 of NZ_CP127294.1, forward strand.
TCATCGGCGCCCGCCACTTCGGCAGCCCGCCCGAGACGTTGAAGTTCGCGTTGTCCCTGGCCCCGGCCGGTGGCATGGCACTCGAGTTCGGCGTCGCGTCGGGAAACACGCTGCGGACCATCGCCGTCGCGCGCGGCGGCGTCGAGGTCTACGGTTTCGACTCCTTCGAAGGCCTGCCCGAGGCCTGGCTCAACGGCATGCCCGCCGGCGCCTTCGCCCGCGACGACCTGCCGGACGTCCCCGGCGCGGAACTCGTCGTCGGCCTTTTCAACGACAGCCTCCCGGGATTCCTGGAGAAGCACCCGGGCCACGTCGACTTCCTCCACGTGGACGGCGACCTCTACAGCTCCGCGAAAACCGTGCTCGACAACGTCGGCCCGCGCCTGCGTCCGGGCAGCATCGTGCACTTCGACGAGTTCTTCAACTTCCCCGGCTGGAAGCGCCACGAATACCGCGCGTGGATGGAACACATCGAGAAGACAGGCGTCGAGTTCACGTACGAGGCCTATACCTACAACGACAACCAGGTGACGGTGCGGATCACGCACGTGCCCGGGTACGAGGCTCCCGCGCAGGACGAGGTCTCCGCGGACCACGTCTAACGCGGGTAGCAGCCCGGCTCGTTCAGCGGCCCGATCGACGGGAGGACCAGACCGCACAGGTAGCCGTCGATCCAGTGGCCGTTGCCCGCGAGGTTGGTGCCGAGGCGCAGGAGCGGGGCAAGCGCTTTCACGCCGTGGGCGAGGGAATCCTGGTTGCGCTGCAACAAGGACGTGAGTCTCTCGAGGCCGGCGAGCGTCGGGGCGAGGGTGCGGTCGTTGTCGGCGACGAGGCCGGACAGCTGGCTGGCGAGGCGCCGCGAGCCGTCGAGCAGGGTGGAGATGGCGGACTCGCGGTGGGCCACCTCGTCGAGCAGGAAGTTGCCGTCGGCGAGCAGGCGCTGCACTTGCGCGTCGCGGTCGGCGAGTGTCGAGGACACGGTGCGGGTGTTGGCCAGCAGCGCGGTCAGCTGCGTGTCGCGGGAGGCGATGGTGTCCGACAGGCGGGAGAGGCCGCCGAGTGCGGTCCGGACGTCGGCGGGAGTGTCGGCGAACGTCGTGGCGAGCGTGTCGAAGCTGTGCGCGAGCCGCGTCGTGTCGATGTGGTCGACGGTGGCCGAGAGATCGCGGAACGCGTCGAGCACGTCGTAGGGCACGGTCGTGCGCGAGCTTGGGATGGGCACGTCCGGGTCGAGCGAGCCCGCGCCCGCCGGGTCGAGGGCGAGGTATTTCTGGCCCAGCACCGTTTTCAGCTTGATGGCGGCCGTGGTGCCGTCGCCGAGCCAGGCGTCCTTGACCTTGAACGACACCCGCACCCGAGCGCCGTCGAGGGTCACCGCGGACACGCGCCCGACCTGGACGCCGGCGATGCGCACGTCGTTGCCGTTGCGCAGCCCGGCCGCTTCGGTGAACTCGGCCGCGTACGTGGTGCCGTCGCCGATCACGGGCAGGCTCCGGGCGTTGAGCGCGGTGACGATGCCGAGCACCAGCAGCGTGAGCCCGGCCAGCGCGGTGCGGACAGGGTGGCGGGGACCTCGGGCTGAGTGCACGGCGTGAACAGTGCCGCAGGCGGCGTGGTGATGCCAGTCACACAACACCTTCGGTGGACGCCGGTGGGTTCCGCGGAGATCGGCTGCGGGTACTTTCCGTACGAACAAACCCCGGCGGAAGGTGGCACGGCGTGGCGCACACGCGGGTCTACCGCGACGGCGTGCTGGTCGAAGAGGACTTCCCGGTCGAGCAGGTTTCCGACTACCTGCGGGACCCGGCCACCACCGTCTGGCTCGACTTCTGCGAGCCGACCGAAAACGACCTCGCCTCGATCTCCGAAGAGCTCGGCCTGCACGCGCTGGCCGTCGAGGACGCGGCCGAGGAGCACCAGCGCCCCAAGTTCGACCGCTACGACACGCATTCCTTCCTCATCGCGTACTCGGCGCACTTCGACGTCGACACCGGCATGGTCACGAAATCGGAGCTCGCCGCGTTCGTCACGAAGCAGGCGCTCGTGACCGTGCGCAAGGACGACGGGTTCGACATCGAAGCCGTGGCGCAGCGGTGGGACTCCTCGGCCGACCTCGCGAAGTCCGGCGTCGCGTTCCTGCTCCACGGCCTGCTCGACTACATCGTCGACGGGCACTTCGACAGCGTGCAGGCGCTCGACGACCAGATCGAAGCGCTGGAAGACCTCGTGTTCGACGAGCGGCCCGACCAGCGTGAGCTGCAACGGCGTTCTTTCCGGCTGCGCAAGAGCCTCACGGCGCTGCGCCGCGTGGTGCTGCCGATGCGCGAGGTCGTGAACACCGTGCTGCGGCGCGACCAGCACCTGGTCGACAGCGTGATGATGCCGTATTTCCAGGACGTCTACGACCACGTGTTGCGCGCGTCGGAGTGGACGGAGTCGTTGCGCGACCTGGTGGCGACCGTGCGCGAGACGCAGCTGAACCTGCAGGGCAACCGGCTCAACACGATCATGAAGAAGGTCACGAGCTGGGCGGCGATCATCGCGGTGCCCACGGCGGTCACCGGGTTCTACGGGCAGAACGTGCCGTATCCGGGATTCCAGACCACGTCCGGGTTCTGGGTGTCCACAGTGGCCATTGTGCTGCTTTCGGTGGGGCTTTACGCGTCGTTCAAGCGCCGCGACTGGCTCTGATCGCGTTTCGCTCCGCGCGCACCCGGGTAGGTTCGGAACGGAAGGGATTTCGCACTTCGGGAGAACAGGCATGCGTGACTTCAGCGCCGGGCTGCACCCGGCCGCGGACCTGATGACCGAGGAAAACCTGGCGCACCAGGAAGAAGTGCGCCGCAAGGCGGCGCTCGCCGTGGCGGGGAACTCGCGCGGCGCGGACGACTGCGCACTGCTGCTGGACATGCTGGGGCTGCACACGGCGGACAGCCGGCGCGGGGAAGTGGCCTGAGCTCAGCCGGCGGGGAGCTTTTCGGGTGCCTCCTGCTCCTGGCTCTCCCTTTCCTGGCACAGCGTGCACACGAGCTTGCGGCCGATGCACTGGCCTTCGGGGGTCACGAGGTGGGCGACGTGCAACGTGGGGTAGCCGCACTTCTCACAGGGAATCGCGGTGCTCTCGTGGCTGATCAGCACGCGGATGGGCATCGGGCTCTCCTCTGGCGGAGTGGGGTCGCGTTCGGCTAACCTCTTTGGCCGCGTCTCAGTCTCGGCAAGGCGGCATGCCACCCGTTCGGGGGATGAGTTTCACCCTGAGTAGAACGACAGCTCCGGCTGCGCACTTCTAGGCGCGGTACACCTCGGTTCCGTCGGTGTACGTGCGCACCACCTGCGTCGCGCCGATCTCCCGGCGCGGGCCGTCGAACGGGTCGCGGTCGAGAACCACCAGGTCCGCGGCCTTTCCGACGGTGAGCGCGCCGGTGACGTCGTCGAGGTGGTTCACCGCGGCGCTGCCCGCGGTGTAGGCGCGCAGCGCGGTCGCGAGTGGTAACGCTTGTTCCGGACCCAGCGGCGGAGTCGCCGCGCCGGGCAGGACACGGTTCACGGCGACGTGGATCGCGGCGAGCGGGTCGGGGCTGCTGACCGGCCAGTCGCTGCCCATGGCGAGCGCGGAGCCGGTGCGCAGGAGGTCGCCGAACGGGTACTGCCAGGCGGCGCGGGGATAACCGAGGAAGGGCAGCGTGAGGTCGTCCATCTGCGGTTCGTGCACGGCCCACAGCGCCTGCAGGTTGGCCGTGGCGCCGAGGCGGTGGAAGCGCGGGACGTCGGACGGGTGCACCACCTGCAGGTGGGCGAGGTGGTGGCGGCGGTCGGAAGTGCCGTTGTCGGCGATGGCCGCTTCGAGCGCGTCGAGGACGTCGCGGACCGCGCGGTCGCCGATCGCGTGGAAGTGCACCTGGAAGCCGGCGGCGTCGAGGGCGGTGGTGACGTCGCGGAGCAATCCGGGGTCGAGGAAACCGAGGCCGCGGTCGCCGGTCGGGTGGCCGTGGGCGTCGAGGTAGGGCTCGAGCATGGCGGCGGTGAACGTCTCGACCACGCCGTCCTGCATCACCTTCACCGACGGCGTGCGGTAGTTGCGGCACTGCGCGGCCGTCGCGGCGCGGATCTCGGCGAGACGCGCGACTTGATCCGCGATGCCTTCGGGTGGGCACGAGCGGTCCCACCACAACGCGCCGGTCACCTTCGCGGTCAGCGTGCCGGCGGCGTCGGCACGCAGGTAGGACTCGTGGACGTTCGGCCCGCCGCCCGGCACCACCACCCAGGCGTCCTGCCAGTTCGTGACGCCGCAGGAGTGCAGGTAGCGCTGGGCTTCGGCCAGGGCGGCGTCGAGGTCTTCCTGCGTGTCGGCCGGGGCGACCCGGGCGACGAGATCCGCGGCGCCTTCGTGGAGGAGCCCGGTGGGTTGGCCGTCGGCGTCGCGCTCGATGCGGCCGTCGGCGGGGTCGGGGGTGTCGCGGTCGATCCCGGCTCGGGCCAGGGCGGCGGTGCTGACCCAGCTGGAGTGGTGGTCGCGGTTGGGGAGCAGCACCGGGCGATCGCCGACGACGGCGTCGAGTGCGGCGCGGTGCGGGCGGCCGCCGGGGAACGCCTGCATCGCCCAGCCGCCGCCGAGGATCCATTCGCGGTCGGGGTGGGCGCGGGCGTATTCGCCGATGATGCGGGCGTACGCGCCGGCGGTTTCGGCGCCCGAAAGGTCGCAGCGGATCCGTTCGAGCCCGCCCAGCACGGGGTGCGCGTGGGCGTCGCCGAAACCCGGCAGCAGGAGTCCGCCGGCGAGGTCGACGACGTCGTCGGCTTCGCGCAGGAAGGGTTCCACCGTTCGGTCGCCGCCGACGGCGACGATCCGGCCGCCGGAGATCGCGACGGCCGAGCAGCTCGTGCCCGCGGCGTCGGCGGTGAAGACGCGGCCGCCGCGGAACACCGTGGTCGTCATTACTGCACGGTAGCCTGGCGAGTCCACGGAGGACTCCGGGTCGGAGGGGGAATTTTGGTTGCCCCTGCGAACCATCTGCGCACTCCGAAGAGGACCGATCTTTCAACTGGCCAGCGAGATGACCACATCGGCGGACGTGAACGTTTCGTCCGAGATGGTGCCCTCGCCCGCGTTGATCTTGCCCGAAGTTACCCCATCCGGTCGGCCGGAGGGGCCAAATCACCGACCCTTGAGCACACTTCGTGACTCCCCAACCTTCTAACGGAGGAAGGCGTTGGGGCATTCGATGTATCTGCCACTCCGCCGTAACATCTTGTGCAGAGGAGCAGCCGGGTGAAAGCTCGGCTGAGGGGAGGGGTTTCGATGACGAATGCCAACAGGGTGGATTTGGCGGACGACTACCTCACGAGCCAGCAGCGTGCACTGGCCGAGGCGGTGGAGTCCGACGGGGGTTTCGGTGAGGGAGGCCGCAGCTTCCGGATCGCCGAGCACCTCGCGGCCGAAGGTGGCCTGCACCGTTCCGACGTGATGGCTGCGACGGCGCTTTTTCTGGCCTACACGGCCTTCCAGGAAGGCAACCTCGACGCGGCACAGGGATTCGCGCGACGGTTGCGTGGTCTGGACCCGGGCAGCGTGGAGCTCGTGTTCCACCTGATGCGGCTCGAAGTGGGGCGCGAGCAGGGCTGGCTGCCCCGCACGCAGTACGACGACCTGCTGGCCTACGCGTGGCGCGAGAACCGTTTCGACCTGGCGCAGCGCGCCGGCTACATCCAGGCGCGCGACGTCGACCCCGGCGCCGCGCCGGTCGGTTCGTGGGCCGAGCTCGAGCGGACCCTCTGCCCGCTGCTGGCGTGACGCGCGCCTAGCGCGGTGGTTCCGGCGCGTTGCGCGCCATGAACGTGCCGGCGTCGCCCTGTGCCGGGTCCACGAAGACCACGTCGTCGGGGCGCCGCCTCGGCACGTCCACCGACAGCACCACGAGCGGGTGCTCGCCGATCCGCGGGAAGCCGTGGACCTTGGTTTTCTCGAAGTGCAGCAGCAGACCCGGGCGGGCCTCGAACTCTTCACCGTCGAGGTGGAACGTGCCGCGGCCGCTGAGCACGTAGAGGTGCTCGTCGCATTCCGTGTGGTAGTGCAGCGGCAGCTCGCGGTAGATGCGGAAGATTCGCGCGCTCGCCGTGGGTTTGTCCACGAAGTACTCGTCGACCAGCATCGTGTCGGCCGTGTCGGGTAACCGGTCCAGAGCGGCGAGGACGTCGAACACGTTGGTTTCCACAGTCAGCTCCAATCGATTCGGTCGAAGAGCTCTTTCAGCTTGGCACCTCGGTGCGCGCTCGTCGCGGAAATCCAGGCGATGCGGCCGCGCAGGTGCGCCTGGAAATCGGGGTGGCCGGCGTGGTTCTGCGCTTCGGGACCAGTTGTGGCGCAGTTGTGGAGGGTGGCGCGGAGGTCGTCGTATCGGGCGCGTGGGGCCGCGGGTTTGGTGTTGACGACGAGGCCCGCCACGCGCTGGCGCTGGTACTTGGCGGCGACGGAGGTTTTGTCGTCGCGCAGGTGGAAGCCTTCGTCTTCGACGATTCGGCGGACGCCGGGGAAGAGCCGGTGGAGAGGCAGGGCGGCTTCGCCGGAGAAGGCGAGGTCGTCGGCGTAGCGGGTGTAGTTCGCGCCGAGTTTCTGTGCCAGGCCCGAGAGCCTGCGGTCGAGCCGGTTGGTGACGGCGTTCGCGACAGCTGGGGACGAGGGGGCGCCTTGGGGCAGGTGCGGTTTGCCGAGTTCGTCGCGGACTTTTCTGGGCGCGGACTTGAGGACGTCCGGTGGCGTGGTCGTGGTGAGGATTCCGGCCAGCGCCTGGGCGACGGCGGGCGGGTAGCCGGCGAGTTCGAGTAGCGAGCGGATCCGGCGGGCGGAAATGGTGGGGAAGAAGTGCTCGAGGTCCATGCGGATGACTTTTTCCTGGCCCGCGTGGGGTTCCGCGCACGTGAGGATGGAGCGGCCGGGGTGGAAGCCGTGGGCGGCGTCGTGGACCGGGAGGGCAGCCAGGACGTGTCGGCGGACGCGGCGTTGGAGCTCCGCCAGGCGCGGTTTGGGGCGTTCGATGACGCGGAGGCGGCCGGTGGAGGTGGGGATCCAACGGTGGTGGTAGTGGCGGAGGGTGTGGTTGGCGCGGTCGTTCCAGTGGCGGGGGTCGGAGAACCAGGAGAGTTCGCCGGGCGTGAGGTCGAGGGCGGTGGCGCAGGATTCGAAGGTGGGCCAGCGGGGGACTTGCCAGCGCCAGATCGGGGGGAGGGGGTCGAGAAGGGATGGTTCTCGGGGGCCGAGTGGTGTTGACGAGTCGGCCGGGTTGGTCGGGTTGGTGGGCGACGCGGGGGTGACTCTTTCTCCGTTCATCCGCGCGGTCTTGTACGCGCAGCGTGCCGCCCTCGCGTGGGGCGCTGTGAATGGGTGATGTGGTGCGTTCCGGGGTTGCCCCGGAAGGGGTGGTTCTCCACCGGGCTCACCTCCCGCGTCGCCGGTGGTCGAGTTTAGGGCTTTCGGTGAAGCGGGTGGCGGCTCGGCGTGCTGCGCACACCATTGCGCCGCGGGGTGGGTGGTGGGGCACCCCGATTTTTCATTGTGACGGTGTGGGGGAAAGACATCGGGGGCCGGCCGGGGGAAGGGTGCGGGGAGGGGTGGGTGGGGGGTGAGTTGTGTTGCCGGGTGGGGGTTGAGGGTGGCAAGAGCCGCGCCGGTTGGGTGGGGTGTGGGTGAGGTGGGCGGGTGGCGGGTTGCCGTCTTAACCAGCACGCCGAGCACCGGCGTGTGGGATGCCCGCCGCAGCCCTGTCGTCCCCGCTTGCGTGCCAAGCGCCGGGCTGTCCGTCACACCCAACCGCCGGGCGCCCCCATGCGCCGGCACGCCAGCGTGTGTCATGGGTAGCGGGTCGGGTGCGGTGGGAGGTGCCGATGAAGCGTGGGGGCGATGAGGCCGTGGTCGAGGTTCGGGTCGCGGGGACTGGTGCGGAGCTTGAGGAGGCGCGGGAGTGTTGGCGTGCGGCCAATGTTGCGCGCGGCAAGGTGCCTGGGGTGGAGAGGATGGACCGGGTGCGGGAGAAGCTGGCGGATCCCGAGGCGCTGGTGCTCGTGGCGGTGGTGGGTGGGCGCGTGGTTGGCATGGTGCTGGCCGAGGAGGGGCGGGCGGAGGACGGACAGGGGCCGGTGCTGCCGGGGTTGTGCCACGTCTCGATGGTGTTCGTGCGGCCCGAGTGTTGGGGGGCCGGAGTGGGGGCGGCGTTGCTGGGTGCGTTGAAAGAGCGCGCTGCGGGTCGGCTGCAGTTGTGGACCGGCGTCGCCAATGAGCGGGCGCTGGCGTTGTATCGGCGGGTGGGGTTCAGGGCCAGCGGGCGGCGGCGGGAGATCTTCGGGGTCGGGCAGGTCGTTCACCTGGTGTGTTCCGGTGGGTGACACGGGCCACCCGTCGAGTCCCTTGACCTCAAGACCTTGCCTATAGCAAGTTTTGCCCTATGCAACACTCCGATCTCGAACGCCTGGAGCGGCTGACACGGGTGCTCGTGGCGGTGGCGTGGGACAGTGCGCACGCCGCGCCGCGAGGGGTGACGTTTCCGCAGGTGAGGCTGTTGGTCGTGTTGGCCAGTGTGGGGCGGGTGCCGTGTTCGCGGTTGGCGGCGGCGATGGGTGTGAACGCGTCGTCGGTGACGCGGTTGGCGGACAAGCTGGAGGCGCACGGTTATGTGCGCCGCGGGGAGGACGAGCGTCGGCGCACCGTCGTCACCGTTGAGGTCACGAAAGCTGGGCAGGCGGTGGTGGATGACGTGCTCGCGCGCAGGCATGAAGCGCTCGGGGAGTTGTTGGGGCAGCTCGATCCGGCCCGACGAGAACGAGCAGCGGCGAGCGTCGAGGACTTGCTGGCGGCGGCGGAGAAGGCGCCGCTGGTGCCGTCGGCCGGGCCGGGGCGGCTGTGAGCGCGCCGGGGAGGGCGACGCACCTGGGGGACTTCAGTGTGCGGCCGCGGATGTTGCTGATCACGGCGTTCGCGCTGTTCGTGGGGGCGGCGAGCGCGGTGGCGGCGTTCGCGTTGCTGAAGCTGATCGGGTTGATCACCAATCTCGTCTTCTACCAGCGTGTCGCCACGGATCTGGTGGCGCCGGGGGCGGTGCACCACCCGTGGTGGCTCGTGTTGAGCGCGCCGGTCGTCGGTGGGCTCGTGATCGGCGTGATGGCGCGGTACGGCTCCGAGAAGATCCGCGGCCACGGCATGCCCGAGGCGATCGAGGCCATCCTCACGGGCGAGAGCCGCGTGGCGCCGCGGGTGGCGGTGCTCAAGCCCGTGTCGGCGGCGGTGAGCATCGGGACCGGGGGACCGTTCGGGGCCGAGGGGCCGATCATCATGACCGGCGGCGCCGTCGGGTCGATCCTGGCGCAGCTGTTGAAACTCAGTGCGGATGAGCGCAAGACGTTGCTGGTCGCGGGGTCCGCGGGTGGCATGGCGGCGACGTTCAACGCGCCGCTCGCGTCGATCCTGCTGGCGGTGGAGCTGCTGCTGTTCGAGTGGCGCCCGCGCAGCTTCGTGCCCGTGGCCGCGGCTGTCGCGGTGAGCACCGTATTGAGGGGCTTCCTTCTCGGCACCGGGCCGGTGTTCGGGGTGCAGGCGCCGCCGAGCACCGGGCCGCTCGCCGACGGGCTGGCACTGATCCCCGGCATCACCGGCGGCCTGCTGGCCATCGGCGCGACGGCGCTCGTCTACTTCGCCGAAGACCTGTTCGCGCGCGTACCTGTGCACTGGATGTGGTGGCCGGCGATCGGTGGCCTGATCATCGGCGCGGGCGGGCTGATCGAGCCGCACGCGCTGGGCGTGGGTTACGACGTGATCGACCAGCTGCTCACCGGCCAGGCCACGACACAGCTGATCGTGGGCATCCTCGTGGTCAAGACGCTGATCTGGGCGCTCTCACTGGGCTCCGGCACGTCCGGCGGCGTGCTGGCGCCGGTGTTCATGATCGGCGCCGCGCTGGGTGCGGCCGAGGGGGCGGTGCTGCCGCACTTCGCGGCCGGGTTCTGGGCGACGTGCGGGCTGGCCGCCGTGGTCGGTGGCGTGATGCGCTCGCCGCTCACCGGCATCGTCTTCACGCTCGAGCTCACCCACGCGTGGAGCTACCTGCTGCCGCTCGTGGTCGCCTCCGTCTCCGCGTACGCGTTGTCCGTGTTGCTGCTGAAGCGTTCCGTACTCACGGAGAAGATCGCGCGGCGGCGCCTGCACCTCACGCGCGAGTACACGACCGACCCGTTGGAGACGTTCTTCGTCCACGAAGTCATGACCCCGGGGCCGGCCGCGCCCGCGCGCGTCAACGCGTTTCCCGACGAGACGCTGCGCGAGGTCGCCAACAAGCTCGCGCTCGGCCACGTCACCCGCGCCCGTGTGGTGGACCGCGACGACCCGGAAAAGGTGCTCGGCGTCGTCACCCTCGCGCAGCTGCTGCACGCGCGCAGACGTGACCTGCACGAGGAGCACCACCGGGAGCGCGTGCTGCCGATGCGGGTCATGGTCCCGGACTGACAGCCCCGCGAACGCGCCGATCTTGACAGTGTGAAAATGATCCACGTGGGTTCGCAATCGCGGCGGCGCTGGTCGCCCGGGTGGATCGTGTTCACCATCGTCCTGGTGCTGATCGCCGTGCCGGCGAGCGTGGTCGGCTACAACACGCTCACGGCCGGCGCGCACGAGGAGGAGCACACTGTCTCGCCCGCTTACTTCGCCGACGTGTCGGCGCTGCCCGTCGCGCCGCCGGCGCCCGCGGGGCAGCCCGGCGGCTCCAGCGGCACCTGGCGCATCGACTGCGGGCGCGACGAGGAAGGCCGCCACAACTCAGACAACGTCGTGATCAGCCCCGGCGTGGCCGGCGGGGCGCACCATCTGCACGACTACGTCGGCAACGACTCCACCACCGCGTTCTCCACCGACGCCTCCCTCGCCGCCGCCGGCACCACCTGCCAGGCCGGCGACAAGTCGACCTACTACTGGCCCGTGCTGCGCCTGCCCCGCGGCGACGCGCGCCAGACCGTGTTCGGGCGGGTCCTCGTGCCGGACTCGGTGCTGATCGAGTACCAGGGCAGCCCGGTCACCAACGTCGTGCCCATGCCTCGCTTCCTGCGTGCCAACACCGGCAACCCGCACGGGTACACGCAGGCCGGCGTCGGCACCGACCACGTGCAGTGGACGTGCTCCGGCAGCCGCGACCACGTCGGGCGCCAGTACCCGCGCTGTCCGGCCGGGCAGCAGGTCGTGCGGCTGTTCGACTTCCCGAGCTGCTGGAACGGCCGGACCACCGACAGCGCCAACCACAAGTCGCACCTGGTCTTCCCTGCCCCGAACGGCGCGTGCCAGGCCGGCACGTTCGCCGTTCCGCGTCTGCACTTGGAGATCTCCTACACCGTGCCGACCGGCGCGGAGTACGCGATCGACTCGTTCCCGGAAGAGCTGAACAACCCCGTCTCCGACCATTCCGACTTCATCGACGTGATGCCGGACGCGCTGATGGCGACCGTCGTCGACTGCGTGAACTCCGGTAAGCACTGCTCAGCGTGACGCCGGAGGCTGGACTGTGGCGTTCGTCACGGTCCGGTATCCACTGAACTGAACCCCGCTCGCCATCCGTGTGCCCCTTGTGGAGGTGAGGAGTTCCCGCACCTTGCGGGACTCGGGAGGGTGGTAGCGGATGGCCGGGTTTAGGACCCGTCATCGCCAGCAGGTCGCCGACGAGGCTCTCGTGCGCTCGCTGTTCGAGGAGCACGGCAAGGCGATGCTGGCGTACGCCACAAGGCTGCTCGGTGATCGAGCGGCGGCGGAAGACGTCGTGCAGGAGGCACTGGTGCGCGCTTGGCGACACCCCGAGAGCCTGGTCAACGGCAAGGGCTCGGTGCGTGGCTGGCTGCTGACCGTGGTGCGGAACCTGGTCACGGACAAGATCCGGGCGCGGGCCGCGCGGCCCACGGAGGTGGCTGAGTCGCCGACCACCGTGCCGGTGGCGCGCGACCACTCAGACCAGGTCGTGGACTCGATGGTGGTGCTCGCGGCGCTGGACGACCTGAGCGCCGAGCACCGCGAAGTGCTCGAACACGTGTACCTGCACGGGCGGACGGTCGGCGAGACCGCCGAGAGATTGGGCATACCACCGGGCACCGTGAAATCGCGCTCCTACTACGGGTTGCGCGCTTTGCGTGAGCAGTTCCGGTCGCAGCGACTGGGAGTGGGGGCCGCCTGATGAACACTTCGCACAGCGACCGGTTCGACCTCGAGGCCTACGTGGCCGGCGAGGCGGGCACAACCGACCAGCAGGACGTCGAGCAGCACCTCACGACCTGCGCGGAGTGCCGGGAGGAGGTGGAGTCATTGCGTGAGATGCAGGAGTTCCTGGGCGCGTTGCCGCCCGAGGCGCTGCTCGACGGGCCGCCGGACGACGCGGACCTGTTGCTGCAACGCACCTTGCGGCAGATCAGGTCGGAGTCGGCGGGTGCCCGCGGCCGGGGCCGGATCCTGGCCGCGTCGGCGGCGGTCATCGTCGCCGCGGCGGCGCTGGGCGCGGGCGTGCTCGTGGGCAAGTCGGGCGACAGTGGGGCAGGGACGGCCGTCGCCGCGCCGCCGGTGTCCGCGCCGGCCACTGTGGCACCGGGAACCCGCAACGCGACGGGGGAATCCGCCTCGGGAGCACGGCTGAACGTCGCGGTCACCCCGGCGGCCGGCTGGGTGCGGCTCAACGCGTCCGTCACCGGCATCCCGGAGGGGCAGAAGTGCCGGCTCGTGGTGGTCGGCAAGGACGGCAGCCGCGAGATCGCCGGCAACTGGCTGGTGTCGGACAAAGCGGCGAGCGACGGCGTGAACCTCGACGGTTCGGCGCTCGTCGACCCGGCGAACGTCGCGTCGGTGCTCGTGGAGAACACCGACGGGCACCAGTTCGTGTCGGCCTCGCTGTAGGTTCTTCGAAAGGCGCTGCCCGTTCGTCCAGTGTGGACTGGACGAACGGGCAGCGCCTTTCTGCTGTCCTGACAAGGAGTTCCCGTTTCGGGCCGGTGTGACAGCCGTCACGAAACTTCGGTGAACCCTCACGGGGACCACACCCGTGTACCGGTCATCGAAGGCTCGCCATCTCCGGCAGCCGGCTCTGACAGGGAGAAATCCGAAATGTTGCGTACTCGAGTTGCGATGCTCGCCGCCCTGGTGGCGACGGGTGTGGCGGCGCTGACGGCGTGCGGTTCCACCGCCGGCACGCCGAGTGCCGCTCCGGCCGGTGCCGGGGGCGCGGACCTGGCTTCGTCGGTCAACTTCCTGACCGGCACGGCCCAGGAGAACGGCGCGCCGCAGAACACCGGCGACCTCGCCGACCCGGCCGACACCAACGCGGCCGAGCAGTGGGTGGAGCTCGACGCCGGTTCCGCGTCCGGCCTGAACCCGGTGGTGCTGAACGGAAAGGGCTTCCTGCTCTACCGCTTCGACAAGGACAGCCCGAAGCCGCCGACGTCCAACTGCAACGGTGACTGCGCCAAGACCTGGCCGGCGGTCACGGTGAAGCCGGGCGGCAAGGTGTTCCTCAACGGTGTCGACAAGAACGACGTCGGCTTCGTCAAGCGCCAGGACGGCACGCTGCAGGTCACGATCGGCAACTGGCCCGTGTACAAGTTCAGCGGCGACTCGCAGCCGGGCCAGGCCAAGGGCCAGGGCGTGCAGGGCACGTGGTTCGGCGTGACGCCGGAGGGTGGCAAGGCGCAGACCTCGCAGGAAGGCACCGACCCGACGACCGGGGTCGACTACAAGACCGGTACCGCCAAGGAAAACGGCGCGGACATGACCCAGGGCGACGACTACAAGGGCCCGCGTACCGACGACGCGGCGATGAAGTGGGTGCAGCTGACCCGCGGTTCGGCCGGTGGCCTGAACCCGATCGTCCACGACGGTGCCGGCATGACGCTCTACCGCTTCGACAAGGACAGCCCGAAGCCCCCGACGTCCACCTGCAACGGTGACTGCGCTGTGAAGTGGCCGCCGGTGCTCGTGAAGCCGGGCTCGCGCATCTTCGTCAACGGTGTTCCCGCCGCCAAGATCGGCATCCTGACCCGCGCCGACGGCACCCGCCAGGTCACCATCGGCGGCTGGGCGATCTACCGCTTCTCCGGCGACAAGAAGCCGGGCGACATCAACGGTGAAGGCGTCGGCGGCACCTGGTTCGCCATCTCGCCGACCGGCGGCAAGGTCCTGCCGAAGGGTGGCGCCCCCGCCTCCAGCGGCCAGACGGCCCCGCCCGCGTCGTCTTCCTCGACCGCGACCCCGCCGTCCTCGAGCACCACGACTCCTCCCGGTGGCGTGACCCTCGGCAACGGCAGCGCGATCCTCGACAGCGGCGTCAACTTCGCCGAGCCCAACGGTTCCTTCGGGGTCTCGGGCCCGGGCTGTGTCGCCAACCCGCAGCCGACGCAAGTTTCCTCGATCCAGCTCAGCGGTGGCCCGGTGAAGCTCTGGAAGGGCCCGAACTGCACCGGCCAGTCGATGGTCATCACGGCCAGCGTGCCCGACCTGAGCAAGATCGGGTTCGACAAACAGGTCGCCTCGATCCGCTTCGGCGACAAGTGAAGTAATCAGTAGCCGAAGAGCCGGCGTGCGCACCGACGGGGGGTGCGCACACCGGCTCTTCTTTTACGCTATGTGGCGCGAGTGGCCGGACCAGAACGGTTCGGCCAGTTTTCGTTTGTCCACTTTGCCCACGGGGGTGAGGGGGAGTTCGTCGGTGAAGCCCACTGTGGATGGTACGAAGTGGTCTCCGCCGAGTTCTTCACGCACGTGGTGGCGGAGTTCGGTTTCTGTTGTTTTCGCGTGCGTCACGACTACGGCATGCACCAGTTCCCCCTCACCGTTTTGTCCAGGAACCGCGAAGACGGCCGCGGCTTTGACGGCGTGATGCGTGAGCAGGGTGTGCTCGATGGCGGTGGAGGCGACCTTGGTGCCGTGGTCGCCGGTGATGATCACGTCGGCGATGCGGTCGTGGAGGTAGAGGTAGCCCTCGTCGTCGAAGTGACCCAGGTCGCCGGTGGGGAGCCAGCGGTCGGCGATCGGCGGTTCGCCGTGGTAGCCGTCCATCATGGACAGCCCGCGGACGAGGATCTCGCCGTTTTCCGCGCGGGCTTCCATGCCGGGCACGATGCGGCCCACGGAGCCGAGCCGGTGGTCCTCGGTGAGTTCTTCTGCGGAGATGCCGGCGATCATCGGTGCTTCGGTGAGGCCGTATCCCTGGCCGACTATTGGGCCGAAGGTATCGAGCGCCTGGCTGAGCCGCATTGGGGGAAGCGGGGCGGCGCCGAGGGAGAGGGATTTCAGGCTGGAGACGTCGGTGCTCGCCAGCGCTGGGCTGTCGAGGAGCTTCGCGAGCCTGGGTGGCGTGAGGGAGAGGCTGGTGACGCGGTGGGTTTCGATGTCACGGAGGAGCTCTTCGGCGTCGAAACTTGTGCGGAGGACGACCTTGTTGCCGCCGAGGAGCGCCCCGAGCGCCGCGGCGTTGCCGGTCATGTGCGTGAGCGGGGCGGTGATGAGGACGGTTTGGGCGCCGTCGGGGGCGAAGATGTGGGCCATGCCGTCGTAGATGCCGGTGTGGCGGATGAGCTTCGGAGCGCCGGTGGTGCCGCCGGTGGGGAAGATCGCGGTGGCCCGGTCGGGGAGGGTGTCCGGAGTGGACGGTTGGCCGGTGGTGAGCTCGTCGAGGTCGAGGAGGCTCGCGCCGGTTTGCTGGAGGGCTGCTTCCCGGGCCGGCTTGCTCGCCGACGCCGCGACGAGGAGGACTTCGAGCCCCCGCAGCTGCGCGGCGACCTGCGCGAGGACCACTTCGGGCCGGTTGGGCGAGTCGATCGCCACGATGCCGGTCTTGGTGCTGAGGCCGGAGTGGATCCGGCGGAGTGTGTCGGCTGCCTCGCCGTAGGTGGTGGCGCGCCCTTCGTGGTGGAAGAGCACGGTGTCGCCGCCCTGGTCGAGCATGGAGAGGACGCGGGTCAGGAAGTAGCTCACTTGCGGCACGGTAGCCCTACGTGCTCCGGCCCATGCGGTGCAGCAACAATCCTTGTGGCGACGGGTCCGGTGTTCCGTGCGGCGAGGCGAAGAATCGGTGCGTGCTCTCGGCCGAGATGGGGGTTTCCGCGAGGTCGGCGTAGATCGTCTCGAGGTGGGTGGTGATCCAGGTGACGAGGTCGGCGTCGAGGGCTTCGTCAGTGCCGGTGGCGCGGGCAAGGTCCCAGGTGTGGATGACGGTGTCGGTGGTGCGGACGGCGAGGGCCTGCGCGCCGCGGATCCGGCCGAGGGGGTAGTCGACGAGGCGCTCCAGGGCGCCGGGTGTGCTGAACGCCGCGGCGGTTTCGGTGAGCGAAGCGGTGTAGGCGGCGACCGGGTCCGTGCCGAGCGCGTCGGCGTCGCGGAGGTGGCGGAAGTCGCCGGCGGAGGCGCCGTGCAGCAGGGCGATGTAGTTGAGGTTTCCGCGGGTGACGTGGTTGACGAGCTGGCGCACGTTCCAGTCGGCGCAAGGGGTCGGAGCCGACCACTGGTCGGCGGCCACCAGACGCAGACGCCGGCCGAACTCGGTGCCGGCGTGGAGGAAGCGTTGGATCATTCGCTGAGTCAACCGTGGTCGCGGCCGGGGCACTGGCAGATTTCGGACATCGCGCACCCTTCGGTCGGAAAGTTTCCGCCTGTCACGCGCAGGCGTTACCGTGGGCGCACCGGAGGGAGTGCCATGAAGCGAGTCGTGCAGGTGGTGGCCGCCGTCGCGGTGGCGGTGGTGACGGTGGGGGCGGTGCCCGGTGCGGCGGGTGCTCGGGAGCTCACGCCGAGGCAGCTGGCGGGGCAGCGGGTCGTTTACTCGTACGCGGGGTTGACGCCGCCGGAGCAGTTGCTGCAGCGGATTCGCGCGGGTGAGGCGGGTGGGGTGATCTTCTTCGGCGAGAACATCTCGTCGAGCAACCAGATCGCGGGCGTGGTGAAGCAGCTTCGCGACGCGGCGGCGCAGAGTCCGGTGCAGGAGCCGTTGCTGTTGATGACCGACCAGGAAGGCGGGCAGGTCCGGCGGCTGCCGGGCGAGCCGACGCTGTCGGAGAAGCAGGTGGGGCAGCAGGCGAACCCGGAGGCGGCGGCGAAGGCAGCCGGCACGGGCGCCGGGCAGAACCTCGCGGGCGTGGGGATGAACGTCAACCTCTCGCCGGTGCTCGACGTCTACCGGCAGGCCGGGAACTTTATCGACGAGTACGGCCGCTCGTACTCGAGCGACGCCACCACGGCGGGCACGCTGGGCCGGGACTTCGTCGCAGCGGAGCAGGCCACGGGTGTCGCGTCGACGGCGAAGCACTTCCCCGGGCTGGGGGCGGCGCCGGCGGGGAGCAACACGGACGTCGCACCGGTGACGGTGAACGTGCCGCTTCCGGAGCTGCGTACGAAGGATGAAGCGCCGTACACGGGGACGGCCGCGAAGCTCGTGATGCTGTCGTGGGCCGTGTACCCGGCGCTCGACGCGAGCCTCCCGGCGGGACTCTCGCCGACAGTCGTCCAGGAGGAACTGCGGCAGCACGAGGGCTTCCGCGGCGTCACCATCACCGACGCCCTCGAGGCGGGCGCGCTTCAGGACTACGGCGACACCGGCAACCGCGCCGTGCTGGCCGCGAAGGCGGGCGTCGACCTGATCCTCGCCTCGGGCCGTGACGTCAACCAGGGCGACGCGGCGGCCGACGCTCTGGCCGGGAACCTCGGCGACATTCCGGACTTCACCGCGTCGGTGGACCGGATTTCGGCTCTGCGCAAGGGATTGTCCTAGCCGCGAACGGCGAACCGGTGCAAGCTCGGTGTCGTCACGGCGACGGCGGCGACCGCGGCCACGCACAGCAACCCGCCGCTGACGAGCGACGCCAACGCAGACGTCGGCGCCGCCACCAGCCCCGCGCGCAGGTTGCCGAGATCCGGCCCTGCATGTCCGACGATCTGCTCAGCGGCGCCAACCCGGCCCAGCAGCTCGTCGGGCGTGTGCAGCTGAACCACCGTGCTCCGCGAAACCACCGAAACCGTGTCCGCCGCACCGGCCAGCGCGAGGAAACCCAGGCCCAGCCACGGATTCGTGGTGAGCCCGAACAGTGTCAGCGCAAGGCCCCACGCGGCCGACCCCACCAGCATCACCACCCCCGGCCGCGGCAGGCGGGTGAAGGCGCCGGAGAACACCGACGCCGCCACGCCCCCGACAGCGATCGCGGTGAGGAACAGGCCGAGGGTGCGCGGGTTGCCGCCGAAGCGTTCGGCGTTGACGAGCGGGAAGAGGCTCGTCGGCATGGACAGGACCGTCGCTGCGAGGTCCGTGAGGAGCGCGCCGCGGACGGCGGGCGTGCGGACGAGGAACGCGAGGCCGTCGGCGATACCGCGCAGGCCGGGGCGCGCAGCGTCGTCGGGTTGCATGGCCGGGAGGCCGAAGGCGCCGTAGAACGCGCAAGCGAAGGTCACGGCGTCGACGGCGTAGCAGCCGGTCACGCCGACCCAGCCGATGAGCACGCCGCCGATCGCGGGGCCGAGCAACATGCCGCCCTGGAAGGAGATCCGGTTGAGCGCGAGCCCGGCGGCGAGCTGTTCGCGCGGCAGTAGCCGGGGGATGAACGTGCGCGACGCCGGCCCGCTGCCCGCGACGAAACCCGACTGCACCGCGAGGATCGCCAGCACCCCGCCGACGGGGAACCCCGGCACCGCGCTCTGCACGACCAGCAACACCGAGCACGCGGCCTGTGCCACCGTCATCACCAGGTAGAACCGCCGGCGGTCGACGCGGTCCACGAGCGTGCCCGCGAACAACCCGAACACCACGATCGGCAACGCCTGCGCGAGCCCGACCGTGCCCGTCCACACCGTGCTGCCCGTGCGTTCCCAGACCTGGAACAGCACGGCCACGAGCGTCAGCTGCGCGCCGAGCACCGAGCACGTGCGCCCGATCCACAGCCGCCGGAACTGCGGCGAGCTGCGCAACGGCGTCGCGTCGAGCAGCTGCGCCCTCATCGCCAGGCCTCGTCGCCTTCGAGCTTCTCGGCGATGCGGTCGTGGAAGCGCTTGCGCGCCAACGCTTTCTCGATGTCCACGACCACCTTGCTCAACGGGTACGGGATCTCGGCCTCGAGGTCGGCCAGCGCCGCCTCCGTCGCGCGCCACTCCGCCGCGAGCCGGCCGACGATCTCCTCCGCCTTGGGCGTGAGCACCACCTTCTTGCTGCGCGCGTCGTCGCCCACCGTGGTCGTGACCAGGCCGGCTTTGCGCATGGCGGCCACCTTCTGGCTCAACGCCGAGTGGGTCCGCTCGACCGATGCCGCCAGTTCGGTGATCGTCATCGGCCCACGCGCGTGCAGGCGCAGGAGCTCCATGACGAAGCTCGGTTTGAGGCCTTCGATGCCGCGCTCGGTGTAGAGGCGGCCGATGTCGTCGTCCATGGCGTGCTGGAGCAGGCGCATGGGGCGCCAGAGGCTCTGCTCGGTGGGGTCGGTGAACTCGGGCATGAGGGGATTGTAACAGGGCTTATATAAGTGCTGTTGTAATAGGGCTGTTCGGGGAAGTGTTCCGGTGACCGGGAAATCGGCTGATTCGTTGTGGGTCAAGGGAAATCCGGTGCTCCGATGCCGGTTCGGAAGTCGATCACGCGGGTACTTTTCCGGCGCTGGCAAAGGATTCCCCACCGCCGCCGGCTTGGAGGATGCATGCGTCACGAGCCGAGGTTCACCCGTCGAGCGGTATTCACGGTGGCGTTCGCGGGGATGGTCGTGAGTGCTTGCGGGGCGGTGTCGCGGCGAGTGCCGGCCGGGGCACAGCCGTCCTCGACCACGCAGCCGCCACCGCCACCGCAGCCACCACCCCCTCCGCCGCCGAACGCGCTGGCCACGAGCCTGCTCGTCGGCTTCTGCGGCGCGCCGCACGCGAAAGCCCTCGGCGAGATGACCGGCGATCTCGCGGCGGCCGGGCGCAAGCTCGTCGGGCAGTCACGGGCGTATCGGCAGGCGGTGACGCCCGTCGTCGAGCTCATCGCGACGGCCGCCCACCGCACGCCAGGGCCCGACGGGATGTACCGCACCCGCGCGTCCGACGGCACGATCGCCGACTACCTCGCCGAAGCACGGGCGCTCAACGGCGTGCTGCTGCTCAACATCCAGCCCGGCCGCGCGGGTTTCCTGCCCGAGGTGCGGGCGTACGAGCGGTGGCTGGGAGAGCCGGACGTCGGCGTCGCGCTCGATCCGGAGTGGGCCGTCGAGCCGGGCGTGGTGCCGGGCGAGAAGTTCGGGCGGACGACGGGCGCCGAGCTCGACGACGTCGCGGCCTACCTCGCGCAGCTCGCACACGACCGTCGGCTGCCCGACAAGATCATGGCCTACCACCAGGTCGCGGCTTCGATCGTCCGCGACGAGGCCGCGCTGCGGCCGCACCCGGGCGTGTCGATCGTGAAGGTCGTCGACGGCATCGGCAGCGCGGCCGCGAAGAAGGCGACCTGGCGCACGCTCATGGCGGCCAAACCCGCGCACGTGCTGGCGGGCTTCAAGCTGTTCTACGAGGAGGACACGCGCCACGGCGCCGCGCTGATGACCCCGTCCGAGGTACTCGCGCTCACGCCGAAGCCCGCATACGTCGTGTATGAGTGAGCACCCCCGGTCCGGGTGACACCCACGCGTGTGGTCATCCGCTCGGCGCCGGGCGGAACGGGCACTCTTGCTGCGGACCCTCCACGACGGGAGCAGCTCGTATGCATGCCTGGTGGCCCCTCGCGACGGTCGCCGCGGTGTTCGCGGCGCTCGCCCTGGTGCACCTGCGCCGCTCGGCCCTGCCGCACGGCACCAGGCAGCCGGCCGCGGCGCCTTCGACCCGGCGGCTGCTGTCTCCTGAACGGCCCTTGGCTGTCGCGCAGCGCGGCCGGGCCCGCCACCGCTTGGCGCCGGCCACCCGCTCTCGTGGGGAAGCAGACCCGCTGGCGCGCTACCCCGCGGCCCGGCAACGCCCGGTGCCCAACGCCGTCGCCCAGCGCCTCGGCGGACCGGACTCGACGCCGACGCAACCGTTCGCGCTCCCGCAGCCCCGCAACCGCAACACGGACTCGCGGAACTGGCCCGCCGCCGCACCCCCGCGTCCCACCCCGCCGACCCGCCGCCGCAACCGCCCCGGCAAGATCATCACCGACCCGGCCTGGCCGGGACCCCCGGTCTCCCGGTCCCGCCCGGCGGCTCCCGATCCGTCCGGACGGGACCGGGAACCGCGCGCCCGGCCGACCCGCCGAAACCGCGACCGCCGCGACGATTGACAACGAGTTCCCGGCCGCGGGCGGCCCTGGCTTCGGCGCAGGGGCGTGGGGCTGAATGCCGCTTCGGCGATCGGTGTTGGCCCGGATGGCGCGGAGATCACCGCCCTTCCAGCGATTGACAACGGGTTTTGGGCCGAGGCCGTGATGACCCGGGCTTCGGAGCGGTGCCGTGGAGCTGCGTGTCCCTTAGACGATCGGCATTGGCCAGGGTGTTGCGAGAAGATCGGCGCCGCTCCGGCGATTGATTGGCGGCCGAAGTCAGGGTCTTCGTGATCTGGGCGTCGAGGTCGCGGCGGCGGGGATCGGAATTGCGCGCTGTTCGGCGGCCGGCGGGTGGTGTCGTGAGGGAGGTCGGCCGGGATCGGAGCCTTGAATCCCTGCCGCCCGGGGGACCGGAGCCACTTGAGTGATTGACGGCGGCTGGAACCGGGGTCTTCTTGACCTGGGCGCCGAGGTTGCGTCGGTCGGGATCGGAATCGCTTGCTGTTCGGTGGCTGACCGGTGGTGTCGTGAGGGAGGTCGGGCCGAGATCGGAGCCTTGGAACTCTGCGGCCCGGGAGTCCGGAGCCGCTCGAGTGATTGACGGCGGCCGGAGCCAGGGGCTCCGTAATCTGGGCGCCGAGGTTGCATCGGCGGCGATCGGAATTGCGCGCTGTTCGGCGGTCCGCCGGCGGTGTCGTGAGGAAGGTCAGCCGAGATCAGAGCCTTCAAGATCCGCGCCCCGGAGATTGCCGTCACCCGGATGATTGACGGGCGCGACGGCCGGGTACGTAAGGGATAGCCCGCCGCTGTGGTCCCTCCCCCACCTCTGCGGCGGCGGGCGCGGGCCGGGCCCCCATTGCGGGGCCCGGCCCTGCCACAGTCCTATGTGGACGAAACAGTCGGCTCGCCCGGGCAGGTGCCCGTGGCAGTCCGGCCGGTGCGGAAGAACTCCACCGCCTTCGAACCGCACGCCACGAGGTCGAGGGAGCCGTGTGCGCCGTTGTCGACGGTCAGGAGTGAACCGCCGATGTGGCGGCGCATGTCCGCCGCCCACGACGCGGGCGTGGTCGTCTCCGTGCGGTGGCCCACCAGTTGCAGCGGGCTCGTGCCGCGGGCGAGGTGCCACGCCTGTTTCGGCAGCGGCCAACCGGCGCACCAGTGCTGGTAGCCGGCCATGCCGTGGAACAGCGGTGACGACGCCTGCCGCTGCTGCTCCTCGCGCCACATGGCAGGTTCGCTCGGGTCGGCGCCCTGGTCGTTGCACAGCACGGAAACCTGCATGAGCAAGCCGGCGAATTGGCTGTTCTCGAGGCCGAATCCGGTGAACTCCGGCTCGTCGCCGACGAGCGGCGGGTTCTTGCCGTCGCGCAGATCGGTGAGGGTGTCGGCCATCGCGGGCCAGTGGGATTGCTGGTACGTCAGCACAGTGCGGAGGTTGCCGCCGCTGAACGTGAGCGGTTTGCCGTCGGCGGTGACCTGGCGCGGGTGGGCGTCGAGGTCGGCGGCGAGGGCGGTGACGTCCGCGCGGATCTTCGCGGCGTCGGTGCCGAAGTGGTACTGGCCGTCGCGCGCGGCGAGCCAGCCGACGAAGCGGGAGAAGTTGGCTTCGGCGGCGTCGACTTGGCCGTTGTTCATCGTGCGGAGGCTGAAGTCGGGCGGCATCACGGAGTCGAGCAGCATGCGGTCGACGTGCTGGTCGTAGCGGCTGCGGTACACGGCGCCGAGCGCGGTGCCCCAGGACACGCCGTAGAAGCTGATCTTCTGCTCGCCCAAGGCGATCCGGATCTGGTCGAGGTCACGCGCGACGACGTCGGTGGAGAGGCTCGCGATGAACTCCGGGTCGTACGCGGTGCAGCGGGCGTTCTGCTTGGCCGTCTGCTCGTAGCCCTGCCGGTACTGCTCGGCGGGCGGCGCGCTCGGGTCGGGGCCCGGGCCGTCTTCGGGTGCGACGTCGCATTCCTTGCCGTCGCTGAAACCCACGCCGCGTGGGTCGAAGCCGACGATGTCGTGGTCCGCGCCCATGCCCGCCACCGTCGTGTGGCTCAGCGTGAGTGGCATGTCGAGCCCGGAGTTGCCCGGCCCGCCGGGGTTCACCACGATCACGCCCTGGCGCTTCTCTGGCGAGGTCGCCTTCAGCCGGCTGACCATCAGGTCGAGGCGGCGGCCGTCGGGGTGGGCGTAGTCGAGCGGGACGGAGACCTTCGTGCACTCGGTGCGCGCGTCGGTCTGGTCCCACTCCTTGATGAGGGTGCGGCACGGGCTCCAGGCGAGCGCCGCGTGCGCGGGCGAGGCCGCGACGACCGCAGGCAGCGCGACGGCGACCGCCAGCAAGGGGACGAGCTTCTTCATGATGATCATGATCGCGGTGCACGGAGCGTGGAGCCTCGGGCGATCGGGTCGGAAACCCGGCCGATCGGCTGATGTGTCTTCCCGAGGGAGTGACGTGGCTGATCGTTTCCGGCTACGGCACCGACGGATTTTGTCGGGGCTGGGTGCGATGCTTCCGGCATGGTCCCCGTGCTGATCTTGATCGACGTCCAGAACAACATGCTCCTCCCGCCCGAACCGGTGCCTTCCGCGGCGACCGTCGCCCCGGCGATCGAGGCGGTGCTTTCCCGCGCGCGGGCCGCCGGTGCTGCGGTGGTGCACGTGCGCAACAACGGCACCGGCGACGATCCCGACGTGCCCGGAACACCGGGCTGGGCTCTGGTCCACGACGTGCTTCCGGGCGAATACGTGGTGGACAAGACCACTCCCGACTCCTTCGCCGGCACCCCGCTGTCGACCCTCGTGCCCACTGGCGCGCCCCTCGTCGTCGCCGGCATGCAGAGCGACTTCTGCGTTCGCGAGACCACCCTGGAAGCCCTCCGGCGAGGCCACCCGGTCACCTTGGTCACCGACGCCCACGCCACCTACGACGGCTCCGCTCCCGCCGCGGAAGCCTCCGCCGCGGTCGCCGCCGAACTGGCCACCGCGGGCGCCTCGCTGGCCTCGAGCGAGGTGGTCCACTTCGGCTGAGGGAGATCACCGCTGCTGCGCGACTGCCCTGCGGGTAGAGTAAGTCATCAGGTGATGACATCAACTGATGACTGAGGTGTGCCGCGATGTTCGAAATGGCCGCTGTGGGCGAATTGCGTGGCACACCCTGGCGGGCCGCTCCGGGCGCGCTGCCGGGGTGTGCCGGCGAGGTGATGGCGCCCGGATTCTTGCCTGGTGGGCAGCGGTCGCCTGGGCGATCCGGATGCGGTCTCGGCAACTTGGCGGACCTGTGGGCAGCCTGCGTGCGCGCTGCGGGCCGGTTGTGAGCGGGCCGCAGAAGCCGCCCGTACGCGCCTCGGGCGAGGTGTCGGAGTGCGGTGCGTACGAGGCCGGCGAAGCATCGCAGTGCTCCGCGGCCGGCGCGGGCGAGGCTGATTCGCAAGGACACGGTCCTGGCGCGCCGCCGGTGCTCGACGCCGCAGGCGGGCGGTCCGCCCATGCCGAGAGCAAGGCGCCGGAGCTTGCCGGAGCCGAGGGGCGGGTGCGTGGTCCGAAGCTGGCGCCGGGATCGGATGGGCCTGTCGTCGGTGTGCCGACCGCGGGGTCCGCGCGCGCCTCGCGGGAGGTCGCCGAGGGTGGCAGGGCTGAGGAACAGCCGCGTGGTCCGGCGGCGGCGTCGGGATGGGACACGCCTGTTCTTGGCGGGCCACGCGCGCGGCCCGGGCAGGCAGCGACCGAGGTAGCCGAGAGCAGCGCGGCTGAGCGAACTGCCCGGGGGTTGGTGCCCACGTTGGTGTTCCTCGGGCTCGTCGTGGCGGTGATCAGCAGCCTGGGGGCGCCGCTGATTCCGGAAGTGGCCGTGGTGCACCGGGTGTCGCTGGGGGATGCGCAGTGGTCGTTGACGGTGACGTTGGTGGTCGGGGCGATGGTGACGCCCGTGATGGGGCGGCTCGGCGACGGGCGGGCGCGGCGGGGCGTGATGCTGGCCGGGCTGGGGCTCGTGGTGCTGGGGTGTGTGCTGGCGGCGTTGCCGTTCGGGTTTGTGGCGTTGCTGGTGGGTCGGGGGTTGCAGGGGGCCGGGCTGGGGTTGACGCCGCTGACGATCGTGGTGGCGCGGGAAGCGTTGGTGCCCGCGAAGGCGAGGCCGACGATGGCGATCCTGTCGATCACGACGGTCGCGGGGGTCGGGCTCGGGTACCCGGTCACCGGGCTGATCACGGAGCTGGGTGGGCTGCCGGCGGCGTACTGGTTCGGGGCCGCGGTGGCGGCGGTTGCGCTGGTGGCGGCGATCAAGGTCGTGCCCCACGCCGTGAACGCCGAGGCGAAGCGGCTGGACGTGCCGGGGGCGGTGCTGCTGGGCGTGGGGCTTGGCGCGTTGCTGCTGTGGATCAGCAAGGGTGAGGAGTGGGGCTGGGGTTCGGCGGCGTCGGTCGGTTCGGTGCTTGTCGCGGTGGGCGCGCTGGTGGCGTGGGTGTGGCACGAGGGACGCAGCGGGCACCCGCTCGTCGAGCTGCGGTTGTTGCGGCTGCCGGGGGTGCTCGCGGCGGACGTCGCGGCGTTGTTGTCGGGCACGGGGATGTATTTGCTGACGTCGTTGATGGTGCAGTTCGTGCAGACGCCGCCGGCCGACGGCGGGCTCGGCGGGTCCGTGGTCGTGGCGGGGCTGGTGTTGCTGCCGTTCTCGATCGGGAGCCTGCTTGCCGGCCGGATCGCGCCGTCGGTGATCCGGCGGGGGTGGGGGCGCGGGCTGATTCCCGGGGCTTCGCTGGTCGGGCTCGTGAGCGTCGGCGTGTTCGGCTTCGTGCGGCACGACTACGTGGTGCTCGCCGTTGTCATGGCGGCCACGGGGCTCGCCGTCGGCACGATCTTCGCTGTGCTGCCCGGCATGATCACGCGCGGCGCGCCCCCGCATGAGACCGGCAGCGCGATGAGCTTCAACCAGGTGCTGCGCTACGTCGGCTACTCCACCGGCAGCGCCCTCAGCGCCGCGATCCTCGTCGCGCACACGCCGGACGGGCAGCACTTCCCGAACGCGCTCGGCTACACGGTCGCCGCCTTCGCCGGGGTGGCGGTGTGGGTGCTCGCCGCGCTGTTCGGCATGCTGCTGCCCGGAAAAACGACCGAAGGAGCGCGCGGATGACGGACCAGCCGCGTGGTGCCGTGCGCACCTGGGCCGCGTTGCCGGTGGCTGCCGCCCGGCAAGAAACAGAAGGAGCGCGCGGATGACGGACCAAGCCACCCCTCGGCGCCGGGACGCCGGAAGGACGCGGGCCGCGCTGTTGGGAGCCGCGGCGGAACTCTTCGCGGAGCGCGGCTACGCGCAGGCGACGATCCGCGACATCGGCGAGCGGGCGGGCGTCGACCCGGCGATGATCGCGCGCTATTTCGGGGGGAAGGCGCAGCTGTATGTCGCCGTGTTGCAGGAGGAGACCGGCGACGAGGAGCTGCCCGACCTCGGGGACGCCGAGCGGTTGCGCGGGCTGGTCGGGCGGGCCGTGAGGCAGGGACCGGGGCCGTTGTACCAGGTCGCGCTGCAGTCGCATGACGATGTGAAGGCCAACGAGTTTTCCCGGGAAGAGCTGCATCGACGGATTGTCACGCCGCTCGCGCGTCGGCTGGCCGCCGAAGGTGTCGAACAGGCGCAGGCGCGCGCGGAGTTGCTGACGGCGGCGTTCGCCGGGGTGCTGATCGGGCGGACGTCGGGTGCGTTGCCGGAGCTCGCGGCGCTCGACGAGGAGAGCCTCACGGCTCTGGTGACGCGGCTGGTGTCCTCTATGGAGTGAACCGGGCACGGAAATTGCCTCAGCGCACCGGAACCTGTTTCGAGGCCGGCCGTCCTGGGTAGTGACGAGCCGTCCACGAAGGGGAGTGCGCATGCAGGGTAAGACGATCGTTCCGGGTATCGCGGTGCTGTTCGCGCTGGCGGCCTGTTCGAACACCACGCCACCACCGGCCGGCGCGCCGCAGCCGACCCACAACGCGGCGGTGAACGCGGACAAACCAGCGGTCCAGCAAGAAACCCAGCAGTCCTTCCACGCCGAACTCACCATCCAGAATGAGGGCCTCGGCCTGCTCGCCCTGGAGAACACCGGCAAGGACCCCGTGACGATCCAGGGCTGGCCGGCGCTCCAGTTCCTCGCCGCCGACGATTCACCGCTCAAGGTGCCGACGCAGAACGTCGACATCCCCGGCGCGGGCCCGTCCATCACACTGCGCCCGGGCACCAACGCGTTCGCCGGCATCAAATGGGAAACGGGCGACAAAGGCAGCACCGACACGTTCGTGGCGACCACCCTCAAGCTCATCCCGCCCCACGGCACGAGCACGACGGTCGTCGACGTGATCGGCACGGACGGCAAGAAGGTCGGCTACCCCGAGTTCGACGTCACCTCGGTCAAGGTCGGCACGCTGCAGCCCAGCACCCAGGGCGTGCTCGTCTTCTGACCACGTCACACCGGACGCGCAGATCGTCCAAAGCGGACAGGTCCCACACCGTCCCGTGGCCCGGCCGGTCCGGCGGGGCCACGCGTCCGTTTGGATGGTCAGTGTCTCCTGGAGCAAGTCGTCGATCAGCGGGAAGTGTTCCACGTACGGGCATTCGGCACGACCGCCGCCGGATGGACGTGCAGTTCCGGCAGGAAGTGCGGGCTCAGCGTCGCGCCGAAAGCCTCCGCGATGGCCGAGATCCGCAGCCATTCGGTGACGCCACCCGTCAGCGGCCCGCCCGGCTGCAGCACCGAGGCGGCGCACGCATGCAGGTAGGCCGCGAACTCGAAACGCCCGTGCGGGTGCTCGCCGACCGCGACGGGCATCACCACGGCGGCGGCGAGCGGCGCGTGGCCGGTGACGTCGTCGGACGAAAGTGGTTCCTCCAGCCAGTAAACGCCGAGGTCGGCCAGCCGGGCACCGGTCCACAGCGCGGTCGGGAGGTCGAGGCGTTCGTTGGCGTCGATCATGATCCGCACGTCGTCGCCCACGGCCTCGCGCACCGCGCGCGCGGGCCGCGTCTTCTTCCGCCCGCCGAGCGCCGGCGCGCAGCTTCACGGCGTGGTAGCCCTCGTCGAGGTACGCGCGCGTGCCGTCGACCAGCTGCCCGACCGACATCGCGTGCGTGGCGCGGCGGCTGCCGTAGATCTCGACGTCGTCGTGGTGCGCGCCGAGGAGCGGAACAGCGGCAAGCCCGCGCGGCGTGCGCGCAGGTCCCACACCGCGATGTCCGCAGCGGACAGTGCGGGCAGCGTGAGCCCGCGGCCGTCGAGCGGTCGAGGCGGGCGCGGGAGCGCAGCGTCGTCTGGGTCAGCGGGCCCTCGCGGGCCAGGGCGTGCAGCACCGCGAACTGCGGCGAGGTGAGGCCGCCGGGGAACACGTCGGACCAGATGGCGACGTGCAGCTGCTGGGTGGTGCGCGGTAGGTGCCCGATCATCCCGTAGAGGTCGAACTCGACCGGATCGGACTTCGCCATCGCCGAACATCCCCGCCCGCGGACCGGTCGTCGGGATACGGACGAACTCCGGGTGAAGGATACGAGCCGCGGTGCCCATCGTCCCTTTGCGACGGTGACCTGCGTCGCAAGTCTGATTCACGTTTCACGGGCCCGGTGAGGCTGGGTCCGTCGAACGCGAAAGGCGATGCGGATGAGCCCTTATGAGACGGTGGCGTCGGAGTCACTGACCCCGGCCGAGGTCGCCGGGCTGTCGAGGCGGCTCACCGGTCCCGTCGTGCTGCCCGGCGACGCGGGGTTCGAAGCCGAGTGCGCGACCTTCAACCTGGCCACGCCGCTGCGGCCCGCCGTGGCCATCGGGGCGACCACGGTGGCCGACGTGCGGGCGGCGGTGCGGTTCGCCGCCGACCGGGCGCTGCCGATCGCCGTGCTCACCACCGGGCACCAGGTCGTGAACCGGGCGCGCGGCGCGGTGCTGGTCACTCTGTCGCGAATGGACGCCGTGGAGGTCGACCCGGTGGCCGGGATCGCCCGCGTGCAGGGCGGTGCGCGCTGGAGCCAGGTCACCGAACGGGCCGGCGACAGCGGGCTCGCGGGCGTGAGCGCCGCGTCACCCACGGTGGGGGTCGTCGGTTACCACCTCGGTGGCGGGCACAGCCCGATTCTGGGGCGGACGCACGGATACGCCGCCGACCACGTGCGCGCGTTGCGGCTCGTCACGGCCGACGGTGCGTTGCGCGAGGTGACTGCTGACGCCGAGCCGGAGCTGTTCTGGGGCCTTCGGGGTGGCAAGGGGAACCTCGGTGTGGTCACGTCGACGGAGTTCTCGCTGTTTTCCGTGCGGTCCTTCTACTGCGGCGGCCTGTTCTTCGCGGGGGAGCACGCCTCGAAGATCCTGCACGCCTGGCGGGAGTGGGTGACGGCTCTGCCGCGGGAGATGTCGTCGTCGATCGCGTTCCGGCGCCGCTCGCGGCCGGCGGAGGTCGTGGTCCACGTGCGGTTCTCGTCCCTCGGCCCGTCCGCCGAGGCGGAAGCCGCGCTCGCGCCGCTGCGGGCGCTGGCCCCGGCCGTGCGCGACACCGTCGCCGAGACCGCGTACCGAGACGGCCACCGCCTGCACCTGGACCCGTCGGCGCCCGTGGGCTGGCTGGAGCGCACGGCCGCGCTGCGATCGTTCCCGGCCGGGGCGGCCGACGCGCTGCTCGCGGTGGCGGGCCCGGATTCCGGCACCGAGCCGGGTTTCGTGGAGCTGCGGGCATTGGGCGGGGCGCTGGCCGACGAGCCCGCCGTGCCGAACGCCGTCGCCGGCCGCGGCGTGCGGTGGGCCCTCGTCGGGGCCGGCGGGCGGGAGGCCGGTGCTCAGCTGGACGCCCTCGTGGCCACGCTCGCTCCTTGGTCGCAGGACGAGCGCAACGCCAACCTGCTGGCCGCCGGCCAGGCCACGACCGTCGCCGAGGTGCGCGCCGCGTACGGCTCCGCGCGTTACGAGCGGCTTGCGCAGCTCAAAGGGCGCCACGACCCGCAGAACCTGTTCCGCGTCAACCACAACATCGCGCCGGCGGCCGTCACGCCGGTGCCCTCGACAGCACGATGGCCCCGGATCGAGTGATCCGGGGCCATCGTGGTGGTGGGCGATACTGGGATCGAACCAGTGACCTCTTCGGTGTGAACGAAGCGCTCTCCCCCTGAGCTAATCGCCCTCCAGGTGAGTCCACATCGGACTACGTGCGCGATACTGGGATTGAACCAGTGACCTCTTCCGTGTCAGGGAAGCGCTCTCCCGCTGAGCTAATCGCGCGCTGTCGGGAAACGAGCTTAGCGAACCCCTTCCGGGCCCCGCCACGGGGGCCACCCTTCCGCCGCGCCGCGGTCCAGCCGACCCCGGGCGGGGGCCCGAAGGGACACCGGCCGAGGACTCATGGACGGGTCCGGCGCGGGGCGAAAACCGCCGGCCCGCGAGACGAGTTGACAAACTCCGGAATGGGGCGCACGATGACGGAAATATGCTCTGACGGCGAGGTGGAATAGCGCCGTTCGGTTCCGGTTCAGGTGTCCGGCACCGATTTCGGAGTAGGCGGCTTTGAGGTGGCGGATGCGACACGGCGAAGCACGTTCGACTACCACCGCCGCTCACCCTGAGTACAACGCGCTCGGCACTTCCGGCTGGAGCGCGCTGCTCGCCCAGTCGCTGCTCGCGTTCAACGTCGAGTCCGATGATCCGCAGCACTTCCGCGGGTACCTGCGCAACCGCAAGATCGCCGACGTCGACTTCATCGAGATGGCCACCGGCTGCCACGTCGCACACCGCAGCGCCGACACGATCGCCCGCGACTGCCGCCCCGACTACGTGCTGTGCCTGCAGGTCGCGGGCGTGGGCGAGTTCCACCAGGGCAGCCGCACGGCCGTGCTGCAGCCCGGTGACCTCACGGTCTTCGACGCCACTCGCCCGGCGACGGTGGTCAGCAGCGCCGAGTACCGCAACGTCTGCATCAAGTTCCCCCAGCGCCTGCTGCGGCTGCCGCGCTCGCACGTCGACCAGCTCACCGCGGCCCGCATCAGCGCACGCGACGGGCTGGCCCCCGCGACCGGCGCGCTGCTGATGACGCTCGGTCACGTCATGGAGGACATCTCCGGCCGCACGCGGTACCTCGCCGTCCGCAACGCGCTCGACCTCGTCTCGACGATGTTCGAAAGCATTCTGGACGTATCCGGCGATGGCGGGAAAACTGAGAGGAACGTCATTCCCGGACAAATCCGGGAATACATCGACGAACACCTCGGCGACCCGGAATTGTCCCCCGCCGCCATCGCCTCCGCGCAATTCATCTCACTGCGGAAACTGCAGGGCATTTTCCAGCAGAATGGCACCACGGTTTCGGCCTGGATCCGCACGCGCCGCCTCGAACGGGGCCGGCGCGACCTCGTCTCGTCCGGTGAGCTGTCGGTGGCGGCCATCAGCCGGCGCTGGGGGTTCAAGACGCCGTCGCACTTCGGGCGCGCGTTCAAGGACGAGTACGGCGTGACGCCGGCCGAGTTCCGCCGCGAGGCCTCAGCCGGCTGACGGCCGTCAGGCGCAGGCGGCCCGCAGGCCCTCGACGGCGCGGGCGTCCACCGGCCGCGGCGGGTTGGGGATCGGCAGCAGCTCGCACACGGCGGCGACCGCCTCGTCGAGCCGGTCGAACGGGAACCCGACCGAACGCAGGTCCGCCACCGTCCCCACCTGCCGGTACACGGCCCGAAGCCCGGCCACGGCGAACGCCGAACCGGCCAGGTAGGAGCCGTAGAGCAGCTGCTCACGCTGCGCGCACCCGACGCGCGGAGCCCGGAGGCGAGCACCCGGACGCCTTCCGCGGCCACCAGCGAAGTGACCGGATTCGCGCCGGGTGCCCAGAACGCCTCGACGCAGTGCGCCACCGCGTTGAGCGTCGAGGACACCGCGGCCGGCCGCGGCAGCGTGGCCGTGAGGTCCGGGTCGTAGACGACGGCGCTGGGCAGCACGCGGTCGTCGCGCCCGGTCTGTTTGCGAACCGCGCTCGTCGTGCCCCCAGACCGGCGTCACCTCCGAGCCCGCGTACGTCGTCGGCACGCAGACCAGCGGAAGCCCGGTGGTGAGGGCGACGGCTTTGCCAGTGCCCGGTGGTCGAGCCGCCGCCGATCGTGACCACCCCGTCGACCGAGTGCAGCGCGGCGGCCCGGCGGGCGGCCTCGGCCACCTCGACCGGCACGTGTGGCCGCACGTCGCGGAACCGCGCCACCACTCGGCCGGGGACTTCGCGCGTCACCTCGTCGGCTGCGGGCGCGTCGGCGATCACCAGGAGCCGGCCCAGGCCGAGCTCCGCGACCTCGGCCGCGAGGTTCCGCGGCCGCACCGCCCCCGAACCGCACGCGGACGGGCAACGCGCGGTAGCCGAACTCCACCGGGCTCACGCGCCCGCAAGCCCGGCCAGCAGCGCGGCCGCCGAGGTGGTCGCTTCGCTGGTGATCACGTGCTCGTCGCCCGGGTCGATGCGCAGGTCGACCGACGCGCCCAGCCGCGTGAGCGCTTCGGCGGTCCAGAGGACCCGCTCCACGGCGACCCACGGGTCGTGCTCGATACTGCGGATCAGTGCGGGGACCCCGTCGAACGGATTTCCCGGCGCGGCCTCGACCTCGGCCGGGCCCAGGTAGCCGCCGGTGAACAGGACCAGACCGCCCACCCGCGGGTGCTCGTGTACGGCGAACTGCGCGAGCAGGCAAGCGCCCTGCGAAAACCCCCACAGCACGATCCGCCGCCGGTCGAAGCCGTCGGCCTCGATGGCGGTGAGCGTGGCCCGCACGGTCGCGAGCGCGTGGGTCAGGTCGGGTTCGTTGTCCTGAAGCGGAGCGGTGAACGCCGCGGGTACCAGGTGTCGCCTCCTGCATGGGGCGCGTAGTAGCGCACGCCCGGCGCGTCGATGTCCTTCGCGACGCCGCGCATGAAGTCCGGCGTCTGCTGCCGGCCGTGCACGGCGAGAACGGCTACCCGGGCGTGTTCACCTGGCTCGCCCCACTGCTGCACGGGCCTGGTCAGATGCTTGTTGTCGGACAAACCTTCGTTCCTCTCGCCCCGAAACGCACCCCGGAAAACACGGCGGCCCTCCGGCGGGGTGTCCAGCCGGAGGGCCGTCGCGTCAGACCTCGATGTGCTCGAGCCGGCCGAAGATCTCCGCGCGCCGGGACTCGAACTGCTCGGGCAGCTGGAACGCCGTGCCGAGCTCCTGCGGCGACTCGTCGCAGGTCCAGCCGCCTTCGGCGTGGGTCACGGCGAGCTCGAACAGCGCGCCGCCGGGGGTGCGGACGTAGACCGACTTGAAGTACTTGCGGTCCTTCAGCTCGCTGATGTCCGTGTAGCCGGCGCCCTCGACCTGGAACTTCACCTCGTCCTGGTTGGCCAGCGTGCCGAGGTTCCAGGCGAAGTGGTGGATCGTGCCGGCGCCATAGCGCCACGTGCCCTGCTCGTCGGTGTTGTTGACGATCAGCTCGACGTTGTTGCCGATCTTCTCGCCGCCGATGCGCAACGCCACGCGGTCGCCTTCTTCGGTCAGCGCGCTGTCGCCGAAGAACGTCTCCTGGCTGAACTCGACCATCCGGTCCGGCGTCGCCACGTGCACGCCGACGCCGTGGATGCCGTGGATCGCGTGCTCGGGCGGCACACCGTTGCCCGGGTGGCCCACGCGCGGGTCGCCGCCGTTGCCGACCAGCACGTACTCGATGCCGCAGGGGTGGCGCAACAGCAGGCGGCGTTCGCCGAACAGCTCGCCGTCGTGCACCTCGACGTTGTGCTCGGTGAGGCGCTGGTGCCAGTACGACAGCGACGTCGAGGGCACCGACAACTGCACCTCCCGCGCCTGGTTCGTGCCGCGCTTGCCGAACAGGCCGGCCTGCGCCCACGGGAAGGTGGTCACCACGGACGACGGATCGCCCGCCGCGTTGGAGTAGTAGAGGTGGTAGATCGGGGTCGAGCCGTCGAACAGCACGGTTCGCTTGATGAAGCGCATTCCGAGTGTCTTCACGTGGAAGTCGACGTCTTCCTGCGCGGTGCCGACGGACAACGTGACGTGGTGGCTGCCTTCGATGTGGGCCATGGGATTCCTTTCCGGAAAGTGGGTGCCGGGTGTGACCGGCGGGCTCAGCTGTGGACCGCTGGTTCGGCGGCGCGGGGCAGCTCCGCGTGACCGAGCGCCGAAGTCAACGCGGTGACGACCGTTCCGGCCGCCACCTGAGTCTCGTCCGAAGCGCGCCACGCGACCACTCCGTCGGGGCGGACCAGGACCAGGCCGGTGGAGCCGATGCCATACGCGGCGCAGAATCCGCCCGTGGTGTCGGTGAAACTGTCGGCGCGGCCGACCCGGTGCACGTCGAGCGCGATCCCGGTCGATTCGGCGGCGGCCGTCGCCGCGGCGGCCCACTCGTCGGCGCCTCTGATCCGCGCTGCCCGGTAGCGGCGATCGGCCGGCACGGCCGGTCGGCGCCGACTCCGGAGTGCTCCGGACGTTAGTCACGCGGGGTGCGCCGGGCATCGCTGCCAGGCGCACGGAGCTGTCCGCTGCGCGCACACCGCGTGCTCCCGCGCTGACAGACCGGCCCGCGCCGCGATTCGATTGACCAGTCGATCAAGAGAAGGGAGCCGCATGACAGCGCAGGCCCGGACGGGCGATCGGAAGGCACGCGAACGGATCGTCGACGCGGCACAGAAGCTTTTCGCAGCACACGGGTACGCCGCGACCGCGACGGCGAAGGTGGCCGCCGAGGCGGGCGTGCCGACCGGCTCGGTGTTCTACTACTTCCCGACCAAGCTGGACTTGCTGCTCACGACCGTGCGCGAGCGCGCGTACAGCGGCACCCTTTCGGTGCCGGCCGGGGCGACCGTCGGCGAAGTGCTCGCCGCGGCGGCCGCCCAGCTGGCCGGGGTGTTCGAGCGGCACCGCGACTCGCAGGTGATCGTGTTCCGCGAAGCCGGGACACAGCCCGAGGTACGGGAAGTGGCGTTGCGGCTCATCGAGTCGTCGACCGGTGACGTCGCGCGGCACCTGGGCGCCGCGCCGGACGCGCCCGGCAAGAGGGCGTGCACGACGATGGCCCGGCTGCTCGTGTCGAGCCTGTTGCTGGACAACTTCTTCTCCCGCGACGCCACCGGTCCGGTCGCCACGGCCGAGGTGCTGGCGGGTGCCCGGTGACGCGCGTCGCCCTCGTCACTGGGGCGAGCCGGGGCATCGGCGCGGCAACCGCGCGACTGCTGG
Source organism: Amycolatopsis sp. 2-15 (assembly GCF_030285625.1). NCBI lineage: Bacteria > Bacillati > Actinomycetota > Actinomycetes > Pseudonocardiales > Pseudonocardiaceae > Amycolatopsis > Amycolatopsis carbonis. The sequence goes on from NZ_CP127294.1 coordinate 3,341,104, forward strand.
GCGAGCGGGGTTTTCGCGTGGTCGTGAACCACCGCGACAGCGCCGAGGAAGCCGAGAAGGTGGCGGCCGAGATCGCCGAACGTGGTGGGGAAGCGGTGGTGATCCGGGCCGACGTCACCGTGGCCGACGACGTGGCCGCGATGACCGAGCAGATCGGACGCCGGTGGGGCGGGGTGGACGCGCTCGTCCACAATGCACTGACGCCGTTCGCGATCACCTCCTACGCCGAGCTCACCTGGGACCAGCTCGGCGGCAAGCTCGACCGCGAGCTGCGGGCCGCGTTCCTCGTGACCAAAGCCGTGACGCCGGGCATGGTTGCCCGTGGTTACGGCCGGCTCGTGTACCTCAGCACCGGGCTGTCCAAACGCCCGCGCGAAGGCATGATCACGCTCGGCACCGCGAAGGCCGCGCTCGACCAGTTCGTGCGGTTCGTGGCGCAGGAGCTCGCGCCGCACGGTGTCACGGCGAACCTCGTCGCACCGGCCACAGTGGACGAGACGACCGGCATCCGGCGCCTGTCGCCGGAGCGCGTGCTCCGGCTCGGCGAGGCGACGCCGATGGGCCGGCTCGTGCGGCCCGCCGAAGTGGCCCGCACCATCGCGTTCTTCGCCGGCGACGAAGCCGGCTTCACCACCGGAACCTACGCGCCCGTCAACGGCGGCGCCGCAATGGACTGAGAGGTTTGCCTTGCACACCATCGATCTGGCTTACGTGGGGCGCGGGATCCACGAGGAGCTCGTCGCGCACGTCGCCGACCAGGAGGGCTACTACGCGGACGAAGGCCTCCACGTCGCCATCCGCGACGGCATCGACTGGGACATCCGGCGCCTGCGCGGCGCCGCCACCATCGGACTCGGCCGCGCGGTGCTGTCACGGCTGACCGACGGCATCGACTGGACGATGCTCAGCGTCAACACCCACCGCCCGCTGTTCTGGTTCCTCGGCCGGCCCGGCCTGGAGTCCCTCGAAGACCTGCGCGGCCGCCGGCTCGCCGTGCACGCGGGTTTCACCGCGCCGGGCTGCTTCGCGCGGATCGTGCTGCGGCGCCACGGGCTCGACCCGGACCACGACCTCACGTGCGTCGTGCGCGCGCCCGGCGACTACGGCATGGACCTGCGGATGCTGCGCGAAGGGTCGATCGACGCGGCGTACGTGGGCAGCACCCTCGCGCCCGAGCAGGTCGCCGAGGAGGAAGGCCTGCGCGTGCTGGCGTGGGTCGGGGACCACTTCCGCATCCCGACCGTCGGGGTCGCCGTGGATCCCGCGCACCACTCGCCCGAAAGTCCCGCGGTGCAGGGCCTGGTCCGGGCGAACCGGCGCGCGCTCGCGACGATCGCGGCACGCCCGGACCTCGCCGTCGACTACCTCGCCTCCTTCCTGACGCGGCTCACCCGCGACGAAGCGGTGCGGCACTTCGACACGTACATAGGCCCGTACTTCTCCGCCGACGGCCACGTCGACCTCGCGGTGGCCCAGGAAGCCGTCGACTTGGTCGCGGTGGAGCTCGGGGTGGCGACGCAGCCGGCAGCCGGGATCTATCAGGCGTGAGCTGCCGGCCGCGGTTGGCGGTTGAGTTCGCAACGGTGGCTACGCGTGATTGAGCTTCTCGGCGTGCCGGCGGGCGAGGTCGTGGGAGTCGGCGAGCGATTCCTCGTGCAGGTGCAGCAGGGGACGCAGCTGGTCGACGGTGGGGGCGAAGGTCAGCTCCGGCGTGATGAAGTGCAGGTCGAGTCCGAAGAGGACGGTGTCGCTGAGGATGGTGCGCAGCGCGGGCACGAGGTGGTCCTTGCCGTGCTGCGGGGCGCCCGGACCGTAGCCGCCGCCGCGGGCGGAGACGACGACCGCGGTGCGCCCGGCCGTGGGGGCGGCGCCCGGGCCGAGCCCGATCGTGCGGCCGGGAACCATGACCTGGTCCAGCCAGGCCTTGAACACCGACGGGATCGAGTAGTTGTACATCGGCACCGCGAACAGATACGCGCTCGCGCCGAGGAACTCCTCGACGAGCTCGTCCTGCAGCGCCGCGGCGGTGGCCTGTTCGGCGGTGCGCTCGCCGGGCGCGGTGGCGCGCGCCGTGATGCCGGCGGCATCGAGGTGGGCGACCGGACTGTGGGCTAGATCGCGGGTGACGACGTCACCGGTCCAGGTCTCGGTGAAGGTGTCGGCGACGCGCCGGGAAAACGACGTGTCCGGGGTGGCGGAAGCGTTGACGCGCAAGAGGCACGACATGGTTTCTCCGGAAGTGGGGGGTCAGGCGGAAGGAGCGGCGCAGCCGTCGGGGGTGCACACGTCGCCCACACCCAGCGGCGCGGGCCGGCGGGCGGTCCAGGCCGTCTGCAAGGCGGACACGAGGTGGTCGGTGGAGACGGCGCCGGCGAGCGCGTGGGTGCCGCCGAGGACGAGGAACGGCGTGCCGCGGGCGCCGAGGCGCTGGGCCATCGCCTGGTCGGCCAGCACGCGGGCGCGGTGGCGGTGGCTGTCCAGCGCGTCCGCCGCGGCGTCGACGTCCAAGCCGGCCTCGGCGGCGAAATCCAGGACTTCCGCGCGGGTCCACAGTTTGCGGGCGTGGCCGAAGTGGGCCCGGAACATCGCGGTCCAGATCTCGGCCCCGCGCCCCTGTTCGGTGGCGAAGGCGAGCAGCTCGTGCGCCAGATCCGTCGGCCCCAAAGTGCGGTCGAGGACGTGGTACGGCGTGAGGCCCTCGGCCTGCGCGAGGAGTTCCAGCGGCCGCAGGACGTCGTGCTCGGCCTGGGGAAGGCCGTGCTCGACGAGGAGCTGCCGCTGGCTGACGCCTTCGCGCGGCAGGTCCGGGTGCAGCTGGAACGAACGGTGCACCAGGCGCACCTCGGCGCCGTGCTCGAACCGCTCCAGCGCGGTGTGCAGCCGGTGGTCCATCAGCCCGCAATACGGGCAGACGACGTCCGACCAGAATTCGACGTCCACTGTGTTCCCTTCGAAATCGGTCCCTTCGAGGTCCGCTTTCCACCGATGGTGCAACAGATTCGAGGGGCTTACAAAAGGCACATCGATGTTCGTGACCAGGCCGGTCGAAGCGCCATTCTGGAGGGGTGAGAACCGTGGGAACCGACGTGCGGCTGAGGGTCGCGCAAGCGCCCGAGCCGTGCGCGCACTGGGCGAACCGCGACGCGGACTTAGTGCGCGAGGTGCTCGACCTCGTCGGTGACAAGTGGAGCGTGCTGCTGCTCGGCACGCTCGCGAGCGGCCCGCTGCGCTACTCGGACCTGATCGCCGCCGTGCCGGCGATTTCGCAGCGAATGCTGACCTTGACACTGAAACAGCTGCAGCGCGCCGGGTTTGTGGAGCGAACGTCGCACCCGGAGGTGCCGCCGCGCGTGGAATACACCATCACGGAGCTGGGTTCGTCGCTGCTGTCGGCGGTGCTGGCGCTCGGCACGTGGTCGACCGAGCACCAGGCGCAGATCCGCGGGAACCAGGCGGCGTTCGACGCGGTTGAGCCCCCGGAGGCCGGGAAAGCCGAGTGACCCCGGATGTTCGCGGGGTCATTCGGGCTTCTCAGTGCTCGGCCGCGGTGGGAACCGGGACTGCCGGGGCCGGCCGGCGGGTGTGGACGAACCGGGCCGACACGATCGACGCGACCAGGCCCAGCGCGAGGAAGATCAAGCCGAACGGACCGAGGTTGTAGGCGCCGAACGCGGCGATCCCGGCCGCGCCCGTGAGTCCCGAAGCCGCCGTCGCGAGGTAGGTGGCGGAGGCGTTGAGGCCGATGCTCACTGGCGCGTGCTCGGGCGAGACCTCGATGAGCCGGTGCTGCAGCGGCACCAGCGTCGCCCAGCCGCAGACACCCCAGACGAACAACGCGACGGCCGCCGTGGCGAAGGTGCGGCTGCTGAAGGGAAGCAGCGCGAAGTCGAGGCCGACGATCACGACCGCCACGGCGATGATGCGCTGGCCGGAGATGCGGTCGGTGAGGTGCCCGGCCGTGACGCTGCCGACGGTGGCTCCCGCGCCCCAGAGGAACAGCAGGATGGCGAGCGCGATGCCGTTGCCGCCGGTGGCGCGGCCGAACGATTCGCCGACGAACGTGTAGTCGGTGAACAGGCCGGTGAACACCAGCAACGTCGTGAGCAGCGTGAAGCCGATGCGCGCGTCCTTCATGGTCGCCAGCCGCTCGCGCAGCCCGGCGACGTGCGCGGCGGGGACCGCGGGCAGCAGCACGGCGACGCCCACGGCGCCCAGCACGGCGAGGGCGGCGACGAACCACAACGTCGTCTGCCAGTTGGTCTGCGAACCGATCACCGTGCCGATCGGCGCACCCAGCGCGGTCGCGGAGCTGAGGCCGGCCATGACGACGGCGAGGGCGCGCCCGCGTTGGTGGGGTTCCACAAGGGACGCCGCTGTCGCGCTGGCGGTCGGGGTGAACATCCCGGCGCCGAGGCCGGCGATCACGCGGCCGGCGAGCACCAGCCCGTAGAGCGGCAGGGTGGCGGTGAGGACGTTGCCGACCGCCAGGATCAGCAGCCCGGCGATCAGCAGCCGCTTGCGCGGCCAGTGTGCGGTGGTGGCGGCGATGATCGGCGACGACACCGCGTAGGTGAAGGCGAACATCGTCACCAGGAGGCCGGTCGCGGCCGCGTTCGTGTGCAACGAGCGCGAGATCTCGGGCAGGATGCCCGCGATCACGAAGCCGTCCGTTCCCACGGCGAACGTCCCGAGGGCGAGAACGAGCAGGCGTCGGTACACGGGAGATCCCTTCGAGGAAGGTTTGATATACGTCAAACCATAGGAAGGTGAAACGGTTCCCGTCAAGGACAGTTTGATGAATCTGGTACCGTTGTGACTGAGGTCGCCGAGGAGGTGCCGTGGCTCGCTATCTGGAGGAACCGGCTGTCGCCGGCATCCGGTTCGACGACGTGCTCAACGCGATCGCGGACGACGCGCGGATGCGCGTGCTGGTCACGCTCGCCGACGGCGAGTTCCACCCGTGCGGGCCGGAAGGCCTGCTGGCCGCACTGCACAAGTCGACGTTGTCGCACCACAAGAAAGTGCTGCGCGAGGCCGGGCTGACGCGGACGAAGTTGGAAGGCCGCAACTACTTCGTGTGCTTGCGCCGCGAGGATCTCGACGCGCGGTTCCCGGGGTTCCTCGATGCAGTGCTCGCCGGCCTGGCCGAGGTGTACTGATCCGTCCGAAGTGGACGGTTTACTTGAGCACGCGCGTGTCGGCGGCGTGGATCGGTGTGCCGTCGGGTGTCACGTAGGTGAGCCGCGGGATCGGCTCTTCCGTCTCCCGGTCCACGAGCAGCACGTGGTCCTCGCCCGGTTCGTACGCGTGGTCCTGCCCCCATTGCCGCAGGCTGACCACGAGGTCGAACAGGTCCTCGCCGCGCTTCGTCAGCACGTATTCGCGGTAGGCACTGCCGTCCGAGGCCGGTTCGACGGACAGCACGCCGGCGCCGACGAGGTTGCGCAGCCGGTCGGTGAGGATGTTCTTGGCCACCCCGAGGTTGCGCTGGAACTGCCCGAACCGGCGGATGCCGTCGAACGCGTCGCGGATGATCAGCAGTGACCACTTGTCGCCGACGAGGTCGACCGTCCGCGCGACGGGGCACTGCGGGCTCGTCCACGTGCGCTCGCTCAGCGCGACCACCTCCGGTTACTGCTGAAACCAGTCTGGTTGCAGTTTACTACTGGCTGGCCGGCGGTGGAAGGCATCGCCCTGCGCCCGGTTCCGGCACCCGTGGGCACCGGAACCGGCGGGGTGATCACGTTGTCGCCAGCGCCGCGGTGGGGTGGCGGCACCGTCACCGTCGACAGCACGCCCGGTGCGGGCACGACCGTCACTGTTTCCCTGCCCATCGGCAGCTGAGCAGGACAACAACTTTTCCTCAGCGTGGAAACGTGGCTCCTCGACGCGTTTCCCGTCATTAGGCTCCCGCCATTCGGTGACTGACCGGGAGGTGACGTTCATGCGCACGCAAGTGGGGATCATCGGCGCGGGGCCCGCGGGGCTGCTGCTTTCGCACCTGTTGCACCTGCAGGGAATCGAGTCGGTGGTGCTGGAAGCGCGGCCGCGCGAGTACGTGCAGGGCCGGGTGCGTGCGGGGATCCTCGAACAGGGCACGGTCGACACGTTGCGCGAAGCGGGTGTGGGCAAGCGCCTGGACGCGGAGTCGATTTTCCAGGCGGGCCTGAACATTCGCTTCGGTGAGCGGACGCACCGCATCGACCTCGTCGATCTGGTCGGGCGCGGTGTCACGGTCTACGGCCAGCAAGAGGTGGTGAAGGACCTCATCGCGCGGCGGCTGGACGACGGCGGCGACGTGCGGTTCGGGGTCGCGGACGTGCGGATCGAAAACCTCGGCACTCCAAGGATTTCCTTCGTCGAGAACGGGGCCGGCGAGACTCTCGACTGCGATTTCGTGATCGGCGCCGACGGGTTCCACGGCATTTCGCGCGGCCAGGTGCCGGGGCTGGTGCACTACGAGCACACGTACCCGTACGCGTGGCTGGGGATCCTGGTCGAGGCTCCGCCGTCGGACCCGGAAGTGATCTACTGCCGTCACGAGCGCGGGTTCGCGTTGCACAGCATGCGTTCCGAACGCGTTACGCGGCTCTACCTGCAGGTCGACCCCGACGAGGACGTCGCGAACTGGCCCGAGGACCGGATCTGGTCGGAGCTGCACCTCAGGTTCACCGACGTCGACGGCTTCGAGCTGACCGAAGGCCGCATCTTCGACAAATCCATCACCCCGATGCGCAGCTTCGTCGCCGCCCCCATGCAGCACGGCCGGCTGTTCCTCGCCGGCGACGCGGCGCACATCGTGCCGCCGACCGGCGCGAAGGGGATGAACCTCGCCGTCGCCGACGTCCGCCTGCTTTCCCGGGCGCTCGGCGGTTTCTACTACGGCAACCGCGAAGACCTCCTCGCCGCGTACACCGAGAAGGCGTTGAAGCGCGTCTGGCGGGCCACGCACTTCTCGTGGTGGATGACGACCACGCTGCACAAAGCGCCCAGTGGCGCGGCGATCGAGCAGCAGCTGGCGTTGTCGCAGTTGGCCTTCATCGCGTCGTCACGCAGCCAGGCCACGGCGCTGGCGGAGAACTACACGGGTTTGCCCTACGAGAGCGGCTGGTCCTACCGATGACGAGTGCGGAGGCACAGGTGAAAGATCCCGAACTGGACGACATCCCGGGGACCACGGTGTTCACCGGCGAGCAGAGCAGGAAGGGCTTCGCACTGAATCAGTTCTGCATGAGCTTGCTCAAACCCGAGAACCGGGAGCGGTTCAAGGCCGACGAGAGCGCCTACCTCGACGAGTGGCCGCTGACCCCGGCGCAGTGCCAAGCCGTGGTGGACCGCGACTGGAACGCCGCGATCGCCGAGGGTGGCAACATCTATTTCCTGGCCAAGATTTTCGCGACCGACGGAACCAGTTTTCCCGCGGCCGTGAGCACGATGGTCGGCATGACAGCCGAGGAGTACGTGGCGATGATGATCGCCGGCGGGCGCTCACCCGAGGGCCAGCGCTCGATCAAGGAAGGACGGTAGCCATGGCGAGGATCACCGCTGGTGTCACCACCAGCCACGTCCCGGCGATCGGCGCGGCGCTCGATCACGGGAAGTCCGGCGACGACTACTGGAAGCCGGTGTTCGACGGGTACGAGTGGACGAAGAAGTGGATCGCCCGCGAGCGCCCCGACGTGGTGGTGCTCGTGTTCAACGACCACGCGACGTCGTTCTCCCTGGAGATGATCCCGACGTTCGCCATCGGCTGCGCGGATTCGTTCGCCCCGGCGGACGAGGGGTTCGGCCCGCGGCCGGTGCCCCGCGTGCAGGGCCACTCGGATCTCGCTTGGCACCTCGCGGAATCGCTGATCCGCGACGAATTCGACATCACGATCATGAACAAGCTCGACGTGGACCACGGCCTGACCGTGCCGATGTCGCTGATGTTCGGGCAGCCCGAGGCGTGGCCGGTCAAGGTCATCCCCGTGGCGGTGAACGTGGTGCAGTTCCCGCCGCCGACCGGCAACCGCTGTTACGCGCTCGGCGAGGCGATCCGCCGCGCGGTGCTGGCCTACGACGAGGACCTCGACGTGCAGGTGTGGGGCACCGGCGGCATGAGCCACCAGCTGCAGGGCCCGCGCGCCGGGCTCATCAACGCCGAGTTCGACGCGGCGTTCCTCGACCGCCTGACCGCCGACCCCGAGGCGCTGCGGAAGCTGCCGCACATCGAGTACCTGCGTGAGGCCGGTTCGGAAGGCATCGAAATGGTGATGTGGCTGATCATGCGCGGTGCGCTCGGCGAGGACGTGAAGGAGCTCTACCGCTTCTACCACGTGCCCGCCTCCAACACCGCCGTCGGACACCTCGTGCTGGAGCCGGCGCAGTGACGGCTCAGCCACTGCGCGTCGCGCTCGCCGGAGCGGGGGCGTTCGGGATCAAGCACCTCGACGCCCTCGCCCGCATAGACGGCGTCGAGGTCACCGCGGTCGTCGGCCGGCGGCTGGAGCAGGCACGCGAGGTCGCGGCCGGCTACGGCATCGGCCACGCGACCACCGAGCTGGCCGACGTGCTCGCGCGCGACGACGTCGACGCGGTCATCCTGGCCACGCCGACGCAGCTGCACGCACGGCAGGCCGTCGCCGCGATGCGGGCGGGCAAGCACGTGGAGGTCGAGATCCCGCTCGCCGACAGCCGCGCCGACGCCGAACGCGTGGCCGCCACCGCGCGTGAGACCGGCTTGGTGTGCCTGGCCGGGCACACCCGGCGCTTCAACCCGTCGCACCGCTGGGTACACCGGAAGGTGGTTGCCGGAGAGCTGACGTTGCAGCAGCTGACCGCGCAGACGTTCTTCTTCCGCCGCGCGAACCTCAACGCGCTCGGCGAACCCCGCAGCTGGACCGATCACCTGCTGTGGCACCACGCCGCGCACACCGTGGACCTGTTCCGGTTCCAGACCGGTGAGGAGATCGTGGCCGCCCACGCCGTGCAGGGGCCACTGCATCCTGAGCTCGGGATCGCGATGGACCTCTCGATCCAGCTGCGGGCGGCCGGGGGCGCGATCTGCACGCTTTCGCTGAGCTTCAACAACGACGGGCCCTTCGGTACCGACTTCCGCTACATCTGCGACAACGGGACCTACCTCGCGCGTTACGACGACCTCGTGACCGGAAAAGGCGAAAAGGTCACGCTCGACGGAGTGGCCGACGGTATCGAGGCCCAGGATCGCGAGTTCGTCGCCGCCATCCGCGAAGGCCGTGAGCCCGAATCGAGCGCCGCGGCGGTGCTCCCCGGTTACCAGGTCCTGGCCGACCTGGAGGCCGAACTTTCTCATTGAATGAGAAGACCGCGGGCCGGCCTGGCGGACCCGTTTTATTCTCAAGGACTCCTGTCCCGGCGCGAGGAGGGGACCATGGCCCACCGATCGGCCGGTCAGTCGGTGCTCGCCCGGGTGGTGGCGGTGCTCGAGGCGTTCGACCTCGACCACGGTTCCCTCACCGCGTCGGACATCGCGCGCCGCGCGGGGCTGTCGACGCCGACGGCGCACCGGATCGTCGCCGAGCTCGTCGAGCTGGGCCTGCTCGAACGCGGCGAAGGTCACCGCGTGCACGTCGGCGCGCGGTTCTGGGAGATCGCCGCGATGGCGCCGCGGGCGCTCGGCCTGCGCGAGGCGAACCACTGTTCCCGCAAGGTCCGCAGGACACGCGGCCCGATCACGGACGTGAGCACGCGCCGTGGAGCGTCGTGGTGGGGCGGGTCGTTCTCGAGGAGCAGGCTCGGCGGGCGCCACGGCTTTTCGTGGCGGAAGTTGCTGAGCCCGACGCCGGCGCCGGACTCGAAGTCCTGCCAGTCCACGAGTGCGGTGCGGACCTGTTCGTACCGCGCCATGGCGTAAACGTCGTAGCGGGACAGGTGCACGAGCGGTCCGGCGTCGCGCATCGTCGCGTGCAGTCGGGCCGGATCTTCCAGAGCTTCGGGCCCGAACGGATCCAGGTCGACGACGGGTACGTCGAGCATCGTGGTCATGGGAGTCTCCGATCTTCGAGCGGGTCAGAGGTCGAGGGCGAGGCGGTCGGTGCGGGAGCGGGACACGCAGACGTACATGCAGTCCGCCGTCTCGCGGTCGTGCTCGGCGAGCAGGGAGTCGCGGTGGTCGGGCAGGCCGTCGAGCCCCACGGTTTCGCAGGTGCCGCACGTGCCGTGCTCGCACGAGGAGAGGACGTCGACGCCGGCGTTGCGGATGGCTTCCAGCACGGAGATCTCCGGCGTCACGCGGATCGTCTTGCCGGAGCGGCGCAGTTCCACCTCGAAGGCCTCGTCGCGGGCGGGGGTGCGTTCGGCCGCGACGAAGCGTTCGGTGTGCAGCGCGTGCGCCGGCCAGTGCGCGCAGGCGGCTTCGACGGCGTCCAGCAATGGGGCAGGGCCGCAGCAGTAGACGCGCGCGGCGGATTTCGCCTCGCCGAGCCACGCGGCGAGGTCGAGCAGTCCCCGTTCGTCTTGCGGCACGGCGTGCACACGGTCGCCGTAGGTGGCCAGCTCGTCGAGGAAGGCCATGGACGCGCGGCGCCGCCCGCCGTAGAGGAGGTGCCACTCGATGCCGAGCAGCTCGGCCTGGTGGATCATCGGCAGCACCGGCGTGATCCCGATGCCGCCGGCGATGAACAGATACTCGGTGGCGGGCACCAGCGGGAAGTTGTTGCGTGGCCAGCCGACGCCGAGGCGGTCGCCGACTCCGACGACGTCGTGCACGTACGCCGAACCGCCTCGCCCGTCCGGCTCGCGCAGCACGGCGACGCGGTAGGTGCGGGAATCCCAGCGGTCGCCGCACAGCGAGTACTGGCGCGTGAGCCCGTTCGGGAGGACCAGGTCGATGTGCGACCCCGGCGTCCAGTCGGGCAGCCGCCCGCCGTCCGGCCGCGCCAGGGTCAGCTCGCGCACGCCCTCGGCCCGCTCCCGGATCGCGGCCACTTCCAGCACCTCGACGTCGGTCATTCGGCTCCTCCTCACCGGTGGGGAGAACTCAACGTAAGTCGGGCGAACTCGGCGTCGCGATGCGCTTCTCGTCCAATGAGAAGCACGAATGAGGGTGCCGTGGGTCACCAGTTTGCGCGATAGACTTCCAAAGTATCGATATTTTGCTACTCTGACGATGGCGGGTCTGGTGAGTCCGTCGAGCCGCCGAGTCGTCCCGGACAGGAAGGCAAGCCGATGCCGCTGCATCGTTTGACGTCGATCACGCTGGGTGTGCCCAATGTGGGGGCGACCGCTGGTTACTACGAGGATTTCGGCCTGACGCCGGTGGGCGAGAAGGCGGAGAACCGGTTCGCCACCGCCGAAGGGGGCGAGCAGCTGAAGATCACGCACTCGCCGCTGCGCCGGCTGGTGGAGCTGGGGGTGGGGGTCGACGACCCCGACGACCTGGACCGGATCGAGGCGAGCCTGGCGAAGCTCGACGTGGCCGGGAAGCGCGACGAGACGTCGCTGCGGGTGCTCGACCCGAACTCGAACACGCTGGTGGTGCTGGAGATCGCGCCGCACCTGGTGCAGGTGCCGGTGGAGCAGGTGCCGTACAACGGTCCTGGCCGGGTATCGCGGCCGGACGGCCGCGCGCCCGGCGTGGAGCGGACCAACAAGGTGCGGCCGAAGAAGCTGGGCCACGTCGTGATCGGGTCAAAGGATCAGGACGCGTCGCAGAAGTTCTTCACCGAGGGCATCGGGTTCAAGGCCAGTGACCACGTCCCGAGCCTCGCGAGCTTCCTGCGCTGCTCGACCGACCACCACAACCTGCTGATCCAGAAGGCACCGGTCGACTTCCTGCACCACACCGCGTGGGAGGTCGACGACGTCGACGAGGTCGGCCGCGGCGCCACCGAGATGCTGGAAGGCAACCCCGAGCGCCACGTCTGGGGCCTGGGCCGCCACCACATCGGGTCCAACTTCTTCTGGTACCTCAAGGATCCCGCCGGCAACTTCTCCGAGTACTACAGCGACCTCGACTGCATCGTCGACGACGCGCTCTGGAAGCCCTCGGTCGTCGAGGGCACCCGTGGTGTCTACAACTGGGGCCCGCCGCTGCCGCCGTCGTTCCTCAAGCCCGAAGACCTCGCCGCGCTCATGACCGGCACGCACAGCCCCCGCTGACCTTTTTCGCAGACAAGGAAAACCATGCGCTACGGAAACATCAACGGCCGCGTCGCCCTGCTCTCCGGTGACCTCGCCCTCGACGTCGAGAAGGCCAGCGACGGCCGGTTCGGCCCGGACCCCGACGGCGTCTACGAGAAGTGGGACGAGTTCGCGGCGTGGGCGCGTGGGCAGTCGTTCGAGGACGCGGTGCCGTTCACCTACGTCGAGGTCGGCCCGCCGGTGCTGCGCCCGGCGCAGATCTTCGCCATCGGCCTGAACTACGACGCGCACGCGTCCGAATCGGGCATGCAGGCCTCGGCGACCGCGCCCCCGGTGTTCACGAAGTTCGTCACGAGCATCACCGGCCCGTACGACGCGGTGCGGCTGCCCAGCGCGTCGGTCGACTGGGAGGTGGAGCTCGTGGTCGTGATCGGCAAGCGGGCCGAGGGTGTGACCAAGGAGCAGGGCTGGGACCACGTCGCGGGCCTCACGATCGGACAGGATCTGTCCGAACGCGAAGTTCAGCTCGCGGGCCCGGTGCCGCAGTTCTCGCTCGGCAAGTCCTACCCCGGCTTCAGCCCCATCGGCCCCGCGATCGTGACGCCCGACGAGCTCGCCGACCGCGACGACCTCGCACTGAGCTGCTCCGTCGGCGACGAGGTGCTGCAGGACGGCCGCACCCGTGACCTCATCGTCTCGGTGCCGGCGCTGGTTTCGTACCTGTCGTCGGTCGTGGCGCTGCTGCCGGGAGACGTGATCTTCACCGGTACGCCGGCGGGCGTCGGGATGGGCCGGGACCCCAAGCGCTACCTGGTTCCCGGTACCACGCTGGTCAGTGAGATCGAGGGCATCGGCCGGCTGCGCAACGACCTGGTTGCCGACTGAGGCCGGCCGCGGTCCCGGCCTGCCCGGCCGGGGTCGCCGTTATGGCCGTCGAATATCGATTTATAGTAGAATGTTCGAGTGGTGACGAAACCTACCGCCAGCCGGACCGAGGAAGTCTTCGAGACGCTACGGGCCGACCTCCTCGGCGGCCGCTTCGAGCCGGGACAGCGCATGAAGTCCCAGGAACTGAGCACGCGCTTCGGCGTGAGCATGTCCGTGGTGCGCGAAGCATTGACGCGGCTGGCGGAGCAGGGCCTGCTGGTTTCCACGCCGCAGCGCGGGTTCACCGTGCGCCCGCTGTCCGTCGACGATCTGGCCGACCTCACGAAGGTCCGCGTTCAGATCGAGTCCCTGGCGCTGCGGCAGTCGTTCGAACTCGGCGACCTCAGCTGGGAGACGTCGGTGCTCGGCACGCACCACACGCTGGAACGCACGCCGGTGATCCTCGAAGACGGTTCCTACAACGAAGACTGGACGCTGGCCCACCGCGACTTCCACCGCGCGTTGCTGGCCGGCTGCGGCAGTCCGCGGCTCGAGGCGATCGCCACGTCGTTGCGCGACAGCGCCGAGCTCTACCGGCGCTGGTACTGGGCGCTGGCCGACGACCACCAGCGCGACATCGCCGGTGAACACCGCCGCCTCAAGGACTTCGCGCTGAACCGCGACGCCGACCAGGCCGCGGAACTGCTCGGGGCGCACATCGAACGCGCGCCGCGAGCGTTGATCGCGTACGCGCAGGAAAACGGTTTGGACTCGTCGTTCGCCTGACTCGGCCTCGGCGGACGCCGGCCGGGCTGACCCGGCCGGCGCTTGCCCAGGTCAGTCGACGATCGTCACGACACCCGTCGGCGCGTCGAGCGCTTCGACCGTGAGCTCGGCCGCGCGGTCGAGGTGCACGCGGGGCTCCGCGGGCAGGGCGCCCTCGTTGTAGGTGCCGGGGCCGTAGAACTGGCCGTAGCTCAGCACGACACCGCCTTCGGCCAGCACCGACTGTTCGAGGTCCTTCACCGCGAGGGCGTCGGGGCCGTCGGGCAGTTGCCAGGCCACGCTCTGCGCGAGGATCTTCGGCGCGCCGGCGGCGCGAGCGGCCTCGATCAGGTTGTGGTTGCCCTCGGTGCGGATGCGGGCGTTGCGCTCGGTGTGGTCGCCGATCTTGGCGAAGTCGTCGGGCAGATCGGTGAGCTCGTTGAGCACGACGTCCGGCTTGAAGTCGCGGACGGCCTGCACGAGCGCGTCGCGGTCGAAGACGTCGCACAGGATCGCGACGGCGCCGAGGTCGGTCAACGATTCCAGCTTGCCGGTCGACCGCGTCATGGCGCCGACCTCGTGCCCGGCCTCGACCAGCCGCGGGATCAGCCGCTGCCCGAGCACACCGGAGGCGCCGGCGAGGAATACCTTCATCACTTTCTCCTTTTTTTCCGAAATTCCACAGAGGACACTCAGGCCGCTGCCGGAGCGAGGCGGGCCGTGGAGAGCCGGTCGACGCCCCACACCAGCAGGGCCACCAGGCTGAACCCGGCGCCGAGGACGCAGACCGCGGTCCAGCCCAACGCGCTGTACACGGTGGTCGCCGCGACGGCGCCACCGCCGAAACCCACGGAGTAGTACGCCATGTTGCTGCCGATGAGGCGGCTGCTCGCGTTCGGGTCGAGGCCCACGATGAGGTGCTGATTGGTCACGTGGATGGCCTGGCCGGCGAAGTCGATCACGATGATGCCGATGATAAGCGGGATCAGCGACTTCGGCAGCCACGCGATCGGCAGCCAGGACACCGCGAACAGCACCAGCGTGATGCCGGTGACCCACTGCGCCCGGCCACGGTCGGCCAGGGAGCCGGCGCGAGCGGCCCCGAACGCGCCAGCGGCGCCGACGAGGCCGAACAGCCCGACCGCCGACGTCGACAAGTTCCACGGCTCGGCGGAAAGCGGCAGTGCCATCGAGCCCCACAGCGCGCCGAAGCCGGCGAACATGAACAGTGTGATCAGGCTCCGCACGCGGAACACGCGCTCGCGCACGGTCAGCGTGACGATCGACGCGATCAGCTTGCGGTACGAGACCGAAGGCCGGTCCGGCAGCTCCGGGGGCAGCCGCAGGCCGAGCAGGACCGCGACGCCGAGCATCAGCACCGCGGAGACGACGAACACCGAGCGCCAGCCGAACGCGTCGGCGAGCAGACCGGCCACGGTCCGCGCGAGCAGGATGCCGATCACGACGCCGCTGGTCACGATGCCGAGCACGCGGCCGCGGGATTCGGGACTGGCCAGCACGGCGGAGTAGGCGATGATCACCTGCTGCACCACCGTCGCGAGGCCGACCACGCCGCTGGCGATGAAGAACAGCACCGGCCCGGGTGACACGGCCACGCCGAGCAGCGCCAGCGCGGCGATCACCGAGCCGACGGGGATGAGCACGCGGCGGTTGAGCAGGTCACCCAGCGGCACGAGCAGGATCAGGCCGGCGAAGTAGCCGACCTGGGTCACGGTCGTCACGTAGCCGAGCCCGGCCGCGCCGACGCCGAGGTCGTGGCCGATGTCCTCCAGCAGCGGCTGGGCGTAGTAGATGTTGGCCACCGCGATGCCGCAGACGACGGCGAGCAGGACGGCGAACCCGGTGCTGATGCCGGGGCGTGGTGGTCCGGGGGTTTTCCGGACGTCGAGGGAGGTCATGGCGTTCCTAAGGAGTATCGGGCCATAGTGGTAGTAGATCGCAACCAGATTCGGTGGCCCGCGCGCTGGGCTCAAAACCCACGCTAGGCTGCGATTGGGTCAGGTGTATGGTCCATTTCCATGGTGGGAACACGGGCCACTTCACCCGAGGGCAGGCGCTCCACCGAGGGCCTCGGCGCCGACCTGCACCTCGACCACCTGGACCTTCGCGGCCGCCACGGCCTGCGGACGTCGCTGATGGACGCGTTGCGCGAAGCCGTGCGCACGGGCCGGTTGCTGCCCGGCGCGCAGCTGCCTTCGTCACGCACGCTCGCCGCCGACCTGTCGATCGCGCGCAACACCGTGGCCGACGCCTACGCCGAGCTCGTGGCCGAAGGCTGGCTCACCGCCCGGCAGGGTTCGGGTACGCGCGTCGCTCGTCGGGCGGAGCCCCGCCGCGCGCCGACGCCCGGCTCCGACCGCGTCGCGCTGCGCCGTCCGACGCCGATCCGCACGTCGGACACGCGGTTCAGCCTGCTGCCCGGCAACCCGGATCTGGCGAGTTTCCCGCGCGCGCAGTGGCTCGCGGCGTCCCGGCGCGCGATCATGGCCGCGCCCCACG
Source organism: Amycolatopsis sp. 2-15 (assembly GCF_030285625.1). NCBI lineage: Bacteria > Bacillati > Actinomycetota > Actinomycetes > Pseudonocardiales > Pseudonocardiaceae > Amycolatopsis > Amycolatopsis carbonis. The sequence continues at coordinate 3,357,361 of NZ_CP127294.1, forward strand.
AAGCCCTGGGCTACGGCGACCCGCGTGGCCGAGTCGAACTCCGCACGGCGCTCGCCGACTACCTCGCACGCGCCCGCGGTGTTTACGCCTCGCCCGAGCGGATCGTGATCTGCGCGGGGTTCGTGCACGGGCTGAGGTTGATCGGCCGCGTGCTGCGGGCGCGTGGGGTCAGCACGGTCGCCGTCGAGACCTACGGCGTGCCGCAGTACAACGACCTGCTCACCGAAACCGGCCTGGAGACCCCGGCGTTGCCGCTCGACGAGGGCGGCACGTGCACCGAAGGGCTGCGTTCCCTCGACACGGGCGCGGTTCTGCTCACGCCCGCGCACCAGTACCCGACCGGGGGCGCTCTGCGTCCGGACCGCCGCGCGGCCGTGGTCGACTGGGCCCGGTCGACGGGTGGGCTGGTGCTCGAAGACGACTACGACGGGGAGTTCCGGTACGACCGCCAGCCCGTGGGTGCGTTGCAGGGCCTCGATCCCGAGCGCGTCTGCTACTTCGGCACGGCGAGCAAGTCGCTGGCGCCGGGGCTGCGGCTCGGCTGGCTGGTGCTGCCGCGTTCGGTGACGCCCGAGGTGATCGCCGCGAAGGGCCACGTCGACTGGGCGCCGGGTTCGTTCGACCAGCTGGCGCTCGCCGAGTTCCTCACCTCCGGCGACTACGACCGCCACGTCCGCGCGATGCGGCTGCGCTACCGGCGCCGGCGCGACCAGCTGGTGGCGGCCGTCGCGGAGCACGCGCCGGGAATCCGCGTCTCCGGGATCGCGGCGGGGCTGCACGCGGTGCTCGACCTCCCGCCGGGCACCGAGCGTTCGGTGATCGCCGCGGGTGCGCGGGTGGGCCTGGCGCTCGACGGACTGGGCGACTTCGCGCATCCGTCGGCGCGGCCGGACAGCGGACGCGACGGGCTGGTCGTCGGGTACGCGACTCCGTCGGACAGCGCGTGGTCGGGGGCGTTGGCGGCGTTGTGCTCGGTGCTGCCGCGCTCATAGTGTCGCGAGCACCTGCGCGAGGCCGTCTTCGAGCACGGTGCCGGTGAGCTCGCCCGCGGCGGCGATCAGCTCGGCGGGGGACTGTCCCATCGCGACACCGCGCCCGCGTTCGGCGGCCCAGGTGAGGAGCTCTATGTCGTTGTGGCCGTCGCCGACGGCGAGCACGCGGTGGCGGGGGACCGCCAGCTCGGCGCGGACGCGTTCGGCCGCCGCGGCCTTGTTCACGCCCTCGGCGGCGAGGTCGAGCCACGGGGTGCAGGCGAGGGCGAAGCTCACCTCGCGCAGGTTCATTTTCGGTACCAGAGCGAGGAAATCGGCCATGTCGTGGCCTGGCGCGAACGCGACGACGCGTGTGGCCTTCGTGGTCAGCAGGGCTTCGAACGGTACCGCGGCCTGCGCGTCGTCGAGGCCGGTCGTGCCGTCGGGGAACGGTTCGGTGCAGCGGTAGCGGCCCAGCTCGTCCTCGACGGCGAAGCGGGCGTTCGGCAGGTGCGTGCGGATGGCGCACAGGGACTCGGCCGGGTCGAACGACTCCACGTAGTGGCGCCGGAAGCCGGATCCGGACTCGCGCAGGGTGACGGCGCCGTTGGAACAGACCAGGAACCGCGGTGTGATGCCCAGTCGGTCGAGCACGGGGACGGTGCTCACGGCGGAGCGGCCGGTGGTGAGCACGACGTGGTGCCCGGCCGCGTCGAGCCGGCGGACCTCGGTGACCACGGCTTCGCTCAGCGAGCCGTCCTCGCGGATCAGAGTGCCGTCGATGTCCAGCGCGACGAGCCACGGTCCGGTGTCCTTCCAGGACGGTGCGGTCATGACGGGATCCTCCAGGGGAGTCGGTTCTTCCCACTGTAGGGACGATTCCGGGCCCGTCCACTGTGCACCGCGCCACCCGTGATTGGCCCACGATGCGCAGCCGGAATTGGACCACGTCCGCGCGGGCGACGGTGCCTAGCGTGGTCTCATGACGACTGAACGCCTGCCCGAGCACACCCCGCGCCTGGATTGGATGAAGCTCGCCCCCGACGTGTTCAAGGCGATGCTGCGCCTGGACACCGCGGCGAAGAAGCACCTCGACGAGGGCTTGGTGAACCTGGTCAAGATCCGCGCGTCGCAGCTGAACCACTGCGCGTTCTGCCTCGACATGCACAGCAAGGACGCCCTGGCCGCCGGCGAGTCGGCCGAACGCATCCTGCAGCTGGACGCGTGGGCCGAGTCGAAGCACTTCTACACCGCGCGCGAGATCGCGGCGATCGAGCTGACCGAGACCGTCACCGTGCTCACCGACGGCTTCGTGCCCGACGAGGTCTACGCGAAGGCGGCGCAGCAGTTCGACGAGACCGAGCTCGCCCACCTCATCGCGGCGATCACGACGATCAACGCGTTCAACCGCTTCGGTGTGTCGACCCGCATGGTGCCGGGTCACTACACGCCCACCGCGTCCTGACGCCGGCTCGCTGCCGCCTTCCCCCGCGCAGGCGTGCCTCTCACCGTCCATACCGGACTCTTCCCGCGAAGGACTCCATGACCACCATCACCACCCCGTTCGGCGCGCGAGCCACGGCCGCCGAGGTCCTCGCCGGAGTGGACCTGACTGGCCGCCGCGTGATCGTCACCGGCGGTGCCTCAGGCCTCGGCGCCGAGACGGTCCGCGCGCTCGCCACGGCCGGCGCGCACGTCACCATCGCCACCCGCACGCCGGCTCACGCCAAGCAGCTCGTCGAGGAGTTCCCGCGCGTCGACGTCGCGGCGCTCGACCTCGCCGACCTCGGTTCGGTGCGGGCCTTCTGCGCGCAGTGGAAAAAGCCGGTCGACGCGCTGGTCGCCAACGCCGGTGTGATGGCGCTGCCCGAGCGCGAGGTCATCGCCGAGGGCTGGGAAATGCACCTGGGCATCAACTTCCTGGGCCACTTCGCGCTTGTCACCGGCCTGTGGGACGCTCTGCGCTCCGGCGGCGGAGCCCGCATCGTCGTCCTCAGTTCCGGTGCGCACCTGCTGACCGACTTCTCTTTCGCCGACCCGCATTTCGAGCGGCGGCCCTACGACCCGCTCGTCGCCTACGGGCAGTCGAAGACCGCCAGTGTGCTGCTCGCCGTCGGGATCAGCCGCCGCTGGGCCGGCGAAGGGATCTACGCCAACGCGTGTGCCCCGGGCGTCATCCGCACGAACCTCCTGCGCCACCTCGCTCCCGACGCCCTGCGCCTGCTCGGCGCCCTCGACGCCGACGGCAACGCCATCACCCCGGCCTACTTCAAGACTCCCGAGCAGGGCGCGGCCACTCCCACGCTGCTCGCCGTGTCGCCGCTGCTCGACGGCGTGACCGGCCGCTACTTCGAGGACAACCAGGAGTCGCCGGTCATCGACGGCGGCGCGCACCTCGCCGCCGGCGGCGTGGACGCGATGGCCGGCGTCGCGCGCTGGGCCCTCGACCCGGTCGCGGCGGATCGCCTGTGGGACTACGCCTCGGCCGCTGTGCGCTAGCGGGTCACGGGAGCAACGGCAGCTTCCCGACGATCTTGGCGACCCGGTTGCGCGGGCCGATGATGCTCACCGCGTAGTAGTCGAGTGCCTCGCCGGTGGTTTCTTTGACACCGGCGAGGTATTCCGCGTACACCAGCGTGTGCTGCGCGACCGCCGGCATGTCCGCCACGAAGCACCCGGGCGACGCCATGGCCTTGGCGCGGATGGTGCGCAGCGCCGGACCGTCGGCGGCCAGCACCGAACACCCCGCCCACGGCAGCCCGGGGTGCGCCTGCCCGTCGGCATCCACGGCGTCGTCCCCGAGCAGCCCGGTGACGTTCGTCGCCGTCGCCGCGGCCGCGCAGATCGCCGCGTTCATCGCGCGCCCCGGCGGCAGACCGCGGTCGACCACGACCACCCACTTCAAGCGAGCCGCCCGCGTCGACACGGTCGGATCGACCTCGTCCGGAGCGAACCCGATCCGCGAACTTTCCTCGGTCAAAGCCGGGCCTCCCTGGTTGTTCGTACTGCTCTTGCTTCAGCAAGTTAGACGAACAACCAGCAGGATCGCTTAGAATCCGTACAAGTATCGGACTGGGTTTCCTGGAGGTGGACGTGGACGAACTTGATAAGGCGATCCTGCGGGAACTGCAGTCAGACGTCCGGAAGACCAACCGCGACGTCGCCGCCGCCGTCGGCGTCTCACCCACCACGGCCCTCGACCGCACCCGCGCGCTTCGCCAGCGTGGCATCATCCAGGGCGCGACCCTCGACGTGAACCTGCCCGCCATCGGCCGCTCGGTTCAGGCCCTCGTCGCGGTCCGCGTGCGCCCGCCGTCGCGCCGCGTCATCGAAGGCTTCCGCAACTGGGTCACCACCCTGCCCGACATCCTCGGCCTCTACGTCACGACCGGCACCGAGGACTTCATCCTCCACGTCGCGGTCCCCGACAACGCCAGCCTCTACGCCTTCGTGATCGACCAGCTCACCGCGCGCCCCGAAGTGGCCGACGTCCGCACGTCGATCGTCTACGAACACCTGCGCAACACCCGCATCACGCCGGTGGAACGCTGAAACGGTTGGCTCGTCGAAGATCCGGGTGAGGCTACGGGACTTCCTTCGTGGCCCGAGCTCGGAATTCCCGCACTTTGGCCCGGTTCCCGCACGTCGCCATGGAGCACCAGCGGCGGCGGTGCGCCTTGGTGCGGTCGTAGAACCACAGGGGGCACTCCGGGCCCTCGCAGTTGCGGACCAGGGACCGGTCGCCGTGGACGAACAGGTCGGCTGCCGCTTCCGCGACGGGGGAGAGGAGCGACCGGGGCGTGGTCCACGTCCACCGGTCCTGCAGATCGAGGTCGGCGCCGGATCGGCGGACCTGCCGGCTGCGGCCGCTTTCGGCGAGAATGGCGTTCAACGCGGCCAAAAACGGCTCGTCCGGTGCGGTGGGATCGCCGCCCGCCCACGTCTGGACCACCGGACGAAGGCGCTCGCGCAGGTCGACGGCTTCGCGGGCCGCGGCGTCGAGTTCGGCGGGGGCGAAGTGATCGAGCACCGCGTTCCGGTCTTGTTCGTCGATCAGCCGGGTGAGCTCGAGCCACTGCACGAAACCCGCTCCGTGGGGGATCAGCTCGCGGCTTTCGGCGGTGGCCGCGGTGTTGAGGAACGCGAGGGCCGGATGGTCGCTCAACCCGAGCGGGAACACTTCCGGCTCCATCGGCCCTCCTTTCCTGTCCGTCCGGTCCGCCTTCGTTGAGAGGTTACCGGGCCCGCTGTAACTGTTGATCGGCTCTTTTATCGGTTACAGTCATCGCCCCGGACCGGTGGGCAAACACATCAGGAAGGCTTGTCATGACAACCGTTCTGCACATCTCGGCCAGTCCGCGAGGTGCCGCGTCGGATTCGGGTGCGCTGGCCGCGGCGTTCCTGGAGTCGTACCAGGACGCCCGCCCCGGCACGGTCGTGAAGACGCTGGACCTCTGGGACGGCTCGCTGCCGCAGTTCGGACCGGCCGGCGCGAGTGCCAAGCTCGCCGTGTTCGCCGGCGGGGCACCCGAAGGCGAGCAGGCCGAGGTGTGGGCGCAGGCCCAGGCGCTCACCGACCAGTTCACCTCGGCCGACGCCTACGTCTTCAGCATTCCCATGTGGAACGCGGGCGTGCCGTACGTCTTCAAGCAGTGGGTCGACATCATCACTCAGCGCGGCACGGTCTTCGGCTTCGACCCGGCCGCCGGTTACTCGGGGCTGGTCAACGGCAAGAAGGCCGCCACGATCTACACCAGCGGCGTCTACTCCGAAGGCGTTCCCATCCAGTTCGGCGCCGACTTCCACTCCACGTACGTGAAGGACTGGCTGCGCTTCGTCGGCGTCACCGACGTCACCGAGGTCCGCTTCCAGCCCACGATCCTCACGGGCACCCGCAACCAGGACCGCGACGCGGCCCTGGTCGCCGCCCGTGACGCGGGCAACGCGTTCTAGCTTGTTCCGGTAATCGGAACCCGGCGGTCCGTCGCCTTGTCGTGACGGGCCGCCGAGGCGTGTCGGGCATCAGGTCAATCCTTGACTTGATGCGATCACAACCTTAACGTTTCCTTTCGCCGCCGGGTTTCCGCAACATTAATTCACATATCTGAATAAATGGCACAGAGGTCCCCACCGTGCGAAAGGAAACTGCGATGCGCATGCGCGCCGCGCTCGTCGTGCTGGCGATTCCCGCCTTCGTGGCTGCAACCGCGTTGTCCGCGGAGGCAGCGCCGGCCACCGGTCAGTCCGTGTTGGGCAGCCCGTCCGTGGCTCCTGGCGGCAACTTCGACCTGTCGACCTGGCAGCTCCAGGAGCCCGTCGGCTCACCGGGCTCGCCGACCACCATCTCGTCGTCCCGGCTGCAAGGGCCGAACGGGTTTCAGGACAGCTATTTCTACACCGACACGCGCGATGGCGCGATGACGTTCTGGGCGCCGGAAAAGGGCGTCACCACCCCCAATTCGAACTACGCCCGATCCGAGCTGAGGGAGATGAACCGCGACGGTTCGGCCGCCAACTGGTCGCTGAGCGGATCCCACAAGCTCAACGCCACACTGCGCGTGGTGTCGGTGACGTCGAACGTGTGCGTCGGTCAGGTCCACCTCGGCACCGGCGGCTCGTCGACGAAACCGTTGCTGGAGCTGTACTATCGCTCCAGCGGCGACATCGTGCTGGGCACGGAGAACTCGCCCGACGGCGGCCAGACCCTGCACACCGTCGGCCACGTCGCGGTGGGCAAGACCTGGACCTACACGATCGGGATCTCCGGCGGCAACACCATCGACCTCACCGTGAACGGAAGCACGACGCACTACAGCATTCCGTCGTCGTTCAAGGCGTACAAGCAGTACTTCAAGGCCGGTTCGTACAACCAGTCCTCGTCGAGCAGCACGACGAAGGGCGCTCGCGTCGCCTTCTACGGGCTGACGATCTCGCACAGCTGACCGACACACAAACGGCGCCGCCGGGGTGAACTCGCCCGGCGGCGCCGTTTGTGTCACGGGCGCGTGCGGTGTTTTCCCGCGCTACGAACGAACTTCGGCTTCGTTCACGGCTGGGGTCGAGATGCTCCGGATGAGCCGATCTCGTGCGGAAGCCATGTGGTCGGCCAGGAACTCGCTGCACGCGGCCGAATCGCCGCGGGCGATGAGGTCGACGATGGGCGCGTGGCGCTCGTAGGCCATGTTGGCCCCGCCGCGAGCATCGTGATGCGCGCCAGGCTGCTGATGCCCTCCCGCGACTGCAGCAGCAGCTGGTTGCCGGCCAGCCGGCACATGGTGCCGTGGAACTCCAGGTCGGCGTCGAGGTCCGCGGCGAGGGACTCCGGCCGGCGAAGCCGCTCCAGGTGTTCGGTCAGCTCGGTGACGACCGACGACCGGTCGCGCCGCTCGCACAGCCGCCGCGCCGCGATCGTCTCCAGGCCGAGGCGGACTTCGAAGAGGTCTTCGACCTCCTGGGGCGACACTTCGCGCACGCCGACCAGGCGGCCATTCCCGCGTTCACCTGCTACGGGGCGGACACCGCGCTGGCGGTGGTGAGCGCGGCGGAGGAGCCCGGCCTGCCCGTGATCCTGCTGGTGGCGCCCTCGGCCGCCGAGCCGCGCCTGATCCGGACGCTGCGCGCGATCGCCGACGCGGCGGCCGTCCCGGTGTGCGTGCAGCTCGAGCACGCGAAGGACGAGGCGTTGATCGGCATGGCGATCGAGCACGGTGTGGACGCCGTGCTCGCGGACGGCTCCCACCTGCCGCCGGAAGCGAATGCGGCGTTCGTCCGCGCGGTCCGGGATTTCGCCGCGCCGCGCGGCGTCGTCGTGGAAGCGGAGCTCGGCAGCGTTCCCGGCGCCGAAGACCGAGCGGAAGCCGTTGAGGTGTCCGGCAAAACCGATCCGGCGCAGGTCGGGCCGTTCCTCGCGGCCTCGGGGGCCCGGCTGCTCGCGTGCGGCGTCGGCAACGTCCACGGCCGCTACCGCGGCGCACCCGACCTCGACTGGCCGCGGCTGGCCCGCATCCGCGCCGAGGCCGGACCCGTCCCGCTCGTCCTGCACGGCGCGTCCGGTCTGTCGCCGGCCGACCTGCGCCGCTGCGGTGCCGCCGGTGTCGGCAAGGTGAACGTCAACACCGAGCTCCGCACCGCGATGCTCGCAACCCTGGAAGCCGGCGTCGGCCCGGCCCGCGCGTCCGGTGAGGACATGCTGGCGCTCACCCGTTCGGTGCTGGACAAGGCGACCGGCGTCGCGCGCACGGTGCTCGAAACCCTCGGCGGTTGACGACCGCACAACAAAATCGGCGGTTCCCACTCGCGAGTGGGAACCGCCGATTTGTTTCTGAAGAATGTGCCCTTGGCAGGATTCGAACCTGCGACACCTGCCTCCGGAGGGCAGTGCTCTATCCCCTGAGCTACAAGGGCGCATCGCTGCGCGACGAGGCAAGCTTAGCGCACCCCGGTTCGCCCGGTGTTCCGCAGGGGGTCACCTTCGGGTCGACACTGCTAGCGTTGATCTTGCCGACGGAGGGAGCAGGGGTGGTTGCGGAACCGTTCGAGGCCCACGTGAGCGAGGCCGACATCGCGGACCTGCGGGAACGGTTGCGCCGCACGCGGTGGCCCGAGGCCGAGACCGTGGACGACTGGTCGCAGGGGTTGCCGCTGGCCTACGCGCAGGAGCTGTGCCGCACCTGGGCCGAGGACTACGACTTCGGCTTCGCCGCCCGGCTGAACGCGTTCCCGCAGTTCCGCGACACCGTCGACGGGCTCGGGATCCACTTCCTGCACGTCCGCTCGCCCGAGCCGGACGCGTTTCCGCTGGTGATCACGCACGGGTGGCCCGGCTCGGTGCTCGAGTTCCTCGACGTGCTGGGCCCGCTCACCGACCCGCGCGCCCACGGGGGAGACCCGGCGGACGCGTTCCACGTGGTCGCGCCGTCGCTGCCCGGGTACGGGTGGAGTGACAAGCCGGTGAAGGCCGGGTGGGGTGTGGAGCGCACGGCGCGGGCCTGGGACAGCCTGATGGTTTCCCTGGGCTACGAACGCTACGGCGCCCAGGGCGGCGACTGGGGCTCGGCCGTGACCGGCGTGCTCGGCGAAGTCGCGCCGGGGCGGGTGGCGGGCGTCCACGTGAACATGGCGGCCGCGCCGCTGGGGCAGTTCGACGACCCGACGCCCGAGGAGCAGGCGGCGCTCGCCGCAGCTCAGGAGTTCGGCCGCACCGGCCGCGGGTACTCCGGCCAGCAGTCCACGCGCCCGCAGACGCTCGGTTACGGCCTCACCGACTCGCCCGCCGGCCAGGCCGCCTGGATCGCCGAGAAGTTCTGGGCGTGGACCGACAACAACGGCCACCCGGAAGACGCGCTCACCCGCCGCCAGATCCTCGACGCGATCTCCGTGTACTGGTTCACGGCCTCGGCCACGTCGTCGGCGCGGCTGTACTGGGAGAGCTTCGGCACCGGGTTCCGGGGCAAGATCACCGCGCCGTCCGGGATCTCGTTGTACCCCAAGGAGATCACGCGGCCGTCGCGCCGCGAGGCCGAGTTGCGGTTCACCGACCTGCGCTGGTTCGAACAGCTGCCGCACGGCGGGCACTTCGCCGCGATGGAGGAGCCGGAGTCGCTCGTCGAGCAGGTGCGCGGGTTCTTCCGCCTGGTGCGCTGATCCCACCAGACGGGAGTGCTCATCCGGGGGATGGGTATCCGCCGGTGTGTCCGATTACAGTGACTTAGGCTTACCTGTATTGCACATATGCGCATGCGACTATATATTGCGAGCGGGCCTGGCGACAGGCCCTGTACCAGTGGTGACCTGCGGCAACGACGGGAGGCGAAGTCATGGGCCACGGCCACGGACATGGGCACACCGCCGCCCCGGCGAGCGCGTCCGGCCGCTACCTGCGCGCGTTGCTGATCGCCCTCGTCATCGGCGCGGGCTTCATGGTGCTGGAGTTCGTGGTGGGCTTCACCACGGGCTCGCTGGCCCTGATCTCCGACGCCGCCCACATGTTCACCGACGTCCTGGGCGTCGGTATGGCGCTCGCCGCGATCGTCCTGGCGCGCCGCAGCGGGCCGACGCTCAGCCGCACGTTCGGCATGTACCGCGCCGAAGTGCTCGCCGCGCTGGGCAACGCGGTGCTGCTGTTCGGCGTCGCCGGATACGTGTTGGTGGAGGCCATCGGCCGCCTCACCGACCCGCCCGAGGTGGCGGGCCTGCCGGTGCTGCTGGCCGCCGGCGCGGGCCTGGTCGCCAACATCGTGTCGTTCTTCGTGCTGCGCTCGGGCGCGCGCGAAAGCCTCAATGTCCGCGGCGCGTACCTCGAGGTGCTCGCCGACCTGATCGGCTCCGTCGGCGTGCTGATCAGCGGCGCGATCACCCTGACCACGGGCTGGCGCTACGCCGACCCGATCATCGGTGTCGCCATCGGCCTGTTCGTGCTGCCCCGCACGTGGACCCTGGCGCGCCGCGCGCTGCGCATCCTGTTCCAGCACGCCCCGAACACCGTCGACGTCGGCGCGATCAGCACGGAGCTCGCGGCCCTGCCGGGCGTCTCCGACGTCCACGACCTGCACGTCTGGACTCTCACCTCCGGCATGGAGGTCGCGTCGGCGCACCTCACGATGAACGACGAGGCCGAGCAGTCCACCGTGCTCACCAAGGCGCAGGACCTCCTGGCGGCCCGGTACTCCATCAACCACGCGACGCTGCAGGTCGAAGGACCGCAGTGCGCGCGCCGGTGTCAGGAACTGTCCTGGTAGTCGGTTTCATCCGGGATGGGCGAACGCCTGCCTTGGCGCTGAGCCGAATCCGGCGGGATCTGACCCGTTCACCGGTGGCCGGTTCCCGCGCTTCGGGGCAATCTTCAAGCGGCGCAAAGGATAAGCAGGCGGGCATGAGTGCGCCTGCGGAACAGACCATCGAGGGGAATGCTCGTGAGTGAGCGCATCAGTTCGCAGCGGCAGGAGTTCGGGATCGGCGTGATCGGGGGGCCGACCACCGTCGTGGACATCGCGGGCCTGCGGTTCGTGGTGGACCCGACGTTCGACGAGCCGGGCCCGCACGCCTACCTGACGAAGCTCGAGGGTCCGGCCGTCGACGAAGCCGGGCTCGGCGACGTCGACGTCGTGCTCGTGAGCCACGCCGCCCACCCCGACAACCTGGACGCCAAGGGCAAGGAATACGCCCTCGCCGCCAAGACGCTCCTGACCGGCGTCAACTCCGCGAAGCTGCTCGGCGACAACGCCCGGGGCCTCGAGGCCTGGGAGACCATCACCATCCCCCGCGGCGACGGCGACGGCGACCTGACCGTGCAGGCCGTTCCGGCCGAACACGGCCCCTCCGACGGCGACCGCGACGACAGCGGCTACATCAACTCCCAGGTGATCGGCTTCGTGCTCTCGGGTACCGACCTGCCGACGGTGTACCTCAGCGGCGACAACGCGTCCGTCCGCGTGGCGGCCGAGATCGCGAACAAGGTGCAGCCCATCGACGTCGCGGTCCTCTTCGCCGGCGCTGCCCGCGTCGCGGCGAAGTTCGACGGCCGTCCCCTGACGCTCACCTCCGAGCGCGCCGCCGCCGTGGCCGCGGTGCTCGGCGCGAAGACCGTCCTGCCCGCCCACATCCAGGGCTGGGCCCACTTCTCCGAGGGCATCGACACGTTCCGGCCCGCCTTCGACGACGCCGGCCTGGCCCACGTGCTGGCGCTGGCCGAGCCGGGCGAGTGGAACGTCGTGGGCAAGCAGTCCTGACGGTTTCTTGCTCCGAGCGGGGCCCGGTGAGCGAGCGCGCTTCGTTCGCCGGGCCCGCGCCACGGTCGTCGTGTCCGCCGGCCTCACGATGAGCGATCACCCCGGCCAGGCGCGCCGCAGGCGATCGATCAGCCCGGTCGGGTTGAGCTCCCGGTCGAGCTGGAACAGATAGCCCACCGGTGACTCGCGGATGGCGGCTCGCCGCTGCCGACGCCACTGCGCCGGCGCGGCCACCACGCACGCGGCCATCGTGGCGGAGCCGGCGATGGCCGGCGACAGCCCGACGGTGTCGGCCGCGATCGTGACCAGCGCGGGCGGGGCCACGGACTTCACATTGACCACCCCGCGCACCGACTCCAGGCCGACGCTGCGCAAGCGATCGCGCAGCTGTTTCAGCTGATCCGTCACGGCGCGGTCGACCTCGTCGCGAAGGTACTCGCGGAACACCTCCACATCCCGTACGTCCTGCAACTGCGCGAGCTTTTCGGACTGCTCCGTCACGTACCGGCGAAAGGCGTCGAGCTCGGCACCGAACTTCGTGCGGACCTCGATGATCTTCTCGACCGGCACGGTGTCGAGCCCGGCGGGCACGACGGTCTCGAAAGCCGAGAACACGAACCCGTCTTCGGCGTCCGGGCGGGCCGCGGAGGTCGGCGCCGTGCCGAGAAGCACGTCGGCGAGGCGGTCGAGTGTCCAGCCCGACGCGGCCGTGTGGGGGAGCTCCTGGTCGGTGACCGGGTGGAGTCGGTTCTCGGTCGCGATGCGTTCGACGAGCGCACACGTGTAGACCGCCGCCAGCTCCGGGTGCATGCCCACCCAGGTCTCGCCCCGGCCTTCGTACGTCGAGGCCAGGTCGGCCACCATTGCGGCGCCGAGCCATTCGGGCGACATCTTGCCGACGTGGACGTAGTCGAGCCAATCGGGCAGGTCCCGGCCGTAGGAGCCGGCCGACAGGGACGTCCTGCGCACACTCCGGCGGGAACCTCGGTACCCGACCCGGCGGTGGATCCGGTCGAGGGCGAACCGGTCCCGCAGACTCTGCTCGTGCGACTCCAGCAACTCGAGGAACGGGCGCCCGACCTCCTGCGCCGCCCACGCCGGGGGTGTGACGTCCACCAGCCAGTTCGCCTCCGAGCGCAGCGCCCGCGACACCGGCGAATCGAGTGTCGGATAGCCGGCCGGCCGCAGCCGCGCCAGCTTGGGCCAGTACAACGCGGCGTACTTCAGCCACCGGTCGTCCCGGACGTGGATGTACGGGTAGTACAAGGCGATCGGATCCACACGCACCCCCATCGATCGGCGTTCGGCAGCTTAGCGGCGACCTGGTAGACCAATGGCCATGCGCAAGGACTTCGATCCCGCCGACGTCGCCCCGTTCGCCTTCTACCGGCTGCTGACCGCCACCGTGGTGCCGCGGCCGATCGCGTGGGTGTCGAGCACCTCGGCGAGCGGCGTCGACAACCTCGCACCGCACTCGTTCTTCACGGTGGCCTCGGCCGCGCCGCCGGTGCTGCAGTTCACGTCGGTCGGGCGCAAGGACACGTTGCGCAACGTCGAGGCCACCGGGCAGTTCGTGGTGAACCTCGCGCCGGAGCACCTGTTCGAGAAGATCAACGACACGGGCACCGACTTCCCGCCCGACCACAGCGAGTTCGACGCCGCGGGCCTCACGCGCGAGCCCAGCACGAAAGTCAAGCCGCCGCGGGTGGCGCAGTCGCCGGTGGCGTTCGAGTGCGAGCTGCACAGCACGGTCGGGTTCGGCACGTCGACGGTGGTGTTCGGCCGCGTCGTGCACGTCGCGGTGGCCGAGGAGATGCTCGACGGCGACCACCCCGTGATCGGGCGGCTGCGGCCGCTGGCGCGCCTCGGCGGCGACGAGTGGGGCACCGTCGGCGACGTCAAGGAGATTTCGCGCATCCGGTTCGCCGACTGGAACCGGTAATAAAAAGGGGGCCACCCCAAGAAGGAGCGGCCCCCGGAAAGAACTACCTCAGGACGCGGGAAGCGGAGCCGCCCCGCGCGCCTGCAACATCAGCTTCATCTGGTTGATCTCCGCGCCCTGCGACACGAGGATGCTGCGGCACAACGCTTTCAGCGCCGGCAGGTTCGAGTGGTCCTGCGCGTACTCCGCCATCGCCGTGCCGCCCTTGTGGTGGCGCAGCATGAGCTGGAGGAAGTCGACGTCCATCGCGCGGCCGGTGAGCGAGCGCAGCTTGGCGATCTCCGCGTCGGTGGCCATGCCCGGCATCGGGGCGCCGTTGGCCGGCGAGCTGGTGGGCATCTGCATGCCCGCATGGCCCATCGGCTCGGTCATCCACGTCATGTACGCGCCGGGCGCCTGCTCAGGCTGGTCCCACAGCATGAGCCAGCCCTTCATGCGCCCGACCTGCTCGGTCTGCGACGACTCGATGTCGAACGCGAGCTGCCGCACCTCCGGGTCCGTGCTGTGGTCACGGGCCCAGTTGGCCATGGTTACGGCCTGCAGGTGGTGCGTCGACATATCCTGCGCGAAGCCGACCTCGACCGAACCCGCGCCGGGGGTCGCCGGCGCAGCGTCGCTGCCGTCGGTGAGCCGCGAGGCGAACACGCCGATCGCCACGCCGATGAGCAGCACGGCGAGCATCGACCCGCCGATGACGACCCAGCGGGACCACGTGGGGCGCTCGCCGGGCTCGTCGACGTCCGGTTCGAAGTCGGCTTCGGTGCTCACCGTGAGATCACTGTCCCGCCGGGGCCGACGGCGCGGTCACGGGCGCGCTGGGCTGGCCCGGGGCGCCCTGCTGCATACCGCCCTCCGGCACGGCGCCGGAGCTGCCGCCGTAGTTCATCGGCTTCGCGTCGGGGCCCGGCTTGCTCGGGTCGAACGGCGGCGGGTTGCTCGGGTCGAACTGGCCCGGGCCGAGCGCGTCGCACGAGGCGCCGATCTCGGGGTACACGCCGTTGGGGTTCGTCCGCAGCGCGGCGATGAACTCGTCGATGCGCGGGTCGTCGGCCTTGTCCAGCTTGAGCTGGTGGCCCCACGACTGCAGCGAGATCGGCTTGTCCAGGCCGGGGTAGGGCGACATCGAGATGTAGGTCTTGCCCTTGACGCGAGCGGCCAGCAGGTCCACCTGGTCACCCTTGACGAGGTCCGGGTTGTAGGCGATCCAGATGGCGCCGTGCTCCAGCGTGTGGACCATGTTCTCGGTGCGCACCGCGGTCGGGTAGACGACGCCGTTGCAGGCCGCCCAGTTGCCGTCGTGCGGTCCGCCGAAGGGCGGGCTGTGGTCATACGCCACGCGCTCGGTGGGCAGCACGTGCACCGAACCGGTGTAGGTCGCGGTGATCACGCCCGGGATCTTCTTGGACGGGTCCGGGTTGGTGGCCGTCGGTGCGAACGACGAGGCCGCCTCCTCGCGGGACTTCTGGTCGCGCTGCGGAGCGGATTTGACCATGTAATAGGTGACGACGCTGGCCAGGAGGGCCACCACCACGACGACACCGACGATGGTGCCCCACGGAGTGCCCTTCTTGCCGACGACGGACTTGCCGCGCGCGGCTTTCACCGCGTTCGCGGACTTGCCGGCGGACGTCCCCTTCTTACTGGTTGTCCCTTTCGCCATGGTTTGCCGCGATCTCCTCGTGAGATGATGGAGGGATCCGGACGGACCCTGCCCGTCGGCCAGTGTAGAGACCTGGCGTCTGATCACCGTGAACGCCTCTCACGATCACTCCCGGGTGACGCGGGCAACCGCAGGTCGGACCGGCGTAAGCGTCCGACCTGGGCACACCTAGAATTCGGCGAGTGACTCCCGCCGCTCTCGCCGACCTGGTCCGCGCCTCCGCCGTGCAGGTGCTCGACGCCCGAGGCGTCGACGCCGCCGTGCTGCCGGAGCAGGTGACCATCGAACGCCCGCGTAACCCCGATCATGGCGACTACGCGACGAACCTCGCGCTCCAGGTGGCCAAGAAGGCCGGCTTCCAGCCGCGGGAGTTCGCCGAGGCGCTGGCGGAGGTCGTGGCGGCCGCCGACGGTGTGACCGCGGCCGAGGTTGCCGGTCCGGGGTTCCTCAACTTCCGCCTCGCCGCCGGCGCGCAGGGCGAGGTCGTGCGCCAGGTGCTCGCCGCGGGTGAGGCCTACGGCCGCGGCGACGCGCTCACCGGCCGCAAGATCAACCTCGAGTTCGTCTCCGCCAACCCGACCGGCCCGATCCACCTCGGCGGCACCCGCTGGGCCGCGGTCGGCGACGCGCTGGGCCGGGTGCTGGCCGCGCAGGGCGGCGACGTCACGCGCGAGTACTACTTCAACGACGCCGGCGCCCAGATCGACCGGTTCGTCCGGTCCCTGATCGCCGCGGCCAAGGGCGAGCCCGCTCCCGAGGACGGCTACGCCGGCGGCTACATCAACGACATCGCCGCCGAGGTTCTCAAGCAGGAGCCCAGCGCGCTGTCGCTGCCAGAGGCCGAGCGGCACGAGACGTTCCGCCGCGTCGGCATCGAGCTCATGTTCACCGAGATCCGCCAGAGCCTGCACGAGTTCGGCACCGACTTCGACGTGTACTTCCACGAGAACTCGCTGCACGAGTCCGGCGCGGTCGACGCCGCCGTGCAGCAGCTCAAGGACTCCGGCAACCTCTACTTCGCCGACGGCGCCTGGTGGCTCAAGTCCAGTGAGTACGGCGACGACAAGGACCGCGTCGTCATCAAGAAGGACGGCAACCCGGCCTACATCGCCGGCGACCTCGCCTACTTCAAGGACAAGCGCAACCGCGGCTTCGACCTGTGCATCTACATGCTCGGCGCCGACCACCACGGCTACATCGCGCGCCTCAAGGCCGCCGCGGCCGCGTTCGGCGACGACCCGGACACCGTCGAGGTCCTCATCGGCCAGATGGTGAACCTCGTGAGCGACGGCAAGCCGGTGCGCATGTCCAAGCGCGCGGGCACCGTGATCACGATGGAGGACCTCGTGGAGGCCGTGGGCGTCGACCCGGCGCGCTACGAGCTGATCCGCTACTCCGTCGACTCCACTTTGGACGTGGACCTCGACCTGCTGCGCAAGCACAGCAACGACAACCCGGTCTACTACGTGCAGTACGCGCACGCCCGGCTGTCTTCCTTGCAGCGCAACGCCGCCGACCTCGGGCTGAAGTCCGAAAAGGACGCCGCGAACGTCGATTTCGGACTACTGACTCTTCCCGCCGAGGGCGAACTGATCCGCACCATCGGCGAGTTCCCCGCCACCGTCCGCCGCGCCGCCGAGATGCGGGAACCACACCGCATCGCCCGCTACCTCGAGGAGCTGGCCGGCGCGTACCACAAGTTCTACACGGTGGGACGGGTTCTGCCACAGGGTGACGAAGAGGCCACCCCGCTCACGTTCGCACGGCTCGCGCTGTGCGAGGCCGCGCGCCAGGTGCTGGCGAACGGCCTGTCCTTGCTCGGTGTCTCAGCTCCGGAACGGATGTAAGAAATGGCGCACCCCGCGGGCCCTCGCCACGCCGACGTCTACCCCCATGCCGACGCCTCCGGGTTCCCGCCCGCGAGCGCCGAAGAGCTCGACAAGCTGCCCGCGAAAGTGTGGCCGCGCAACACTTATCGCGCCGGCGACGGCATCGTGCGCATTGCCGGCATGGACGTGCGCGACCTCGCCGAGACCTACGGCACGCCGCTGTTCGTGGTCGACGAGGCCGACTTCAAGTCCCGGTGCGCCGACTACGCCGAGGCGTTCGACGACCCGGCGCTGGTGCACTACGCGTCGAAGGCGTTCCTGTCCATCGAGATCGCCCGCTGGGTGGCCGAACAGGGCCTGAGCCTCGACGTGTGCAGCGGCGGCGAGCTCGCCGTGGCGCAGCGCGCGAACTTCCCGGCCGAGCGGATCACCTTCCACGGCAACAACAAGTCGCTCGCGGAGCTCGACGCGGCGGTCGAGGCCGGCGTCGGCACCGTGGTCGTCGACTCGTACTACGAGATCGCCCGCCTGGCCGAGATCGCCGCGCGCCGCGAGGTCGTGCAGGCGGTGCTCGTGCGCGTGACGGTCGGCGTCGAGGCCCACACGCACGAGTTCATCGCGACCGCGCACGAGGACCAGAAGTTCGGCTTCTCGCTGGCTTCCGGCGACGCGGCCGAGGCCGTGCGCCGCGTGCTCAACGCGCCGTCGCTCAAGCTCGTGGGCCTGCACAGCCACATCGGCTCGCAGATCTTCGACGCCGACGGCTTCGAGGTCGCCGCCCGCCGGGTGGTCGGCCTGCTTGCCGACCTGGCCAAGGAGCACGGCCGTGAGCTGCTCGACCAGCTCAACCTCGTGGACCTCGGCGGTGGCTTCGGCATCGCCTACACCGAGAAGGACAACCCGCCGCCGCCCGCGCAAATGATCACGCAGATCCGCGAGATCGTCCGCAAGGAGTGCGCGTACGCCGACCTGCCCGTGCCGCGCATCGCGGGCGAACCGGGCCGCGCGATCGCCGGGCCGGGCACCATCACGCTGTACGAGGTCGGCACCATCAAGGACGTCGCCCTGGGTGACAACAGCACCCGCCGCTACGTGAGCGTCGACGGCGGCATGAGTGACAACATCCGCACGGCGCTCTACGACGCGGTGTACGACTGCCGGGTGGTTTCCCGCTCCGCGAGCGAAGGTGACGAGCCCGTTCTCGCCACTCTGTCCCGAGTCGTGGGAAAACACTGTGAATCCGGCGACATCGTCGTCCGAGACTGCTGGCTACCCGACACTCTTGCTCCCGGCGACCTGCTGGCCGTCGCGGCGACCGGTGCCTACTGCTACTCGATGGCGAGTGGGTACAACCGGCAGCCGCGCCCGGCGGTGGTGGCCGTGCGCAACGGCAGCGCCCGCGTGCTGCTGCGGCGGGAGACGACGGACGACATGCTGCGCCTGGAGGTTTGAGAAGTGTCCACAGTGTCTCCAAAAGGCGTGTCTCCGACGGGCATGTCTCCATCGGACCGACGAGCGATCAAGGTCGCCCTCCTCGGCTGCGGCACGGTCGGCAGTGAGGTCGTGCGGCTGCTCACCGAGCAGGCGGACGAGCTGGCGGCCCGCGCCGGGGCGGCGGTGGAGCTGGCGGGCATCGCCGTGCGCCGCCCCGACAAGCACCCCGAGCTGCCGCAGGAGCTGGTGACCGACGACGCGGCCGCGCTCGTGGTCCGCGAAGACGTCGACGTGGTCGTGGAGCTGGTCGGCGGCATCGAGCCGGTGCGCGGCTGGCTGCTCGCGGCGCTGAGCGCCGGCAAGGCCGTGGTCACGGCCAACAAGGCGCTGCTCGCCGAGCACTCGGCGGACCTGTTCGAAGCCGCCGACGCCGCGGGTGTCGACCTGTACTTCGAGGCCGCCGTGGCCGGCGCCATCCCGCTGCTGCGCCCGCTGCGCGAATCGCTGGCCGGCGACCGCATCACGCGCGTGATGGGCATCGTCAACGGCACCACCAACTACATCCTCTCCGCCATGGACACCACGGGCGCGGGCTACGCCGAGACGCTCGACGAGGCCGGCCGCCTCGGGTACGCCGAGGCCGACCCGACCGCCGACGTCGACGGCTACGACGCCGCGTCCAAGGCCGCGATCCTCGCCTCGCTCGCGTTCCACACGCGCGTGACGGCGAAGGACGTGCACCGTGAGGGCATCGCCGACGTCACGGCGGCCGACCTGGTCGCCGCGCGCGTGCTGGGCCGCACGGTGAAGCTCCTGGCCATCTGCGAGCGCGTGACGGCCGACGACGGCGCCGAGTCCGTCTCGGCGCGCGTGCACCCGGTGATGATCCCGCGCAGCCACCAGCTCGCGGGCGTCAGCGGCGCGTTCAACGCCGTGTACGTGGAAGCCGACGCGGCCGGCGAGCTGATGTTCTACGGCCAGGGCGCCGGCGGTGCCCCCACGGCGAGCGCGGTGCTGGGCGACCTCGTCGCCGTGGCCCGCAACCGCGTGGTCGGCGGCCGCGGCCCGCGCGAGTCGGCGCACGCCGCGCTGCCGATGCGCCCGATGGGCCAGACGCCCACGCGCTACCACGTGAGCCTCGACGTCGCCGACCGCGCGGGCGTGCTCGCCCAGGTGGCGCAAGCGTTCGCGGGCCACGGCGTGAGCATCGCCGCCGTGCGCCAGCGCGACGCCAACGACACGGCGAGCCTCGTGGTGGTCACTCACCTGGCGCCCGACGCGGCGCTGCAGTCCACTGTGGACGAAATCGCGAAGCTCGATGTCGTGCGCCAAGTCGTGAGCGTGATGCGCGTGGAAGGCGAAGACCAATGAGCGCAGCTTGCAAGCGAATCATCGCTATTCACGCCGCCGCCTCACCAGTAACGAGCGTGCAACTCCGAATTGAGGTGGCGGCGTGAATGCAGCCGGATTGACTGCCTGGCCCGGGATCATCGAGGCGTACCGCGACCGGGTGCCTGTGCCGGACGGCGCGCAGGTGGTGACGCTCGGCGAGGGCAACACCCCGCTGCTGCCCGCCGCGCACCTGTCGGAGCTCACGGGCTGCACGGTGTACCTCAAGGTGGAGGGCGCCAACCCCACCGGCTCGTTCAAGGACCGCGGCATGACCGTGGCCATCACTCACGCGCTGGCGAGCGGGCTCAAGGCCGTGATCTGCGCGTCGACGGGCAACACGTCGGCGTCGGCGGCCGCCTACGCGGCGCGCGCCGGGCTCACCTGCGCGGTGCTCGTGCCGCAGGGCAAGATCGCGATGGGCAAGCTCGCGCAGGCCGTGCTGCACGGCGCGCGCATCCTGCAGGTCGACGGCAACTTCGACGACTGCCTCGAACTCGCGCGCAAGACCGCGGCCGACTACCCCGTGACGCTGGTGAACTCCGTGAACCCGGTGCGCATCGCGGGCCAGAAGACCGCGGCGTTCGAGGTCTGCGACGCGCTCGGCCAGGCGCCCGACATCCACTGCCTGCCGGTGGGCAACGCGGGCAACATCACCGCCTACTGGGCCGGGTATTCGGAGTACGCCGGAGACGGTGTGGTGAAGAACACGCCGCGGATGTTCGGCTTCCAGGCGGCCGGCGCCGCGCCGCTCGTGCTGGGCGAACCGGTGTCCGACCCGGACACCATCGCGACGGCGATCCGCATCGGCAGCCCCGCTTCGTGGGCCAGTGCAGTGAAGGCGAAGGACGAGTCGGCCGGCCTGTTCGAGGCGATCACCGACGCGAAGATCCTCGAGGCCTACCGCCTGCTGGCCGGGCGCGAGGGCGTGTTCGTGGAGCCCGCGTCGGCCACGAGCGTCGCCGGCCTGCTCGCCACCGCCGCCGACGGCCGGCTGCCGAAGGGCAGCACGGTCGTGTGCACGGTCACCGGCCACGGCCTCAAGGACCCCGCGACCGCGCTCGAGGGCAACGTCGAGGTCGAGCCGCTGGCCGTCGATCCTTCGGCGGTCGCCGCCGCACTGGACCTGCGGTGACGGGCTCCTCGGGCCTGCCGGTGGGCGCGTCGTTCCGGGCCGTGGTGCCGGGTTCGACGGCCAACCTCGGCCCGGGATTCGACGCGCTGGGCCTGGCCCTGGCGCGCCACGACGTCGTCGAGCTGCAGGTGACCGAGGACGGCCTCAAGGTCGAGGTGGTCGACGCCGGCGCCGGCGGGGTCGCCGATGTCCCCACCGACGAGACGCACCTCGTGGTGCGGGCGATCCGCCGCGCGTGCGCGCACTTGGACGTGCGCCCGCCGGGCCTGCGCCTGCGCTGCTTCAACAAGATCCCGCACGCGCGCGGGCTCGGTTCGTCGGCCGCCGCCGTGGTGTCCGGCGTGGCGCTGGGTTACGCGCTGGCGGGCGTTCCGCTCGACGACGAGGCTTTGCAGCTCGCGGCCGAGTTCGAGGGCCACGCGGACAACGCGGCCGCCAGCCTGCTCGGCGGGCTCGTGGTGGCGTGGTGCGAAAACGGGCGCTTCCACGCCGAACGTGTGGAGCCCAGCACCAAGATCCGTCCGGTGGTGGCGATCCCGGCGCTGAAGTCGTCCACCGACGCCACGCGCGGCCTGCTGCCCCAGCACGTTCCGCACGCCGACGCCGCGCACAGCGCGGGCCGCACGGCCCTTTCGGTGCTCGCGATGACGACCAAACCCGAGCTGCTGCTGGCCGCCACCGAAGACCGGCTGCACCAGGAATACCGCGCCAGCGCGTACCCCGCGAGCTCCGAGCTGGTGCGCACACTCCGTGCTCACGGGGTGGCGGCGACGATCTCCGGTGCCGGTCCCACGGTGCTCGCCCTCACCACGACGGGAATATTGCCGCCGGAATGCGACGTTGACGGGTTCGACGTCGCCGAGCTGGGCGTGGACCTGACGGGTGTTCAGGTTGCGGCTCAGTAAAGCCCCGGTCACGTGGCGGGCGGAACGTGCGCCACGCGGGGGGTGGTTGTTGCACCTACCCACAGGGCGGTCTACCCTCGGGGGCGTTCGATCACCGTGCGTTTCCGCACCCGATGCCGGTCCTGTTCGCTCCTCGCGAGCCTCCGGTCCGCATCCTTCGTCGATCCGCCAGATCCGCTCCGCCTGGCAAGCGGGACGCGGAGGGACGCAGGCGGGTTTCCGGTTTCGGCGCGGTGCCGAATTCCGTTTCCTCCGTTTGGGGGAGGCAAACATCCTGTGCTGGCGACGCTCTCGCTGTGTTCCGCACGGCTAGGCGCGACTCGCCCGCATCGGAAGCAAATGCCGTTTCGCGATCAGACGCGATCGGCGGCAGTCCGCTGATCCACCTGGAGGCGTGGATCGGTCAGGAAGGACATGTGTGAGCAACACCGATCTGTTGAGCGGCGACGTGGAGACCCCCGCCGCGGCCGCTGAGACGAATGGGGCCGCGGCCGCTCCGAAGCGCCGCACCGGGGGCCTTTCCGGAATGGTCATCGCCGAGCTCCGCCAGCTGGCGGGCGAACTGGGTGTGGGCGAGACCACGGGGATGCGCAAGGGTGACCTGATCGCCGCGATCCGCGAGCGGCAGGGCAAGACCAAGAAGCGCACCGCGACGGCGGAGACTCTCCCGCTCGACGGCGTCGGCGACGCTCCGGCTCCCAAGGCCTCGAAGGCCGCGAAGACCGAAGAGCCGGCCCGGGCCGAGAAGAAGCGCGGGGAGACCCCGAGCGCCGAGGCGGCGCCGGCTCCCCAGGCCGAGACCAACGGTTCGGCTCCCGCAGCCGAGGCGCCGGCCGAGAAGCCCGCGCAGCAGGAGCGCCAGGACCGCGACGGCGGCCAGCAGAACTCCGACGGGCAGCAGGAGGAAGGCGGCCGCAGCCGTCGCCGCCGCGGCTCGAACCGGGCCGCGGGCGCGCCCGACGGCCAGCGTGAGCCGCGCGAGCAGCGTGACGGTGGCCAGCAGCGTGACGGTGGCCAGCGTGGCGACCGTGAGCAGCGTGGTGACCGTGAACAGCGTGGGGACCGTGGTGACCGCGCTGAGCGTCAGGGCGGCCGCGACAACAACCGCGGTGGCTCGGACAACCGGGACAACCGCGACAACCGCCAGCGCAACAACCAGCAGGACAGCGGCAACCGCGGCCAGCAGGACAACCGTTCGCAGGGCCCGGAGGACGACGAGGAGGGCGGCCGTCGCGGCCGTCGCTTCCGCGACCGCCGTCGCCGGGGCAGCGGGGGCGGGCGCGCCGAAGGCGGTTCGCCGGACACCGAGATCCGCGAGGACGACGTCCTGCTGCCGGTCGCCGGCATCCTGGACGTGCTCGACAACTACGCGTTCGTGCGCACCTCGGGTTACCTCGCCGGGCCGAACGACGTGTACGTCTCGCTCTCGCTGGTCCGCAAGTACGGCCTGCGCCGCGGTGACGCCATCACCGGTGTCGTCCGTCAGCCACGGGACGGCGAGCAGCAGCGGCAGAAGTTCAACCCGCTGGTGCGCGTCGACTCGATCAACGGCCTGGAGCCGGACGAGGCCAAGCGCCGCCCCGACTTCACCAAGCTGACCCCGCTCTACCCCAACGAGCGCCTGCGTCTCGAGACCGAGTCGCACAAGCTCACCACCCGCGTGATCGACCTGATCATGCCGGTCGGCAAGGGGCAGCGCGCCCTGATCGTGTCCCCGCCGAAGGCCGGTAAGACCACGATCATGCAGGACATCGCCAACGCGATCACCACGAACAACCCTGAGGCCCACCTCATGGTCGTGCTGGTCGACGAGCGGCCGGAAGAGGTCACGGACATGCAGCGGTCCGTGAAGGGCGAGGTCATCGCCTCGACCTTCGACCGCCCGCCGGCCGACCACACCTCGGTCGCGGAGCTCTCGATCGAGCGCGCCAAGCGCCTGGTCGAGATGGGCCACGACGTGGTGGTGCTGCTCGACTCGATCACCCGCCTCGGCCGCGCCTACAACCTGGCCGCGCCCGCGTCGGGCCGGATCCTGTCCGGTGGTGTCGACTCGACCGCGCTGTACCCGCCGAAGCGTTTCCTGGGTGCCGCGCGCAACATCGAGAACGGCGGCTCGCTCACCATCTTCGCCACGGCGATGGTGGAGACGGGCTCCACGATGGACACGGTGATCTTCGAGGAGTTCAAGGGCACCGGCAACGCCGAGCTCAAGCTCGACCGCAAGATCTCCGAGCGCCGCGTGTTCCCCGCGGTCGACGTCAACCCGTCCGGTACCCGCAAGGAAGAGCTGCTGCTCTCGCCGGACGAGCTCGCCGTCACGCACAAGCTGCACCGCGTGCTCCACGCGCTGGACTCACAGCAGGCCATCGACCTGCTGATCTCGCGCCTGCGCAAGACGAAGACCAACATCGAGTTCCTCATGCAGGTCTCGAAGACGGCCCTCGGGGCGAACGACGAGGACTGAGCTCCACCGATTCACCGTCCGTGAAGGGCACTTCGAGGGGACCCAGTTCCCTCGAAGTGCCCTTCACGGCGTTGGGGGCCGACGGCGCCGGGGCCGAGGAATACCAGGCCAGGAGGGTTGGTTGAACTCACCGTCAGCCCGTCTGGCAGAATGACCCGCTGAAGTCCGGCACCGGTTCACCCCGTTCCTGGGGACCCGGGGCCAACGAGAGAGGACACCATGAAGAGCGGTATTCACCCTGAGTACGTGACGACTCAGGTCACCTGTAACTGCGGGAACAGCTTCACCACCCGCAGCACCAAGGACTCCGGCGAGATCCACGTCGAGATCTGCTCGAACTGCCACCCGTTCTACACCGGCAAGCAGAAGATCATGGACACCGGTGGCCGGGTTGCGCGCTTCGAGAAGCGCTACGGCAAGCGGCAGAAGAACGACGCCAAGTAGCTTCGCCCACGGCGCCCACTCGCACGTGCGAGTGGGCGCCGTTTGCTGTCTGTCGGTGAAATTCTGTCGTTGGTGGTACTAGGCCGGGAAGAAGGCGCGGAAGTGGATTCGACTTCGCTCAAGGGGCTGCTCGCCGAGCACGCCCAGCTGGAAGAGCAGCTGGCGGACCCGGCCGTGCACGCCGACCAGGCCAAGGCCCGCAAGCTGGGCCGCCGCTACGCGGAGCTGAGCCCCGTCGTGCGCGCCGTGCGTGAGCTCGACCAGACGCGCGACGATCTCGCCGCGGCCAAGGAGCTGGCGGCCGAGGACTCGGCGTTCGCTGAAGAGGCCGAAGAGCTGGCCGCGAAGATCCCCGACCTCGAGTCCCGCCTCACGGAGCTGCTGCTGCCGCGCGACCCGTACGACGGC
This sequence comes from Amycolatopsis sp. 2-15, assembly GCF_030285625.1. Lineage (NCBI taxonomy): Bacteria > Bacillati > Actinomycetota > Actinomycetes > Pseudonocardiales > Pseudonocardiaceae > Amycolatopsis > Amycolatopsis carbonis. The sequence goes on from NZ_CP127294.1 coordinate 3,382,669, forward strand.
ACCGACGTGGTCATGGAGGTCAAGTCCGGCGAAGGCGGCGAGGAGTCCGCGCTGTTCGCGGGCGACCTGCTGCGAATGTACCTGCGCTACGCCGAGCGCCACGGCTGGAAGGCCGAGGTCCTCGACTCCACCGACTCCGACCTGGGCGGCTTCAAGGACGTCACGCTGTCGATCAAGAGCAAGACCGCGGACGTCGACGGCGTCTGGTCGCGCCTGAAGTTCGAGGGCGGCGTGCACCGCGTGCAGCGCGTGCCGGCGACCGAGTCGCAGGGCCGCATCCACACGTCCGCCGCCGGCGTGCTGATCTACCCGGAGCCCGAAGAGGTCGAGGTCGAGATCGACCCCAATGACCTGCGCATCGACGTCTTCCGCTCCTCCGGCCCCGGCGGCCAGAGCGTGAACACCACCGACTCGGCCGTGCGCATCACGCACCTGCCGACCGGCATCGTCGTCTCGTGCCAGAACGAGAAGTCCCAGATCCAGAACCGCGCCCGCGCGCTGCAGGTCCTGCAGGCCCGCCTGCAGGCCATCGCCGAGGAAGAGGCCGCCGCGAAGGCCTCGGACGCCCGCCGCTCGCAGGTCCGCACCGTCGACCGCTCCGAGCGCGTGCGCACGTACAACTTCCCCGAGAACCGCATCTCGGACCACCGCGTGAACTACAAGGCCTACAACCTCGACCAGGTCCTCGACGGCGACCTCGACGGCGTCCTCGACGCCCTGGCGACCGCCGACCGCGAGGAGCGGCTGGCCGCGCAGTCCGGCTGAGCCTGTCCCGACGCCTCAGACGCCTCAGACGCCTCAGACGGCGGCCGCGATCTCCTCGGTCAGCGGCTCGTCGTCCTCGCGTTCTCCCTGCGGCTTCGGCGGCTCTTCGGCGCGCGGCAGCAGGCTGAGGCTCGCGAACGCGAGCGCCAGCACGGTCGGGAACAGCGTGAGCAGCTGGTGCTTCACGCCTTCCACGCCTTCGCCGAGCGCGGACAGCCCGAGCTGCCCGATGGCGAAGAACGTCAGCATCAGCACCACGAGGCCGTACTCGCGCCGCCCGCGCCGGAAGGCGCGCACCGCGGCCCAGATCATCAGCAGCCACAGGGGAACGAGTACGAACAGCCCCATGGGCGCGGCCGGCGCGGCGAGCCCGGAGAACACTGGCACGCGGTACTCCTTCGACAGCCGCGGCTGGCCGGAGAGCTCACCGAAGCTGCCGAGGTTGTCGGGGCGCGCGGTGAGCGTGTTCACACCGCCCTGCTGCAGGATCTGCGCGACGCGCACGGGGTGCGACTCGTAGTACGCCAGCACGTTGCGGCGGCTGATCTTGTCGCGGTACCGCGGGTAGAGCGGGTCGGTCCTGGCCGCGCCCGGGGTCCACCAGCCGGTGCCGATGTACTTCGCGAACGATTGTGGAAGCCCGAGTGCGGCCAGGTCGGCGTTCGTGTCGTGCTTGCCGTCCACGATGGAGTCGAAGATCGCGTTGTACACGTTGGCCTCGCGGTACTCCGCGTTGGCCGGGTCGCCGTGTGACTGCACCGCGAGCGTCCCGCCGCCCACGAGCACGAGCACCGCGAGCGGCAGCGCCCAGCGGGCCTTGCCGCGCTCGCCCTTGGGCTTCACCAGCAGCACCACGAGCACGAAAACGGGGATGAGCAACAGGGTCTGCGACTTCGCGTTGATGCCGATCAGTCCACCGAGGACGGTGATGACGGCGCCGGCGTAGCGCCGGGCGCGGTCGCGGTGCATCAGCAGGAGGCCGCCGGCGATCAGCAGTATGCCGAGGAAGGCCGCGCCCTCGCTGAGCGTGGAGGCGAAGTAGCCGAAGAACGCGGAGTCGCCCATGACGAGCAGCAGCAGGACCGTCGCGACGACCTTGCCGCGGCGCTCCAGGTCGAGGCCGGTGACCGTCGCGGTGATGGCCACCGCGACGAGCACGCAGGTACCGACGCCGAGTACCAGCAGGTTCAGGATGGCGCTCGAGCCGAAGAGATGACCGGCTTTGTTCGCGAGCCAGTCGAGCCAGGTCTGGCTCGAGACGTAGTCGCTCGTGCAGGGGACCCCGGCGCCGTAGCCGAACCGGACGAAGCCCTCCGACGGGCGATCGAGCTGCTTGCCGCCGAGTTTGCAGAGCAGCCGCCAGCCGTCGCCGTTGTCGGCCATGCCGATGGGTCTGGGGACGAGGAAACGGACCAGGAGCAGGGCGAGGGAAGCGCCGAAGATCGCGAGACCGAAGCGGAGGTCTTTGGTTCGCACCCGGCCGAGTGTAGGCAGGGCGGTGCCGGGGCGCAGCGTGTGCAGGCACCCCGGTCACCGCCACCGCCACCAGGCCGTACCAGGGCGCCCCGCGGTCAGCCGGCCCAGTACCCCGACACGAAACGCAGGAAGATCAGCGCGCCGATCGTCGTGTTCGCGTACAGCACGCCGTAGACCACGCCGCGCAGCTTCGGCCGGCGTTCGGCGAACAGCACCAGCGACAGGTACATCACCAGGCACGGCAGCAGGTAGCGGTGTACCGACACCACGTTGTTGTTGATCGTCAGCATCACGATCGACGCGATGCCGAACACCGCGAGCGGGATTCCCTTGGCGCGCAAGGCGATGAAGATGTACACAGAGGACACCAGCAGCAGCACCAGCCCGATGGTCGGCAGCACGTGGCTCATCAGCGTCCACCCGTCCATCGGGATGTCGCCGAGCAGGGCGTGGGCCGTCAGCTTCGCCTCGGTCCAGCCGGTGGCGAAGATGTTCGGGTTGAACTTGTGGTACGACCAGGTCGCCACGCCCTTGAGCGCGTTGAAGCTCGCCATGGCGCTGCCGGTCTGGATCTTCATGTACAGCATGTGCGCGCCGAGGCCGAGGAACGCGGCGGGGAACCACAGCAGCCGCCAGTTCAGCAGGCCGCGCACCTGCCAGTCCTTCGAGCGCCAGAACTCCAGGAAGCACAGGCCCACGAACACGGCTGCGGTGATCCGCGAGGCGGTGAGCGGGATCAGGCACAGGCCCATCCACAGCCACTGGCGCCGCAGCGCGAACAGGTAGGCCCAGAAGCCCAGCGCGCAGAAGACCGCCTCGCTGTAGAACGAGTGCAGGAAGAACGCCGTGGGCGCGGTGAGGAACGCGGCGACCACGAGCCACTGGGCGCGGGCGCCGGTGAAGTAGAAGCGGGCGATCTTGAGCAGCGCCGTGGTCGCGAGCCACGTCGCGACTACGTTCACCAGGAAGCCCGCGACGAGGATCCCGATCAGGTGGAAGCTGATCGTCTGCACGAGCCACACGCAGATCGGGAACACCGGGTAGAACGCGCGCAGCGGCACGTAGCTGCTGGTGTAGGCGTGCTGCGCGATGTCGCCGTAGTTGCCGGCGTCCCAGCGGTAGGTGTGCGCGAGCAGGCTCCACGTCGAGCCGATGCCCGTCTTCGGCACGCCCTCGCTCACCGGGGACGACGGCCCGAACAGCCACGCCACCGCGATCAGCACCACGTTCCACGCGAGCACCACGGCCAGCACGCGGGCGAAGTCGCCTGTGAGCCAGCGCGGCACGCGCGAGGCAGCGACGGGCTGCTTCGGCTCGTCCTCGGAGCTGAGCTCCTCGGCGGTCACCGTGGCGGTCATACCGTGCCTCCCGGCGGTTCGGTGGCGGCAACCGGGACCGCGGTCCGCTGCCGGAAGACGACCTTTTGGTAGAGCACGTAGTTCCACACCAGACCCACGGCGATGCCGGCGAACTTCGGCACGAGCACGGTCACGTGGGGCAGCAGCGACCCGACCGCGAAGATCACCGCGGCCTGCACCACCCACAGCCCGAACGCGGTGCTGGCGAAGAACAGCACCACCTGCTTGCGGACGTCGCCGTCCTGGGCGCGGAAGGTGAAGTTGCGGTTGAGCACGAAGCTCAGCAGCATGCCCGCGGTCGTCGAGCACAGGTTCGCGACGAACAGGGGCAGCCCGACGCTGGAGTACAACAACGCGAAGCCGACCGCGTCGACGAGCGTGTTGGCGATGCCTACCACACCGAAGCGGATCTGCTGCGCGGTGAGGAGCTTCATCAGGCCCTGCTCTCCGCCTGGACACGGTCGACGGTGTCGACCGTGTCCACTGTGTCCACGCCGCGCCCGGCCGGGTTCGAGGGGACGCGAGCGTCGGAGGCGAGACCCGTCCGCACCGAGGCGACGCCGTAGAGCGGCCGGTTCTGCACCTGCGAGTACGTGCGGCCGATGTAGCTGCCGAGCACGCCGAGCATGATGATCTGGATGCCGCCGAGGAAGAACATCGCGATCGTGATGAACGCCCAGCCGGGCACCGCGGTCGACGGCGCGAACAGCTTCACGCCGATCACGTAGAGCACGCCGACGAAGCTGAGCGCGGAGATCAGGTAGCCGAGGCGGCTGATCATGCGCAGCGGCGTGACGGAGAAACCGAGGATGCCGTCGGCGGCGAAGCGCAGCATCTTGCGCAGCGGGTAACCGGTGACACCCGCGTGGCGCTTGTCGCGGTCGAACAGCACCGCGGTCTGGCGGAACCCGATGTAGGAGACCAGGCCGCGCAGGAAGCGGTCGCGCTCGCGGTACTTGCGCAGCTCGTCCACGACCTTGCGGTCGATCAGCCGGAAGTCGCCGGTGTTCTTGGGGATGTCGACGGCCGCCATCTTGCGCAGGAACCAGTAGAACGCGCCGGCGGTGAACTTCTTGAACGCGCTGTCCTGCCGGGAGCGGCGCTGCGCGTAGACGACGTCGTAGCCCTCTTCCCACCGCTCGATCAGCTCGAGCGCGACGCGCGGCGGGTCCTGCAGGTCGCTGTCCATGATGATCGTCGCGTCGGCGTCGACCAGGTCGAGGCCCGCGGTCACGGCCATCTGGTGCCCGAAGTTGCGCGCGAGCTCGATCACGGTCACCCGCTCGTCGCGCCGGGACAACTCGGTGAGCTTCTCCAGCGACGTGTCGCGGCTGCCGTCGTCGATGTAGAGGAAGCTGAAGTCGTAGCGGTCGGCCAGGGGAGCGGTGACCTCGGCGACCGTGCGGTGCAGGAGGTCGATGTTCCCCTCTTCGTTGTAGATCGGGAACACGAACGCGATCCGGCGTCGCTGGGGCAGCGTGAGAGGACTCGTCGGCACTGGGGCTCCGGCTGTTCGGAGAAGCGGGCGAACGGCCATGATCCGCGGCCCGGGGAACATCGGCATCTTAGGAGATCTCAGGTAAAGGGGTTCCGGCACCCGCGTCGCCCGCTCCTGGTCACAGGCCCCGGCCGGCCTTCGCGGCCCGGCGCCACCGGTGCGGGCCGCCGGGTGGATACGCTGGACACCAGGCTCGACGACGTGAAGGACGACTTGTGAATCGGCAGCCGCTGCGCCTGGCCATCATGGAGGCCACCCGGATCCTCACCGAGGCGGGCGTGGAGTCGCCGCGGACGGACGCGGACCTGATCGCCGCGCACGTGCTCGGGGTCGATCGCGGGCGGTTGCCGATGGTGCCGCTGGTCGACCCGCCGGTGATCGAGGCGATCGGGCAGCTGGTGGCGCAGCGCGCGAAGCGGATCCCGCTGCAGTACCTCACCGGGTGGGCCGCGCTGGGCAACATCACGGTGAACGTGGGCCCCGGCGTGTTCGTGCCGCGGCCGGAGACCGAGCTGCTGCTGGACTGGGGCCTGAAGTTCCTCCACGGCCGCGAGTTCCCCGTGGTGGTCGACCTGTGCACCGGGTCCGCCGCGCTGGCCCTGGCGCTGGCGCACGAGCGGCCGGACGCGGTCGTATACGCCGTGGACGTCGACCCGCAGGCGCTCGCCTGGGCCCGGCACAACGCCGACGTGCACTCCGACGCCGGAGACACCCCCGTGCGCCTCTACTCGGGTGACATCGGCGACCCGACGATGTTCGCCGAGCTCGACGGCCTCGTCGACCTGGTGCTTTGCAACCCGCCGTACGTCCCCGAAGGCACGCCCGTGCCCCCGGAGGTCGCCGAGCACGACCCGGCACGCGCGGTGTTCGCCGAGGAGAGCGGCCTGGCGGTGATCCGCCACGCCATCGCGGCCGGCGCCCGCCTGCTGCGTCCCGGCGGCGGCCTGGCCATCGAGCATGACGACACCCACGGGTCGGCCGTCCCGGCGCTCGTGCGGGCCCGCCGCGTGCTCACGGCCGTCGAGGACCACCCCGACTTCACAGGCCGGGCCCGCTACGTCACGGCCCGCCGCTTGGGCTGAAGCCGTGCGGTTCGCCGTAGTCTCTCGCGCATGGCCTGCCGGATCACCGAACTCGTCATCGACTGCGCCGACCCCCAGCGCCTGGGGGACTTCTGGTGCGAGGTCCTCGGTTACGTCGAACTCGGCTGGGACGGCGCCGACCTGGAGATCGGCCCGCCCGGCGGCTTCGGCGGGCCGCTGCCGACCCTCGTGCTCAGCCGCAGCGACGAGCCCAAGCGCGGGAAACTGCCGCTGCACCTCGACGTCAACCCCACCGACCGCGACCAGGACGCGGAGCTCGAACGCCTGCTGGCTGCCGGCGCGCGCCCAGCCGACGTCGGGCAGACGGGCGAGGAGTCCTGGCACGTGCTGGCCGACCCGGAGGGCAACGAGTTCTGCCTGCTCCGCCGCCGGGTCGACGCGGTGGACAGCCCCGGCGCCGCCGACTGATCCGGCCTGGAGCGACTGCCCCGAAGCCCGCCCGGCTCGTCCCCGTCTGCCGTTCGAACGACACATTCGGCCGGTACGCCACCTCTGTCCGACTTTCGTCGTGAGGCAATGGGGCGGATTTCGTTCGCAACCCTAACGATCCGCGGTCGACTGAATACCGTCGATCTTCGGGCCCGCCCGCCCCGGGGCGGCCCGATCGTGAAGGGGAGTGTGGATGAGACCCTCCTGGATCCCTGTCCGGCGCACGACGCGGCGCGTCTCGAAGGTGGCCGCGGTCGTCGCGGCCGTCGCGTTGCTGCCCGGGCTGGCGGCCGGCACGGCGAACGCCGACACGTTCACCCGCGGCTGGCCCGTGCCGCTGGACTCCGCGCACTGGGCCGACCAAGCGGCCATGACGTGGAACGACTACCGCAAGGTCCCCGGCACGAACTGGGCCGACCCGTCGCGGAAGCCCACCGAGCGCACCTTCAAGGGCGCCGTCGTGCTCGCGGACTACCCGGACGAGGACTTCGTGGTCACGAAGCCGCCGCACTCGACCGTGTTCGGCAACCCCGGCCCGTCGGCGAGCAACCTCGCCCGCGAGAACGTGGCGCAGTACTACCAGGACTTCCTCAACAAGCCCGAGACCCTCAACCACGGCCACACCATCAACGAGTACTGGATGGAGGACTCCGGCGGCCGCTTCGGCGTGGACCTCACCGCGTTCGGGCCCTACCGCATGCCGGGCAAGTCCTTCGAGTACGGCATGGAGTTCCAGGACAACGCGTGCCCGCAGGGCTCGACGTGCGACCGCGACCTGCGCACCGACGCGCGCGCCGCGTGGAAGGCCGACGTCGGCGCGCTGGCCGACCAGTTCGACTTCGTCTTCTTCCTCTCCGCGGGCCAGGACGAGAGCTCGACGTGGCAGGAGTTCGGCGAGATGAAGTTCGGCAGCCAGGACGCGGTGCCGGACGAGTTCGGCCCGCCCGGCGACGAGAGCCTGCCCAACTGGGCCGACACCCGCTACGTCCCGTGGACGTCGTGGGCCTCGGCGTCGAGCATCTGGCCCAACGCGCAGAACGGCTCCTCCACGCAGGCCGAATCGTCCGGCCAGGGCACCTACGCCCACGAGTTCAGCCACATCCTGGGCATCGGCGACAACTACAACAACCCGTTCGGTGTCCCGCCGCAGCGCGCGTACACCGGCCCGTGGGAGATGCTTTCGCGCGGCAGCTTCAACGGCCCCGGCGGCCCGCACACGCGCTGGCAGATCCCGGCCACCGAGGGCGGCTCGATGGGCGCGCACCACATGCTGCGCAACAAGCTCAAGCTCGGCATCGTCGACCCCGCCGACGTGCTGCAGCTCGACCGCGACCAGCTCGCCGAGACCGGTCCCGTCACGGCTCGGATCACCGCGCGGGAAGCGGCGCCGGAACCGGGCTCGTACACCGGGCTGAACATCGCGTTGCCGGGCGGCGACAAGTCCCCGAAGTGTGACCGCAACACCGACCCGCTGTGCGACGGCGGCGGTTACGACAACTACACGCTCGAGGTCGTCGACCGGATGGGCTCGGACTCCTTCGCGCCCGACTCCGGCGTGCTGCTGGCCAAGACCAAGAACAAGGACGCGGCGCCGTTCGAGTGGGTCGTCGACGCGAACCCGCAGGACATCGGCCTCACCGACTACGTGAAGCCGGACGGCACGCCGGTGAAGATCACCGTCGGCGACTACCGGCAGCTCAACGATGCGGCGTTCAAGGCCGGCACGGGCTCCTCGGGCGCCTACGAGTACACCGACGAGGCCAACCGGCTGCACTTCCTGGTCACCGACCTCGCACGGGACCACTCTTCTCAGGGGCACAGCGGCGTGCTGTCGTACACGGTCACCGTCGCCTCGCTCGACGGTTCGGGCCCGCAGGTGCGCGGCGCGCACCTGCGGCCGGCGCTGCCCGCGTTCACCAAGGGCGGGCTCGCCACGTGCGACTTCCGGCTGCTCAACACCGGCTCCGCGCGCGGGGCCAAGGCACCGTACGACAGCGACACCTACCGGCTGAGCGCGAGCACCGACGCGAAGGGCTGGGAGGTCCGGCTGCCCAACGAGCTGGCGACGGCGAAGTTCGGGCAGACCGCCCAGATCGCCGCCTATGCGAAACGGGCACCGGGCGCGCCGTACACGGCGCGGGTCAAGCTCACCGCCACGTCGGTGAGCGATCCGGCGAAGACGAGCACCACCACCTGCACGGCCATCGGGTTCTGACCCCGCGTCCCCGGCACCTGACCACCGCATTCGGGTGCCGGGGACGAGGGCTAGGCTTCGCGGCATGAGTGCGGTGTACGACTGCAGCAAGCGCGAATCCCGGGCCGAAGGGCTGGCCGCCGCGGCGTCGGCGGTGAGGTCGAGCCGGCTGGTGGTCCTCCCGACCGACACCGTCTACGGCATCGGTGCCGACGCCTTCGACGCGGGCGCCGTGCAGGCGTTGCTGCGCGCGAAGAACCGCGGCCCGGACATGCCCGTGGGCGTGCTCGTCGGTTCGTGGTCCACAGTGGACGGTCTCGTCCTCGGCCTGCCGCCGCAGGCGCGGGCGCTCGTGGAGGCGTTCTGGCCGGGCGACCTGTCGATCGTGCTCCCGCACGCGCCGAGCCTGCAGTGGGACCTCGGGCAGTCACGCGGCACCGTGATGCTGCGGATGCCGCTGCACCCGGTGGCGCTGGAGCTGCTGCGCGACGTCGGCCCGATGGCCGTGTCGAGCGCCAACGTCTCCGGCCGCCCGCCCGCGTCCACCGCGGCCGAGGCGCAGGACCAGCTGGGCGACTCGGTGTCGGTGTACCTCGACGGTGGTTCGAGCGGCGAGGCCGTGGCGTCGTCGATCGTGGACCTCACGGGCGAGAATCCGGTGGTGCTGCGCGAAGGCGCGGTCACGCGCGCGGCGATCGCCGAGGTCATGGGCGTGCCCATCGAGTCGCTCGCCTGAGCGGTCCACAGTGGCCCTCGCGCGGGAGGCTCCGTTGACGAGTGCCCGATCCGGTCGCGGTAGCGTGACGCGGTGACTCGGACCCTTCGGCAGGCGTGACGCGGTCATGCCCCCTGTGCAAGGACTTCTCCCCATCCGGGAGTACCTCCTCGTCGCGTTGACCGCGACGGCGGTGACCTACCTGCTCACCGGCGTGGTCCGCCGCGTCGCGATCCGCATCGGCGCGATCGCCAACCCGCGCGCCCGTGACGTCCACGTGACGCCGATCCCGCGCATGGGCGGCGTCGGCATCTACCTGGGCGTGGCCGCGGCGATGGGCCTGGCGCACCAGCTGCCCGCGCTGAGCCACGGGTTCGACGCCTCGCTCGACTCCGTCGGCGTGCTGCTGGCGGCCGGGGTCATCTCGCTCATCGGCGCGCTGGACGACCGGTTCGAGCTCGACGCGTGGACGAAGCTCGCCGGCCAGGTCATGTGCGCGGGGATCCTCGTGCTGTTCGGCGTGCAGTGGGTGTCGTTCTGGGTGCCGTGGGGCGGCACCGGCGACTCGTTCGGTTCGGTGCTCGTACTGGACAAGAACCAGGGCGCGCTGCTGACCGTCGTGATGGTCGTGGTGATGGTCAACGCGATGAACTTCGTCGACGGCCTCGACGGCCTCGCAGGCGGCCTCGGCTTCATCGCCGCGACGGCGACGTGCGCCTTCTCGCTGGGCCTGCTCGACAGCACCGGCGGCGACTTCGGCACCTACCCGCCGGCCCTGATCGCCGCGACGCTGGCGGGTGCCTGTCTGGGCTTCCTGCCGTACAACTTCCAACCCGCCAAGATATTCATGGGCGACTCCGGCTCCATGATGATCGGCCTCATGCTCGCCGGCGCGACCACGTCCGCGAGCGGCCGCGTCAGCTACACGCGCTTCTCGGCTTCCGACGCGCTCGCCCTGCTGTCGCCCTTGGTCGTGGTCGTGGCGGTGCTCTTCGTGCCCGTCCTGGACCTCGTGATGGCCGTCATCCGCCGCACCCGCCGCGGCGAAAGCCCCTTCGCGGCCGACAAGATGCACCTCCACCACCGGCTGCTCGAGATCGGCCATTCCCAGCGCCGCGCCGTCCTGCTCATCTACTTGTGGGCCGGCATCCTGGCGTTCGGCGCGGTGTCCGTGACGCTGTTCGACGACACGGCCGTGTTCTGGGTCATCGGGGCGGGTCTGGTGGCGGCTGTGCTGGTGTCGCTGGTGCCCAGGTTGAGGGCGCGACACCGAGCGGGCTGACGTCCTCGCGAGTTCGTTTCGCTTTCAGTAAAGGCTCCCCGATCGGGTGAAAGCCGGTGAAGTGTTGACCATGATCACTTTCGGCGGCTAATCTTCGACCCGAGGGTTTGAGGGGGACTGGGGAGTCCAAGGGGTGCCTTTTCGGCGCGCCTTCGGCGTGTTTTGGCCTTTCTCTTTTTGCCTCCTTTCGGTTGTCGAATGGGGAGGGAAATCGAAATGAAGAACGTGTCCAAGGCTGCGCTGGGTCTGCTTGCTGCCGGCGCGATGATGACGGCTGTTCCCGGCGTCGGCTCCGCGGCCACGTCGGAGCCGACGAAGCCGGTGACGAACCTGAGGAACGGGATCGTTTCCTACGTGTCCTCCGATGGTCGCGGCTGTGGGGCGACCGTGGCGGGCTGGGACCGCTACTATCACCACTGCACGAACGACGGACGGCCGATCCAGGTCCTGGCGCGATTCGTGTTCGTCGGCAACACCATGCGTGTGTCGGCCCGGGCCAGACGGTGACGGTCAAGGTCACCAGGACGTACAGCATGGACTGGAACGGTCAGACGTGCACCAATCCGGGTCAAACGTGGGCGGCTTGATTTCGGGTCGCCGGGAATTGTCGTGAATCGGTGATCGAAGTGGACCTTCGGGAAAAAATCTCGCCGGAAAGCGGCCGAATTCGATGGTGCTTGCCCCGGGTTCGCGTTTTCGCGAACCCGGGGCAGGTCGCGTCCACCGGAAGTGGCAGGTTGGGGGCTTGGCCCGCCGCTCACCAGGTTCTCTACACTCGATGTCGAACCGAGTAGGGAGCCCAGCTGTGAGCGAAACCGAAACCTCGACCGACGCGACGGAGAACCCGCACGCCAAGGTGGTGCTGCAGGCCGCTCGCGCGATGACGAAGGCTTCGCTGCTGGTCACACCGCCGGCGTTGCTCGTGTGCATCGTGGTGTTCAGCATCGTGTTCGGCCTGCCCGGATTTCTCGGGTCGCTGGTCGGCGCGGTGCTCGCGATGGTGGCGATGCTGTCGACGCTGGGGCTGATGCGCTTCAGCGCGGGCCAGGACCCGATGTTCGTCATGGTGATCGCGCTCGGTGGGTATGTGGTCAAGGTCGTGCTGCTGTTCGGCGCGCTCACGCTGCTCAAGGGTGTGACCGCGCTGCACCCGTTGTCGCTGGGGCTCACGATGATCGTGGCCATTCTGCTGTCCGCCGCGGCCGAGTTCGCGGCCTTCCGCAAGACCAAGATCCCGACGATCCTCCCGTCCTGACGGGGCGCTCGGGCCCTCGGCTACTGGCAGTGAGAGCGCACTGCGGCAATCGAGTGTGACCTGAAACACGCTGACCGACTTCCGGGTGCTCGCCGCAGTCGGGCGACGCGCTCACCTGTGGTGTTGCGAAACCGGTCGCGCGCGTCCCGGACTTGGGTCCTGGATGGACTCGGGACCTAAGTCCTGAGCTGATCGGTTGGTATGAAGTACGCCTGTACGGCACCGATTGACCTGCTGGTAGGGTCCGCGTCAAGGGTGGCGGCCTCGCCCGCGTACTCCCTCAAACGAACCGCGACCAGCAGTGTGGCGATCCGATGGTTCCGCCTTCTCATCCGCTGGTCCGAAGTGGATTGCAGGGCAGTGCTCACGCGAGACGACCTCAGTGCAGGGCTTGAAAATCATTCACTGCGCGGTGGGTCCGGCCGCCTCCAGCGTGCTCGTGTGCATCGGGTACGTTAAGTCCAGATCGTGACGATTCCCCCGGCGGAGTGAACGCCGGCCGGGAGAACCGGGAGGAGCGCAGTGATCGCGCTGGTACTGACCGAGGGTGCAGTTTTCACGCCCCCTGGTACTGATGCCTTCGAGCTGCCGCCGTTTTTGGGGTCTGGCGAGTGGGCCTTGAACAAACCGAAGTTGCTGGTGATCATCGCTTTGGTCATCGTCGCCGTCTACTTCTTGGTGGCGTCGCGCAAGCTGAAGATCGTGCCGACCAAGGGCCAGTTCATCGCGGAGTCGCTCTATGACTTCAGCCGCAACAACATCACGCGGAGCCAGATCGGCTCGAAAGAGTTCAAGCCGTTCATCCCGCTGGTTCTCGCGTTGTTCACCTTCATCTTGGTGAACAACCTCTTCGGGATCATTCCGTTCTTCCAGTTCCCGACCATGGCGCGGATCGGTTTCCCGCTGGCCATGTCGCTTCTCGTGGTTTACCCGGTGTACCACTACGTGGGCATCAAGAAGTACGGCCTCGGCGGGTACATGAAGAACCAGCTGGCGCCGGCGGGGATCCCGAAGTTCGTGCTTCCGCTCTACGGCCTGATCGAGTTCTTCCAGAAGTTCTTCATCACGCCGATCACGCTGGCCATCCGTGTTTTCGCCGCGATGTTCGCCGGCCACCTGATCATCATCGTGTTCACGCTGGGCGGCACCTTCCTGCTCACGGAGACCTCGAGTTGGGCCCTCAAGCCGGTTTCGCTGCTGGCCTGGGTCTTGGCGATCCTGATGACCTTCCTCGAGGCCTTCATCCAGGTGCTGCAGGCCTACATCTTCGCCCTGCTGTCGGCCGGGTACATCGGCGCCGCGCTCTCCGCGGACCACTGAGAAACGCACAAGCCCCCGATCCGCGTGAGTGCGCGGACCGAAGTGAAGGGAAACGCACGTGAGCAACATCGTTCTGGCCCAGGCTGCCGAGCAGGCTGTCAACATCAACCCCGGCCTCGCCGCCATCGGCTACGGTCTGGGCGCGATCGGCCCGGGCATCGGCATCGGCTTGATCTTCGCCGCGGTCATCAACGGCACCGCTCGTCAGCCGGAGGCCCAGGGCAAGCTGCAGGGCATCGGGTTCTCGACCTTCGTGCTCACCGAGGTTCTGGCGCTGATCGGTATCGTCATCTACTTCATCGCCTCCGCGGCCTGAGTCATCCCACTCTCGCCATCTAAGGAGACGCTGTGCTGAAGACCGAATTGGTGTTGGCGGCCGAGGAGCACGTCAACCCGATCATCCCGGACATCCCGGAGCTGATCCTCGGCATCGTCGCCTTCCTGATCCTGCTGTTCATCCTGAAGAAGTACGTGGTCCCGCGTTTCGAGACTGCGTACGAGGAACGGGCGCAGAAGATCGAAGGCGGCATCGAGAAGGCCGAGAAGGCCCAGGCCGAAGCCGAAGAAGCGCTGGCCGAGTACAAGGCGCAGCTGGCCGAGGCCCGGTCCGAGGCCGCGAAGATCCGCGACGACGCCCGGCTCGAAGCCGAGCAGATCAAGGCGGAGCTGCGGGCCGAGGCCGAGTCCGAGTCCCAGCGGATCGTCGCGCAGGGGCAGGCTCAGCTGCAGGCCCAGAAGGCGCAGATCATCGCCGAGCTGCGGGCCGACATGGGCCGCAACGCGGTGGAGCTGGCGAGCCGCATCGTCGGCGAGTCGCTCGAGGACGAGGTGCGCCGCCGCGGCACGGTCGACCGGTTCCTCGCGGAGCTGGAGACCGCCACCAACGGAGCGGGGAAGTAGACCAGAGATGACGCTGCATGCTGCGAGCCGTGAAGCGCTCGACCTCGCCGAGACCCGTCTCGGCGAGGTTCTGGCCGACGCGGGTACCGACCCCGCGACGGCCGGGGACGAGCTGCTCTCGGTCGTCGACCTCCTTGACCGCGAAATCGGCCTGCGCCGGGCGGTCAGCGACGCTTCGGCCAGCCCGGAGAGCCGCCAGGGCCTCGTCCGCCGCTTGTTCGACGGGAAGCTGAGCGAACCGGCCCTGAAGGTGCTCGACGCCGTGGCGGGCAGCCGCTGGTCAAGCCCTCGCGAGCTGGTGGACGGGATCGAGTCCCTCGGTCGCTCGGCGTTGCTCACCTCCGCCGAGAAGACCGGGAACGTCGAGACCGTCGAGTCCCAGCTGTTCCAGGTCGCGCGGATCGTCTCGGGTTCCTCGGAACTCGAGGCCGCGCTGTCCGACCTGGCCGCTCCCGCCGACGCCAAGCGGACCCTGGTCCGCGGGCTGTTCGCGGACAAGGTCGACGTGGTCACCGAGACCCTCGTCGAGCAGGTCGTGCGCCGCGCCAAGGGGCGCGGGGTCGGCAACGGGCTCGACAAGCTGGTCGCGCTGGCTGCGGAACGGCGTGAGCGTTCGGTCGCATACGTGACCAGCGCCAACGCTCTCACCGAAGAGCAGCAGACCCAGCTCGGGTCGAGGCTCAACGGCATCTACGGGCGGACCCTCGCGCTGCACGTCGAGGTGGACCCCCGGCTGGGCGGCGGGCTCGTCGTCCGCGTCGGCGACGAGGTCATCGACGGCAGCACGGCCGGCCAGCTGGCAGCGGTCCGCCGCAGGCTGAGCCGCGCCTGACGGGTGCGCCCGCACCACAGACTTTGCACACTGGACAGAACAGAAGCGAGAGCGGGAACGAAATGGCGGAGCTGACGATCTCCTCGGACGAGATCCGCAGTGCGATCGAGAACTACGTCTCGAGTTACGCCCCGGATGTGAACCGGGAAGAGGTCGGCGTGGTCGCCGACGCCGGTGACGGTATCGCCCACGTCGAGGGCCTCCCCTCGGCCATGGCCAACGAGCTGCTCGAGTTCCCGGGCGGCGTCCTCGGTGTGGCGCTGAACCTGGACGCCCGTTCGATCGGTGCGGCCATCCTCGGCGACTTCGAGACGATCGAAGAGGGCCAGCAGGTCAAGCGGACCGGCCAGGTCCTGTCCGTGCCGGTCGGCGACGGCTACCTCGGCCGGGTCGTCGACCCGCTGGGCGCGCCCATCGACGGGCTCGGCGAGATCGAGACCACGACCCGGCGTCCGCTGGAGCTCAAGGCCGCCTCGGTGGTCGAGCGTCAGCCGGTGTCCGAGCCGCTGCAGACCGGCATCACCGCCATCGACGCGATGACGCCGATCGGGCGCGGCCAGCGCCAGCTGATCATCGGTGACCGCAAGACGGGCAAGACCGCCGTCGCCGTGGACACGATCATCAACCAGAAGGCCAACTGGGAGACCGGCGACCCGAAGCAGCAGGTCCGCTGCATCTACGTCGCGATCGGCCAGAAGGGCTCGACGATCGCGTCGGTCAAGAAGTCGCTCGAGGACGCGGGCGCGATGGAGTACACGACCATCGTCGCCGCCCCGGCTTCCGACTCGGCCGGCTTCAAGTGGATCGCCCCCTACACCGGCTCGGCCATCGGCCAGCACTGGATGTACGAGGGCAAGCACGTCCTGATCGTGTTCGACGACCTGACCAAGCAGGCCGACGCCTACCGCGCGATCTCGCTGCTGCTGCGCCGCCCGCCGGGCCGCGAGGCGTTCCCCGGCGACGTCTTCTACTTGCACTCCCGTCTCCTCGAGCGGTGCGCCAAGCTGTCGGACGAGCTGGGTGCCGGCTCGCTGACCGGCCTGCCGATCATCGAGACGAAGGCCAACGACGTGTCGGCCTACATCCCGACGAACGTCATTTCGATCACCGACGGTCAGTGCTTCTTCCAGTCGGACCTGTTCAACGCCGGTCAGCGCCCGGCCATCGACGTGGGCATCTCGGTGTCCCGCGTGGGTGGTGCCGCGCAGGTCAAGGCGATGAAGTCGGTCTCCGGCTCGCTCCGCATCGACCTGTCGCAGTACCGCGAGCTGGAGGCGTTCGCCGCCTTCGCCTCGGACCTCGACGACGCCTCGAAGGCGCAGCTCGAGCGTGGCGCGCGCCTGTACGAGGTGCTCAAGCAGCCGCAGTACTCGCCGATCCCGGTCGAGGAGCAGGTCTGCACCGTGTGGCTGGGTACCAACGGCCACTACGACTCGGTCCCGACCGAGGACGTGCGCCGCTTCAACCAGGAGTTCCTGGACTCGGCCCGGCGCAAGCACACCGAGGTCCTCGGCGCGATCCGCGACAGCGGCAAGTTCGAGGACGACACCCGCGACGCGCTTGTGGCCGCGGTCAACGAGTTCAAGAAGGAGTTCACCACCTCCGAGGGCAAGCCCCTCGAGGCGAACGCCGACGCGATGGACGCCGACAAGGTCGGGCAGGAGACCGTCAAGGTCAACAAGCCCGCCCCGAAGAAGTGAGCTGATAGCTCATGGCCGCACAACTCCGGGAACTTCGGTCGCGCATCAAGGCGACCAAGTCGATCGGCAAGATCACGAAGGCGATGGAGCTCATCGCCACCGCGCGCATCACGAAGGCGCGCGCGAAGGTCGCCGCTTCCCGGCCGTACGCGGACGAGATCACCAAGGTGCTCTCGGCGCTGGCCGGTGCGGCGGCGAACCTCGACCATCCGCTCCTGGTCGAGCGCCCCAACCCGAAGCGGGCCGCGGTCCTCGTCGTCACCAGCGACAAAGGCCAGTGCGGTGGGTACAACACCAACGTGCTGAAGGCGACCGAGGAACTCCTCGCCCTGCTCCGTGAGGAGGGCAAGGAGCCCGAGGTCTACGTCACCGGCAACAAGGGCCTGAACTACTACCGGTTCCGGGGCCGCGAGGTCGTCGACAGCTGGACGGGCTTCTCCGACCAGCCGGCGTACACCAACGCGGTCGCGGCGGCGGAGACGCTGGTGGAGTCGTTCCTCGGCGGCACCGACGCGGGCGCGCCGGGCACGCTCGCCGGAGTCGACGAGATCCACATCGTCTACACCGAGTTCGTCTCGATGCTGACGCAGCGCCCGATCGCGAAGCGGGTCGCCCCGCTCGAGGTCGAGTACACCGAGGGTGAGGAGCAGAAGCCCACGGGCGAGCTGCTCCCCAGCTACGAGTTCGAGCCGAGCGCCGACAAGCTGCTGGGTGCGCTGCTGCCGAAGTACATCAACACGCGTCTGTACTCGGCGCTGCTGGAGTCGGCCGCGTCCGAACTGGCAGCCCGCCGCACGGCGATGAAGGCCGCGTCGGACAATGCGAACGATCTGGTGGGCAACCTGACGCGGGAGATGAACCAGGCCCGCCAGGCGCAGATCACCCAGGAGATCTCCGAAATCGTCGGTGGCGCGAACGCGCTCACTGCAGCAGGAAGTGATGATTGATGACCAGTACTGAAACCCCGCGTGCCAAGGGGCGCATCGTGTCGGTGACCGGGCCGGTCGTCGACGTCGAGTTCCCGCGCGGTTCCGTGCCCGACCAGTACAATGCGCTCAAGGTCGAGATCGAGTTCGAGCAGCTGCGCAAAACGGTGACCCTCGAGGTCGCCAGCCACCTGGGCGACAACCTTGTCCGCACCATTTCGCTGCAGCCGCAGGACGGTCTCGTCCGCGGTGCCGAGGTCACCAACACCGGCGGCCCGATCACCGTGCCGGTGGGCGACAAGGTCAAGGGCCACGTCTACAACGCCCTCGGCGAGTGCCTCGACGAGCCCGGCTACGGCGATGACCTCGAGCGCTGGGGCATCCACCGCAACCCGCCGCCCTTCGACCAGCTCGAGGGCAAGACGGAGATGCTGGAGACCGGCCTCAAGGTCGTCGACCTGCTGACCCCGTACGTGCAGGGTGGCAAGATCGGCCTGTTCGGCGGTGCCGGCGTGGGCAAGACGGTGCTCATCAAGGAGATGATCACCCGCGTCGCCCGGAACTTCGGTGGTACCT
Organism: Amycolatopsis sp. 2-15; assembly: GCF_030285625.1. NCBI lineage: Bacteria > Bacillati > Actinomycetota > Actinomycetes > Pseudonocardiales > Pseudonocardiaceae > Amycolatopsis > Amycolatopsis carbonis. Next base: position 3,400,998 of record NZ_CP127294.1, read on the forward strand.
CGGTGTTCGCCGGTGTCGGCGAGCGCACCCGTGAGGGCAACGACCTCTTCCTGGAGATGTCCGAGGACGGCGTCATCAACGACACCGCCCTCGTGTTCGGCCAGATGGACGAGCCGCCGGGCACGCGTATGCGCGTCGCCCTGTCCGCGCTGACGATGGCGGAGTACTTCCGCGACGTGCAGAACCAGGACGTGCTGCTCTTCATCGACAACATCTTCCGGTTCACCCAGGCCGGTTCCGAGGTGTCGACCCTGCTGGGCCGCATGCCTTCGGCCGTGGGTTACCAGCCGACGCTGGCCGACGAAATGGGTCAGCTGCAGGAGCGGATCACCTCGACGCGTGGTCGTTCGATCACCTCGATGCAGGCGATCTACGTCCCCGCGGACGACTACACCGACCCGGCCCCGGCCGCGACGTTCGCCCACCTGGACGCCACCACCGAGCTTTCGCGTGGTGTCTTCCAGAAGGGCATCTTCCCGGCGGTGGACCCGCTGGCGTCGACGTCGACGATCCTCGACCCGGCCATCGTCGGTGAGGACCACTACCGCGTGGCTTCCGAGGTCATCCGGATCCTGCAGAAGTACAAGGAACTGCAGGACATCATCGCGATTCTCGGTATGGACGAGCTCTCGGAAGAGGACAAGCTCACCGTTCAGCGCGCGCGCCGCATCGAGCGGTTCCTGTCGCAGAACATGCTGGTCGCCGAGGCGTTCACGCAGATCCCGGGCTCGACCGTGCCGCTGGCGGAGACGATCGAGTCGTTCGACCGCATCTCGAAGGGCGACTTCGACCACTACCCGGAGCAGGCGTTCCTGGGTATCGGTGGCCTCGAGGACCTCGAGAAGAAGTACAAGGAAATCACCAAGAAGTGATCTTCTGAGCGCGGCGGGGGCTGGGTCCACTGTGGACACCCGCCCCCGCCGTTCTCGTAACCGAAGCCGGACCTATTACACTCGGTGGTGACACCCCGAGCGAAGGAGTGCTACGTGGCTGAGATGTCCGTGGAGCTGGTGGCCGTGGAGCGCCGGCTCTGGTCGGGTACCGCCACCTTCGTGGTGGCACAGACCACCGAGGGCGAGATCGGCATCATGCCCGGCCACGAGCCGGTGCTGGGCCAGCTCGTCGAGGGTGGCGTGGTGAAGGTGACCACGACCGACGGCGAGATCCTCACCGCCGCCGTGCACGGTGGTTTCCTGTCGGTGACCGCCACCGGGGTGAGCGTGCTCGCCGAGAGCGCCGAGCTTTCCGACGAGATCGACATCGACGCGGCGAAGGCGGCGCTGTCCGCGGACGACGAGGCAGAGCGGACGAGGGCAACAGCCCAGCTCCGCGCAGCCGGTCAGTCGGTCTGATCTGATCGAGCGACGAGCAGGAGCCGGGCCGTGAAGATCGCCATCGTGGTGCTGGGGCTCCTGATCGTGCTCGCCGTGCTGGCGGCCTGGTACGGCCAGCGGTGGATCCGGATGCGCCGCGGCGGTGGCGTGAGCGTCGCGCTGCGGTGGCGTCCGGACAACCCGCGCGCCAGCTGGCACCTCGGGCTCGGGCGCTACGAGGGCGACGAGTTCGTCTGGTACCGCGTGTGGAGCCTGCGCAGCGGCCCGGACCGCGTGTTCCAGCGCGAGAGCATGCAGATCGCCGACCGGCGGGACCCGTCCGGCACGGAGGCGTACGCGGTGCCGGAAGGAGCCACTGTCCTGCGGTGTGAGTCGCCCACGCAGGAGGCGATCGAGATCGCGATGGGGCCCGGTGCGCTCACCGGGTTCCTGTCCTGGCTGGAGTCGGCTCCGCCGGGACGAATGCTGCCGCACGCGTCCTGATCCCTGTTACCAATCCGGCCAAAAGCAGGCGGGAACGGGCCGGACGTTTCTGCGGATGGCGACTATTCCCGCCGTGACTGTGGTCGGATTGGTAACCGATAGCGCGTTACGCTGGGGTGATGGAGCCCGAGGAGCAGGCCGACCGCAAGCGTCGCTGGGCGAAGCTGCCCGAGCACGTGCGGCTCGAGGACATGACCACGGCCCAGGACGTCGAGCCGGGGGCCGATTCGACGTGGGACGTCGACTACGAGCGGTACTGGACCGCTCGGGAGATGCGCTGAGCGCTGCTCAGCCGCCCGGCTTCCACAGCACGTCGCCGTCCGGGTTGGCGAGCCGGCCGAGGATGAACAGCAGGTCGGACAGCCGGTTGAGGTACTTCACGGCGATCGGGTTCGTGGTGTCCGGCTCCGCCTCGACAAGCGCCCACGCCGACCGCTCCGCGCGCCGCGTGACCGTGCGCGCCTGGTGCAGATAGGCCGCGCCCGGCGTACCGCCCGGCAGGATGAACGACGTGAGCTTCGGCAGCCGCTCGTTGAACTCGTCGCACCAGCCCTCCACGCGTTCGAGGTAGGCCTCGGTGATGCGCAGTGGCTCGTACGGGGGATTTTCCTGAATCGGCAGGCACAGGTCGGCGCCGACGTCGAACAGGTCGTTCTGCACACGCCTGAGCACGGTGGCGATCTCATCGCCGAGGGAACCCATCGCGATGGCCAGCCCGATGACGGAATTGGCCTCGTCGGTGTCGGCGTAAGCGCCCAGGCGGGGCGAGGTTTTGGGGATCCGCGAGCCGTCTCCGAGCGCCGTGGTGCCGCTGTCGCCGACCTTGGTGTAGACGCGGTTGATGCGAACGACCATGCACTCGACTCTACCGGCCCCGCGTGTGCCGAAACTGGGCGAGAGGGCATGATTGGCGGCCATGAGCGAGCACTTCGACGTGCACGGCGGGGCACGGCTGGTCGGCGAGGTCGACGTGGTCGGAGCCAAGAACAGCGTGCTGAAGCTGATGGCCGCGGCCCTGCTGGCCGAGGGCACCACCACCATCACGAACTGCCCGCAGATCCTCGACGTGCCTTTGATGGGCGACGTCCTGCGCAGCGTTGGCTGCGAAGTCGACATCGACGGCGACACGGCACGCATCACCACACCCGCCGAGCTGTCGCACCGCGCGGACTCGGCGGCGATGGGCAAGCTGCGCGCGTCCGTCTGTGTGCTCGGGCCGCTGGTCGGGCGGCTCAAGAAGGCCGTGGTCGCGCTGCCCGGCGGTGATGCGATCGGCTCGCGGCCGCTGGACATGCACCAGAACGGCCTGCGCAAGCTCGGCGCCACCAGCACGATCGAGCACGGCTGTGTGGTCGCGAACGCCGAATCCCTCGTCGGCGCCCAGATCTGGCTCGACTTCCCGAGCGTCGGAGCCACCGAGAACATCCTGATGGCCGCCGTGCTGGCCGACGGCACGACCGTGATCGACAACGCCGCGCGCGAGCCCGAGATCGCCGACATCTGCACGATGCTCATCGAGATGGGCGCGAAGATCGAGGGCGCGGGCACGTCGACGCTGACCGTGCACGGCGTGGAGCAGCTGCGCCCGACCGAGCACCGGGTGATCGGCGACCGGATCGTCGGCGCCACCTGGGCGTTCGCCGCGGCGATGACGCGGGGCGACCTGACCGTGCGTGGTGTCAACCCGCACCACCTCGACCTGGTGCTGGACAAGCTGCGGCTCGCGGGCGCGGACGTGACCACGTTCGACGAGAAGGGTTTCCGCGTCGTGCAGCCCGAGCGGCCGAAGGCGGTCGACTGGGTGACGCTGCCCTACCCCGGTTTCGCCACGGACCTGCAGCCGTTCGCGGTCGCCCTTTCGGCTGTGTCCGAGGGCACGTCGATGATCACGGAGAACGTCTACGAAGCCCGGTTCCGCTTCATCGAAGAGATGATCCGGCTTTCCGGCGACGCCCGCACCGACGGCCACCACGCCGTGGTCCGAGGGGTCCAGCAGCTCTCCAGCGCCCCGGTCTGGGCCTCCGACATCCGCGCCGGCGCCGGCCTCGTGCTCGCCGGCCTGTGCGCCGAGGGTGTCACCGAGGTCTGGGACGTCTTCCACATCGACCGCGGTTACCCGCACTTCGTCGAGAACCTCAACCGCCTGGGCGCGCGCATCGAGCGCGTGGCGGGGGAGCCCGAACGCGCGTAGTCAGTCCACGGGCCGGGCGCCGAGCGCGCGGAGCACGTGCTCGGTGACCTGGTCCAGGAAATCAGGGCTCGGGGGCTCCCGGCGCACCACCAGCCGCCAGTAGATCGGCGCTGCGAGCAGGTCCATGGCCAGCTCGACGTCGATGTCGGCCGGGAGCTCACCACGCTGGATCGCGCGCTCGAACAGCGGCCGCGCGGCGTCGCGGCGCGGGCCGCCGATGCGAGACCGTAGGTCGTCGGCCGGCTCGGGGTCGCGGGCGCTCTCGGCGATGAGGTCCGGCAGGATCCGCGCGAACCGTGGGTGCGTGAGCCAGTCGTAGACGGCTTGTATCGATTCGCGCAGGTCACCGCGTAGAGATCCCGTGTCGGACGTCGGCGCGCGGCTCACGCTGAACTCCGAGACCACCGCCGAGATCATCTCGTGCTTCGAGCGCCAGCGGCGGTACAGCGCGCTCTTGCCCACGCCCGCGCGCTTGGCCACGGCTTCCATCGACAGGCGGCCGTAGCCCACCTCCGCGAGCTCGTCGAGCACCGCTTCCGTGATCGCCTGCGTGACGTCGGGCTGCAGCACAGCCGCCCCGGTGGGCGTGCGGCGGGTTGTCATGATCGCATCCTAGCGGGTGGACGGGACGGTACCGTTCCGTGTAGCTTCCCGACGGGACGGTACCGTATCGTCCTACGCCAAGGAGGGCCCGATGAAGCAGCTGCTGTTCGAGGACGACCCCCAGTTCTGGTTCGAGACGCTTCGCGTGTTCGGCCACGCGAGTTACGGCGGCTCGGACTTCGGCGAAGTCGCCGCCACCGCTTCGCGCATCAAGCCCGGCGACTACGACAGCTGGCACGACGAGTGGCTCGCCGCGGCCGAGCGTCTCGCGGCCGAGGCCGACCGGGTGGCCGCGGTGCACCCGATCAGCGCCCGCGACGCCTACCTGCGCGCGTCCACCTACTACCGCTCGGCGGAGTTCTTCCTGCACGGAAACCCCGCCGACTCGCGCATCGCCTATGCCTATGACCGCAGCGTCGAGTGCTTCCACCGCGCGATCGAAGGCTTCGCGGGCGTCGAGCGGGTCGAGATTCCGTACGAGGGCCACGTGCTGCGCGGCTACTTCTACCGCGCGCCCGGCACGGGTCGTCGCCCGATTCTGTTGGCGCACAACGGTTTCGACGGCAGTGCGGAGGAGGTGCACTTCTTCGGCGCGGCTGGCGGCCAGGAGCGCGGCTACCACGTGCTGGCGTTCGACGGCCCCGGCCAGCCGAGCGCGATCCACCGCGACGGGCTCGTCTTCCGGCCCGACTGGGAGCACGTGGTGGGCCCGGTGCTCGACTTCGTGCTCGCCGACCCCGGCGTCGACCCGGACAAGGTCGCGCTGCTCGGCATCAGCCTCGGTGGCATGCTCGCGCCCCGTGCGGCGGCGTTCGACTCGCGGATCAAGGCCGTCGTCGCCGTGGACGGGGTGTTCGACGCCGGCTCGGCGGTGACGGCTTTCCTGCCGTGGGACCGCGCGGAGATCGAACGTCGCGCCAACGCGGTCGAGGACGAGGAGCTCGACAAGCTGCTCGCCGCCGGCCGGGCCGCGAGCCCCACGCTGCGCTGGCCACCGACCACGGCCGGTACGTGATGGGCGCGGCGACCGACCGTGAGTTCCTCGCGAAGTACCTGACCTACACGCTCGACGGCGGTGTCGCCGAGCGCATCAAGTGCCGGGCGCTCGTCTGCGAGGCCACCGACGACCTGTTCTTCAACGGAGACGGCGAAACCCAGCCCGAACCCCGCCGCCTCCACGAACGGCTCACCGGCCCGAAGACGCTGCTCTCGTTCACCGCCGAGGAAGGCGCGGCCGCCCACTGCCACGTCGGCGCGCAGCGGCTCGTGACGGCCCGCGTCTTCGACTGGCTGGACGAGACGCTCTAGCTGTGATGTCCGGGGACGTTGTTCAGCAGTTCGAGGGTGGTGTCACCTGACAGGTGAGGCCCTCCGGTTGTGAAGTGGAACTGCCTAGGAACCGTTTCACCAGCTGGAGGGCCTCGTGTCCCACCCTAACGCCACGCTGACCCCGATCACTCGTCTGCGGCTGGCCCGTCTGATCGTCGACCACGGATGGACCTACACCGCCGCAGCGAAAATGTTCATGGTCGCCGCGCCCACCGCAAAGAAATGGGCCACCCGCTACCGCGACGAAGGCCCAGGCGGCATGACCGACCGCAGCAGCCGCCCGCACCACAGCCCCACCAAGACCGCACCCACACTCGTGCGCCGGATCGCACGATTGCGGTGGCGCCACCGGCTCGGCCCCGTCCAGATCGCCGGCCGGACAGGACTACCGGCCTCGACGGTGCACGCGGTGCTCGTGCGCTGCCGGATCAACCGCCTCTCCCGCATCGACCGGGTCACCGGCGAGCCGTTGCGCCGCTACGAACACGACCACCCCGGCTCGCTGATCCATGTCGATGTCACCAAGTTCGGCAACATTCCCGACGGCGGTGGCCACCGCTTCGTCGGACGCGGTCAGGGCAAACGCAACCGGGAAGCCACCGCCAAACGCACCGGCCGACGCAACCACCGCTACGAACCCCGCCCCGGCATCAGCTACCTGCACACCGTCATCGACGACCACTCCCGCGTCGCCTACGCAGAAATCTGCACCGATGAAACCTCCGCCACCGCGATCGGTGTCCTGCACCGCGCCGTCGCCTGGTTCGCCCAGCACCATGTCGCCGTCGAGCGTGTGTTGTCCGACAACGGCTCGGCCTACCGCTCCCACGCCTGGCATCAAGCCTGCGCCGAGCTCGGCATCACACCGAAACACACCCGCCCCTACCGGCCCCAAACGAACGGCAAAATCGAACGCTTCCACCGCACCCTCGCCGACGGCTGGGCCTACGCCCGCTTCTACACCCGCGACCAGCAACGCCGAGCAGCCCTACCAGGCTGGCTTCACTTCTACAATCACCATCGACCCCACTCCGCCCTCGGAGGCCACCCACCCATCACCCGACTAACCAACCTGCCTGAACATCACATCTAGCCCTCCAGGGCCAACGCGGCGCCGAACCCGATCAGGACTGTGCCGGTCACGCCGTCGAGGGTGCGGCGCACACGGCGGCGCTCGAGCCAGCCGCGCACGCGGTGCACCAGCAGGAGCAGTAGAACCTGCCAGACCGCGCCCACGGCGGCGACGGTGTAGGCGAGCAGCAGGGCGTCGCCCGTGGTGGTGACGCCGGGCGTGAGGAACTGCGGCAGCACCGACAGGTAGAGGACCAGCACCTTCGGGTTGGTCACGTTGGAGAGGAATCCTTCGCGCCAGCGGCGGAACGCGCTCTGGCGGGCGCGTTTCGCCTCGGCGAGCGACTGGTAGTCACCACGCCAGGCGCCGCGCAGCGCCTGGAAACCGAGGTAGCAGAGATAGGCGACACCGAGCCACTTCACGGTTTCGAAGATCGGGCGCGAGTTCGTGATCACGGCCCCGAGGCCGAGGGCGGCGAGGGTGCCCTGCAGGAAGTTCGCGACGGCGATGCCGGCACACGCCCACGCACCCCCGCGGGCGCCGCCCGACAGCGCGTTCTTGAGCACGACCATGCTGTCGGGCCCGGGCGCCACGGCGAGCACCACCATCATGGCGAGGAACCCGCCGTACACACCCCACGTCATGCGGCGAACGTTAACCCGGGTCAGGACTCCAGGGCCAGGGCCGCCCCGAAGCCGACGAGCGCGGTGCCGGTCACACCGTCGAGCGCGCGCCGCACCTTCCGCTGCTTGAGCCACGCGCGCACCCGGTGCACGAAGAACAGCAGTACCAGCAGCCACACTGTGCCCAGCACCGCCACGGTGTAGGCGAGCACGAGCGCGTCCCACGTGGTGGTGCGCACGGGGTCGAGGAACTGCGGTAGCACCGACAAGTAGAGGACCAGGACCTTCGGGTTCGTCACGTTGGACAGGAACCCTTCGCGCCAGCGCCGGAAGCTGCTCGTCCGCTTGCGCTGCGTTTCTTCGACGGTCGCGTAGTTGCCGCGCCACGCGCCGCGCAGGGCCTGGAACCCGAGGAACACGAGGTACGCCGCGCCGAGCCACTTGAGCGTGATGAACACCGGCTGGGACCGCGCGATGACCACCCCGAGCCCGAGCGCCGCGGCCGTGCCCTGCAACGCGTTGCCGGCGAAGATCCCGGCCGTCGCGAGCAGCCCACCGCGGGCACCACCGGACAGCGCGTTCTTCAGCATCACCATCGTGTCCGGCCCTGGCGCCAGGACGATGAGGACCACGATGACGAGATAACTGCCGTACCCACTCCAAGTCACGTTGTTCCACGGTAATCGCCGCTCACGGCTGAGTCTCGCGGATTTCGGTCACAGCCCTTCGCGGCGCGGGGCAACCCCGGCGAACCGGGCAGCGTGCTCAGTGCGGGGACTGGGGGAGGCCGCGATGAATGCGATCGAAGACGGCGAGACGGTGTTGTGGACCGGCCGCCCGCAGCGACGGCACCGTCGCTTCCACGACTACCTGCCGTGGGCGGTGGTCGTGGTTCTCATCGTGGGCGACGGTGTGGTGCTGGCGTTCTACGCGGACTTCTCCCTGTGGATGATCTGGTTCTACATGATCGCTCTCGCCGTCGGTGTGGCGATCCACTCCGGTTCGGTTCGATCCAAGCGGCACGCCGCGACGTCGTACCCCGTGACCGATCGGCGGCTCATCATCGCCATGCACTTCGCCCACGGCGTCGATTACCGGTGGGTCCCGATGGCCGTGCTCGGCACGCCGCGCGTGCACGAGCTGCACGACGGGCTCGGCACCGTCGATTTCAAGAAGTCTGTCTTGCGGGCGACGCTGAGGCTGGATCCATGGCGGCAGTCGACCCTTGTCCCGATCTACCCGGAACTGGTGGCCATCCGCGACGCGCACGAGGTCGCCGAGCTCATCGAGCGCCACGCCGGGCAGGCCTCGATCCGCGAGTGAGTTTGCGCGCGGGGCAACCCCGGCGATCCGGGCAGCGTGCTCATTTCGGGAAAGGGAGGGCGCGATGTTTCCGATCGAAGAGGGCGAGACGGTGTTGTGGTCCGGCCGGCCGCAGCGCTGTCACCGGCGGTTCCGCGACTACTACTGGTGGGTCGTGCTCGCGGTCCTCGTGGTGGGCGGGAGCTTCGTGATCGCCGTGCTCGACGTGCTGAAGGTGGCCTTGTACCCGTGGGGCATCGTGATCGCGCTCGTGGCCGGGTTCGCCGTCGAACGTCCGAAGGAACGCCGCGAGCTGCTGGCCGTTACGACCTACTTCGTCACCGACCGTCGGCTGGTGTTCGCCGCCCACGGTGGGTCGGGGTCGGAGTTCCGCTGGGTGCCGCTCGCGGCGCTCGGGGCGGCCCGGGTGCACGACCTCGGCGACGGCCTCGGCACGATCGACTTCAGCCCGACCTGGTGGGAGTGGGTCAAGGACCAGGAGTACCGGCCCCGGCCCGCGTGGCACCCGATGCTGCCGGAGCTGGTCGCCGTCCGAGATGCCGCCCAGGTCGCGGACCTGATCGCGCGGAACGCGGCCCGCCCGTCGTACGTTGGGTGAGACGTGCAGGTCATCATGTCGATCGCCTTGCCCGCCGCGACGCTGCTGCTGGTGATCGTGGGCGCATGGGAAGTGCGGCCGGGCCGCAAGCCGTCGCGGCTGAAGCGGCGGCTGTCCTCGACGTACCTCGACGAGGTCACCTCGTTCCTCTACGGCACCAAGCGCAACGAGCTCGAGCATCGCGACTCCGTGGAGATGACCCTCGACCAGGACGCGCAGGGCGCGCCGCCGCTGGGAATGATCGACCTGGACCGTGGGGTGGCGATCGTGCGTCCCGCGAACCAGGACAAGCGGGCCACGGACTGAGAGCTTTCGAACACGCATTGTTCCGCCTGGTCAATTTACGGTAACGGCCGGTACCTATTTGCTGCGCTTGGCGTGCCTCGTTCGCGGAGGACACCTACGTTCGACGCACGGAAATGTGATCGAGACGAGGTGCTGTGATGAAGCACGACGAATGGTCGCGACGGCAGTTGTTCCGGAGATCCGCACTGGTGGGAGCAGCCGTACTGGGTGGTCCGGTGTTGCTTTCCGCGTGTACGTCGACGTCGTCCGGAGACACGTTGCAGGCGGCGCAGTCCGCCAAGAAGATCAAAATCGGAATCGCCAACGAATCCCCCTACGGATTCACTGATCAAAGCGGAAAAGTCACCGGCGAGGCCCCTGAAGTTGCGAGAGTCGTATTCCGGAACATGGGGATCGACACCGTCGAGGCGAGCGCGGTCTCCTTCGACCAGCTGATCCCGGCGCTCAACGCGAAGCAGTACGACGTGGTGGCGGCGGGCATGAACATCACCGCGAAACGCTGCGGCCAGGCCGCGTTCTCCATCCCGGACTACTCGGCGCTGACGGCGCTGCTGGTGCCGAAGGGCAACCCGCAGCAGGTGCTGAAGTTCGAGGACATCGCGGCGAAGAAGGTGAAGGTCGCGGTGCTCTCCGCGGCGGTGGAGAAGGGCTACGCGACCAGCGCCGGGGTGCCCGAGAGCCAGATCGAGACGCTGGACTCGCAGGACAACATGCTGCGCGCGGTCACCGACGGGCGCGTCTACGCGGCGGCGCTCACCGACATCTCGCTGAAGGACGTGCTGAAGAAGAACCCCGGTGCGGCCGCCGAGGTGACGCCCGGGTTCGACCCGGTCGAGAACGGCCAGCCGGTGATCTCGGCGGGCGGGTTCGTCTTCCGCACCGGCGACAAGTCGCTGGTCGACGCGTTCAACACAGAACTGAAGAAACTGCACGACAGCGGGGAGTGGACGAGGATCGTCGCGCCCTTCGGCTTCACGCAGGCGAACCTGCCGAAGCCGGACGTGACCACCGAGAAGCTCTGCGCCGCGTGACGGGTGGTGCGCCGTGTCGAACGTGCCGCACATCGTCTCGGCGATCCTCGCCGGCCTGGCCACGACCATCGAGGCCGCGGTCGGCGGGATCATCGTCACCATCGTCCTTTCCCTGATCGCCGGGCTCGCGCTGCTGTCACCGAGGCGGTTCGTCCGGGGTGTCGCGCGGGTGTATGTGGAGGTCTTCCGCGGGACGTCCGAGGCCGTGCAGCTGTTCTGGCTGTACTTCGTGCTGCCGGTGCTGGTCGGGTTCCAGCTGGTGCCGTTGTTCGCCGGCATCCTGGTCCTGGGTCTGAACCACGGCGCGTACGGGGCCGAGGTCGTGCGCGGCGCCCTGCGGTCGGTGCCGAAGGCGCAGTACGAAGGCGCGGTCGCGCTCAACCTCTCACCGACGCAGCGGATGGTGCGGGTGCTCCTGCCCCAGGCGTTCGCCGAGATGCTGCCGCCGTTCAACAACCTGTTCATCCAGCTGCTGAAGAGCACCGCGCTGCTGTCGTTCATCTCGGCGGGCGAGATCACCGAACGCGGTGAGCTGCTGCGGCCGGTGTTCGGCGCGGACATCGGCTGGATCTACGGCACCGAGCTGGTGCTCTACCTCCTGCTCGCCGTACTGATCACGACCGGCATGCGGGCGCTGGAGCGCTGGGCGGGGCGCCGCCTCGGCCGCGCGCCGGTGGCGCGCACGGAACTGGATCTCACCGTCGGCGGCGGAGGTGCCGGGTGAACTGGGATTGGCAGGCCGCCGCCGACGCGATCCCGCTGCTGCTGGAGGGATTGCTGGTCACGGTCGAGCTGACGCTGCTCGGCTCGGCTCTCGCGTATGCGCTCGGGCTGGTGCTGGCGTTGCTGCGCCGGGCCCGGATCCCGGTGCTGTCGCGGGTGGCGTGGCTGTTCATCGAGTTCATTCGCAGCACGCCGTTGCTGATCCAGGTCTTCGTGCTGTACTGGCTGGTGCCGCCGCTGACGGGGATCACGCTGTCGGCCTTCGTCACAGGTGTCATCGCGCTCGGCGTGCACTACGCGACCTACACCGCCGAGGTGTACCGGGCCGGGATCGAAGCCGTCCCGAAAGGACAGTGGGAGGCGGCGGTCGCGCTCAACCTGCCACGGTCGCGCGTGTGGACGGCGGTCGTGCTGCCCCAGGCGATACCGCGGGTGCTGCCGGCGCTGGGCAACTACACCATCTCGATGTTCAAGGAAACGCCGCTGCTGCTGGCGATCGGCGTGCTGGACGTGCTCAACCGCGCCAAGGAGGTCGGCGCGGAGACGTTCCGCGTCGTCGAGCCCTACACCCTGGCCGGCGTGCTGTTCCTGCTGGTGAGCCTGCCGGCCTCCGTGCTGGTCCGACGATGGGAACGCCGTGCCGAACGAGTCTGACGCGATGATCCGGTTCTCGGGTGTGGTCAAGAAGTTCGGGGACCACGTGGTGCTCGACGAGCTCGATTTCACCGTCGCGCCGGGGGAGTTCGTGTCGCTGATCGGCCCGAGCGGGTCCGGCAAGACGACGATCCTGCGGCTGCTGATGACCCTGGAGAAGGTGAACGGAGGCACCATCCACGTCGGCGGTGAGTGCCTGAGCCACGTGCGCCGCGGCGAGCGCCGGGTGCCCGCGGACGAGAAGCACCTGAGGGTGATGCGGCGCCGGATCGGCATGGTGTTCCAGCAGTTCAACCTGTTCCCGAACATGAACGTGCTGCGCAACATCACCGAGGCGCCGGTCCGCTCGCTGGGCCTGGCACCGGCCGAAGCCGAGCAGCGCGCCCGTGAGCTGCTCGGCCTCGTCGGGCTCGAGGACAAGGCGGACGCGCACCCGACGCGCCTGTCCGGCGGGCAGCAGCAGCGCGTCGCGATCGCCCGGGCGCTGGCGATGCGACCCGACGTGCTGCTGCTCGACGAGGTCACGTCGGCGCTGGACCCGGAGCTCGTCGCCGACGTTTTGCGAGTACTGCGGGACATCGCGACGACCACGGACATCACCATCCTGTGCGTGACGCACGAAATGCAGTTCGCGCAGGACGTCTCGGACCGGGTGATGATGTTCGACCACGGCCGGGTGCTGGAGGACGCAGTGCCGGAGAAGCTGTTCACCGCTCCCGAACACGAGCGCACGAAGGAGTTCCTCCGGGCCGTGATCGATCGTCGTTAGCCCAGGATCTCCTTGGTGGAGCGCACGGTCGCGAACCGGTTGTGCAGGTTCGCCGCGGTGACGCGGGAGAGCTCTTCGGCCGTCACGGTGGTGCCGTCGAGGGCGGGCAGGTCGAACGTGAAGGTCGCGTCGAGCGCGAAGGTCACGTCGTAACCGAGGTTGCCGCCCATGCGGGCCGTGGTTTCGCAGCAGAAGTTAGTCTGGATGCCGGCTAGGACGAAGTCCGTGATGCCGTGGGTCTTCAGCCACGCGTCGAGGTCGACGTCGCCGAGGAAGGCCGAGTTCACCTTCTTGCCGAAGACCAGGTCGGGGCGGGCGCCGTCGAGTTCCGCCAGGAAGTCGTTGCCGGGCTGGCCGGGGCGCAGCGGCGAATCGGCGTGTACGGAGTCGTGGTGCACGAGGACCACGGGCAGACGGCGCTGCTGCCACGCGTCGAGCAGGGCCTTGATGTTCGCCTCGGCTCCGGGGTTGTTGCGCGGGCCCCAGTACTCGGCGTCGGAGAACCCGCGCTGGACGTCGATGAGGATGAGTGCGGCCATGTCCCTGAGTTTCGTCGGGTGCGCGGTTCAGAGGGGAGTGGCAGAAGGTGCGCGATCCGGTACTTTTCTGCCATGCGGACGATCGGGGTGTTGCTCCTGCCGGGTACCCGCGCGTTCGACCTCGGTGTGATCGCCGAGGTCTGGGCGCAGGACCGCAGCGAGAGCGGGATCGAGCCGTTCACCGTGCGGCTGTGCGGGGCAGGCCGGCGGCGCACCTCGTTGTCCCCGTTCGGAGAGGTCACGCCGACGCACGGGCTGTCCGGACTCGACGGCTGCGACCTCGTGCTGGCCCCCGGACGCGACGATCCGCACACCCCGGTGCCGCCCGCCGCGTCGGCCGCGTTGCGCCGGGCCCACCGGGCGGGCGCGACGGTGGCGGCGTTGTGCTCCGGCGCGTTCACGCTCGCGGTCGCGGGCCTGCTCGACGGCCGCCCCGCGACCACCCACTGGTGGGACCTCGACGCACTCGCCGTCGCCGCGCCCCTCGCTCGGTTGCAGCGCGACGTGCTCTACACCGAGGCCGACGGCGTGCTCACCTCGGCGGGCGTGGTCGGCGGTCTCGACCTCTGCCTGCACCTCGTGCGCCGCGACCACGGCGCGGACGTCGCGGCGAAACTCGCGCGGCGCCTCGTGATGCCGCCCGCCCGCGAAGGCGGCCAGCGCCAGTACGTCGAGAATCCCTTGCCCGCGGCACCTGCCCGGCCGGGTCTGTCGTCCACTATGGACTGGGCGCTGGCGCGGCTGGCCGAGGAGATCGGTGTGGCCGAGCTGTGTGGCCACGCCGGGATGAGCGAGCGGACGTTCCACCGCGAGTTCGCCGCGGCCACGGGCGTGACGCCGGGGCGATGGCTGCGCGTGCAACGGGTGCGGCTGGCGCAACGCCTGCTGGAGACCACCGAGCTGCCGGTGGAGCGCGTCGCGCAGCGGTCGGGGCTGGGCACGGCGGCGAACCTGCGCCGCCGGCTGCGCGCGGAGGTCGGCGTCGGGCCCGATTCGTACCGGCGCACGTTCCGTTCCGCGCCCGGCGGCGTTACGGTCGGGGTATGGCCGAATACGAGCACATCCTCGTGAAGCGTGACGGCGACACGATCACCGTCACGATGAACCGCGCCGCGCGGCGCAACTCGCTGTCCGCCGACCACCTGACCGAGCTGCTCGCGGCGTTCCGCGAAGCCGGCACCACCGACGCGACGGGCATCGTCCTCGCCGGCGCCGGCCCGGTCTTCTCCGCGGGCCACGACTTCGGCGACGTCGCCGCGCGCGACCTCATGGGCGTGCGCGAGCTGCTGACGTTGTGCACGGAGCTGATGCGCACCATGCAGTCGCTGCCGCAGGTCGTGGTCGCGCGCGTGCACGGCCTGGCGACCGCGGCGGGCTGCCAGCTCGTGGCCTCGTGTGACCTCGCCGTCGCCGCGTCGTCCGCCGGTTTCGCCCTGCCCGGCGGCAAAGGCGGCTGGTTCTGCCACACCCCGGCCGTCCCGGTGGCGCGCTCGATCGGCCGCAAACGCTTGATGGAGCTGGCTTTGACCGGCGACGTCGTCGACGCCGCCACCGCGCTCGACTGGGGCCTGGTCAACTCCGTCGTCCCGGACGAGGAGCTGGACGACGCCGTCGCCGCCCTGCTCGCGCGGGCCACGCGCGGCAGCCGGGCGAGCAAGGCCATGGGCAAGCAGACCCTGTACGCGCAGCTCGACCGTCCGGAAGCCGACGCCTACGCCATCGCGCTGGAGGTCATGGCCTCGGCGTCGCAGCTCCCGGGCGCGCGGGAAGGCATGGCGGCGTTCCTGGAGAAGCGCAAGGCGGAGTGGCCGGACTGAGGGTTCGACTGCTGGGGCTCAACGACGCTTGTGGAGCAGCAGAAGTGTGTACGCGGCGATCGACTGCGCGTCGGTGATGCCGCCCGTCGAGATCATCTTCTCGATCTCCGAGCGGGTGAACCACGCCGTGGTCATGTCCTGTTCCTCGAGCTCGCGTTCCGGCTCGCCTTCGGTCAGGTCCGTCGCGAGGTAGACGTGGCCGCGCTGGCTCGACATGCCGGGCGCGACTTCCAGGAGCCCGATCTCCGTGACGGTCTCGGCGCGCAGGCCCGTTTCCTCGCGCAGCTCGCGGCGGGCGAGCTCGGCGGGCGGTGTCTCGGCGAGGTCGGGGGCGGTGCCCTGGCAGAACTCCCAGCGGCGCTCGCTGACGGGGTAGCGGAACTGGTCGACCAGGAGCACGCGGTCGCCGTCCATCGGGATGATCAGGGCGTAGGTCGGTTTGTCGACCACGCCGTAGATGCCTTCGCTGCCGTCTGCGCGGCGGATGGCGTCCTCTCGCACCGTCATCCAGTTGTTCCGGTACACCTCGCGGGTCGCGACACGCTGAATGGGGTCCACTCGCCCAGTATCGCCGAGCCTGTCCTACCCTCGGCGGGTGCGTCTCGTGATCGCTCGTTGCCAGGTCGACTACGCCGGCCGCCTCACCGCCCACCTGCCGATGGCCACGCGCCTGCTCCTCGTCAAGTCGGACGGTTCGGTGTCCGTGCACTCGGACGACCGCGCGTACAAGCCCCTGAACTGGATGAGCCCGCCCTGCTGGCTCATCGAGGACGGCAAGCTGTGGATCGTCGAGAACAAGCAGGGCGAGAAGCTCGTGATCTCGATCGACGAGATCTACCACGACCACGAGCAGGAGCTGGGCGCCGAACCGGGCCTGCAGAAGGACGGCGTGGAAGCGCACCTGCAGGAACTGCTCGCCGAGCACATCAAGACCCTCGGCGACGGCTACACCCTCGTGCGCCGCGAGTTCCCCACCGCCATCGGCCCGGTCGACATCATGGCCCGCGACGCGGACGGCAAGTCGGTCGCCGTGGAGATCAAGCGCCGCGGCGAGATCGACGGCGTCGAGCAGCTCACGCGCTACCTCGAGCTGCTCAACCGCGACCCGCTGCTCGCCCCCGTGCAGGGCGTCTTCGCCGCGCAGATCATCAAGCCCCAGGCCCGCGTTCTCGCGGAAGACCGCGGCATCCGCTGCCTGACCTTGGACTACGACGCCCTGCGCGGCATCGAATCCGACGAGTTCCGCCTGTTCTGAGCCACCGGGGCCACTATCACGTCTCGTGAGCGGCGACCGTCCTAAACAGACCGCGTCGTCGGCCCGTGATCGCGCCTGCGCGTTCGTGGGGAACCGGTCACCGGCACGGGAGCTGTCAAGATCACACTCGTCGGAAACCGGCGTTTCCTCAGCTCACCGGCGTGAGCCGAGGGCTCTTTCGCCGATCCCCCGTGTCGGGGTGCCGCTTCGGAATCCATGCAGTACTGTCCGGATCTGACAGGACGCTGGTGTTTCCTGTGGGAAATTGTTTGATTCGGAGGTGGCTCGCGTGGAGGTCCTTGCCGACGCGAACCTGCGGCTCGACGCGAGTGCTATCGACTACATCGAGCTGGCGTTCTATTTCGTGCTGGTGCTGGGCATCGGCTATCTCGCCCGCAGGCAGGTGTCGAGCAGTCTCGACTTCTTCCTGTCCGGGCGCTCGCTTCCGGCATGGGTGACCGGCCTGGCGTTCATCTCGGCGAACCTCGGCGCGATCGAGGTCATGGGCATGTCCGCCAACGGCGCCGAGTACGGCCTGCCGACGGCGCACTACTTCTGGATCGGCGCGATCCCCGCGATGCTGTTCCTCGGCGTCGTGATGATGCCGTTCTACTACGGCTCAAAGGTGCGCAGCGTTCCCGAGTTCATGCTCCGCCGCTTCGGTCCGGCCGCCCATTGGGTCAACGGCGCCAGCTTCGCGCTCGCGCAGATCCTCATCGCCGGCGCGAACCTGTACCTGCTGGCCAGCGTCGTGAACCTGCTGCTGGGCTGGCCGATCTGGGTCTCGATCATCATCGCGGCCGTCATCGTGCTCACCTACACCGCGCTCGGTGGCCTGTCTGCGGCCATCTACAACGAAGTGCTGCAGTTCTTCGTCATCCTCGCGGCGCTGATCCCGCTCACGATCGTCGGTCTGTACAAGGTCGGCGGCTGGAACGGCCTCATCGAGAAGGTGACCAACAGCCCGGGCGGCGTCGCGCAGACGCACTCGTGGCCCGGCAACCAGCTGACCGGCTTCGGCAGCAACTTCCTGTCGGTGCTGGGTCTCGTGTTCGGCCTCGGGTTCGTGCTCTCGTTCGGTTACTGGACCACGAACTTCGTCGAGGTCCAGCGCGCGATGGCGTCGAAGAGCATGTCGGCCGCGCGGCGCACGCCCATCATCGGCTCGTTCCCGAAGATGTTCATCCCGTTCGTGGTGATCATCCCGGGCATGGTCGCGGCGGTGACCGTGACCGAGCTGCAGGGTGCGAACAAGCAGGCCCTGCTCGACGGCAAGCCCGCGCCCAGCGGCGCGACGTTCAACGACGCGCTCCTGCTGCTGATGCGCGACGTGCTGCCGAACGGCATCCTCGGCGTGGCGATCGCGGGTCTGCTCGCGTCGTTCATGGCCGGCATGGCGGCGAACCTGAGCTCGTTCAACACGGTGTTCACCTACGACGTGTTCCAGACCTACATCGTGAAGAACCGGCCGGACAAGTTCTACCTCAACACCGGCCGCGTGGTGACCATGGTCGCGACAGTCCTGGCGATCGGCACGGCGTTCATCGCGTCGACGTACGCGAACCTGATGGACTACCTGCAGACGCTGTTCTCGTTCTTCAACGCGCCGTTGTTCGCCACGTTCATCCTCGGCATGTTCTGGAAGCGGATGTCGAAGGCGGCCGGCTGGTCGGGCCTGGTGTTCGGGACCTTGGCGGCCATCGCGATCTTCGTGATGAGCAAGCTCGAGGTGTTCACCCTGCCGGGGCAGGGCGTGAGTTTTGTGGCCGCGATCGTGGCGTTCCTCGTCGACATCGTGGTGAGCGTGGGCGTCACGTACTTCACGCCGCCCAAGCCGGAGTCGGAGCTGGTGGGCCTGGTCTACTCGCTCACGCCGCGCGGCTCGCTCAAGACCGAAACCACCGGCGAAGACGCGGGCTGGTACCGCAAGCCGGTGCTGCTGGCCGGGATCGCGGCCGTCATCACCCTCGTCCTGAACTTCGCCTTCTAGGAGGACGACCGCCATGGCAACCGAATCCACACCACGGGCGCACAAGGCCGGTGCGTTCGACATCCGCCTGATCATCGCCCTCCTGACCGGCGTCTACGGCATCATCCTCACGGTCATGGGCGCCGCGTTCGACACCGAGGCCGACCGCGTGAAGTCGTCCGGGGTGAACATCAACCTGTGGTCCGGCATCGCCCTGCTGATCTTCACGGCGCTGTTCATCCTGTGGGCGCGGCTGCGCCCGATCGTCGTGCCGGAGCAGACCGACCAGCCCGACGAGGGCGACGACGGTGACGGGGGCGTCACCGGCGAGCCGCCGGCAGCCGGATAAGCGGGTTGTCCGGACAGCCGGGGCCGGCTGCCGCTACCGTGCTCCGCGTGGCGCACGATCTCAAACTCGGCCGGTTGTTTCCCCTGGTGGTGGCCGGTGTTCTCGTCCTGACGGCCTGTGGTGGCCCGCAGCTGGGCAAGGAGAACTTCCCTCGCACCACCGTCCCCGCCGCGAGCGGGGACGGTGGCAGCGGACCGATCACCGACGCGGCGGTCACCACGGGCGCGCTGCGCCCGGTGCTGCCGTGCCAGTTCCTCGACAACACGTCACTCTCCGCACTGGGCACGCCCGAGGGTGAGCCGATGGCGTCGAGCGTCCGGTTCGACGAGTGCAGCACCAAGGTGCGCGACGCCGGCGGCAAGGAGCTTTCGGTCGACGTGCAGCTCGGCGCGATCGTGCTGTTCGCGTCGGACAAGACGACGGGCCAGGTCGGCGGCCTGCCGCAGGTCGAGGTGCCCGACACCACCGGCGGTTCGTGCGAGGTCAGCGCCCTCACCTCGCGCGACCCGAGTCTCGGGGTGGCGTTCGAGATCGATTACCCGGGTGGCGATCCGTGTCGTGCGGGACGAACCTTGCTCGCTCCCGCCGTGGACAAGCTCCACAACTCCCCGCAGAAATACCCGGAAGTCAAGGGATCCGTGCTCACGGCCGACGCGTGCGCGGTGCTCGACCAGTCCGCGGTGGACGCCGTGCTGAAGGGCACGAAGGGGGGCGCGACCGGCCTGCACAGCTGCCAATGGGGCAACAGCCCGAACCTCACGGTGATGTTCTTCCCGGCCTTCCCGCCGCTGGAGGGCGACGGCTGGCTGAAGGCCGACGTCGGCGGTGCGAACCAGGCGTACGCGAAGAAGGGCACGGCCGGCACGGACTGCAAGGTCGAGTGGCAGCACCGGCCGTGGCAGGGCGACCACGTGGAGGTCGTCCAGGTGGGGTTCACCGACTACGACCTCAAGCCGGGCGCCGGCGACCCGTGTGCGACGGCGACGACGCTGGCGAAAAGCGTCGCGGGGAACTTGCCGCGGCCCTGAAGCTTGGCGGCGGGCCGGTCTCGGCGGCTAGGTTGGGAGCACCCACCACGCCGATGTGTCGGAGGCCCGCCATGAAGAAGATCATCAACGATCCGGCGACCGTGGTCGCGGAGTCCTTGAGAGGCCTCGCCGTCGCCCACGCCGATATCCTCCGTGTCCGGGACGACCCGGCCGTCGTGGTGCGGGCCGACGCTCCGGTGGCGCGCAAGGTCGCCGTCATCTCGGGTGGCGGCGCCGGCCACGAGCCGCTGCACGGCGGGTTCGTCGGCCGCGGCATGCTCGACGCCGCTGTGCCCGGCGCGGTGTTCACGTCGCCGACGCCGGACGCGGTGCAGGCCGCGGTCGCCGCGACGACCGGGCCGTCCGGTGCGTTGCTGATCGTGAAGAACTACACGGGTGACGTGCTGAACTTCGAGACCGCCGCCGAGCTGGCCGCGGCCGAGGACCTCGACGTGCGCAGCGTCGTGATCGACGACGACGTCGCGGTGAAGGACTCCACGTTCACCGCCGGCCGCCGTGGCGTCGGCGGGACTGTGCTGCTGGAGAAGATCGTGGGCGCGGCCGCGGAGCGAGGCGACTCGCTCGACGCGGTGGAGGCGCTGGCGCGCAAGGTCGTCGGGCAGGTGCGGTCGATCGGGGTGGCGTTGAGCGCGCCGATCGTGCCGCACGTCGGCGAGCCGAGCTTCGACCTGGGGCCGGACGAGATCGAGTTCGGCATCGGCATCCACGGTGAGCCGGGCCGCGAGCGCATCCCGGCCGAGCCTGCCGACGCGCTGGTGGCGCGCATGGTCGAGGCCATCGTTTCGGACCTGCCGTACGAGTCGGGCGACAAGGTGCTGCTGTTCACGAACTCCATGGGCGCCACGCCGTTGCTGGAGCTCTACCTCGCCCACGGCATCGCCGAGCGGCTGCTGGCCGAGCGTGGGATCGTGGTCGAGCGCAGGCTGGTCGGGCCGTACATCACGAGTCTCGAGATGCAGGGGATGAGCCTGACGCTGCTGAAGCTGGACGACGAGCTGACCGAGCTGTGGGACGCGCCCGTGTGGACGCCCGCGCTGCGATGGGGGATCTGATGGGTTGTTCTTCCGAAGGAGTCGCGGCTGCGTTGCGAGCCGCGGCCGAAGTCGTGGCCGAGCACCGCTCCGAGCTGGTGGAGCTCGACCGCGCCATCGGCGACGGCGACCACGGCGAGAACATGAGCCGCGGGTTCACCGCGATCGTGTCCGCCCTGGAGACGGAGGTGCCCGCCACCCCGGCGGGCGTCGCGAAGCTGGCGGCCACCACGTTGATCTCGAAGGTCGGCGGCGCGGCGGGACCGTTGTACGGCACGGCTTTCCTGCGTGCGTCGACCCGTCTGGGAGACGCGGATTCGCTTGACGTGCCGCTGCTGGTGGCCGCTCTGCAGGCCGCTTTGGACGGTGTGCAGGCCCGCGGTAAGGCGGTGGGCGGCGACGCGACGATGGTCGACGCCCTGATCCCGGCCGTTTCGGCGGCCGAAGCCTGCCCCGCGGACGCCTCGATCGCCGACGTGCTGACCGCGGCCGCCGACGCGGCCGACCGCGGCGCCGAGTCCACAGTGGACCTGGTGCCCCGCAAGGGCCGGGCTTCGTATCTGGGCGAACGCGCCGTCGGCCACATGGACCCCGGCGCCCGCTCCACGGCGCTGCTGCTGCGCGCGTTCGCGGAGGCCGCCCGGTGACCGTGGGGATCGTGCTCGTCTCGCACAGCGCCAAACTGGCCCAAGGCCTGGCCGACCTGGCCGCCCAAATGGCCCCCGACGTCCGCATCATCCCCGCCGGCGGCCTCCCCGACGACGGCGGCATCGGCACCGACTACGACGAAGTCGTGGCCGCCACCCAACGCGCCGACGCCGGCGACGGTGTGGTGCTGCTGTACGACCTGGGCAGCGCGCAGATGACGGCGGAGCTCGCGGTGGAGTCCTTGTCCGGCGGCCTCGCCGCGGTGGTCGCCGACGGCCCCCTCGTGGAAGGCGCCATCGCGGCCGCCGTCGCCGCCCAGGGCGGGGCGGACCGCAAAGCGGTGGCTTCCGCTGCCGCCGGCGCCGGCCTGGCCCCCGACCTCGCCGCCGTGGACTCTCCCAGTGACTCCCAGGAGAAGGAACTCACGCTGACGAACGAGGTCGGCCTCCACGCCCGCCCCGCCGCCGTCCTGGTCCGCAGCCTGGCCTCCGTGGAAGCCGAGGTCACCATCCGCCTGGGCGACCAGGAAGCCGACGCCCACAGCGTCCTGGCCCTCATGTCCCTCGGCGCCCGCCAGGGCGACCGCATCCTGGTGCGCGCCCGGGGGCCGGAGGCTTCGGACGCGCTCGCCAAGGTGACCGGATTGGTGGAGTCGAACTTCGGGGAGTAGGGGTGCGCGGGCTTCGTCGTCGTCCGGGCCGTTGAGTGACACGGCCCGGCAGAAACACCCGCGCCCTCCTTCCGTGCTGGCGATCGTTGCAGCACCTGAGGTGTTCAGGGGACCGGCTGCCCCACCGCCACCGTCGGTGGTGCCTGCCGCTGGGGTGAGGCTTTGGTCGGGTGTCCGGAGCCCCGTGGCTTCGGAGCTCGGCGCCCGGCAGCGCAGGGCTGTCGCCTCGGCGTCTGAAGCCCCGAAGCCCTAAAGCCCCGAAGCCCTGAAGCCGTGAAGCCAGGCGCCGAAGCCAGAGCCAGAGCGTCGGGCCGTGGCGCCAAAGCCGACGCCTGGAGCCTGGGCGCCAGCAGCACGACCCCGACACCCGCAGCGCAGAGCTGTGGCCCCGAAGCCCGGCCTCTGCAGCCTGACAATCCGAGCCCAGCGCTCGACTGGCTCCAGCGCACAAACCTCGCCACCGGACGCCGGCAAACGTCCACTATGGACCCCAAGGACCCCGCTGCAGCAATTCACTTCCCTCGCCAGGCCGCGCGATGAACGGCGCCGGAGAAGTTGTTCTCCGCCACCGCCCACTCCCGAATTCCGGCAATTCACAAACCGAAAATACCCTCACGCTGTCAGCGCGATCCCCAGCCAGATCGCGCCGATCACGGCTGCCCCGCACAGCGCGGCGAGCAGCAACAGCACCGTGCTGATCTGCCCAGGTTGGCGCGGCAGTCGCATCGGTTCCGTCGGTGGACCCCAGTAATCCGGGGAATTCTGTGCGGCCGGTCCGGTCGTGCTCGTCATGGCGCTTCCTCCGTCCCTCGACCGGCGAATCCTTTGTGGTCCGGACGTCGGGCCGGCTGCGTTGTCCGTTACCGGGATCGGCGGCCGGGTTTTTGACCGATTCCCGATCGAAAGGAATCGCCGCGGTCGGTATTCGCGCTGTTCTCCGGAGTTGTCGGTGCCGGGCGATACCCTCGCGCGGTGACTCCCGCCACCGAGCATGCGCGCACCGCGGTGCGCCTCCATCCCGCGCAAGGCGAGCCCGTCGTCGGCGAAAGCCACGTGGGCGGTCCCCTGCTGTGGCCCGCGAGCGAGCCGCGACCGACGTGCCCCGTCACCTGGCCGCCGAAGCCCGAGGCGACCGACGACGGCTGGACGGCGGCCATCCGGGCGACGAGCCCGTGCCCGTGATGGTCGACGCTGCCCAGTTTTTCCGCCGCGACTTCCCGGAGTTGCCGTTCCCCGACGGCACGGATCTGGCGCAGGTACTGCTGTGCCCGACGCGCCACGCGAGCAAACACCACTGCGGCCCGGCGGTGCGCCTCATCTGGCGCAACTCGAAAACCGTCGGCGAAGTCGCCGAAGCGCCGGAGCCACCTGAAGACGCGGATGACCTGTTCCTGCCCCAGGCGCGCGTCCTGCATCCGTGCCGGCTCCGAGAATTCCCGTACCCAGAGGAGTTCCCCAAGGACCGCCGCGCGGAGCTGGGGTTGCCGGCGAGCCGCGATGACGTCGATTACGAGCTCGGCCAGTTCTCGAAAGTCGGCGGCTGGACGGCTTGGTACGCCGGGGATCCCCAAGACCTGAGCTGCCGCGAGTGTGGCGCGCGCCTGCGTCAGGCGATCGCGTTGGCGACGCAGGAGGACGAGGTGCCCTGCGGGTGCGAGCGGCGGGACGACGAGGAAGCCGGCTGGGAGTTCGGTGAGCAGGGGGCACTGAACATCTTCCTCTGCCCCACCGACCCGCGGCACCCCGTCAAGGTGCGGACGGAGTAGGCGGCAACAACGGCCCGCCACTCCAGTGCTGGAACACCAGGTTCGTGTGCACGCGCGCGACCTCGTCGCGGGCGGTGAGCTCGTCCAGCACCAGCCGCTGGAGCTCGGCGGCCGAGCTGGTGGCCACGTGCGCCAGGAAGTCGTCCGGGCCGGTGAGGTGGTAGACGGCGCGCACCTCGGGCAGGGCGAGCAGGTCGGCGACGAAGGGGTCGACCAGCTGGCGCCGGTGGGGGCGGACCTGCACGAACAGGAATGCCTCCAGCGGACGCCCGAGTTTGGCGGCGTCGACCTGCGCGTGCTGGCCCGTGATCACGCCGGTCTCGCGCAGGCGCGCCACGCGATCCAGACACGTGGACGGCGCGATGCCGACGGCGGCAGCGAGGTCCTTGTTCGACGTCCGGGCATCGTTCTGCAGCACCCGCAGAATCTCGAGGTCGACCGGGCTCAGTTCGACAGATCCAGTCACAAGCCGAATGATATCCGAAGCTGTTGCGCCAAATCCGCACGATGACCGAACCTTCGGACCATGACGAACGCGCTGCGCACCCGAGCCGTCCACGCCGGCCGCGACGACCTGACCGACCTGGGCCTGCACGCCGTACCGCTCGATTTCTCCACGACGTACCCGTCCCGCGACAGCGCGGCCGAGGCCCGGCGGATCGACGAGTTCTCGGCCGGCGGCGAGGTCTCCGGCATCTACGGCCGCGTCAGCAACCCGACCGTCGAGCGGTTCGAGCGCGCGCTGGCCGAACTGGAGGGATTCGACCACGCGGTGGCGTTCGCGAGCGGGATGGCGGCGGTGTCCGCGTGCCTGCTTTCCGCCGCGTCGCAAGGAAAGCGGCACGTCGTCGGCGTCCGGCCGCTGTACGGCTCGACCGACCACCTGCTGACCTCCGGGCTGCTCGGCACCGAGGTCACGTGGGCGGCGCCCGGTGAGGTGCCCGCGGCGCTGAGGCCGGACACCGGTCTCGTGTTCGTGGAAACGCCCGCCAACCCGACGCTCACCGAGCTCGACGTCAAAGCCCTCGTCGACGCGTGCGGCGACGTGCCCGTGCTCGTCGACAACACCTTCGCCACACCTGTCCTGCAACGCCCCGGCCGCCACGGCGCGCGCCTCGTGCTGCACAGCGCGACGAAGTTCCTCGGCGGCCACGGCGACGTGATGGGTGGCATCGTCGCGTGCGATGCGGAGGAAGCCGCGCGGCTGCGGGGAATCCGCTTCGCGACGGGCGCCGTGCTGCACCCGCTGGCGGGATACCTGTTGCTGCGCGGGCTTTCGACGCTCCCGCTGCGCGTTACGGCGGCGTCGGCGACGGCGGCCGTGCTGGCCGAGCGGCTCACGCAGCACGAAGCGGTGACTGCCGTGCACTACCCGAAGCTGGGCGGCCCGCTCGTCGCGTTCGAGGTGGCGGGGGATCCGCACGCGCTGATCGCCGCCGTCCGGCTGATCACGCCGGCGGTGAGCCTCGGCAGCGTCGACACGCTCATCCAGCACCCGGCGTCGCTCACGCACCGGGTCGTCGCCGAGACCGACCGCGAGGAGAACGGCATCACCCAAGGGCTGATCCGGCTCTCGGCCGGCCTCGAGGACGTCGAGGACCTCTGGCACGACCTCGACCAGGCGTTGAAGGCCTGCTGACCGTCAGCCGCCGCAGCACCCGCCGCCGCAGCAGCCACCCGACGGCGCGGGGCTCGCGGCGGCGCCGGTGAGCGCGACGGTGGTCAGCAGCTTCACGGTGTCGGTGTGCCCCTCGGGACACGGCGCCGGCGCGCCGGACTCGCTCATCGGCCGTTGCAGCTCGAACGTGTCGGTGCAGTCGCGGCAGCGGTAGGCGTAAGTGGGCATGCGTCGATTATCGCTGCCGCACGGGCGGGTGGGAAGCTGTCTTCGTGGACGTTCCCCAGATCACGGACCTCCCGCACCTCGGCCAGGTCGTCCCCGCGGTACTGGCCGCGCTTGGCGTGCCGGGCGAGACGGGTTCGCTGGCGCTGCCGGAGGCCCGCAGCGCGTGCGTGCTGCTCATCGACGGTCTCGGCTGGCAGCTCCTCGCCGAGCACGCGGCCGACGCGCCGGTGCTCACGGAGCTCGCGAAGAGCCCGTTGCGTGTCGGCTTCCCGTCGACCACGGCGGCCGGCGTCGCCGCCATCGGCACCGGGCTGGCGTCGGGGGAGCACGGGATGGTCGGGTACACGTTCGAGGTGCCGGGCGCGGGCGTGCTCAACGCCCTGCGCTGGCGCTCCCACGAAGACGGCAGGGACCTGCGCGGCGCCCTCCCGCCCCGCTCGGTCCAGCCGCTTCCGACGACTTTCGAAGCCGCCGCCGCCGCCGGCCTCGACGCCGCCGTCGTGTCGTCCGCTCAGTTCT
This sequence comes from Amycolatopsis sp. 2-15, assembly GCF_030285625.1. NCBI lineage: Bacteria > Bacillati > Actinomycetota > Actinomycetes > Pseudonocardiales > Pseudonocardiaceae > Amycolatopsis > Amycolatopsis carbonis. The sequence goes on from NZ_CP127294.1 coordinate 3,427,495, forward strand.
CCGACACGGCCCTGACCCGCGCCACCCAGAGCGGCGCGCGCTACGCCGGCGTCCACGCCCTCGGCGACCTCGCGGCGCGGACGCTGGAGGTGCTCGCGTCGCGCTCGTTCTGCTATGCCTACCACAGCGAACTCGACCTGCTCGGCCACCTCTACGGCCCCGGCTCCACCGCCTGGCGGATGCAGCTGCGGCACGTCGACCGCCTCGTGGAGTCCATTGTGGACGGACTACCTGCGGGTGCGCTGCTGGCGGTCGTCGCCGACCACGGCATGGTGACCGTGGACGACAAACTCGACCTCGAGGACACCCCGTCGCTGCTGGCGGGCGTCCGCGCCTTCGGCGGCGAGGTCCGCGCCCGCCACGTCTACGCCGAACCGGGCGCGGCCGCCGACGTTCTGGCGGCCTGGCAGTCTGTGCTCGGCTCGCGTGCCTGGGTGCTGCCCCGCGACGAGGCCATCGCCGCGGGCTGGTTCGGCACCGTGAGCGACCGCGTGCGCCCCCGCATCGGCGACGTCGTCGCCGCGGCCCAGGGCACGTTCGGCATGGTCCGCGGCTTGGCCGAAGCGGTGGAGACGTCGCTGATCGGCCAGCACGGTTCGCTGACGGAGGCTGAGCAGCTGGTGCCGCTGGCACTCGCGCACGGCTGACCCTGGATTTGCCGGTAGACCAGGGATTTGCCGGTTTGCCGGGGTCCGGGTCACGCCGTGCGAGCCGGCCCGCGCCCCGCGGGTCGACCTCGATCGCGACCGTGCCACGGTGGCAAGCCGGACCACGCTCTGCAGCCCACCGATCCCTCCCGTTAACGTGTTTCCCGTGCCCCGACACAATCGCCCCGGCAGAGACCGGCACGGTCGTGCCGAGCAGCCCGACCTCAGCGCGGTCAGCGGCTGGGCACATTCCGAGTCCGGCCCCGACGGCGAATGGCTCGTGCGCACCGTGCCCGGCTCCCACGCGACCAAGACGTACCGCTGCCCCGGCTGCGACCACGAGATCCGCCCCGGCACACCCCACGTGGTCGTCTGGCCTGCGGACGAAACCGGTTCCGCCGCCGACCGCCGCCACTGGCACCGCACCTGCTGGGACGCCCGGACCCGCCGGCGCCCGAACCGCCGCTGGTAGGTCGGGGATGGCCGCGGCCAGACGGTGGGTGCGAGGTGGCGGCGGAAACCCGTCTGCCTGACCTGCTGTGACGTGCTCTGCCGACCTGGCGCCGGTAGGCGGGGGACGGCCGCCGCGAGAAGGGCGAGGCATGCCCCGGCGCTCGCCAAGCCGCGCCCGCGGATTCGCGCCCGGCATCGAGAAGCGCGCGAGCCTGATGCGAGAACAGCCGAGTCGGCGCTGTTTCCCCAACCGGCGCGCCACCGCCCGAGCTCAGCGGCGGAAATGTCGCGAAACCGCCCCCTCGTACACGTCCTCCTCGAACCTCGTGAACCCCAGCCGTTCCACCACCCTCAACGATGGCGCGTTCGTCGCGTTCACGCTGATCAGCACCGGAAGCTCCGGCAGTTCCCGCTCAGCCCACTCCACGGCGGCCCCTGCCGCCTCCACCGCGTACCCCCGTCCCCACGACGACGGTGCGAAGCGGTACGCCAGGTTCAGCACGCGATCACCCCGGAACAACCGCAGCCGCACCCCCGTCAGGCCCAGCACCTCGGGCCCGCCCTGCTCCCGTACGGCGCAGTAGCCGAACCCGTGCTCGGCCCAGTGGGCGAGCCACGAGTCGAACAGCAGGTCGCCGCCCGGGGTGTCCGGTGGGTCCGGGTTGAAGCGGTTCGTCGCCGGGTCCGTCTGGATGGCGACGACGGCGGCGCGGTCCTCCTCGGTGAACGGGTGCAGCACCAGCCGCGAAGTGACGATCTCCCTCAGCACACCCCGCACGCTAGCGGCGGGGTCCGACAGAATCGCCTCATGACCGAACTGCCGCTCCTCCTGTTGCACGCCTTCCCCCTCGACGCCCGCATGTGGGACCTCGTCCGCGCGCCCCTGGCCGAGCGCCTGCGGCTGATCACGCCGGACCAGCGCGGCCTGGGTCGCAGCCCGCTGCCGGAGACCGACCGCGAGCCGAGCCTCGACGACGCCGCGCGCGACGTCCTCGCGCTGCTCGACCGGCTGGAGCTCGACGAAGTGGTGCTGGGCGGCTGTTCCATGGGTGGTTACCTCGCCCTCGCCGTGTTGAAAGCAGCCCCCGAACGCGTCGCCGGGCTCGTGCTCATCGACACCAAGGCCATGGCCGACACGCCCGAAGCGGCGGAGAACCGCCTCAAGGTCGCTGAACGCGCCGAGGCCGAGGGCGTCCAGGGCTGGCTCGCCGACGCGATCCTCCCGAACCTCCTGCACAACCAGGAACCGGCCGAACGCGTGCGTGAGCTCATCGACGCCCAGTCGCCCGCCGGGGTCGCGTGGGCGGCGCGCGCGATGCGCAACCGGCCCGATTCCCTCGACGTGCTGCGCAAGTCCGACGTGCCCGCGCTCGTCGTCGTCGGCGCGGAGGACAAGCTCACCCCCGTCGAGGAAGCCGGCAAGATGGTCGACGCCCTCGACGAAGCCACGCTCGTCGTCCTGCCCGGCGCCGGGCACCTCACGCCGCTCGAAGACCCGGCGGGCGTCGTCGAGGCGATCCTCGGCTGGTTCGCCTAGAAGTAGTCCGCCAGCGCCGCCCGCGCTTCGCCGCGCCGCGCGGGCCAGCGCAGCGCGAGCAAATACCGCCACACCACCACGAACAGCTCACGCAACCGCAGGCACACCTCGATCGAAGCCGAATCCACCACGTCCGGATAGGCCGCCAGAAAAGCGGTTCCGCCCTGTTTCGCCAGGATCGCGAGGTCCCAGGCGAGCGGTCCGCGCCAGGTGTCCTCGAAATCCAGCCAGCACGGGCCTTCCGCGGTCGCGATGATGTTGCCCGGGTGCGCATCGCCGTGCAGGGCCTGGATCCGGTCCGCCGGCAGCGCGGCCGCGAGCCGTACCGCCTCGGCGCGCAGGGAATCCGCGGCACCGTCCATCGTGGCCCCGTGCCGGTCGAGCGCGCCCAGCAGCTCGTCGACGGGCCCGCGCACGGGAAGTTCACCCGGATAGGCAAGCAGTGCCGCGTGGACGGTCGCGAGTGAACTCGCGACTTCTCCCGGCGTGTGCCGATGGTCCGGATCGTGCGGAGTCCAGTGCCAGAGCGTCACCGGCAGCCCGTCGGCGAAATGGGGCCCGGCCGGGGGATCCGTGGTGGGTGAGACGACGAGCACACCACTCTGCGTGAGGTGCCTCGAAACGGCGACGTCGCGCTCGAGCCAGGCCGTCGCGTCGGGCCGCAGCAGGCGCGTCGTCCCGGGCACCCGCGCGACCACGGAACCCAGTCTCACCAGCACGTTCGAGCGTTCGTGGAGGACCTCGGCCGACCCCGTCGCGAGGCCGAGCCGACGGCCCACCGAGAGGGCCGCGTCGAGCGCGGAAGCCGTGTACGGGTCGGCCATGCGGTGATCTAACCAGCCGGTGCGAGCGACGGTGGGTAGCGAGGGCTACGATCCCTCTAGCCGTCGGATCGGGCCTGTCCCGACCCCCGGCGACCCGGACGATGACCACCTCAAGGTTTCAGTGTTGGAGGCAGGAGTGACGGCCGTAGCCCCCAAGCCGATCGCAACGCGCCCATACCCCGCGCGCGAGACGGTTAAGGGTTCGTACCTGCTGCGGTTGTTCCGCACGACGGACCACAAGCAGATCGGCATCATGTACCTGGTCACCTCGTTCGCCTTCTTCATGGCGGGCGGAGCGATGGCCATGCTGATCCGCACGGAGCTGGCCCGCCCGGGCCAGCAGTTCCTGTCGCAGGAGCAGTACAACCAGCTGTTCACCATGCACGGCACGGTGATGCTGCTGCTGTACGCGACCCCGATCCTCTTCGGGTTCGCGAACTTCGTGCTGCCGCTGCAGATCGGTTCGCCCGACGTCGCGTTCCCGCGGCTCAACGCGTTCTCGTACTGGCTCTACCTCTTCGGTGGGCTGATCGTCCTTTCCGGATTCCTGACGCCGGGTGGCGCCGCCGACTTCGGCTGGTTCGCCTACACCCCGCTGTCGGACGCGATCCACTCGCCGGGCGTCGGCGCCGACCTCTGGATCTCGGGCCTGATCGTCTCCGGTCTGGGCACGATCCTCGGTGCGGTCAACATGGTCACCACCGTGGTCTGCCTCCGCGCGCCGGGCATGACGATGTACCGGATGCCGATCTTCACCTGGAACATCCTGGTCACGAGCATCCTGATCCTGCTCGCGTTCCCGATCCTGACCGCGGCCCTGTTCGGCCTGCTGGCGGACCGGCACCTAGGAGCGCACGTCTTCGACCCGGCCAACGGCGGGGTGATCCTCTGGCAACACCTGTTCTGGTTCTTCGGTCACCCAGAGGTGTACATCGTCGCCCTACCGTTCTTCGGGATCGTGTCGGAGATCTTCCCGGTCTTCAGCCGCAAGCCGGTGTTCGGCTACAAGGGCCTGGTTTTCGCGACGCTGGCGATCGCGGCCCTGTCCGTGGCGGTGTGGGCGCACCACATGTACGCCACCGGCGCCGTGCTGCTGCCGTTCTTCTCCTTCATGACCTTCCTGATCGCGGTCCCGACGGGCGTGAAGTTCTTCAACTGGATCGGCACGATGTGGAAGGGCCAGCTGTCCTTCGAGACGCCGATGATCTTCTCGATGGGCTTCATCGTCACGTTCCTGTTCGGTGGCCTGACCGGCATCCTGCTGGCCGCGCCGGCCATCGACTTCCACGTGTCGGACAGCTACTTCGTGGTGGCGCACTTCCATTACGTCCTCTACGGCACGATCGTGTTCGCGACCTTCGCCGGGATCTACTTCTGGTTCCCGAAGATCACGGGCCGGATGATGGACGAGAAGCTCGGCAAGTGGCACTTCTGGACCACGTTCATCGGCTTCCACGGCACGTTCCTGGTCCAGCACTGGCTCGGTGCCGAGGGTATGCCCCGCCGGTACGCCGACTACCTGGCCAGCGACGGGTTCACCACGCTGAACACGATCTCCACGATCGGCGCGTACATCCTCGGTGCGTCCACGCTGCCGTTCATCTGGAACGTGTTCAAGAGCTACCGCTACGGCGAGATCGTCACGGTCGACGACCCGTGGGGCTATGGCAACTCCCTCGAATGGGCGACGTCGTGCCCGCCGCCGCGGCACAACTTCACAGAACTGCCCCGGATCCGCTCCGAGCGCCCCGCCTTCGAGCTGCACTACCCGCACATGGTCGAGCGGATGCACGCCGAGGGTGAGATCGGCTTCTTCGGCAAGCCGCGCCACCAGGGCGCGCCGTCGCAGAAGCTGGTCGACGCGACCATGCCGGGCAGCCACGACAAGGACAACGCGGGCGAGCAGTAAGAAGCCCGTTTGACCACAGGGGCGCGTGCCCGGCTTGTGTGAAGCCGGGCACGCGCCCTTTTTGCTGGTTGTGGGGTCGAGCTACTTGCCGGCGTCAGCCAACGCCGCGCGGGCCTGAACGCGCAGCTCAGCGGGGAGAACCTCCGCCTCCGCGGCCAATTTCAGCAGGTCGGAGACAAGTCGGGCGTCGAAGTACGGCAGCGGCGCCATCCGGATCAACCAAGCCACGGCCAGCGCCATCCAATACGGCCGACGGCGCTTGCACGCGGAGGCCACAGTCAGCTCAACCAACCTCTGCGGACTGGAAACTCCATGCCCGCCAAGAAGGTGCCAGGAGCGGGAAAATTCGTCGAGACACTCCTCGAGACTTGTCTCGAGGAACGGCCACATCGCCACGTAGCCGGACCCCTCCAGCGTGGCCCTGGCCTCGTCCTCCGTGCCGATGCCGAGCGTTCCCTCCGGCATCACGCCCAGCCATGCGCCACAGCACCTGTTCAGGGCTGGTTTCCACTCAGTTTGGCAACCCTGGGATCGCTACACGAATCGGACTCTACGCTCGGGATCCAACTCAATTTGTTCTCCGGCCTCCGTGAAGCAGACTGGTTCTCCACACCGACGTAACCCGATCCGTTCCGGGCCGCGTCCCTCGTTCGGGCCTGGTTGTGTGAAGCCGCGCACGCGCCCTTTTTGTGCCTGGCGTTCCGCGCCAGACTGAGCGTGCTCGCACAGCGCCGAACGAGGGATAGAGCCCAGTGACCCAGACGCCCGTCCTGATCACCACGACCGGTCCCGACAAGCCCGGTGTCTCCTCCGTGCTGTTCGCCGTGCTCACCCGCCACGACGTCGACGTGCTCGACGTCGAGCAGGTCGTGATCCGCGGACAGCTCGTGCTGGGGGTGCTCGCCGGCGTCTACCGCGACCCCGAGGGCCTGCAGGAGTCCGTGGAGCAGGCGATGGCGACCGTCGGCATGCAGGTGGACGTGAAGATCGGTGACGCCATCGGCGCCGACCCCTTCGCTCTCGGCAAGCAGGATTCGTCCCACGTGCTGGTGATGCTGGGCCGTCCAGTCACGGCGCGGTCGTTCTCCGAGGTCGCGGCCCGGCTGGCCGCGCTCGGCGCGAACATCGACTCGATCCGCAGCGTCGCCGACTACCCGGTGACCGGGCTGGAACTGTACGTTTCGGTCCGCGAGGACACCGAAGCCGCCGACGCCGAGCTGCGGTCGGTGCTGGCCGACGCCGCCTCGACCGCCGCCGTGGACGTCGCGGTGGAGCGCGCGGGCATCAGCCGCCGCGCGAAGCGGCTGGTGGTGTTCGACGTCGACTCCACGCTGGTGCAGGGTGAGGTCATCGAGATGCTCGGCGCGCACGCCGGCGTCGAGCCGCAGGTCCGCGAGATCACCGAGGCCGCGATGCGCGGCGAGCTGAACTTCACCGAATCGCTCGAACGGCGGGTGTCGCTGCTGGCCGGGCTGCCCGCGTCGGTGCTCGACGAGGTCGCGGCGACACTGGAGCTCACGCCGGGCGCGCGTACAACTGTCCGCACGCTGAAGCGCATGGGCTTCCGCTGCGGCGTGGTCTCGGGCGGGTTCACGCAGGTCATCGACCACCTCGTGGACGAGCTCGGCCTCGACTTCGCGGCGGCCAACGAGCTGGAGATCGTCGACGGCAAGCTCACCGGCCGTGTCGTCGGCGAGGTCGTGGACCGCGCGGGCAAGGCGAAGGCGCTTCGCCGCTTCGCCGACGACTACGGCATTCCGCTGGGCCAGTGCGTCGCAGTCGGCGACGGGGCCAACGACATCGACATGCTGTCGGCGGCCGGCATGGGCGTGGCGTTCAACGCGAAGCCGGCGCTGCGCGAGGTCGCGGACACCGCGCTTTCGCACCCCTACCTGGACGCGGTGCTGTTCGTTCTGGGCGTCACGCGCGCCGAGGTGGAGGCGGCCGACGCCGCCGACGGACTGGAGCTGGTCAGGCCGTGAACCACGTGCTGGAGCCGCTGGGCAGCCGCTACGCCTACTGGCTGGGGCTGCCCGCGGAGGACACGTCCGATACTTCGGACGAGGACCCGGCCCAGGTGCGCGCGATGCCGGTCATCCTGCGCATCGAACGCACCGAGCCGCCCGGCCGCACGCCCCTGCTCGAGGCGGCGGCCGCCGCGGCGCTGGCCGTGTGCCTCGACGAACGCTCCGAGCCCGGCGGCGAATGGGCCGAGCCGATGCACGCGTGGCTGGACAACCGCATCCGCAAGGTCGCGCGGCGGGCCCGGGGCACCCACTGGCAGGCCGTGCTGGACCTGCCGGGCATCACCGTTTCCGTGGACGGAGCCGAAGCCAGGGCGCTCGTGCCCGGGCTGGTCAGCGAGACGCCGAAAGAGGTGTCGCGCCTGCAGATCTCGGGCAGTGAGCTGCCGCCGGACACCCCGGGCCCGGCACCCGAGGGCATGCCGCTGTTGTTGCTCAACCCGGAGGTGCCGATGACCGTCGGCAAGGCCTCCGCGCAGGTCGGGCACGGGACGATGATCCTGGCCTCGCTGCTGTCGGACGCCGAGCTGGCGGCGTGGGCGGCGCAGGACTACCGCGTGGCCGTGCGCACGCCGTCGCCCGCGCGGTGGAAAGAACTCTGCCCCGTGGACGACCCCGAGGCCGGCTGGCGCGAGGACCGCGTGATCGCCGTCCGGGACGCGGGCTTCACCGAGGTCGATCCAGGCACGATCACGGTGCTGGCCCAATACCCGGCGCAGTACCCGGCGTGAGTGCGGTGCGTCTCGGCGCGGAACACCGGTGTGCCGCTTACGGTTCTGCTCTGTAGACAACGTCGGGAGGAGCGGGCGATGACCCTGGAAGTGCAGCGCGAAGGCGAGCACCAGTTCGTGGGACGCAACGAGCGCGGCGCGGAGGTGCGGATCGGGCGCACGGGAGCGGAAGGCGCGTTCTCGCCGTCCGAGCTGCTGCAGATCGCGACCGCGGGCTGCTCCGCCGTCACAGCGGAGAACCTGATCACCCGCCGCATCGGCGAGGACTCGAAGTTCCGCGTCGGCGTCACGGCTGACCGCCGCGAAGGCGCTTCAGAGCTGGACGGGGTGCACGTGACCTTCGATGTCGACGTGTCCTCGCTCGACGCCCAGCAGCGCGAGGACTTGGCAACCGCGGTGGACCGTGCGATCGACCGCCTGTGCACGGTGAGCCGGACGCTCAAGAAGGCCATCCCCGTCACGGAGTCCTTCCCGACCGCCTGACGCGGCAAGAGCCGAGGCCCCACGCGGGGCCTCGGCTCTGTGCGGTTGGAGTCCGTGCGGGAAGGTCAGCTCTGCCAGACCACGTACGCCTGGTCGGCGTCCGTGGTCATGGCCTCGATGAACTTCTCGTTGTCGAAGCCGGGCAACGACTGGAGGCGTTCGATGAGGGCGTCGGCGGCCGGGTCGCCACTGGGGACGGCCGTGCCCTTGCCGTCGTGGCCGACGAGCATGAAGAACACGTCCTCGTTCCACGGGCCGTCAGGGATCACTCTGACCATCACGGACGAGAGCTCCGCCCACTGGACGGCCTCTTCGCTGCCATCGGCGAGGCGGCGCCGCACCCCGGTGTCGTCGACACTGACGGTCCGGGATCGTGCGCTGGACGAATCCTGGGTCAACCGGTGCTCCCTGTCGTGTTCGTTCTCTTCACCGTACCCGCCCGGGTTGTGCCCGCCGTCACGCGGGCGCGGGTGTGTCAATCACGCTGGTGCGGCTGCGTCGAGCCGCTTGAGCGCGTCGCGCGCGACCTGGGGATCCGTGGTGGGCCAGAAGGGCGGCAGCGACGCGCGCACGAAACCGCCGTACCGCGCGGTGGCCAGGCGCGAATCCAGCACCGCGACCACACCGCGGTCGGTCATCGAGCGGTGCAGCCGGCCCGTGCCCTGCGCGAGCAGCAGCGCCGCGTGCGTGGCCGCGACGGTGAGGAACCCGTTGCCACCACGGGCTTCCACGGCCCGCTGGCGGGCCGACAGCACCGGGTCGTCGGGGCGCGGGAACGGGATCCGGTCCACCACCACGAGCTGCAGCGACGGCCCCGGCACGTCGACGCCCTGCCACAGCGTGAGCGTGCCGAACAAACACGTGCGCGGCTCGTCGGTGAACTGGCGCACCAGCGTGGGCATCGAGTCGTCGCCCTGGCACAGGATCGGGTAGTCGAGCCGCTCGCGCATCGCCTCCGCGGCCTGCTTGGCCGCGCGCATCGACGAGAACAACCCCAGCGTGCGGCCACCCGCGGCCTCGACCAGCCCGGCTAGTTCGTCCATTGTGGACTCGGCCAGGCCGTCGCGGCCCGGCGGCGGCAGGTGCTTGGCCAGGTAGAGGATCCCGTTGCGCCGATGGTCGAACGGAGAGCCGACGTCGAGGCCGGTCCACTTCGGTCCCTTGTCCTCGTCGGCCGGCGCTTCCTTGTCCGTGGCCGCGCCGGGCGCCTTCGTGACGCGGGCGCCACCGGGTGGCAGACCCCATTGGCGCGCCATGGTGTCGAACTCGCCGCCCAGCGTCAGCGTCGCCGAGGTGAGCACGGTGGTGTTGAGGTTGAACACGCGCTCGCGCAGCAGCCCCGCGACACCCAGCGGTGCCACCTTCAACGCCGGCGGCCGCGGGTTGGCCGAGTAGCGGTCGCCCGTGAGCCACACGACGTCGCGCTGGTGGGCCAGATCCTCGTCGTACGCGTCGAGCAGGCGCGCGGCGGTGTCGTGCACCTCTTCGAGCAACGAGCGCGCCAGCTTGCGCGCGGTGGCCCCGTCGACGTCTTCCTTGCGGTCGGAACCCAGCGCCGTCAGGCAGGCCTTCGCGGCGTCGCGCACCGCGGGAATCGCGCCGGTCAGTGCCTGTGGCAGCGAATCCAGCCGCCCGGCGGGGAGATCGTCGAGGATCAGCGCGAGTCCGTCGCTGGCTTCCAGCAGGCGGTCGGCGACATCCGCGTCGATCAGCCGCCCGCACCGGCGCGCGGCGGCGGACACCATGGCACTGGTCAGCTCACCCGTGGCGACGGACGTGACGCGGTCGACCAGGTCGTGGGCCTCGTCGATGATCACGAGGTCGTGGTCGGGCAGCACCTGGTAGCCCTGCAACGCGTCGATGGCCAGCAGCGCGTGATTGGTCACGACCACGTCCGCGCGCCCGGCCTCGGCCCGCGCGCGTTCGGCGAAGCAGTCGGTGCCGATCGGGCAGCGTGCGGCGCCGAGACATTCTCTGGCGGTGACGGAAACCTGGCGCCACGCCTGATCGGAGACACCTGGCACGAGCTCGTCGCGGTCACCGGTCTCGGTGTCCGAAGACCACTCGTGCAGGCGCGTGACCTCTTTGCCCAGCCGGGAAACGGCGAACGGGTCGAACAGCTGCGCGTCTTCCGGCTCGTCGGGCGCCCCCGTGTCGAGCCGGTGCAGGCACAGGTAGTTGCGGCGACCCTTGAGGATCGCGAAGGTCGGTTCGCGGCCGAGCGGCTTCTTCAGCGCCTTCGCCAGGCGCGGCAGGTCGCGGTCCACGAGCTGGCGCTGCAGCGCGATGGTGGCCGTGGAGACGACGACGGTGGCTTCCTTCTCCACCGCGTGGCGGATCGCGGGCACCAGGTACGCCAGCGACTTCCCGGTTCCCGTACCCGCCTGTACGGCGAGGTGTTCACCGGTGCGGATGGCGTGGCCGACGGCATCGGCCATCTTCACCTGGCCCGGCCGCTCGGCTCCGCCCACGGACTCCACCGCGTGGGTGAGGAGTTCGAGGACGCCGGGGAAATCTGTTCGAGCGGGCACAGCGATACACGATAGCCGCCGGGGGCGACAGGTTTGGCGCTCCGGCCGCGATCGGGCCGTTCGTGCCGGAGCGCCGCGCGCTCAGTCTTCCTTGCGCAGGCGGGCCACCGCGGCCCACGCGAGCGGCAGGACACCCGCCGCCACCACGATCTTCAGCGCGTCGCCGATCAGGAACGGCACCACGCCCTTGGCGAACGCCGTCGAGAAGTCGAAGCCGGCGGCGGCCATCAGCCACGGCACGCCGAACGCGTAGATCACGACGTTGCCGAGCACCATGGTCCCCACCGTGCGCAGCGGAGTGCGGTCACCACCGCGCTTGGCGAGCGCGCCCACGAGAGCACCGGCGAACACGAACCCGACGACGTACCCGGCCGAAGCGCCGGACAGACCCGACGTCGCACCCTGGAACCACGGCACGCCGGCCGCGCCGACGAGCAGGTACAGCAGCATCGAAGCGGCGCCGCGGCGCATGCCGAGCGAAGCGCCCACGAGCAGCGCGGCGAACGTCTGGCCGGTCATCGGCACCGGGCTGCCCGGGACGGGGATGACCAGCTGCGCGGCCGCGCCGGTGAGCAGGGCACCGCCGGCGACCAGCGTCAGGTCGCGCACCAGGGCGCCGGGCACGAGGTCGGCCAGCACCTGGCGGCGGCCGGTGAGGGACAGCGACGACACGGAGACCTCCCACGATCGAAAACGGACGTCCGAGGAGGTTAACGCTCGTTACCCCGTATTTCCCCGACAAGTTGCGTTCCTCACCACACCACTCGTCCGGGTGGTGTAGGGGTTGTGACGTTTCGCGGGGGTGCCCCGCTGCCGAGGATGCAACCACAGGTCGAAGGGAGCACGGGTGATGCGCGGACGGGTCTTGGTCACGGCGACGGCACTGCTGGGTGCGGCGGCCGCGGGACTACCGGCCCCGGCGCTCGCCGACGGCCCCACCTCCACCGGCTGGGGCTCCTCGGGCAGCGTCGACGTGCTGGTCGACAACCAGCACGTGGTCACCGGTGACCTCGCCCGCTGCGACGCCGACGGTCCCACCACCGCGCGCACCACGGGCGGCGACACCGGCGACGTCGCGGCGTTCGGCCTCGGCGCCACCACGTGCGGCCGCACCGGCGCCGTCGCCACCGTGGCCTCGGGCGGTCAGCGGTTCGAGGCCGACGTGCTCAAGCGCTTCGGCGGCCCGGCGATCACCGTCCGCACCTACTCCGCGGGCTGCTCGACCACCAAGAACGGCAGCAGCGGCACGGTCTCGATCGGTGAGGTCGGCGGGTTCACCGTGCCGTCGTCGATCCCCGCGGACTACCGCGTGCTGATCCCCGGCGGCGAAGCGGGCACGGCACTGGCGGCGGTCACGATCAACGAGACCGTGACCCCGCAGCCCGCCGACGGCAGCCTCGTGACGCACGCCGTGCACATCCAGCTGTTCCCGCAGGGCGGCCCGGCCAGCGGCGACATCTACCTCGGCACCGCCGCCTGCAACCCGTTCGGCAAGGGCGGCGCACCGCAGCCGCCGGCCTGAGCCGCTCGCCCGCGCACCCGGTCGCAAGCGCCCCAACGTGGCGTTCGGTGCTCTATCCATGCAACGCACCCAACGCCGCATTGGGTGCGCTGAACGCACCGAACGCCGCATTGGGTGCGCTGAACGCAACCAACGCCACATTGGGGTGGTCTATTGAGGACGGTCAGGACGCGGCGGGCGGCGGCACCACCGCGGTGCCGGTGTAGGTGACACAGGCCTTGTCGAAGTCGGCCAGCGTCGCGTCCACGGTCGGCTGCGAACCGCCGACGGTGAGGTCCAGCAGCACCTTCACGCCGAAACCGGCCTGCGCGGCGTCGAGCGCCGTGGCGCGCACGCAGAAGTCCGTGGCGATGCCGACGACCTCGACGTCGGTCACGTCGTTGGCGCGCAGCCACTCCGCGAGCGACCGGCCGTCGCCCGACTTGCCCTCGAAGCCGGAGTACGCCGCGGTGTACTCGCCCTTCGAGAACACGGCCGTGATCGGCACGACGTCGAGCGACGGGTGGAACGACGCGCCCGCGGTGCCCGCGACGCAGTGGCGCGGCCAGCTCGTGGAGAAGTTCGGCGTGTCGCTGAAATGGTCGCCCGGGTCTATGTGGTGGTCGCGAGTGGCGACCACGTGGTCGTAGCCCCCTTCGGCGGCCTGGCGCGAGATGGCCTCCGCCGCGGCCGCGCCGCCGGGCAGTCCCAGCGAGCCGCCCTCGCAGAAGTCGTTCTGCACGTCCACCACGATCAGCGCGGTTCCCATGTCTCGGCTCCCTCTACAGAAACGTCGTCGGTATCGCGGGCTCGCCGTGCGAGAGCTTGAGCCCTTCCCACGGCAGGCTGACCTGTGCGCGCCGCAACCGGGCCCGCGCGTCGTCCAGCGTGGGCAGATCATCCACCGCGCGGCCGCCGCGCACCAGGGGGATCTGCAGGTCAAGATCGTGTTCCTCGGCCTTCGGGCGGCCCGAGGCCGCCGTCCACACGACCTCCTCCACGGCCGTGCCGGTGGAGCGGTGCCGCCGCAGCGAGTGCTTGCGCCCGCCGCGGGATTCCTTGTGGGCACTGCGTTTCGCGACGGGCCGGCCGTCGACCTCCACCAGCTTGTAGACCATGCCGGCGGTCGGCGCGCCCGAGCCGGTGACCACGGAGGTGCCCACGCCATACGCGTCGACCGGCTCCGCGCGCAGCGCCGCGATGGCGTGCTCGTCGAGGTCACCGGAGACGACGATGCGCGTGTCCTTCGCGCCGAGGGAGTCGAGCTGGTCCCGCGCCTTGCGCGCGAGCGGGCCGACGTCGCCCGAGTCGATCCGGATCGCGCCGAGCTCGGCACCGGCCACGCGGACGGCGGTCTCGATGCCGGCGGTGATGTCGTAGGTGTCCACGAGCAGCGTCGTGTCCGGGCCCATCTTGTCCACCTGGGCGCGGAACGCCTGCTCTTCGCTGTCGTGCAGCAGCATGAAGGCGTGCGCGACCGTGCCGCGCGTGGGAATGCCGTAGCGGCGCCCGGCCTCGAGGTTCGACGTGGTCGCGAAGCCCGCGATGTACGCGGCGCGCGCGGCGGCGACGGCGGCGTACTCGTGGGTGCGCCGCCCGCCCATCTCGATGATGGGGCGCCCGTGCGCGGCGCCGGCCATGCGCGCGGCCGCCGAGGCGACGGCGCTGTCGTGGTTGAGGATCGACAGCGCGAGCGTCTCCAGCACCACGGCTTCGGCGAACGTGCCGCTCACGGTGAGGATCGGCGAGCCCGGGAAGTACAGCTCGCCCTCGGGGTAGCCCTCGATGTCGCCGGAGAACTCGTAGTCGGCCAGCCACGACAGCGTCGCGTCGTCGACCACCGCCGTCTGTTCCAGCACGGTCAGCTCGGCGTCGGTGAACCGGAAGTCGGCGATCGCGTCGAGGACGCGCGCGGTTCCGGCGACGACGCCGTAGCGCCGCCCGTCGGGCAGCCGGCGCGCGAAGACCTCGAACACGCAGGGCCGCTCGGCGGTCCCGTCGGCCAGCGCGCTGCCCAGCATGGTCAGCTCGTAGTGGTCGGTGAGCAGCGCCGTGCTGGCGCTGGTGACCGGCTCGGGTGCACCCATGGGGCCAGCCTATTCACCCACATGGCCGGACCTGGCGCGGCGTACCCCGTGACCCCCGTGACACCATGGGGTGCATGTCCACGCCTGTCGCATCCGAACAGACGCAGGTTGATCCACTCGGGGCAGAGGTCGCCGAGGAGGACAAGCCCTGGCGGACCGTCGTGTGGAACGATCCGGTCAACCTGATGTCGTACGTGACGTATGTGTTCCAGAAGCTGTTCGGCTACAGCCGGGACCACGCCACGAAACTGATGCTCGACGTGCACCACAAGGGCAAGGCGATCGTGTCGTCGGGGTCCAAGGAGAAGGTGGAGACGGACGTGGCGAAGCTGCACGCCGCCGGGCTGTGGGCGACGATGGAGCAGCCCTCGTGAAGGCGTGGCGCCGCAAGGGCGACGTGATCCTCGCGGGGTTCGAGCAGCAGGAGGCCGCCGTGCTGCGCGGCCTGGTCAGCCAGCTCGAGGACATGTTGCGCGCGCGGGCCGAGGAGGCTCCGCAGGATGAGCTGGCGGAGCTCACCGGCATCCGCACCGGCCCGTCGGAGTCGCCGGACGACCCGGTGCTCTCCCGGCTGCTGCCCGATTTTCACAAGCTCGACCCCGACAACCCCTCCCGCGAGGACCTCGACTCCGCGGCGGCCATGCGCTCGTTGCACGAGCCCGAGCTGCTGGAGACGAAGGTCGGCGTGGCGAAGGTCGTGCTCGACACGCTGCCGCGTGACGGCGGCGACGTGCACCTGGACGTCGAGCAGGCCGACGCGTGGCTGGGCGCGCTCAACGACGTGCGCCTCGCGCTCGGCACGGCGCTCGACGTCACCGAGGACATGCCGGACGAGCTGCCCGACGACGACCCGCGCGCCCCGCACCTGGGCGTGTACCACTGGCTGACCTGGGTGCAGGAGACGCTGATCCAGGCGCTGACCGCGTGATCACCGACGTTCCGGGTGTCCTCGTCGGGCACCATCACCGCCTGGGTGACGGCTGGGCCACCGGCACCACCGTGGTCCTCGTGCCGGACGGCGCGACGGGCGCGGTCGACCAGCGCGGCGGCGCGCCCGGCACGCGCGAGACGAACCTGCTGGAGCCGGAGAACCTGGTGCAGCGGGTGAACGCCGTGTGCCTCTCCGGCGGCAGCGCGTACGGCCTGGCCGCGGCCGACGGCGTGATGCGCTGGCTTTCGGAGCGCAACCTGGGCTTCCCCGTCGGGCTGCAGCCGCACGAGGTCGTGCCGATCGTGCCCGGCGCGGTGCTGTTCGATCTTCCGCGTAGCGACTGGGGCAACCGGCCGGACGCGGCTTTCGGTTACGCGGCTTGTGAAGCGGCCTCGAAGACGTTCGCCTCGGGCACGGTCGGCGCCGGTACCGGAGCTGTGGTCGGGTCGCTCAAGGGCGGCATCGGCTCGGCGAGCGAGGTCGTCGACGGCGTGACGGTCGGGGCGCTGGCGGCCGTGAACGCCGGCGGCGAGGCGGTGGACTTCGCGACCGGCCGGGCGTTCGCCGCGGATCACGAGGTGGACGGCGAGTTCGGCGTCCGCTGGCCTTCGCGGCCGGGTGAGGTGCCCCCGGCGCGGACCGACCTGAACACCACGATCGGGGTGGTCGCGTGCGACGCGGCGCTGTCGAAGGCCGAGGCGCGCCGGCTCGCGGTCGCCGCGCAGGACGGCCTGGCCCGCGCCGTGCGCCCGGCCCACACGATGTTCGACGGCGACACGGTCTTCGCCCTGGCCACGGGCGCTCGCGAGCTGCCCGCCGGCATCGGCACGTTTGCCGACGGCCAGCGGGCGGCGGCGCTCGACGCGTTGTGCTCGGCCGCCGCGCGGGTGTTCGCCCGCGCGATGGTCCACGGGCTGCTCACGGCCACCGCGGCGGGTGGGGTCGCGGCGTACCGGGACGTGTGGCCGGAGGCGTTCTAGAGGTCCGGCAGCGGGTCCTGCGGGACCCACGCGCCGTCGCGTTCGAGGTCGGCGGCCCGGATCGCGACGATGTCGGCCTCGTCGATCTCCAGCACGAGGTCCGCGAACGAGATCGTCGGGCCCAGCGAGGGGTGTTCCTCCACCGGCCCCAGCTCACTCGAGCGCGGCAGGACCTCCCACACCGACTTCGGCCGCAGCCGTCGGAAGCGGCCGCAGGCGAGCACGACCACGCGCCGGTCGGTCACCACCACCAGGAAGCCGTAGAGCGCCGCCATCCCGTTGAGGTAGAGCGAGTTGCCGGCGAACACGTACTGGACCCGGTCGCCGTCGGGCAGGAACGGCAGGCAGCGGTCGCGGACCTTCGTCGGCACAGGCATGCCCGAAATTGTCCCCGACCAGGTGCCTGAGCGGAAGGTCTCACAGTCTGGACAGGGTGGGTCCACCACCTAAGATGTCGAATGTGCTCCGGATCCGCCGTGAATTCGTCGACGAGATCGTCGCCCATGCCCGCCGTGACCACCCCGACGAGGCGTGTGGGGTGATCGCCGGTCCCGTGGGCTCTGACAGCCCCGAACGGTTCATCCCGATGCTGAACGCGGCGCGGTCACCGACGTTCTACGAGTTCGACTCGGGTGACCTGCTCAAGCTGTACCGCGAGATGGACGCCAACGACGAGGTGCCCGTGGTGATCTACCACTCGCACACCGCGACGGAGGCCTACCCGTCGCGCACCGACGCGAACATCGCCGCCGAACCCGACGCGCACTACGTGCTCGTCTCCACGAAAGACCCCGATTCGCACGAGTTCCGCTCGTACCGGATCGTGGACGCCGAGATCACCGAGGAGCCGGTCGAGATCGTCGACTGAGCTGCCGGAATAAGGGCTGCGTCCCGCGCGTCAGCTTCTCAGAACCCACTTCGGAGGTAGAAAACCATGGCCGTGACCGTCTCCATCCCGACCATCCTGCGCACGCACACCGGCGGCGAGAAGTCCGTCGAGGCGGCGGGCAAGACCGTCCTCGAGGTGATCGACGACGTCGAGTCGCGCCACTCCGGGCTGAAGGCGCGCCTGGTCA
Source organism: Amycolatopsis sp. 2-15 (assembly GCF_030285625.1). Classification (NCBI taxonomy): domain Bacteria; kingdom Bacillati; phylum Actinomycetota; class Actinomycetes; order Pseudonocardiales; family Pseudonocardiaceae; genus Amycolatopsis; species Amycolatopsis carbonis. Next base: position 3,445,209 of record NZ_CP127294.1, read on the forward strand.
AGGAGGAGAAGCTGCACCGCTTCATCAACGTCTACGTCAACGACGAGGACGTGCGCTTCGCCGGTGGCCTCGCGGCCGAGGTGAAGGACGGCGACACGCTGACCATCCTGCCCGCCGTCGCCGGCGGCGCGCGCTAAACCGATGACCCGCTACGAGTCCCTGCTCGACGCGCTCGGCGGCACGCCGCTCGTGGGGCTGCCCCGGCTCTCGCCCACCGACGACGTGCGGTTGTGGGCGAAGCTCGAGGACCGCAACCCGACCGGTTCGATCAAGGACCGGCCGGCGCTGGCCATGATCGAGGCCGCCGAGCGTGAGGGCCGGCTTCGTCGTGGCTCGACGATCCTCGAGCCGACCTCGGGCAACACCGGCATCTCGCTCGCCATGGCCGCGAAGCTCAAGGGCTACGGCCTGGTGTGCGTGATGCCGGAGAACACCTCCACCGAGCGCAAGCAGCTGCTGCAGGCCTACGGCGCGCGGATCGTGTTCTCGCCGGCGGCGGGCGGCTCGAACGAAGCCGTGCGGCGGGCCAAGGAGCTGGCCGAGCAGAACCCCGACTGGGTGATGCTCTACCAGTACGGCAATCCGGCCAATGCCGACGCGCACTACCGTGGCACGGGCCCTGAGCTGCTGAAGGACCTGCCGACGATCACGCACTTCGTCGGCGGCCTCGGCACGACGGGGACTTTGGTGGGCGTCGGCCGGTACCTGCACGAGGCGAAGCCCGGTGTGCAGATCATCGCGGCCGAACCGCGGTACGGCGAGCTCGTGTACGGCCTGCGCAACCTCGACGAGGGGTTCGTGCCGGAGCTGTATGACCCCAGCGTGCTCAACGGGCGCTACTCCGTCGGCGCGTACGACGCGCTTCGCCGGACGCGGGAACTGCTGGAAAACGAGGGCATCTTCGCGGGTATTTCCACGGGCGCGGTGTTGCACGCGGCTCTCGCGGTCGCGGAGAAGGCCGCCGCTCGCGGGGAGAGCGCGGACGTCGCCTTCGTCGTCGCGGACGCCGGCTGGAAGTACCTGTCCACGGGCGCGTACGCGGGTTCGCTCGACGAAGCCGCCGCGCGGCTGGACGGGCAGCTCTGGGCGTGAGGACGATCGGGCTCCTGGGCGGCATGAGCTGGGAGTCTTCGGCGGAGTACTACCGCCTGGTGAACGAGCGCGTGCGCTCGGCGCTGGGCGGGTACCACTCCGCGCGGGTGGTGCTGTACTCCGTGGACTTCGCGGAGATCGAGGCGCTGCAGGCTTCGGGTGACTGGGCGGCGGCGGGGGAGCTGCTGGCCGCCGCCGCTTCGGCCTTGGAGGCGGCCGGCGCGGACGTGATCGTGTTGTGCACCAACACGATGCACAAGGTGGCTTCGGCGTTGCGGCTGCGCGTGCCGTCCCTGCACCTGGGGGACACGACGGCCGCGGCGGTGCTGTCCGCCGGGGTTTCCTCGGTGGGCCTGCTGGGGACGGCGTTCACGATGAGCCAGCCGTTCTATCGTGAACGCCTTGCGGCGCATGGACTTTCGGTGCTGGTTCCGTCCGAAGTGGACCAGGAGTTGGTGTACCGGGTGATCTACGACGAGCTGGTGCACGGCGTTGTCCGGCCGTCTTCGCGCGCGGCGTATCGCGAGGTGATCGCACGGCTGGTCGAGGCCGGTGCGCAGGGCGTGATCTACGGCTGTACGGAGATCGAGCTGCTGGTCGACCAGTCCGACAGCGCGGTCCCGGTCTTTCCGACCACGCGGCTCCACGCGGAGGCCGCGGTGGACTGGGCGTTGGGGCTTCGCGAGCTGCCGCCGGCTCCGGCCTGAGCTCCTGGCACGACCCTGACAGGCCGTGCCAGGCGAGTGGCAGCGCGGTGTGCGTGCCGTGCCAGTGGATCACGGCAACCTTCGGTTCGAGAGCGGCTCACCGGGCCGCTCTGAACCCGGAGGAGTCATCATGAACACCGTCACGATCATCGGCGCCGGCCTCGGCGGCCTCAATCTCGCCCGCGTCCTGCACGTTCACGGCATTCCCGCCACGGTCTACGAAGCCGAGGCGTCCACGGGTGCGCGAGCTCAGGGCGGGATGCTCGACATCCACGACTACAACGGCCAGGTCGCCGTCGGCGCCGCCGACCTCATGGCCGAGTTCCGCGGGTTGATCCTCGACGGCCGTCAGCAGGTGCGGTTCCTGGACAAGTACGGGACCGTGTTGTTCGACAAAGCCGACGACGGCGCCGGAGGCCGGCCCGAAGTCCAACGTGGGGAGCTGCGGCAGCTGCTGCTCGACTCGCTCCCCGCCGGCACGGTTCGCTGGGGCGCCAAGGTCGCCGACGCGCGCTCTGCCGGTGATGGCCCCCACGAAGTGACTTTCACCGACGGCAGCGTTGTCGTGAGCGACCTGCTGGTCGGCACCGACGGCGCGTGGTCCCGCGTCCGACCGCTGCTGTCGTCCGCCGTCCCCGGGTACGCCGGCACGACGATGGTCGAGACCTACCTGTACGACGCCGGCACCCGCCACCCCGCCTCCGCCAAGACCGTCGGCGGCGGCTCGATGGGCGCGATCGGGTCGGACAAGGGCATCATGGCCCAACGCGAAAGCGGGGACACCATCCACACGTACGTGTGGCTGACGCGGCCGCTGGACTGGTTCGCGGCCATCGACTTCACCGACCCTGCTGGTGCTGCTGCCCGCGTCGCGCAGGAGTTCACCGGCTGGGCCCTGGAACTGACGGCGCTCATCACCGAAGGCGACACCGCGCCCGTGCTGCGCCCGCGCTACGTCCTGCCGCTCGAGCACCGCTGGGACCGCGTGCCGGGCGTGACCCTCGTCGGCGACGCGGCCCACCTCATGCCGCCCAACGGCGAAGGCGCCAACCTCGCCATGCTCGACGCCGCCGAGCTCGCCCAGGCCCTCGCCGCCCACCCGGTGACGTCGAGGCCGCGCTGTCCGAGTACGAGCAGGCGATGTTCCCGCGCAGCGCCCGGATCGCGACCGGCAGCGCCGAGTTCGAGGAGGCCATGGCCGGCCAGAGCGAGGAGGCGACGGCGGAGCACCTTATCAAGGTCTTCTCGGAACTCACGGCGGGGCAGAGCCCCTTCGACTCCGGCCACTAGCCTCGATCCCGGGCCCGGCACCTTCGAGACCGCCCTGCGGATGATGCGGCGCCACGACCCGCAGACCGGGGAAGACGGCTTTCAACTGCTGCTCACCGAGGTCACCGACCACGTCGGCGAGCTGATCGCCGAGTTCGAGCGGGAGACCGAGGACTACGGCTTGCGCTGCTGGAGCTGATCGGCGAGGCGAAGGCGCCCGAGGCGCTGCCCGTCCTCGCCGCCCAGCTCGACAGCCCTGATGACGAATCCTTGCGCTCGTGGGCAACCCGCGGGCTGGAACGCCTGGACACCCGCGAAGCCCGCACGGTTCTGTGGCGGGCGAGGGCCAACGGGACGATCACGTAGGTCGGCTTCGAGCGGACGGCGTCGGCTACCGACCGTGGGGGCCGTGCCTGCGTGCGGCGTGGTGGTTCGGTGGGTCGGCTGAGCAAGCCCCGACACTGTCGCCACCGCCCTGAACTCGAACATCAGGGAATTCACCCGAGGCCACCCACACCGGACGGACGTAGCCTGGAACACGTGAGCACACTCCCACCGCAGCCCATGCCGTTCGGGGACCAGCCGGCGGACAAGGCGAAGGCCACCGATGTGGCGAAGCGCATCCTGCCGCCCAACCCCAAGGCGGCGGCGATCGTCGCGGTGGGGTTCACGCTCGTGCTCTACCTGGTGGAGCTCCTGGACGTGATCCTGCCCGCGGACCTCGACCACGGGGGCATCGTGTCGAGGCAGGCGTCCGGCCTGGACGGGATCCTGTGGGCGCCGCTGCTGCACGCCGGGTGGGGGCACCTGTTCTCGAACACCGTGCCGGTGCTCGTGCTGTCGTTCCTGGCGATGGCGGCGGGGATCGGGCGCTGGGCGGTGGTCACGGCGATCATCTGGATCGTGTCGGGCCTGGGGGTCTGGCTGGTCGGGCCGTCGAACACCTACACGGTGGGGGCGTCCGGGCTGGCGTTCGGGTGGCTGGCGTTCCTGCTGGTCCGCGGCATCTTCAACCGGGCGTTCGGGCAGATCGTGGTGGCGGTCGTGCTGCTCGGTGTGTGGAGCGGGATGCTGTGGGGCCTGCTGCCGGGCAACCCCGGCATCTCCTGGCAGGGCCACCTCTTCGGCGCGCTCGCCGGTGTCCTCGCGGCCTGGCTGACGGCGCGGGGCGACCGTCCCAAGAAGAAGGCGGCCGGTAGCCTCGAGGTGTGAGCACCCCGACCGCCGACGCGCCCATCGGGGTTTTCGATTCCGGCGTCGGCGGTCTCACCGTCGCCCGGTCGATCCTCGAGCTGCTGCCCGCCGAGCAGCTGCGTTACGTCGGCGACACCGCGCGCAACCCCTACGGCCCCCTCCCCATCGCGACGGCCCGTCAGTACGCGCTCGAAGCCCTCGACGACCTCGTCGAAGGCGGCGTGAAAGCCCTGGTCATCGCGTGCAACACGGCCTCGGCCGCCTGCCTGCGCGACGCCCGTGAGCGCTACGACGTCCCCGTCATCGAGGTCGTCCTGCCTGCCGCTCGCCGAGCCGCGTCGGTCACGCACAGCGGCCGGGTGGGCGTGATCGGGACCGAGGGGACCGTTCGCTCCCGCGCGTACGACGACGCCTTCGCCGCGGCGCCCGACGTGCGGCTCACGAGCGTCGCGTGCCACCGGTTCGTCGACTTCGTGGAGCGCGGCATCACGTCCGGGCGCCAGATCCTGGGGCTCGCGCAGGGCTATCTGCAGCCGCTGCTCGAAGCCGAGGTCGACACGCTCGTGCTCGGCTGCACGCACTACCCGCTGCTTTCCGGCGTGCTGCAGATCGTGATGGGCCAGGACGTCACGCTCGTCTCCAGCGCGGACGAGACGGCCAAAGACCTCTACCGCGTGCTCACCGAGCTCGACCTGCTGGCCGAGCGCGAGGCGCCGCCGCGGCACGAGTTCCTGGCCACGGGCTCGCCGGAGCCGTTCACGCGCCTGGCCGCGCGGTTCATGGGGTTCGCGCCGGGTGTCCTCGCTCCCACGAGCGCGTAAGTCTCACTGAACGCCCTTAGGGTGATGGGGTGCGACTGACGATCCTCGGGTGCTCGGGCAGCGTCCCCGGGCCGAACACCGCCGCGTCCGGGTACTTGCTGGAGGCGGAGGGGTTCCGGCTGGGCCTCGAGCTCGGCAACGGCGCGTTCGCGCAGCTCCAGACGGTGTGCGACCCGTTCGACCTCGACGCGCTCGTGTTGTCGCACTTGCATTCGGACCACTGCGCCGACGTCAACTCGCTCACGGTGCTGCGCCGCTACCACCCGGCGCCGCCGTACCCGGCTCGCCCGCGGCAGCTGCCCCTGTACGCACCGGCGGACGCGCCGACGCGGCTGGCCAACGCGTACGCCGCCGACGCCGATGAGCGGGCCGCCGTGGACCTGTCCGACGTCTATGCCTTCCACACGCTGCGTGAGGAAACGGTGCGGATCGGGCCGTTCGACGTGACGGCGGCCGTGGTGCAGCACCCGACGCCGGCGTTCGGCCTGCGGATCTCCTACGGCGGTGCTTTCCTCGCCTACACCGGCGACACCGGCCCGTGCACCGCGCTGGGCGAGCTGGCGGACGGCGTCGACGTGCTGCTGTCGGAGGCCTCGTGGACGGACGCGGCCGACCGGCCCGACGGCGTGCACCTGTCCGGAAAACAGGCCGGTGAGCTGGCGAAGGACGCCGGCGTCGGGCGGCTGCTGCTCACGCACATCGCGCCGTGGACCGACAGCCGCGCGGTGCTGGCGGAGGCCGCGGCGGTGTTCCCGGACAGCGAGCTCGTGAGCCAGGGCGCCGTCTACGAGATCTGAGCGGCGGACTGTCGGGGGCCTGCCTTATTGTGCACCCCGTGACGAGGAAAGATGGCAGGAACGACGACCAGCTCCGCGACATCAAGATCACCCGCGGGTTCCAGAAGTGGCCTGCCGGTTCGGTGCTCATCGAGTTCGGCAACACGCGCGTGCTGTGCGCGGCCAGCGTCACCGAGGGTGTGCCGCGCTGGCGGGCGGGCTCCGGGCTCGGCTGGGTCACGGCGGAGTACGCGATGCTCCCGTCGGCCACCAACACCCGCGGCGACCGCGAAGCCGTGAAGGGCCGCATCGGCGGCCGCACCCACGAGATCTCCCGGCTGATCGGCCGGTCGCTGCGCGCGTGCATCGACCTCGCGGCGCTGGGCGAGAACACGATCGTGATCGACTGCGACGTGATCCAGGCCGACGGCGGCACCCGCACCGCGGCGGTCACCGGCGGCTACGTTGCCTTGCGCGACGCCATCACGTGGCTCGGCGCGGCCAACCGGCTCAACGACCCCCAGCCGCTGTCGTCCTCGGTCGCGGCGGTGAGCGTCGGCGTGGTCGACGGGCGCGTGCGCCTGGACCTGCCGTACGAGGAGGACTCGCGCGCGGAGGTCGACATGAACGTGGTCGCCACTGACGCCGGTACGCTCATCGAGGTGCAGGGCACGGGCGAGGGCGCCACCTTCGCGCGGTCCACTTTGGACACGATGCTCGACCTGGCGCTCGCCGGCTGCGCCACGCTCACGCAGCTGCAGAACGAGGCCCTGGCGCTGCCGTACCCGGGTGAGCTGCCGCAGCCGCGCCCGGACAAGAAGAAGGGCGCCAAGTGACGAAGCTGCTGCTGGCCACGCGCAACCAGAAGAAGCTCGGCGAGCTGCGGCGCATCCTCGAGGCCGAGGGCATCGCCGGCATCGAGGTGCTGGGCCTCGCCGACGTCGACGAGTTCCCCGAAGCGCCGGAAACCGCGCCGGACTTCGAAGGCAACGCCGTCGCCAAGGCCCGCGACGCAGTGGCCGCCACGGGTTTGCCCGCCGTCGCCGACGACTCCGGCCTGGCGGTCGACGCGCTGAACGGCATGCCCGGCATCCTGTCCGCCCGCTGGTCCGGCCGCCACGGCGACGACGACGCCAACCTCGACCTGGTGCTCGCCCAGCTCACCGACACCCCCGACGACCGCCGCGGTGCGGCCTTCGTCTGCGCCGCCGCCCTCGTCCTCCCGTCCGGCGAGGAAACCATCGTCCGCGGCGAATGGCGCGGCACCCTGCTCCGCGCCCGCCGCGGCACCCACGGCTTCGGCTACGACCCCATCTTCGTCCCCGACGGCGAGACGCGGTCGTCGGCGGAGCTGGAACCGTCCGAAAAGGACGCGGCTTCCCACCGGGGCCGCGCCTTGCGCGCTCTTCTCCCGGCCCTGCGCGACCTCGCCAAGGCCTGACGCGGCCCGGCCCAAACCACCCCAATGTGGCGTTCGGTGCGTTGAGCGCAACCAACGCCGCATTGGGGCGGGCGCGGCGCGCTACTTGTCGCTCGGGCCCATCACCTGAACTTCGCACCCCTGCTCGATCTTGTCCGAGTTCGGCGGCTGGTTGTTGCTCGTGTAGTGCCACGGGGACTCGTCGCCGTCCGGATCTTCGGCGACGTGCATGCCTTGGGACGTCATGCATTCGACCCAGCGGTGCAGGTTGTCCTTGTACGCCGGGTTCGCCGGGTCCTCGCCCCACGGCAGCAGGGGCAGCTTGGACCGGCACGCGTTGCCGGCGGCCTGGTGGTCCTTGGACCACTGTTCGGCGCCCGCGATGCTGTGGGGCTGCTGGTCGACGTCGGCGTCGTGGTCCTTCATGCAGGTGCGCCACGGTTCGATGAGCCCCTGGGAGTCTTCCGGCGATTCGTCGACGCGGTGGCGGGGGCGGCCGCCGTCGGCGTCCGTCGAAGGGGGCGCCGAGGACGACGCGGAAACCGAAGGCGTGCCCAGCGAATCGACCGAGGGACCGGGGTCAGCGGGCGACGAACACGCCGCGAGAACCAGCACCAGCCCCGCGAGCCAGACCACTTTGGACATTCGAAGCTCCCTCATGTCGTTGCCAGCGCCTGCGTCGGGGTGAGCCGCGACGCGCGGATCGACGGGTGGATCCCCGCCAGCGCGCCCACCACCAGCGCGCCTGCCACGCCGCCGGCCACGGACAGCGGCGGGATGACCGGCGGCCACCCTTGGTAAGTCGTGTAAAGCAGGGTCACGACGATCCCCAGCACCGTCCCCGCCAGGCCGCCGAGGCCGGACAGCGCCACCGCCTCCGTGAGGAACTGCCCGCGGATCTGTCCCCGCGTCGCCCCCAACGCGCGCCGCAGGCCGATCTCGCGGCGGCGTTCCAGCACCGAGATGAACATCGTGTTGGCCACGCCGACACCACCGACCAGCAGTGCGACACCCGCCAGCCCGAGGAACAGCGCGGAGAACGTCGTCTGGCTCGCCTGCTTGGCCGCCAGCGCATCCGACGGCCGGCTCACCGAAACCAGCCCCGGCAGCTGCGGATACAGCGTCGCGGGCAGCACCGCGCGGACGTCGGCGATCGCGTCCTCGCGGGCCTTGACGTAGATCACCGTCGGGTGGCCGTCGAAGCCGAGGAACTGCTTCGCCGAACCCCAGCCCACGAGCACCGCGCGCTCGATGTCCGGCGCGAGCGGCATCGGCGCCAGCACGCCCGTCACGGTGTACCACTGCTTGCCGATCATCACGATCGGCGCGGGCCGTCCGGGCGTCACCGCGGGAATGCCGAGCCTCGAAGCCGCGACGTACCCGAGCACGACCGCGGGCAGGTTCTGCGTTGCCGCGTCGAGGAACTTGCCGCTCTGCACGGTGCCGTTGAGCGCGGACAGCAGGTCCGGGCTGCTGGCCAGCACAGCGAGACCAGAGCCGTCGAGCGGGTCGGTCAGATCGGAGCGCCGCACGGTCTGGTGCGTGTTCGCGACGGCCGCCGCCGTGGTGACCGGGCCGATCCGCGCGACGCTGCCGACGGACGACTCCGGCAGCAGCACCGGTGGCGTCTGGTTCGGCTGCGGTTCGGCGCGCAGCATGTTCGTGCCCAGCGCCGTCAGCTTGTCCAGCAGCGCGGCCTGGCTCGACGCCGGAATGCCGGTGACCACGATCATCGTGGCGATGCCGAGCGAAATCCCGAGCGCCGACAGGGCCGCGCGCAGCCGCCGGGTGCTGATGCCGAGCAGACCGAGACGCAGGACGTCGCGCAGGCCCAGGCGCACCGGGCGCGTGTCGAGTGCGGTGCTCACGCGGCCCTCACCACGAGATCCTGCACGATCCGGCCGTCTCGGAACTCGATGCGCCGCGGCAGGCTCGCCGCGATGTCGCGGTCGTGCGTGATGATCGCGATGGTCGTTCCTTCGGCGTTGAGGCCGTGGAGCAGCTCCAGCACGGCGCGGCCGTTGGCGGTGTCGAGCGCGCCCGTCGGCTCGTCGGCGAGCACGAGCGCGGGGTCGTTCACCACGGCCCGCGCGATGGCGACCCGCTGGCGCTCACCACCCGAGAGCTCGTGCGGCCGGTGGTCCACGCGGTGCGCCAGGCCCACCCGGCCCAGTGCTTCCAAGGCCAGCGGACGACGTTGCTTGCGCGGCACCCCGGCGTACAGCAGACCCGTGGCCACGTTCTCCGCCGCGCTGAGGCCGTCGGTGAGGTGGAACTGCTGGAACACGAACCCGAGCCACCGCCCGCGAAGCGCGGACAGCCGCCGGTCGCTCAGCTGCGTCGCGTCCTGGCCGCCGAGCTCGACGGTGCCGGAAGTCGGCAGGTCGAGCGTGCCGACGATGTTCAGCAGCGTCGACTTGCCCGAACCGGACGGTCCCACGATCGCCAGCAGCTCACCCTCGGCGACGGCCAGGGACACGTCGTCGAGCGCCTTCACGCCCCCGGGGTAGTGCTTGCTCACCTCGCGTAGGGCCAGCACCGGCATCACGAGGTCGTCACCACCCGCACGCCCTCGGTGATGCCCGGGCCGCTGATCTCCACCTGGTCGCGGGCGAACATGCCCGTCTTCACCGGCACGAGCTTCCCGCCCTGTAACTGCACGGCGTAGCCGCCTTCGCGCAACGCGACCAGCGCGCCGAGCGGCACGGCCAGCACCCCGGCGTGGGTCTCCGTGGCCACCTTGACCTGCACCGACGCCGAATCGAGATCGCCGACGTCGGAGGCGTTCACGGGCTCCACGGTCACGTTGATCTTCGGCGGCCCCTGCGCCGGACCGCCGCCCGAGGTGTCGCCGCCGGTCACGGCGGTGCTCACCGAGGTGACCTTCGCCGGGACCTCCTTGCCGTCCGGGCGCACCATCGTCACGGCCATGCCGGTCTTGACCGAGCCGACCTCCGCCGCGTCCACGGGTGCGACCACGACCTTCGCCGTCGGTGTCGTGGTGAGCAGCGGGCCCGCGGCGGGATCGCCGAGCTGGGCCGTCACGCTGTTCACGCGCGCCGCGCCGGGCAGCACCACGACCTGGCCGACGTCGAGCGTGCCCGTGTCCGGCAGACCGGCCTTCTTCTCCCACCTCTTCAACGCGTCGGCGAACGTGAACTTCGCCTTCTGCGGATCCTTCGCGCGAGTGCCGACGGAGTAGCCGAGGCGGGCGAGGTTGTCGGCCACCGTGGCGACGTCCGGGCCGGTCAGGTCGGGGTTGTCGAGCTTGCGGAACAGCGGGGTGTCGCCGAAGAACACCGGCACTGCCACGCCGTTCACGGAGTACAGCGGCTTCCCGCGCTGGGCCACGGTGCCCACGTCCGGCAGCTGCGTGACCACGCCGGCGCCCGCGCCCTTGAGCGGCTCGGGCGTGCCGAAACCGAGGGTGCCGGTGAACGTCCGCGTGTTCGACAGGTCGGTCTTGGCCACGGCCACGGTGGTCACGGCGGGCGGGGGTGCCGCGGCTTCCGCCGTGCCGCGGCCGTGGTCGATGGCCACGTACGCGCCGATGCCGAGCAGCACCACAACGGCGACCGAGGCTGAGACGGCGATCGCGCGCCGCCGGGACTTACCGGCCACTGACGGCCTCCATCATCGCTTCTCCGCTTTCGCTCACCCGGCGCGTCCGAAGTGGACTGAGCCGGCGGGTCCGGAGGCCACTATCGCGGCGAATTGTCAGGAAGCCGTCAGGAAGCGGTGCTGATCCGGTGTTCCCGCGGCGCTGGGTCGCCCGCTGCGGCGGAGATCCTTATGCTCGCAGCATGTGCGCAGACATCGTGCTCGCGGAGGACGACCCGAAGCAAGCGGAGCTCGTCCGCCGCTACCTCGAGCGGGAACTCCACTCGGTGGTGGTCGTGCCCGACGGCCGCGAGACGCTCGACCTCGTCCGCCGCCGTCCGCCGGACCTGCTCGTGCTCGACGTCATGTTGCCCGGCATGGACGGGCTCGAGGTGTGCCGGCTCCTGCGCGCCGAGTCCGACGTGCCCGTGCTGATGCTGACCGCAAGGTCCACAGAGGACGATTTGCTGCATGGTCTGGACCTTGGGGCCGACGACTACATCACCAAACCGTACAGCCCGCGCGAGCTGATGGCCCGGGTGCGGACTTTGTTGCGCCGTACGAAAAGTGCGGTGCCTTCGGGCGGCCCGCTGCGCGTCGGCGCGCTGACGGTGGACGTCGGACGGCACGAGGTGGCGGTGTCGGGGCAACTGATCGAGACCACGCCGGGCGAGTTCCGGCTGCTCGAAGTGATGGCCGCGCACCCGGACCAGGTGTTCACGCGCGGGCAGCTGCTGGAGCACCTGCACGGCTTCGACCGCTACATCACCCAGCGCGCGATCGACGTCCACGTGATGAACCTGCGCAAGAAGATCGAGGCGGCGCCGCGCAAGCCCAAGCGGCTGCTGACCGTTTACGGCGTCGGCTACAAGCTCACGGCTGGGCCGCTCGATGCGGCGTAGCCTGCTGGTCCGGCTGATCGCGGTGTCGGCGCTGGTCGCGGTGTGCGCGATCGCCGCCACGGCGTGGCTCGCCGCACGCACCACGACGGGCGCGATCCGCCAGGAGCAGGGCCAGGTCTTCGCCGACGACGGCACCATCTACCAGGGCCTGCTCGGCTACGCGGCCGCGCACCCGAACTGGGACGGTGTCGGCAAGGTCGTGACCACCTACGCGGAGGGCACCGGCCGACGCGTGGTGCTGGCGACGCCCAAGGGCAAGGTGATCGCGAGCTCCGACGCCGATCCGGGCCGGTTGCCGCCGCAGCCGTCGGTGGTGATCGACCCGTTGTCGGTCGACCCGGGGCTGGGTGTGCAGTCCACACCGGACCGGATCGATCCGGCGGCGGTGGGCCCGTATGCGTTGCCGCAGGACGAAAAGGCGAAACTTTCGGGAATCGCGCAGCGGGTGCTGCGGTGTGTGCAGGAGCGGGGGAGCCTCGGCAGCATCGAGTTCTCGTCCGGCGGTCACCCGCGTGTGGTGGCCCAGGACCCGTTCGCGCTGTCGCGGTGCAACGGCGCGACCCTGGAACAGCCGACCGACACCGAGCAGGCGGCGCTCGACAAGCTGTCGGATCTCGTGAACGCCTGCCTCGGGCGCAGTGACAAGAGCGCGCCGGCGGCGCAGCTGTCGCTGTCGTGGACGTTCGTCGGGCCTGAGACCGGCGCGACCGACACCACCACGCAGAACTGCGTGACCTCGGCGCGTCGCGAGCAGCTGACGCCCTACGTCGCGCCGGCCGCGTGGCTCTACATCACGGAGAACGGCAGCGACCAGCCGCCGAGCGGCTTCACGCTGTCGTCGGACAACCAGGTGCGCCTGGCCGAGGTGGCCGGCGCGATCCTGGTGCTCACGGTCGTGGCCACCGGGCTGGCGTCGATCCGCCTCATCCGGCCGCTGCACGCGCTCACGGGCGCGGCGCAGCGCATGGAGGCGGGCGAGGCCGGCGCGCGTGTGAAGGTGAAGGGCAAGGACGAGATCGCGCGGCTGACGCGGGCGTTCAACGACATGTCCGAGGCGCGCGAGAAGCTGGAGACCGCGCGCAAGGCCATGGTCAGCGACATCGCGCACGAGCTGCGCACGCCGCTGTCCAACATCCGCGGCTGGCTGGAGGCCACGCAGGACGGCGTGAGCCGGCTCGACGACGAGCTCGTCGCGTCGCTGCTCGAAGAGGCGCTGCACCTGCAGCACATCGTCGACGACCTGCAGGACCTCGCCCTCGCCGACGCCGGTGCACTGCGTGTGCACCCCGAGCCCATCGACGCCAATTCCCTGCTCACCCAGCTCGCCGCGGCCCACACCGCCCGCGCCGACGCGGCGGGCGTCCGGCTGGTCGTGCAGCCGATGGCCGACCCGGCCGTCACGGCGGACCCCGTGCGCCTGCGGCAGGCCATCGACAACTTCGTGTCCAACGCCGTCCGCCACACCCCCCGCGGCGGCTCCGTCACGGTCCGCGCCACGCGCGTCGATTCCGACGTCGTGTTCTCCGTGGCCGACACCGGCGTCGGCATCGCCGCCGACGACCTGCCCCACGTCTTCGACCGCTTCTGGCGCGCCGACAAGGCCCGCACCCGCGGCGCGAGCGGCGGGAGCGGCCTGGGTCTGGCCATCGTCCGCAACTTGGCGGCCGCCCACGGCGGGACGGTCTCGGTGCAGAGCACGCTGGGTGCGGGGTCGACGTTCACGCTGCGTTTCCCCGCTGCCGGCCCGCCCGAGTGAGCGACTCACCTCACCCGCGCGGCGGGTGTGTGCGGCGTCAGGCGGGGATGCCGAGGTCGCGGATGAGCTTCGCGACGTGACCGGTCGCGCGGACGTTGTAGAAGGCGTTCGCGATCTTGCCTTCCGCGTCGACGATGAAGGTGGAGCGGATGACGCCCTGGTAGACGCGGCCGTAGTTCTTCTTCTCGCCGAAGGCGCCCCACGCGGTGAGGACGTGTTTGTCCTCGTCGGAGAGCAGGGGGAAGGTCAGCTGCTCGTTCTCGACGAACTTTGCGAGCTTCGCGGGCTTGTCCGGGGAGATGCCGAGGACCTGGTAGCCGGCGTCGTTGAGCTGGGCGAGGCTGTCGCGGAAGTCGCAGGCCTGCTTGGTGCAGCCGGGGGTGCCGGCGTTCGGGTAGAAGTAGACGACGACGGCCTGGCCGCGGAAGTCGCTGAGGGAGACGCTCTTGCCCGTGCTGTCGGGCAGGGTGAAGTCGGGGGCGGCGTCGCCGGGGGAGAGTCGCTGCTCGGTCATGCACGCAGCGTACTGTGCCGATCGTTACCAATCCGACCACAGTCACGGCCGAATGGCTTCGTAGCAACGGTTACGTGCCGCGTGGGGGTCGGCCTACTTTTGGCCGGATTGGTAATTCAGACGGCCCCGCAGTACGTGGCCACGGCGGGCTCGCTCGCGCTGGGTCGCAGCTGCACCGTGAGCTGCGTGGTGCGGTCGGGTACGGCGAACGCGAGTGTCAGCTGCGCGGAGCGGCCCTGCTGCAGGTCTTTGCCCGCGTCGGTGATGCCGCCGAGGCCCTGGGTGGCGTCGACGACCTGTTTGGTCGGGCGTCCCTCGATCATCGCGACCACGGTGAAACCCGACAGGCGGTAGGAATCCGCACCGTTGTTGGTGATCTCGATGCCGAACGACGCCGCGCGCGGGCTGCGCGGGTATGCCGCCGGGCTGGGCTGGAACGACTGCGGGGCGGAAACCGAGATCGTGAGGCCGCTGGCGAACCGGTGTTCCGCGCCGAACTGCAGGTCACGCGACGTCTGCGCGGCTGCGGCCTTCGCAGGGGCACCGCCACCGCCTAGCGCCGCCGTGCCTTCCTGCGCGTCGACCCCGCAGGCCGCCACCGCCATCAGCAAACAGGCGGAAAGCAGCAGCTTGGGGGTGCGCGCGGGCGCCATCTCGGTTTACTCCAGTCGGGGCGGGGTCTCGGGCCGTTCGGCGTAGTGACCGAAGTCGACCCGCTCCACTGTCCCTGCACATGCACGTGCGCGCGCACGAAGACGCGGACCTGGTGTACAGCCGTGGCCGATCCGTGACCGAAAGGGCACTGCGGGTGACAGTCGTCACCGATGTGCCACTTAAACGGCGAAGGCGAACAAGAGGATGAAGATCGCCACGCCCGCACCCCACGCGACCATCAGCCACCCGAAGTCACGCACCGGGTCGACCGCGCGGCTCTCCTCGCCCGGGATGTACACGCCGCGGTTTTCGAACCAGTCCGTCCACTTGCGCAGCAGGCGCAGCGGATTGAGTGACGGCACGACTCACCTCCCGGATCGGCTTCGCTCCTGTCAGCCTACGGGGGACTCGTCCACCCGGTGAAGGAGCGTTCGAGCGTGCGGAAAAGCGTGATTCTGCTGGCTCTCGGCCGCCGCCCCGGCCGACGCCGCTGCGCCACCACCGGGCACGGCACCGCTCGACCACTCGGTGTGGGTGTGCCTGCCGGGGATGGCCGCGAACCCGTGCAACCAGAACCTGGCGGGTGACCCGCAGATCGCGACGCCCGGCGGCCGCTTCACGGCCGGCTACCCCGCGTCGCCTGGCCGGGTGACGTTCGACACCACTCGGGTGGAGTCGGGCGCGAGTGTGGTGGAACCGTTCGAGCCGCCGGCGGCCCCTCCGGTGGACTGTTTCTCCGTCTACCCGACCGTCGACCTGCTCTCGAATCCGGCGCTCCAGATCGGCTCCCTGCCACCCGGTCCGGACGACGCCGCGGCCGCCGCGACCTACGCCCAGGTCGGTCCGCTGCTCAGCCGCTGCCGGATGTTCGTGCCCGCGTACCGGCAGGCGCCGCTGGCCGCGCACCTCGTCGGCGTGCTCACCGGCACGGCGCCCGACTACGCGTTGGGCCTCGAAGACGTCGAACAGGCGTGGGACACCTACTGGCGCGAGTACAACGTCGACCCGGTCACGCACCGTCGCCGCGGGGTGGTCGTGATCGGCCACTCGCAGGGCGCCGCCGACGCCGCCTCGCTCCTGCGCGACCGCGTGGACGGCCACCCGGACGCGCAGCCCTCCTTGGTGAGCGCGCTGCTGCTCGGCGGCAACGTCCAGGTCCCCACCGACCGCCCGGCCGGCGGCGGCTCCGATCCGGACGCGGCTTTCCAGTACCTGCCGGTGTGCTCGCGCGCGTCGGCTGCCGTGCCGGTGCCGGTCGGCTGCGTGGCCGGTTACTCGTCGTACAAGCAACCGGCCGGAACGGTCCCCCCGCCCGGCTCCGCCTTCGGCCTCTCCTCGACGCCCGGCCACCGCATCCTCTGTACCAACCCGGCCGCTCTGATGGCCGGCACCGCCCCCGACGCGACCACTCCGCTCGACACCCGGCTCCCCACCCGGACTTTGGTGCAGGGCAACACTCTTCTCCCCAACGGCCACCTCACCGCCGTCCTCCTCGGCACCTCACTGCCGGTGTTCCCCACCGGCTTCGCCCGCTACCCCGGCGAGTTCAGCGGCGCCTGCGCGTTCCGCGACGTTCCGGCGGCACCGCCTCCTGGCTCCAGCTGACCGGCGGCGACACCTTGGTGGGCCCCCCGAGCAGCGTCGGCCTCGGCCTCCACGTCGACGACTTCTCCCTGACACTGGGCGACTTGACGGCTTTGGTCGACGCGCAAACGGCACAGTGGGAGGCCGGTGCGCGGTGAGACGTCGCTGGGCCACGGCCGGGTTCGGTTCCGGTGGGGGCTGATCCCGGTCCGGCTGGGCGCTTCCGAGCTTGCCGCTCCGCAGAGTTCCGGCAGGTGCGCGCGGTTCGGCCAGGGCTGGAGTTGGTTGGCGTCTCGGGTTGGGCCGCGGTCCGGAGTTCCGCAGGATCCCGCGGCTGGACGGAGCGGGCTGGGTGATGGACCGGTGCCGGTCTGTCGAAGCCCTGCGGTGGGAGTTTCGCGCAATGGGGAGCTGGGCTCTGTCGTGCCGGGACGGTGAGGGGTTCTGGCTGGATCGTGGGGTGGGGTGGCCTGGGGTGGGGCGGAGCATGGCTTGCTGTCGGTGTGCTGGGGCGGTGAGGGGTTCTGGCTGGATCGTGGGGTGGGGTGGCCTGGGGTGGGGCGGAGCATGGCTTGCTACCGGCGTGCCGGGGCTGCGAAGGGATTCTCGCCGCCCGATGACGAGGCGCGGTGGCCGGGACGCGACCGCAGCATGGCTCCTTGCCGGAGCGCCCTGACCTGGCTTGGGTTGGAGCCCGGGCGGCGGGCGCCGGGTCCTCGCGGTGCTTGGGTTCCGAGCCCGCCGTTCAGCTAGGCGAAGTCGGCCAGGCGGGCGGCGATGCGGGGCAGGTCGAGGTGGCCCTGGACGACGTCGTGGACGAACGGTTCGGCGGCGTCCTCGTCGAGGGGCGTGCGGAGGGGTTTGTCGTTGAGGCCGAGGAAGAACCAGGTGGCGGTCCAGGCGAGGCGTTTGTTGCCGTCGATGAGGGGGTGGCCGCGGCCGAGTGACTCCATGAGGGCGGCTGCCTTCTCCCACACGCCGGGGTAGGCGTCCTCGCCGAAGACCGACGTGCGCGGGCGCGCCACGGCGGCCGCGAGGATGCCCGTGTCGCGCACCGCGAGCTCACCGCGCACCACCCGGCGCGCGACGACCATCAGGTCGTGGATCGTCAGGTACTCGGTCATCGCGCCAGCCGCTCGTTGAGGCCGGCGCTCGCTTCCAGCACCTGGTCGAGCACCGTCGCGCGCTGCTGGGCGCGCGAAGTCACGGCGGCCATCAGCGTCTCCCGCACGTACTCCTGCAGGCTCCGCCCCTCGGCGGCCGCCTGCCGTCCGATCTCGCGCACCTCGCCGTCGCTGAACTCGACCGGCAATACCTGACCCATGCCTCGAACCTTAAGGCCTCACCCCACCTGGCGAACCCCGGTTTTCCCGGCCCCGACCGGACATCGCTCAGTGGGGCGCCGGCGGATACGGCCCGTCTACCGCGACCCCGGCCCGGCCGACCCGGCCCGCTCGACCGCAGAGCCTCGGCGCGCCGGAACCCGGCATCTACTGTCTTTGCGGTACCGAGCCGGCCCTCTTCGGACCGGACGGAAGCGGACCTTTGGCCCCCGTGCCCAGGTGGCACCCCGCCTTGTCTCCGCTGCGCGGCGGCGGATTCTTGCGGCGGTTGTTCCGGCGGCTAGGACCCATTCGGCGAGCCGGAACCTTGCGTCGGCTGGCCGGCGTCAGTCGAACCCGGCCATGGCTGTCCAGGCACCGGGCCCTGCCCCGGCGGAACGTAGCCCTGCCACGCCGGTCCGGGCTGGCCCTGCGCCGTGACGGCACCGGACCACGCCTGGCCGGGTGGAACCGAACCCGGCGCCGCCGGCTCGGGCGGCTTTGCGCCGCCCTGCCAGGATTGGCCGGTCTCGCCGGCGCCTGGCCATTGCTGTCCCGGAGCGGAGCCTGGCATCGCGGCTCCGGGGATCTGTCCCGGCACCGCGCCGCTCGGCCAGGCTTGCCCGGCTCCGCTGGCACCCGGCCACTGCGGGCCAGGAAGCGGTCCGGCCACCGGTTGCCCGGGCGTCCCTTGCCAGTGCTGCCCGGGAACCGGCCCGGGCATCGCTTGCCCAGGAATCCCCTGCCACTGCTGCCCCGCGACCGGCCCGGCCCACGTCTGCCCGGGAATCCCTTGCCACTGGCCAGGACCCGCCCCCGGCATCCCGGCGCCCGGGTAACCGGCCGGAGCACCGCCGTACCCCGGGGGCCAACCCGGCGCGCCGGCGAACCGCGGCATAGCCGCCGGCAAAGCCATCGCCACCGCGGGCACGAACAGCAGCACCGCGATCGCCGCGGCCAGCCCGGCCGGCAGGAACACGTCCTCGAAAGCACTCGACCGCCGAATCCCCAAGATTCGCATTGACCCGGGCACCGCGAGAATCACCTGCACAACAGCGCCCAGCATCAACACCCGCGCGACTCGTGGCCGCCGCGTGGCCAGCAGCACCGCGCCCACGAGCACGCCGAGGCCGAGTAAAGCGATGACCAGGTGGAAGTACGGCCCGGGGTCCAGATTGAAATGCCGGCCCAGCTCCGCGACCTCATTCCACAACAGCAGCACTTCGCACACCCCGGCAACACCGGCCAGCACGAAAGCCAGCACGCGCCCCTGCGGCGTCGGTGACTGAACCACGCCTGATCCCCCTCCGTCATCAACCGGACACGCACAGCATAGAGATCGCCCCGACAATCCGGCGTGGCCGCAGTCGGGAGGCTCTCGTCGGACGCCCGGAAAACGTCCCTGCGCTGGGCGAGAACCGGACGGAAGGGCGCCGACGCAGATCGACCTTGTCGACGCCTGGGCGCGCAGACCCGGGCGGCGGCGCGAGTCTGTGCGAGGCGCACCTCCGGGGCCTTTGAAGTGGTGGGGGCTTCTCGGCCGTCAACCGGCGGCCCTGCCACAGCAGATTGCCGGCACGACGAGGCCGGCACGAACCAGTGTGGGGCTCCGGCCCAGTCGTTGCCGGCGAGGAGGACCGTCGTCGTGGAGGTGCCGGTGTCGCGCGCAGGCGAGGCCGGGCCACACAAACAGTCCGAAAAGGACCGACCGGGGTCACCACAAGGCGGCCGCGCTGAGTGCCACCATCCTGGCCGGCTGCCTCACACCGGAGTCGGCCGAGTCACGCGCTTGCTTTCCTCCAGTAGCAGGTCCAGCAGCGGGTTCGAGTCCTCCCGCAACCAGATCAGCGCCAGCCCCAACGGCGCCGCGTCCTCCAGCGGCAGCCACACCAGCCGCGGGTACGGGAAGTACGTGGCTGTCGACGCGGGTGCGATCCACGACCCGCGCCCCGCCGCCACGTGGTGCAGGCACTCCGCCGGCGTCCGGCCCTGCGGCCCGTAGACCGCGCGGGTGCCGTCCGGCCGAGGGTCGATGAACCAGAACTTCACCACCGCCTCGGGCATCCCGTCGCGCGGTCCGACGATCGGTTCGAAGACCAGGTCGGACACCTTCAGCGACGTCCGCGTGGCGAGGTGGTGCCCGGGCGGCAGCGCGACCCAGCGTGGCTCGTCGAGCAGCCAGTGCGTGACGAACCGGCGGTCGTCGCCGATGGGGAGCCACAGGAACGCGGCGTCGGCGGTGACCGCGACCAGGGCATCGAGCTCGTCGGGCAGGGTGTGGACGGCGAGGGCGTCGACCTGAACGTCGGGCGCGACGCGGCGCAGTGACGACTCGACGTCGGGCAGGAAGTGCGCGGTGCTCTGCGCCTTGAACGCGATCCGCAGCCGCCCGGACAGGCCCGAGCCGACGAGCTGCGCCTCCGAGACCATCGCCGAGCAAGCGGTGAGCAGTTCGCGACCGTGTTTCAGGAACGCCTGCCCGCCGCGGTGAGCTCGACGCCGGAGGACCGGCGCCGGACCAGCGGCGTGCCGGCCACGCGCTCGAGCTGCCGGATTTGCCCGCTGACCGCCTGCTGGGTCATCGAAAGGCCTGGGCAGGGCCATCGTGCTGCGGCTGGCGGAGCAGGGCGCCGACGTGGTCATCAACTACTCCCGCGACGCGTCCGCCGCCGAAGAGGTGAAAAAGGCGGCCGAAGCGTACGGTGTGAAGGCGCTGGTGCACGCGGCCGATGTGTCTCAGGTGAACGGCATCGTCGACCTCTACGACGCCGCCGTGGCCGAGTTCGGCAAGATCGACATCGTCGTGGCCAACGCGGGCATGGAAAAGGTCAACATCCCCCCTCACCGACGTCACCGACGTCACCGACGTCACCGAAGAGGATTTCGACCTCCTCTTCCGGGTGAACACCAAGGGCCCGTACTTCGTACTGCGCGAGGCCGCCCGCCGCATCGCCGACCGTGGCCGCATCATCACCATCTCCTCGAACACCACCACGGTTCCGCAGCTGGGTGTCGGCCTCTACGGCACCAGCAAGGTCGCCACCGGATATCTGGTGAAGGTGCTCGCGATGGAGCTCGGCCCGCGCCGCGTCACCGTGAACACCGTCGTGCCCGGTCCGATCGACGGCGCCGGAATTTTCACCGACCCGGCCAACGACGAATACCAACGCAGTTTGATCGAAATGGTCCCGATCGGGCGATTGGGCACCACAGAAGACGTCGCGGGTGTGACGGCATTTCTCGCCGGAGACGAAGCCGCGTTGATCACCGGACAGCAGCTCGTCTGCGACGGCGGAATGCACTGACCACCGAAAGGAATTGTGGGAAAATGACAGGGACAATGCGCGCGGCTCAGGTTCAGCAAGCGGGTGGGCCCGTTCGTGCAGGTCGAACTGCCGATCCCCGAGCCGAAGCCCAACCAGGTGCGGGTCAAGGTGCAACGTGCGGTGTGTGCGGCGGTGAGATCATCCCCCGAATGGGACTGTTCGGCACCAAGTTGCCGCGCGTGCCCGGGCACGAGATCGCGGGTGTCGTCGACGCGGTCGGCGACGCCGTGACCCTGTGGAAGGTCGGCGACAAGGTCGGGGTCGGCTGGTCCGGCGGTGTCGACTTCACGTGTGAATACTGCCGCCGCGGTGACTTCGTCAACTGTGACAGCCGCACGATCACGGGCACGTCCTTCGACGGCGGTTACGCCGAGTACATGGTCGCCCCCGAGGACGCGGTCGCCCGTATCCCCGAAGGCCTGACGTTCGCCGAGGCCTCGCCCCTCATGTGTGCCGGCATCACTGCCTTCAACGCGTTGCGCCACGCCAAAGCCGGCCCCGGCGATCTCGTCGCCGTGCAGGGCGTGGGCGGCGTCGGCCACCTCGCCGTCCAGTTCGCCAACAAGATGGGCTTCCGCACCGTCGCGATCAACCGCGGCCGCGCCAAGGAAGAGCTGGCCCGCCAGCTCGGCGCGGACGAGTACATCGACAGCAACGAAGGCAGCGTCGGCGAGTCCCTGAAGAAGATGGGCGGCGCCTCGGCGATCCTCGGCACGGTCGACCGCGCCGAGATGCAGTCGGAGCTGATCAACGGCATCCGCCCCAACGGCCAGGTGATCGTGCTCGAAGGCCAGAATGTACAGCGGCGTGGCCCGCGACAGCGAGGACACGCTGAACTTCGCCGTCCTGCGCGGCATCCGGCCGGTGTACGAGACGTTCCCGCTGGAGAAGGCCGAGGAGGCCTACCAGCACATGCCGAAGGCCAACATCCGCGTGGTGCTTCAGATCGCGGACTGACGCCTTGGTCCGAAAGCGCGCCCACCTTCCCCGGGGTGGGCGCGTTTTCTCACGTCAGGCCAGCCGCAGCGAGACGCCGTCGAGCAGTGAGCGCAGGCCGAGCTCGAACAGCTCGTCGAGATCCAGGTCGTAACCGTCCTCCTCCAGCGTCGTCAGCATCCGCGTGAAGACCGGGTGGCGGCCGCTGGCCATGATCGCCGTGTGGCCCGGCGCCTGGGTGGCCAGCCACTCGTCCTCGGTCAGCCCCGACGTGCCGGCGGCGTGCCGCTCGCGTTCGAGGTGGATGGCGACGCCCTGGATGTAGCTGAAGAAAAGCACGTGCAGGTCGCACAGCTGCTTGGCGGACAGGCCGAAGCCGTCGAGCGCCGAGAGCGCCTCCTCCGCGTGCGTGGCCAGGTTGGCCAGCGGCAACGGGCGCGTGATCGGCGACAGCTGCGCGAGCCACGGGTGCCGCCGGTACAGCGACCACAGGGTGCGACCGGTGAGTTCGAGTCGCGTCCGCCAGTCGCCCGACGGCCGCGCGGGGTAGCCGCGTTCGCCGAAGGCCGCGTCGGCCATGAGCAGCACCAGCTCGTCGCGGCCGGCGACGTAGCGGTACGGCGCCATCGCCGCGACGCCCAGCCGCGCCGCCACTCCCCGCATGGACAACGCGGCGATGCCCTCTTCGTCGGCGATCGTGATGGCCGTCCGCACGATCCGTTCGCGCGAGAGGCCCGGCGGCCGCGGGCGCGGCTTCGGCTCGGGTTTCCGGCCCGCGACGACGGTGCCGGACCGCGGTTCGGCCCGCACCAGCCCTTCCTGGCCGAGCGCGGCGAGCGCCTTGGCCGCGGTGGCCGTCGCGACGCCCCACTCGACGGCGATCCGGCGCGTCGAGGGCACCTTCGCCCCCGGCACGAGCTCTCCGTCGGCGATCCGGCGGCGCAGCTCCGCGGCGATCTCCAGGTAGCGCTGCTCGGCCATCCCCGGCTCCGATCTGTACCAGTACAGCTGACCATCTGTACTAGGTCAGTTTTGGCATGGTTGCCTGGCCGAAGCCAGTGTGTGGTCCGTAAGGATACGACGAACACCTGGAGGAAACCATGCGTAACGTCCTCGTCTCCGGCGCCGGCATCGGCGGCCCGACGCTGGCCTACTGGCTCCACCGGGCCGGGTTCTCCGTGACCGTGGTCGAGCGCTCGCCCGGCCTGCGGGAGGGCGGTCAGGCAGTCGATGTGCGCGGGGTGGCGCTCGACGTGATCGGCCGGATGGGGCTCGGCGAGCAGGTGCGCGCGGTGCGGACGCGGATGCGTGGAATGTCCGTGGTGGACGGTTCCGGCGCCGAGCTGTTCCGCTCGCAGGAGCACACCTACAGCAGCGGCCGCCTGGACAGCCCCGACGTGGAACTGGTCCGCGACGACCTGGTTTCCCTGCTGTACAAGGCAACCGAGCCTGACGTCGAGTACGTCTTCGACGATTCGATCACCGCGCTGCAGCAGGACGAACACGGTGTGCGCGTGGAGTTCGAGCGTGGCGGCCTCCGCACGTTCGACCTCGTCGTCGGCGCCGACGGCCTGCACTCCGCCGTGCGCCGGCTGGCGTTCGGCCCGGAGGAGCGGTTCGCCCAGCACCTCGGGCAGTACCTGGCGATCTTCCCGGCGCCCAACCTGCTCGGACTGGACAACTGGCAGGTCTGGTTCCGCGACGGCGAAACCGGCGGCGCCGTCTACCCGGTGCGCGACAATACCGAGCTGCGGGTCACGCTGGGGTTCGGGTCGCCGCCGCTGTCGTACGACTACCGCGATGTCGTGGCGCAGAAGGAAATCGTGGCGAAGCAGCTGGCCGGCGCGGGCTGGGAGGTACCGCGGCTGCTGTCCGAAATGGCCGGTGCGCCCCACTTCTACTTCGACGCCATGCAGCAGATCCATCTCGACTCCTGGAGCGCCGGCCGCGTGACGCTGCTCGGGGACGCGGGCTACTGCGCGTCGCCGCTCTCGGGTCAGGGCACCAGCCTCGCTCTCGTCGGCGCGTACGTGCTCGCCGACGAACTCGCTCGCCACGACGACCACACCACCGCGTTCTCCGCCTACGAAACGCGGCTGCGCCCGTTCGTCGCCGCCAACCAGACGCTCGCGACGGAAAACTCCGGCGGTCCGGCGGCCGAGGAGTCGGTGGACCGCGCGAAGAATGCGATCAGCCTCACGTAACGCCGACGAGCCCGGCAGAGCTTGGTCCGGCGTTCAGCCGCGCCACGGCGATGCGTCAGGTTGGCGTCACCTGAATGGGTGAAGGTTTGAGGGTTCAGCTTCTCGAATGGAGGAACCCGATGGTCGACGAGCCTTGCCGGCACGATGGATTGCACCGAAGGGCGTTTTTCGGGCTCGCCGCGGGGGTGGTGGCGGCACCGGCGCTGGCCACGCTGCTCGGCGCCGCGCCGGCGGACGCCACGCCGGGCCGGCCGGGCCGCAAGTTCACGTTCGCCGCCGTCTCGGACACGCACGTGAACACCACGAGCCCGCAGTCGACCACGTGGCTCACGCAGGCGTACGCCTCGATCGCGCGCCGCGACCCGGACCTCGTGCTGCACTGCGGCGACATCACCGACACCGGCCTGCCCGACGAGTACGAGCAGTACGGCAAGGTGCTGCCCGCCGCGTTGCGCGGGAAGATCCACTACTCGCCGGGCAATCACGAGACGCGGTGGGACCCGTCGGCCAAGGAGGAGTTCCACAGCCACTTCGGCCCGACGCCGTACTCGTTCGACGCCGGCGGTGTCCACTTCGTCGGTTTCGACCCGACGCAGGTGCTGCAGGAGCCCGGCCACTACGGACCTGCCGGTCTCGACTGGCTCGAGCGCGACCTGCGCCGCGTGCACCGGGACACGCCGGTGGTGCTGTTCCAGCACTTCCCGTTCGGCAACCAGTTCTACTACGTCGACGACCAGCCGGCGGTGCTCGACGTGCTCGCCGGGCACAACCTGCGCGGGGTCATCGCCGGCCACGTGCACCGCGAGGACGTCACCAAGTTCAACGGGCTCACCCAAGTGACCCTGAACGCCGTGCGCAACGGCCCGATTTACTACTGGGCCGAGAAAACGACGGCCGCCGACGGCACCGACGTGCTCGACGTGCGGCGAGTCACCGTGGCCGCCGACGGCACCGACACCGAGGCGCCGTTCGCGACCGTGCCGCTGACCGGCAGCGGACAGGGCCGCGAGCAGCGGCCGCGTTATGTCCACGTGGGCAAGGTTTCCGGCGGCTCGCTGCCGGTCGAGGTGCGCGCGTCGGCCACGCAGCAGGTCGGCGTGCAGCCGTACCCGCAGGCCGTGTTCGGCGGCACGAGCCCGGCCGCGTGGCAGCCGCTCGCGGGTTCGGGGGACCGCTGGACCGGCAGCGTCGACGTCTCGGCGTTGGCGCCGGGGCGGCAGCGGCTTCAGGTGCGCGTGAACGCGGCCGACGGCAGCTGGTGGGAGCAGGTCGCGCTGTTCACGGTGCCGGCGGTGGCCGGCGACCCCGTCGACCGGTGGCAGGAGCAGCTTTCGGGTTCGGTGCAGGGCGGCGTGACCCTCGCGGACGCGCGCAGCGGCCTGGTGCTCGCCGCTTCGTCGGCCGGTGAGGTGACCGCGTTGCGGCGCGGCGGCCACCGTGAGTGGCGTACGCAGCTCGGCCCGGTGTACCGGCGTCCGGCGGTCAGCGGGACGCTGGCTTTTGTCCCCTCGGCCGACCATCACCTGTACGCGCTGGATGTCCGCAATGGACGGCGGGTGTGGGCGTTCGACGCGAAGGCGCCGGTCGTGAGCGCGCCGCTGGTTTCCACTGTGGACGGACACGAGCAGGTGGTGTTCTCGGCGGGGCAGGCGCTGTTTGCGGTCGGCACCGACGGCCGGCGTCGCTGGTCGGTGCCGGCGCGCGGGTTCTCATCCGGTCAGGCCGCGAGTGACGGCGAGCGCGTGTACACCTCGGCGGCCGACGGGTACGCGCGGGCGCACGACGCCCGAACGGGCAAGGAATTGTGGGCGTACCAGATGGTGTCCGGTGTCGAGAACCACGTCGCGCTGTACAGCGGGTGGGACACCGTCGTGGCGCTCGGTGGCGACGTGGTCATCGTCGCCACCGTGTCGAGTGCGATCGCGCTCGACCGGGCTACGGGTGCGCTGCGCTGGACCGTCGCCGGCAGCGCGATGTACGCGCCCGCGCTCATCGCCGGCTCCAGCGTGCTGCTGACCACCGAGTGGGGTGTGCTGACCCTGGTCGACCTCGCCACCGGGAAACCGTTGTGGACGACGAATCTGGCGCTGCGCGTGTTCAACGCGGGCGTGGCGATCAGCGACGGCACGGCGTGGGTGCTGACCGTCGACGGCAAGGTGATCGGCGTGCGGCTCTCCGACGGTGCCCGGCTGGGCTGGCTGCAGCAGAGCCTCGTCTACACGTTCGGCCGCCCGGTGATCGACGGGCGCACGCTCGTGGTCGGCGACCAGAACGGTGTCGTCCACGGGATTTCCCTCCCCTGAGTTCCACGGGCGCCCGATCGGTGCCGGTGCCCGGAAGAAGGACAGAGATGGGCCTCACTCGAAGACAGTTCATGGTGGCGGGCGGCGCGATCGCGGCGTCCGGCCTCGTGGCCACGCCGGCCGTCGCTGCGACCCAGGGACTCCCGTTCGGCGGATTTCCGTTCGGCGGCAGCCGCGAACCGCAGGGCCAGTGGCTCGTCGGTGACACGCACGTGCACGACGACCACTCGTCCGACGGCAGCCTGCCGCGCCAGACGTCGAAGCAGGCACTGCCGGGCAACCTGCCCGTCGGCGACCAGATCGGCCAGGCCGAGAAGACCGGGCTGGACTTCCTGCCGCTGACCGACCACCGCACGTACGACCAGCACTGGGATCCGCAGTGGACGTCCGATCGGTTGCTGCTGATCCCCGGCGAAGAGGCCAACGGCTCGCCGCACGCGATCGTGCTCGGCGCGGTGGACAACGTCGTCGACGGCGCGAACCCGCCCGGCTCGGCGGCGTTCCGGCACGTGCAGCAGTCCATTTGGGACGCTCGGTCGCAGGACGCGGTGTGGCACATCGCGCATCCCGACGACGGTGAGTACACCCGCGCGGCCGGACCGAACGACAACGCCAGCGTGCAGGGCATCCACAACATCGAGGTGCTCAACGTCTCGACGAATCCCGACGCGCAGATGGACTTCGCCGAGACGCGCTGGAACCGCGGCTATGTCACGGGCGTCACGGCCGCGAGCGACTGCCACTTCCGAGAGCTGTGGGACATCGCGGGTCCCGGCCAGCCGGCCACGCGCGTGTTCGCCGGCGACCGCAGCGTCCGCGCGATCCTCGACGCGCTGAAGGCCGGCCGGACGACCGTGTCCTCCGGTGTGTCGGGACCGTTCGTGACGATCGAGGCCGACCTCGACGGCGACGGCCGGTTCGAGGCCATCGGCGGCGACGAGACCGTGGTCGGTTCGCGGAAGCTGCCGCGGCGCGCTTCGCTGCGCGTGCGGGTCCGCCAGGGCGCCGGCACGCGCCTGCTCGTGTACGGCACGCCGGGCCGCTCCGCCGAGGCCCTGCTGGACACCACCGTGCGGGGGAACGACGACACACGCACTCTGCCGTTGAGCCTGTCGGGCGACCACGTGTGGTTCCGAGCCGAGGTGCGCTCGCCCGGCAGCGCGTCCGGCGCCGACGCCGACCCGGCGCTGCCCGACCAGTTGCGCGCGGCGACTTCGCCGGTGTTCGTCTCCGTCGGTCGCGTGGTCACGCCCACGCCGGAGATCCCGTTGCCCGCCATGCAATCCGGGCGCGACAACGCGGCGGCGGTGCTCGGCGGCACCGGTGAGTTCACGGGGTTCGCCGACATCGCGGTCACCGGCAACGACGTGCACGTGGTCGCGCAGCGGCACTCCGACGGCCGCAGCCGGATCGTCTACAAGCGCGTGGACCGGCGCGGCTTCGGTCTCTTCGAGGTCGAGCTCTCCAGCGGTTCGGGTACGGCCACCGCGCCGCGCGTCGCCGCTTCCGGGCGTGACGTGTGGGTGGTCTGGCAGGACGAGCGCGGCCACGAACAGCCGCACCGCCCCGCGATCTACCTGCGCCACAGCAGCACCGGCGGCTTGCTCTTCGGCCCCGCCGTGCGGCTGGACGCGGGCACCGGCCGCGCCGTGCACCCGGCGATCGCGCTGCTTTCCAGCGGACAGCCCGTCGTCACCTGGGCCGACAACACCGCCGGCGCGTTCGACGTCTACACCCAGGTGGTCGGCATCGACCGGAAGCCGGTCAACCTGTCGGCCGCGGGCAAGACGGTCAGCGCCGGCAACCGTGCCGTCGACGCCCGTTCGCCGCGCTACCCGGCCTCGGTGTTCCCGACCGTCACGGTGGGCCACGGCGATCGCATTCTCGTTGCGTGGCAAGACGATCGGTACGACCCGGATCCACTGTGGACGGGCCACACCCCGCCCGCCGGCCAGCCCGCGTCGGGCGGTACGGACCCGGACAACTGGCAGATCCTCGCCGCCACCCGCGCGGGCACTCGGGGCGGCTGGGGCGCGCCGGCCCAGGTCAGCGCCGCCACCGACCGAGCCGACCGCCACCCGAGCGCGGCGGTCGACCACTCGGGCGACTTCATCGTCGCCTGGGACAGTGGCGCCCTCCAGAGCTCGGGTGCGAACCTGTCTCTGCGCTCGGCCCGCTCCGCCGACGGGCGCACCTGGTCGGCGGCCACGCCGTTCGCCCTCGAACCGGCTGCGATGAGCCAGCGGCCCCGCCTGAGCCACGACCCGGACGGCACCGTCCGCGCCGTCTGGTACGACTCCCGCGCCACGGACTGGCGCTGGAAGGTGTTCACGTCGCGTCTCACGCCGGCCGGCTGGTCGGCTCCGGTCCAGCTCACGAAGCCGGGCAACGCCACGTACCCCGCGGCGTCCGGCGGCGTCGTGGCTTTCGTCACGGACCGTAACGTAAATCGGGGTCAGCGCGACACTACGCAACAGATTCACATCGTGGACACGGGCGGCCGCTGAAGTGGTTGCCGGCCCGGCCGCCGTCCACCGGGCCTGCCGTGTTGTCCTCGCCGAGCGAGGGGAGGGGTTCACTTGTGGTTGTCATGAGACGTAGTCACCCAGTGTGAGGTGATCGCGCTTCCGGGCGGCCTGGATTGCCGCCGGGAACGGCTCAGTACCGCACGCGAGTCCGCCAGTGACGCCCGCGCCGCCGGGTTCGCGAGTGCCGCGCGGTCCACGGGCCGTCGGCGGTGTCCAGGCGCCGGGCGGCGAACGCGTCCGCGCCGAGACCCATCAGCACCGGGTACGTGATCTGTCCCCGGAGTGCCTCGGTGTCGCGCACCCGGCCTTCTTCCCGGAACCCGAGCCTGGCGTGCAGGGCGAGCGACGCGAAGTTGCGGCCGTGCACACTGACCTCGCACTTGCGGTAGCCGGCCGGCCCGAACATCGCGGCGAGCAGCGTCGTCACGGCGTCTTCGGCGTATCCGCACCGCCGGTGCTGCGCGCCGATCCCGACGCCGTAGCTGAAGCGGCTCGCCGCGGGGTCCGTCCGGACCCAGATCGACCCGACGAGCGTGCGGCCGTGCCGTGTCTCGATCGCCAGGTGGCGGTCTCCGCCGGACCCGGCCACCTCCGCCCGGTGCGTCGCCCAGTGGCGGTAACCACCGTCACCGTCGCGGTCGAACCCGGCCAGGGCCCGCTGGTCGTCGGGGCGGATCTCCCGCAACCGCACCTGCCGGCCCACCCAGTTCTCACGCACGGCGGCACGGCTGCCGGACAGCACCGGGCGAGTGAGGTTCGCGGTCATCGGTACGGCACGGTACCGGGTTGCCGATCGGCGTTTCGAAGGGCCGGCCGCCCGGCGCCCGGCAGGGGAGGTCGGCGTCGCACACGCCGATCCCGGGCCGCCAGCCCAGGCGGCGCGAGATGCCGAACGCGCCGGCGAGCACCGGCGCGACGACCGTGGCCAGGTCGAGCGAGCCCGTGCGGACGACGACCGAGAGCGCCGCGACGACCCGGCCGTGGCCGTCGGTGATGCGGGCACCCACCGAGTCCGCGTCCTCGGTCATCTCGCCGCGCACGGTGGCGGTGCCGGACCGCCGGCACGCGGACAGCTCGGCCCGCAGGTCCGCCCGGTCGGTCACGGTCCGCGCGGTGAACCGCGCCGGCCCGGCCGCGAGGTAGGCCTCGATCAGGGTCCGGCCGGCGTGCGCGAGCAGCACCTTGCCCGCGGCCGAGCTGTGCAGCGGCAGCCGCCCGCCGACGTGGAAGGCCAGGTCGACGGCGTCGCGCGCGGACAAGCGTTCGATCACCACGGCCTCGTGCCCGTCGAGGACGGCGAGCTGCACGTGCTGGTGCAGCGCCGCGTGCAAGTCCTCCAGGAACGGCAGCGCGACCGTGCGCAGCGGCACCGACAGCGGCGCGAGCGTGCCCAGCTGCCACAGGCGCAGGCCGATGGTGAACCGGCCGTCCGGGGTGCGGTCGAGGGCGCCGGCGCTGAGGAGCTCGTGGCCGAGCCGCCGGACCGTCGCGTGCGGGAGCCCCGTGCGGCGGGTCAGATCAGCGAGGGTCAGGGCGCTGTTCTCCGGCGTGAACGTGAACAGCACCTGCAACAGCCGAGAACTGACGCTGCGGCCGGGTTCGTTCGTGCGGGGCATGGTGCTCGTAGCCTACGTCGATGTCCGTTGGATGAACATCGACGTTCCTCGACGGCCTTGCGCGCGGGCATGCTCACCGGCACCCGGAACGAAGGAGGGAACGCCGGTGCCCGAACTGCGGATCGCCGTCGTCGGAGGCGGAATCGGGGGACTGGCCGCCGCCGCGTTCCTGAGGCGGGCGGGGCTCGCGTGCACGGTCTACGAGCAGGCCGCCGAGCTCGGCGAGGTCGGGGCGGGGCTCGTCGCCGGCCCGAACCTGGTGCGCCTGCTGCGCCGCCTCGGTGTCCTGGACGAACTGCTCGCGCGAGCGGTGGCCGTCGACGTCGGGTGGGAGTTTCGCCGCTGGGCGGACGGGACTGTGCTGTCCGCGGAGAACCTCGCCGAATCGTGCGAACGGCTCTACGGCGAGCGCACGTATACCGTGCACCGCGCTGACCTGCTGAGCGTCGTCCAGGCCGCGGTGCCGCCGGACGCGCTCCGGCTCGGCGCGAAGTGCGTGGGCGTCGAGATCGCCGACGACCGTGCGGACCTGTCGTTCGCCGACGGCACCACCACGACCGCCGACGTCGTGATCGGAGCCGACGGCGTGCACTCGATGATCCGCACCGCCCTGGTCGGCCCGTCGCCCGCGACGTTCTCGGGCCTGTGCGCCTTCCGGGCCCTCGTGCCGGCCGCCGACGCGCCCGCGTTCGCGCTGCGCAAGGCCCACACGCTCTGGCTCGGTCCCGACCACCACCTCGTCCACTACCCGATCTCGGCGGGCAAGCTCATCAACATCGTCGCGTTCGCTCCGGCCGGCGAGGACGTCGTCGAGTCCTGGAGCGCCACCGCGAGCCACGCGGAGTTCGCCGCCGAGTTCGAAGGCTGGGACCCGCGCCTGCGCGAGCTGATCGCCGCCGCGGGCACCCCGGGCCGCTGGGCACTGGTGGACCGGGCCCCGCTCGCGCGGTGGAGCCATGGCCCCGCGACCTTGCTCGGCGACGCCGCGCACCCGATGTTCCCGTTCTTCGCCCAGGGCGCCGCACAAGCGGTCGAAGACGCGGCCGCCCTCGCGCTGTGCCTGGCCGACGACACCACCGAGCCGGCCCGCGCGCTGCGCCGCTACGAGTACGCCCGCCGCGCCCGCACCGCCCGGCTCCAGACCGTCTCGCACGAGCGCGCCCACCTCAACCACCTGCCCGACGGCCCGGCCCAACAAGCCCGCGACGCGTCGTTGTCCGATCAGGATCCGCTGGCCGCCAACGCTTGGATCTACGGGTACGACGCGGAACTCGTGCCGTGACTCTCCTTTGTGGACTTGTCGCACTCGGGCACCCGTGTTAACTTCGTGGTGAGCCCCGTATGGGCCTATGCATGGAGGTAGTGGCTAACCAGCCAGCACAGAGATCGGAAACTCCGTCTCTCGCAGCTTCTCAATCCCGCTGTAGGGATTGCTGCGCCATGTCCAGGCCTGCGGGGTATTTTTCGTGTCTGATCCTGTGCCGCGACCTCCTTCCGGAATCACCGAAAGGAAATACGTGAGCGACGAACAACCAGACAATGGGCACGCGTAAGACTGGTCCGGCTTCGACGTGAATGCCTTCCAGCGCCAGGTCATCGCCGAGTTCAGGGCGAACAACGGCAAGCTGACCGGCATGTTCGAAGGCTGGGCGCTGGCCGTGCTGACGACGATCGGCGCCAAAACGGGTCAGCCGCGCGAGGCCATCCTCGGGTACCTGGAGATCGACGGCAACGGCGTTGTCGTCGCGTCGGCCAACGGTGCGGACCACCACCCCGCCTGGTACCACAACATTCGCAAGAACCCGATCGTGACGGTCGAGACCGGCGAGGACACCTACCGCGCGATCGCCGCCATCCCCCAGGGCGACGCGCACGACAAGCTGTTCGAGCAAGTGGTCGCCGAGGCACCCGATACGGCGGCTACCAGGCCAAGACGACCCGGCAGATCCCGGTGATCGTGCTGCACCGCATCGAAGCCGCGCCCGGTGAAGAACGGGTCAAGGGCATGGGCGACTGGATCGTCGAGGTGCACGAGTGGCTGCGCGGGGAGCTGCGGACGCTGCGCGGGCAGGTGGACAACGTCGTCGAGGGCGCCGCGACGACCACCACCCGGCCACAGCCGGACCTCGCCCAGCAGCTGCGCACCCATTGCCTGAGCTTCTGCACCGCGCTGCGCCGGCACCACGTGGGCGAGGACGTCGCGGTGTTCCCGCCGATCGCCGAGCAGTTCCCGGCACTCGCTCCCGCGGTCGCGCAGCTCGCCGAGCGGCACAAGGTCGTGGCGCAGCTGCAGGACTCGATCCAGGCGCTCGTCGAGGGCTTCGTGCCCGGCGAGTCCGATCCCGTCGAGCTGCGGGCGGAGCTCGAGCGGCTCGCGGGGGAGCTGGAGTCCCACTTCGACTTCGAGGAACAAGCCGTGGTGACCGCCCACAACGCGACCGCCCCGGCACCTCAGTACGGCTGAGCCGGATCCCGGAGTGGCTGTACGGCACAGCCCCTCCGTTGTCGAGCCCTGCGCCGGTTTCCTCGTGCGGCGATCAGGGCACCAGCACGAGCTTGCCGGGCGCGTGCCCGCTTTCGCTGAGCTGGTGGGCTTTTGCGGCTTCGGTCAGGGGAGTACCTCGCCGATTCGTACCCGGAGCGCCGTCGGCGAGCGCGCGCACCGGGGCGTCGATCGTGTCCAGCATCATCCCGCACTGACTGATGTCGCGGGGGCGCGGTTTCGTCGGCAGCTCACGGGGTTTGGCTCGCTGCACCGGCTGACGGGATCCGGTAGATCTCCCGGGCGGTGCCGGCGAACAGCACGGCCCGTTCGTCCGCTCCGGCGCCGTCGGTGAGGCGGGTGCAGGCGTTCCAGAACACGCCGTAGCCGTAGGACGCCTTGTCCACCGGGAAGTTGCTCTCGAACAGGCACCGTCGCGCCCCGAACAGTTCGATCACGGTGTGCACCCAGGGCCGCAGCACGGTCGCCAGCCGTACCGAGTCCGGAGGGTTCGGTGCGGCGAAGAAGCGGTGGCCGATGCTGGTCATGCCCAGGCCGCCCAGCTTGACGACCACGTTGTCGCACCGGGCCAGTTCGGCCAGGTTCCGTTGTCACACCGGGAAAGCGTCCGCGTGCCGCCCCACGCCCAGCGGTCCGCCGCAGTGGTCCAGCACGATCCGGGTGTCCGGGAAGGCGCGGGCCAGGTCGGTGACCTCGCCCAGCTGCGGGTGATAACACCAGGCGTCGAACGTCAGGCCGCGCGGCCCGAGCAGCCGAACCCGCGGCGGAACGCCGCCGACGCGTACAAGCCGGCCGGTGGCTCCCGCCGCGGGTGCGTGACGGCTGGATCCGGGTCCCAGGCGATGCTCTGCCGAATCCCGCGGAACCGCCCGCCGCCCGCGTCCCGGTGCGCGTCCAGCGCGGCGGCCGCGGTGGGCTCGCGCAGATCGGTGGCACCGACGATGGCGGCGGCGAACTCGATCCCGGTCGCCGCCGCGGCGAGGTCGCGGACGAACTCGGTCTCGCCGACCGGCCGGTCCGGTGTCGCGGTGGTGCTCGCCGCACTCCTTGCGCCCCTGGGCCAGAGAGTTGTTGTAGTGGAAGCTGCTCGATGCTTCGACGGCGGACTTCGTCCGGGTCATGTCCTTCATGGCGACCTTCAGCCGTTCGAGCTCGGCCTTGTAGGCCTCGGCGTCGGAGAGCACGTGCCGATACTGATAGACCCCCACCTCCTGCATCAGCCGGGCGTCGTCGGTCTCGACCACCTCGGCCCGCAGAGTCGCGAGCTGCGTCTGCAGCTGGGCGGACTCGGCGTTCATGGCCGACGTTTGCTGCTGGTGACGGACCTGGTCGGCGTGGAGCCGCTGCGTCAGAGCGGCGACCTCCTGCTGGACGGCGACCGAACCGAGCGCGCCCAGCCGCTGGAGCTCGCCGCGCAGGTACAGGTTCTCGCGTTGTGCCGCTTCAAGTTCTTCCTGCCGCTTGCGCCCACCGAACACCGACGCCTCCCCGGAGATCACCACGTGTCAGGCGGAGTCGTCCTTGGTCGCCGGCTTGTTACGGCTGGTCGAGCTGCAGCACAACCAGCACGCCGACCGCTGAGACACCACAGAACCCGCCGACCCGGCATGATCTGTCTACTTTGCGGGCTCGGTGCCACACTTCGCGAGTTCCGATCGGTAACCCCTTCGAGTCGCAAAATCGCAGCTCAAACGACTCGAACGGGCTACCGATGCTTCGGGCGAGTGGGGCCGGAGAGACTCGAACTCTCACTGGCACGGACCTAAACCGTGTGCCTCTGCCAATTGGGCTACGGCCCCGGGGAAAGCCTGGGGAATCGTAGCGCGCGCCACGTTCGGGGTGGCTCGGCGTGGTCAGTGGCGGTGGAGGGGGTGTCGTCCTCTAACGTGGGCGCCTACAGTCCGACGCGGCGAGGAGGGCACGTGGCTCGCGACCCCGAGACCATCGAGCGTGAGATCGAGCAGGCCAGGACGGCGCTGGCGGCGACGCTCGACCAGCTGGGCACCAAGGCCAACCCCCAGAAGCTCGCGGACCAGGCCAAGAACGGCATCCGCGCGAAGCTGGACGACCCCAAGGTCAAGTACCCGCTCATCGGCGTCGGGGCGTTGATCCTGGCGCTGCTGGTCCGCAAGCTGTTCCGCTGACGCGTCTGAGCGGGCCCGGGAAGCCGGGTCCGCTCAGACGTATCAGGGTGCGGAAGGTCGACAAAGCGCCAAACCGGCGTGAAGGAACGTCAGGCGCGCGGGGAGACCGTCGGCTTCGAGGTGGGGACGTCGGGCGTCTCCTCGGCCTTGCGGTCTTCGACTTCCTTCGGC
This sequence comes from Amycolatopsis sp. 2-15, assembly GCF_030285625.1. Taxonomy (NCBI): domain Bacteria; kingdom Bacillati; phylum Actinomycetota; class Actinomycetes; order Pseudonocardiales; family Pseudonocardiaceae; genus Amycolatopsis; species Amycolatopsis carbonis. The sequence goes on from NZ_CP127294.1 coordinate 3,480,551, forward strand.
AGCTGCTTGCTCGGCGGGAGCTGAGGCTTGGCCGCGGCAGGAGCGACGGCGGCAGCCGGCTTCGAAGATCCCGACGGCGGCACCTCCAGCGGCTCGATGTCCGGCAGGGTGAGCCGCGCGGCCATGTACGAGCTCGTGAACTCCAGGGCGCTCCCGTTGAGCAGGTGCACGACCGTGGGTCGCCCGTCCGGGGCGAGCTCGTCGACGAGCTGGTCCGCGCGGTCACGCGCGGCGATGATGCCGGGCGCCTTCGCGGTCCGTTCCTCGCCACGGCCGCTGACGGTGATCGTCCAGTCGTCGTTTTCGTGCGCGTACGTCGCTGTGATCGTCTCCACTACTACCTCACCCCTCTCGCCATCAGCATGCGTCACTGGCCGAGACTCGGCCACCGCACACTCATGACGCGATTTCTGCGCCCCCGCGCAACCCGCGACTGTCCATCAGTCTTTCTACAGGGTTCTCGATACCGTAAAGAAACTCTGTGTCACAAGACACGGGAGGGGATTCGCACTGAGTGACGACCGAATGGCCTAATGCGCGTGCATTTTCACGCGCACCTCAGTGGGCGCGTCGTGACAGTCCGGACCAGAGCATGTCCATGGCGTAGTCGGTCGCGATCTCGGGCGTCACGTCCGGGAAGCGCTCGCACCAGATCGCCAGCCGCTCGCACGCGCCGACCACGAACTCGGCCGACGCTTCGGCGCGGAGCTCGTCGTCGAAGTACTCGCCCATCACCGCCACGATCAGGTCCGTCTGCTGCCGCCGCGTCTGCTCGATCTCGTCGGCCGCCGGCGTGCCGATCAGCGCCATCTCGTGCCGCAGCAGCGACCAGGCCTCCCGGCGCTCGCGGATGAAGACGAAAAACGCCAGCAGCCCGCGGCGCAGCGCGTCCTCGGCGGAAACCGCGCCCACCGTCGCCTGCTCGGTCACCTCGCGCAGCGCCGCCCGCGACTGCCGGATGCACGCCAGCAGCAGGCCTTCCTTGGAGTGGAAGTACTCGTACAGCATCGGCTTCGACACACCCACGAGCTCGGCGATCTCGTCCATCGACGCCGCCCCGTAGCCGCGCTCGGTGAACACCCGTTCGGCGACCTCGATCATCTGCCGTTCGCGTTCGGCCCGGGGCACGCGCTTGCGTTTCGCGGTGGTCACGAGAACACTCTACCGCCAGTAACCTACTCAAAGTAGGATGGACTTCGGGTAACACTAAACGGGAGGGCGCATGGGCAACCGCACCGAGATCGGGGTGATCGTGGTCGGGACCGGGTTCTCCGGCCTGGGCATGGCCATCCAGCTGCGCAAGGACGGCCGCGAAGACTTCGTGATCCTCGAGAAGGCCGACGACGTCGGCGGGACCTGGCGCGACAACAGCTACCCCGGCTGTGCCTGCGACATCCCGTCGCACATGTACTCGTTCTCCTTCGAGCAGAACCCCGGCTGGTCGCGCGCCTACTCGCCGCAGCCCGAGATCTGGAGCTACCTGCGCGGCGTCACGGAGAAGTACGGCCTGCGCCGCTTCCTGCGCTTCGGCCAGGAGATGACCGGCGCTCGCTGGGACGCCGAGGAGAACCGCTGGCACGTCACCGCCAAGTCAGGCGACGAATTCGTGGCCAAGGCCCTGGTCGCGGGTGTCGGCGCGCTGCACCGGCCGCAGATCCCGCACCTGCCCGGCATCGAGAACTTCGCCGGCTCGGCATTCCACTCCGCGCAGTGGGACCACGGCGTCGACCTCGCCGGCAAGCGCGTCGCCGTGATCGGCACGGGTGCGAGCGCGGTGCAGTTCGTGCCGCAGATCGTCGGGCAGGTCGCGAACCTGACGCTCTTCCAGCGCACCCCGCCGTGGGTGATGCCGAAGGCCGACCACGACATGCCCGGCTGGGCCCGCGGCCTGTTCAAGGCGGTGCCGCTCGCGCAGCGCGCCTACCGCGACGTCCTGTACTGGATGCTCGAAGCCCGCGCCATCGGCTTCAACGGCCAGCCGTGGGTGATGCAGCTCGGCCAGCGGATCGCCAAGCGCAACATCGACCAGGCCGTGGCCGACCCGGCTCTGCGTGCCAAGCTGACGCCCGACTACACCATGGGCTGCAAGCGCGTGCTGATCTCCAACGACTACTACCCGGCCCTGGCCAGGGACAACGTCGACGTGGTCACCGAAGGTGTCGCCGAGGTCCGCGAGCACAGCGTGGTCGACGCCGCCGGCGTGGAGCACGAGGTCGACGTGATCATCTACGGCACCGGCTTCCACGTCACGGACGCGTTCGACACGCTCGAGATCGTCGGCCGCGACGGGCGCAACCTGGCCAAGGAATGGGCGACCGAGGGGATGCGGACGCACCTCGGCATCACCGTCAACGGCTTCCCGAACCTGTTCTTCCTGCTCGGCCCGAACACCGGACTCGGCCACAACTCCGTGGTGTTCATGATCGAGTCTCAGATCTCCTACATCGCGCAGGCGCTGCGGCTGGCGGGCGACCGCGCGATCGACCCGCGCCCGCAGGTGCAGGAGGCGTTCAACACCGACGTGCAGCGCAAGCTCTCGAAGGGCATCTGGACGCAGGGCGGCTGCAAGAGCTGGTACCTCGACGCGAAGGGCGTGAACCGCACCATCTGGCCCGGCTTCACGTGGCGGTACTGGCTCGACACGCGCACGGTCCGGCGGGAGGACTACGAACTGCTCGGCTGAAGCAAGCAGGGGTACGAAGGGGACTTTCGCGGCAGGGGAGGAGGCGCGAAAGTCCCCTTCGCAGCTTGTGGGGAGGGCAGGAAGGCGCGCCGAACAAGCCCACGGACGGCGGTGGGCGCGCTCGGGTCAGGGATGAGGGCGGGGGCTTTCGCGACCCTCGACAACGCGAAAGCCCCCGGCCGGGACCGGCGAAACGGCCCGGGTCGGCTCCGCCCGTGGCTCAGACGGGCGCGAGTTTGCGCAGGTGGCTGATCAGGTCGACCACCGGCAGGTCGCACAGCTCGGCCATCCGCTCGAGCGCGGGCAGGTCGAGTGACACTTCGGCCGGGCCCGAGCTCAACGTGGTCGCGCCGGCTCCCGGGGCACCGCGGCGCAGCCGGTCCTCGGCCCAGCGGCGCAGCGGCAGCAGTTCGGGCGAGGCCTCGGCCACCACTCGCTGCAGGTCCACCCGCACGCGTCCGGGCTCTTCCACGAACACGCGCCGGTGCACCTTGGCCAGCAGGTCCTGGGGCAGCTCGTCCATCGCGACGCACAGCTCGACCAGGCGCACCACGGAACATTGCCGCGTGCCCAGCTCGTACGTCGCCAGCGTCTGCAGGGAGATCTCACTCTGCAGACGCGTGTTCAGCTCCTTGCGCGTCCAGCCTCGCCTGCGCCGGAGCTTGCGGAGCTCGTCACCGAGTATCCGCTGGTAGTGCTCAGCGTCGATCACCACTTCCTCGTCCCCTGCCCTGCTCACGCTCTCACACGCGGCGTCCGCTCTCGTGACTGCGAACGCGTGCGCGTCTCACGTGTATGAAAGTGGGCAGTGCGCTTTTCCTTACGCGGTTTCGGCCAAGTCTTTGGTGACGATTTCGCAGACTGCTCCGAACGGACGAACCGCGGTGCGCTGAACAGGTCAGTTGACGCAGGGAACGCCGTTGGCCGTGATCGGCTTCTGGTCGTCGCCGGCGGCCGGCGGGGGTGCCGCGGGTGAAGACGCGGGCGCGTTGGCCGAGCCGGCCGGCGCACCGGAGCCGGCGTTGTCGGCGCTCGGCTGGTAGTCCGAACCGAGGAACACCATCACGTGACCGGCGTCGACGCTCTTGTCCTCCTGCACCGTCGCCTGGGTGCCGAGGGCGTCGGCCACGGCGTTGCCGGAGTCCTCGCCGCCGGCGGGCACCCAGATCACGGTGGTCTTGCGCGAGGTCGCGTTGGCCGTGTCGCCCGCGGTGAAGCCCTTGCCGCTGAGCTGCTTCGACACGCTCGCGGCCAGGCCCGTGCGGCCCGAGGCGTTGCGGACGTCGACGGTGATGCCCTTGTTCGCGTCGTTCGCCGGCGGCGCGGCGGCCTGCTGGCCGGGCTGCGGACTGGCGAGGCCCTGCACGAACTTCTCCACGGCCTGCGGGTCGACCTTGATGGCATCGCCGTCGCTGGGCGTCTTGTACGCGACGTTCTCCACCGGGATCGTGCGGAACTCGAGCTGCCCGCCGGTGAGGCCCTTCATCTGCTGGGCGAAGCTGAAGATGTCCCAGTTCTGGTTGAGGACCACCGACTTCTTGATGGCGTCGATGAGCGCGTTGAGCTTGCCCGGGTCGGTGAGTGTGCCGGCGGAGAGCACCTTGCGCGCCATGCCGGCCATGAACACCTGCTGGCGCACCACTCGGTCGAGGTCGCCGCGTGGCAGGCCGTGACGCTGCCGGACGAACTCCAGCGCCTGCACCCCGGAGATCGTGTGCACGCCCTTGGTGAACTTCGCGCCGGAGTAGGAGTCGTCGACGTTGTTGTTGAGACAGACGTCGACGCCCCCGATGGCCTGCGTGATGTCGCTGAAGCCGAGCAGGTTGATGGCCGCGTAGTTGTCGATCGTCGAGCCGGTGAGCGCCTCGACAGTGGTGATCAGCTCCTTCGCGCCGGCCTGGTTGGCCTTGACGTCGAGCTCCTTCGGGTCCGTCACGCCCTGCTGCTGCAGGTCCTTGCGGGCCTGGAGCATCGCGCGGGCGTATGCGGAGTTGATCTTGTGCTCGCCGTAGCCGGGGATGTTCACGTAGGAGTCGCGTGGCAGCGAGATCGCGACGGCCTTGCTGCCGTCGTTCGGGATGTGCACGAAGATCAGCGAGTCGGTGTTGAGCTCGCCGTCGGCCTCGCCCGCGCGCAGCTGGGCGAGCAGTTGCGGGGAGAGCGGGTTGCCCTGCGCGTCGGTGCGGCTGTCGAGGCCGACCAGGAGGATGTCGCGCGCGCCGTCCGCGGGCTGGTCGCCGCCCGACTGCGGGTTGATCACGTCGGCGTAGTTCAGGCCGTTGACCAGGCCCTGCAGCGACGCCCACGCGTAGCCGGTGAAGGCCATGACCAGCAGCGATACCACGGCGAGGGTGATCTTGGCGCCCCGGTGCGAGCCGCGCCGGCTCGAGCGCCGCGGCGGCGGGCCGGACCGGCGCTGCGGCGGCCGCGAGGGGCGATGCTCGGCGTCGCGGGGGCCACGCGGTTCCGCCCGGTCACGCGCGGGTGGCGGCACCCGGCGTCCGCTCGCGCTCCCCGGCGGGTCCTGCCAGGGGCGGGCGGGGCGTCGGCCACCTTGCCCGTTCCGAGGCGGGTGATCCACGCGGTCCGCTCCTTCTGCTCGTCCGTCTGCTCAGCACTGTCCGGTACCCCGGACCTTGAAGACGCATGGTGCCGGGGCGGGGTTGCGGCGGGTTCGCACCTCCCCCGGCTGGTGTGGCCTGCACCACCCATGGTCCGCCACATCGGGCGCGTTCGCCCGACCGGCGGTGTGCGTGTCGCGGTTCGAGTTTCTCGTCAAGAAGTCGCGCTCGCAGCGCGGCGGCCGGGAATCAGGCACGAAACGGCCGCGACCAGCGCGAACACCGCCGTCGCCGCGTGCAGGACCACGGTCGGCGTGCCGGCCGAGGTGACCATCAGCGCCGGCCCGCACGCGAGCGCGCACACGAACCACGTGCCCGCCGACGCGGTGGCACCCGTGCGGACGGTGTGCAGCAGGAGCACGCCGAGCAGCAGGTGCACGAGGCTCTGCACGGGGTCGAGGTGCAGGCCGAGGAAGTCGGCGTCGGCGGCGACGTCACCGAAGCGCGCCAGCGCGAGCCCGAACACGCCCAGCGTCGCGTAGCCGATACCGAGCGCGGCGGCGGCTCTCGTCAGCAGCACCGGCCGCCAGCCGGTGGCCGTGCGCGGTCTCGGCGGGGGCGGCGCGGGTTCGCCGTGGCCGCGCGGGTGGCGTTCGAACCACCAGAACACGAGCCCCGCCGGCACCAGCAGGAGCGCGATCGCCATCGCGGTGCGCGGTTTCACGAGCCAGCTCAGTCCGTCGGCGATCGGGCCGGGCAGGTAGACGACGGCGACCAGCAGCAGCATCCCCGCCAGGAACGCCAGGTACAGGCTCATCGGCGCCCGCAGCACGAACCCGGCCGCGCGGCTGACCCGCGGCCGCGCCGCGACGCGCACCAGCCCTCCGCCGAGCAGGCCCGCCAGGCCGAGCTGGGTCACGCCGAGCAGCAGGACCTCCCACGGCGGCGCCGACAACGCGGCCGGCGCTCCCGGGCTGCCCAGCAGGATCGGCGACGCGCCGAGCGCGAAGGCGGCCGTGGCCAGCGCGCCCACCCCGGCCACGGCGGCGCCCGCCAGCACCGGCCGGGACAGGCGCACGCCGTCGGCGTGGGCGAACGCGACCTGCTGTGCCAGCAGCGCGAGCGCCAGCGTCGCGCCGTAGCCGGGCAGCGGCGAGCCGGACCACGCCGCGGCGGCCTCGCCCGCGACGACGAGGAGCACCAGCCCGGCCACCGACCACAAGCGCGTGCGCCGGTAGAGCGTGAGCAGCACGGGCGCGCAGACGATCGTCAGCAGGTACACGCCCAGCAGCCACAGCGGGTGCAGCGCGATCCGCATGACCGTCGCGTTCGTGCCGGCGGGGATGCCGAGCAGCTCCAGTGCCAGCGGCACGAGCAGGGCGACCACGGCGAAGATCAACGCCGGCCGCAGCAGCGGGCTCGCGCGTTCGGCGAGGTAGTGGCGGTAGCCGTGGTCGCGTTCGACCGGCCAGCCGGTGACGTTCGCGTAGCCGCCCGCGAAGAACAGCAGCGGCGTGAGCTGCGCGAGCCACGTCAGCGGCCACCACGCGGACTCGGGCGCGCCCGCCCAGTCGGCCAGCGCCGTCGCCGATTCGCCGAGCACGAGCAGCACGGCCGAGGCGATGCCGAGCACGGCCCAGCGCGTGGGGGGGCCGGTGGCAGCGCGGGCGGGCCGCGGCGTGGTGCGCCGGGCCGTGTGCCAGCCGCGCAGCCGGAACACGAGCAGACAGCCGATCACCAGGACGCCGGCGACCATCGGCCCGATCGGGTCGGTGACCGGCGGTCCCCAGCGCTGGTGCCACGAGTTCACGACGAGCCCGGCCGAGTAGAGCGTGGCGACGACCTGGCAGGTGCCTGCCGAGCCCATCGGGTTCACCACGCACGCGTGGTGCATGTCCTGCGACAGCCGCGCGTCGAGCGAGGCCCGCACGCTCTGGTCGAGCGGGTGGCCTTTCTTGTCCGCGTAGCGCAGCAGGTCGTAGCCCAGGTCGTGGGCCTTGCACGGCACCGCGTAGTCCCACTTGGTGTTGTCGTCGCCCCACGGCGTGGAGCACCCGCCGTCGACGTGGACGGCGCGAACGGTCCCGTCGCGCGCCTGCAGCGCGCCGGGAGTCACGCCGCTGACGGCGGTGAAGTCCTTGGGCAGGAGCGCGAGCGCGGTGGGCTGCGGGCCGGGGTGGGTCAGCGCGGCGATGGCGTTCTGCGCGGCCAGCACGTCGCCCTCCGGCGGTCCCTGGTCCGGGGGCGACGCCGGGCGCGAAGCGATGAGCCCGAAGCCGAAGACGACGAAGAGCACCAGCAGCAGCCAGCCCGAGGTCGACCAGGGACGGCGGACGCGAGCGGCGGCCGGAGGCCGGTCGTCGGGGGCGGGCATGCGCTCAAGGGTGCCAGCCCCGCCCGGGTGGCGGCATGGGGCTGCCCCCCGGAAGGGGTGGGGGATCTCCCCGGGTTCGGGCCTGGCACGGCATTTCGGGGGGTGGTGAATTGCATCACAGTCCCTTTTTCGCGACTTCCGGTCACGGAGAGCGAGCTGCGGCTGAATTCACCGTCCGGTTTAGGGGGCCGATTCGTCCAATGCGATTAATCGCAATTGGGGGCGGGTGGTGATTGGGCTCAGGCCACGCGGGGCGGTGGATCCGCGTCGGCGAACCGGACTTGATTCCGGCCGCCTTCCTTCGCGGCATACACGGCGGCGTCGGCCGCGTGCAGCAACTGTTCCACCGTTGATCCGTTCGGCCCGAGCAGTGCAACTCCGATCGACGTGGTCCGACCGGTGATGCGGGCGCGCCCGCCGCGTTTGTCGGTGGTCACGATCTGTTGTTCGGCGATCGCGAGACGGATCCGTTCGGCCGCGACCTTGGCGGCCGTTTGGTCCACGTCCGGCAGCAGGATCAGGAATTCCTCGCCGCCGAAGCGGCCGATGATGTCCTTGGGGCGCGTGATGTCGTCGAGGGTCTGGGCCACGGTGCGCAGGACGTCGTCGCCTGCGGGGTGGCCGTAGGTGTCGTTGACCCACTTGAAGTGGTCGAGGTCGATCATCAGCAGCGCCACCATTTCGTTGCCGCGTGCGGCGCGGGCGAGGGCGCGATCGGCTGATTCGGACCATCCGCGCACGTTGAAGATGCCGGTCTTCGGGTCCGTGCGGGCCTCGGACTGCAGCTGGTTGATCTCGGCGAGCCGGTTGCCGAGCACGGTGATGAGCACCAGGATCACGATCGCCGGCGGGAAGTTCACCAGCAGGATCGTGGCGATCGTGCCGAGGCCGATGGTCGAGAGCTCCAGCAGGTTGTCGTCCTTCGTGCCCAGCACGTTGCTCAGCGTCGGCGCGGAAGTTCCGCCCAGTGCGAGCAGGCTGCCGATGACGATCGCCTGCAGTGCCGCGTAGCAGAAGCCGACCAGCATCAGGATGCCGAAGAGCTTGAGCGAGTTGTTCGGCGTGAGGTTCTCCAGCTCCGCCGAGGCGAACGTCTGGTAGAGCTCGTGCGCCGCCAGGGCCGAAACGGCGTGCGTGAACGAGGTGAACACGAACTTGTGCGGAGGGCGCCGCGAGTTGAACCACCGCTGCACGCGGACGATGACGATCAGCAGCAGCGTCAAGTGGATCGGTAGCAGCAGCGCGCCGGGGAACACCCAGATCCCCGACAGGTCGATGTGGACGGCCGTCACGCGGTTGCGCCGCCGCTCCTCCTGCCGGCGCGTGAGCTGGATGTGCACCGTGGCGCACACGGCCAGGATGCCGAACCGGCCCCAGTCCAGGGCGGTGGTGGGCCCGCCGGTGACGATCCCGAACGTCAGCAGGCCAACGGCAAGCGCTTCCCAGGAAAACAGGAAAACGATCATCGCCCGCGGCTTGGTCCACAGATCCCACGACCGCACGGGATTGCTGGAAATCAACTCACTGAACCGTTTGCCGACCCCCTGCGACCGAGTGGTCGCTTTTTGTGCATCACCGCGTGTTTCCCGGAAGAATCTTGGAACTTCGGGGCGTGATCATGAGAGGGTGTGGGTACCCCGTCTTTGGAGTCCGTCGGTTCACCGTGCGCGTGTCCGTTCTCGGGCATCGGGCTCGGCCTCCTCCGGTCTCTCGGGTCGTTCGGGTCTGGTGGTATCCACTGTGGTGCTGTTATCGCTTACCGGTATCATCGCACTCACCGACTTCCCGGCGGTGAGCCCTCCACGAGGGCTGAATTCGTGTTCCGTCCAACCGTGCGCCTCTTACCTGGAGGTGCCTTCCCCCGATGGCTGGTGAACCCTGAATGCGAATTGCAACGCCAGTCTCTGAGCTGTGCCCTCCAGGAGGTGTTTTCCCCATGCGCGACCGCGAAGCCTGAATCGTTCTTGTCTGTTTGCCCGGAAATTGTCAGCTCTCAGTTCCAGGAGGTGTTCCACCGTGCGTGACCGCGAGGCGTGATTCCGGTGACCGGCAGCCAAGAGTTCGTGACAGCGTGAACAGAGGAGAGCCGCGATGCGTGACCGCGAAGCCTGAGAACACGAAGCCCGACAGCACGGGGCCCGGCAACATGATGCCTGGCAACACAGGGCACCCCGAGGCTTCGATCCGGATCCCAGCACCGGATCGCCCCGGCCGGTGAATGAGCCGGCCACGACTCAGACCCCGGTCTCGGCCGCGACCGCGTGCCGCACCCGGGTCCACGAGAAGGCGGTGGGGATGGCCAGCGCCACGCCGAGCACACCGGCGAGCGCGATGGCGGTGACCGCGGACCCGGTCACCTGGGCGACCACCCCACCCAGCGCGACCCCGACTCCCTGCGCGACCCGCAGCCCGGTGCGGTAGAGCCCGCCGGCGCCGCCGCGAAGCTCATTCGGCACCCAGGTGGCGAACGTCGCGGTGACCGTGATGATGTACGCGCCCATCGCACCCGCCAGTGCGAGGAGCACGAGAGCCAGCACCAGGTTCGGCTGGAGCAGGAACAGGGCGAGCAGGGCCAGCGACGTCGTCGCGAAGATGCCTAGCAGGCGCAGCCTGACCTGGGCGGACGCGAACTTCGAGAGCAAGTAGGCACCAGCCACGAACCCCAGCGGGTCGGCAGCCAGCAGCCAGCCCACGGCCGCGGACGACGCGCCGAGCTGCTGCGCCAGCGGAGCCGCGAGCCCTTCGGGGACCACCGCGAGCCCGACCAGCCACGACAGCGCGATCAGCACCCGCAGTCTGCGCTGCCCGAACACATACCGCGTGGCCCCGAACCACGTCGACTGCTCGCCACCCGCGGCCGGGCGATCGTGCACCCACACGCGCACGATGACCGAGGCGACAGCAAAGCTCACGGCGTCGATCGCGAGCGCCCACGACACACCCACGAACGTCACGAGCAGCCCGCCGCCCGCGAGCCCCAGCAGCATCACCGTGTTGGTGGTGATCCCGCGCAGGTCCTGGCTGCGCAGGTAGATCTCGTCGTCGGTGAACACTTCGCGCGTGATGGCGTTCTGCGCCGCGTTGGCGGGTGACGCGGCCAGCTGCACGGCCACGAGCAAGCTGCACAGCACGACGAGTGGCATGCCCGGCAGGCTCATGAGCCCCACGAGTACCGCCTGCACCGCGGCGCTCGCGCTCAGCACCGCGCGCCGCGGGTAGCGGTCGGCGAGGAAGGACAGCCCGAGCCCGCCCGCCAGCGCGGGGAGGAATGTGAGGGCGTAGACGACGGCGGCCCAGAGGGCTGAGCCGGTGCGGTTGTAGACGAGGATGGCGAGCGCCACCTTCGCCAGCTGGTCGCCCGCGCTCGAGATGGCCTCGGCCGCCCACAGAACGCGGTATTCGACGTTCCGCAGTGGCGCCGTCAGCCGTGGCGTGGCGTGGGTCGTCACAGGGTGACCACTTCCCCCTCCCCGATCGGGTGAACGTGTCCGGTGGGCATTCTGCCTGGGCTGTGACGGCGACCCAGAGGGAGTCACAGTTCCCGGACAACGGGACAACAATCAGTATGCCGTCGATTACGCGCGGGCGAACAGAGTATCCGAACGTTCTCCCCGGTTGGGCCGTTCAGGGGGCGGTGGCCGGGACCCACTCGGGGTCGGTGCTGACCAGTCCGGAGGTACCGGAGGGCTGATCGACCTTCACTCGCTCGGCGCAGCACGGCCACCGTTCGTCGCGATCGCCCTGTTTGGTGCGCCGAATGGCCCAACACTGGAAAAGAGCCCGGTGGAGCGATCCCTCGCCCCGCCGGCGCCGGGCAGTGGGGAGAAGGTTATGGACAGGCTGATGCAGGACAAGGCCGTGGTCGTCACCGGCGCCGGCCGGGGACTCGGCGAGGCGTTCGCCGTGCAAGTGGCCCGCGCGGGCGGGGCCGTGGTGGTCAACGACGTCGAAGCCGGCCTCGCCGAGCGCACGGCGGAGAACATCCGGCAGCACGGCGGCCGGGCCGTCGCGAGTGGACACAGCGTGGCCGACCCGGCGCAGGCCCAGGCCATCGTGGACCTGTGCGTGGGCGAGTTCGGCCGGATCGACGGCCTGGTCAACAACGCCGGGTTGAACTACGAGGCCCTGCCGTGGGACGACGACGTCGAGCAGGCCAGGGAGCTGGTCGAGGTCAACGTCCTGGGCGTGATGTACACGGGCCTGGCGGCGATCAAGGCGATGGTCGCCGGGGGGATCCACGGGTCCATCGTGAATATTTCCTCCGGCGCTTCGCTGGGGCAGCGCAAGCTCGGCGTGTACGCGGCTTCGAAGGGTGCGGTCGCTTCGCTCACGTATTCGTGGGCGCTGGACCTGGAGGAGCACGGAATCCGGGCGAACGCCGTGTGCCCGGTGGCGCACACGAGGATGGTGTGGAAGTCGGAGCGGGCGTTGAGGGCTTGCCCGCCGGAGCGGACGCCGTCCCGGATCGCGCCGGTGGTGCTGTTCCTGCTCGGGGACGGGTCGGCGGGGATCACCGGGCAGATGATCCGGTGCAACGGGCCGCAGCTGCATGTGATGGGGCAGCCGTTCCTGAAGCAGCCGATTCTGGAGCGGCAGGCGTGGGACGCGGAGACGGTGCAGAACGCCTTTGACGAGGTGTTCTCGGCGCATCTGGAGAACTACGGCCTCGAAAAGCGGGTGCCGCCGCGGCTTCGCAAGTGGACGGACAGCAGCCGGATCGCCTGACGGCCCAACCCGGGCGGTGTTCATCGGAACCGCCCGGGGCCGGTGATCAGGACGCCGGGGTGGCGGCCGGGTACAGGTCCTTGATCGCGGCGTCGTAGCGCTCGTTGATCACGCGGCGCTTGAGCTTCAGCGTGGGCGTCAGCTCGCCGGTTTCCGGGGTCCACGCCTGCGTGATCAGGTGGTAGCGCTTGATCTGCTCGATGCGCGCCAGGCGGCTGTTGGCGGATTCCACCGCGAGTTCGATCTCGGCGAGCACCTGTTCGTGGGCGGCCAGCTCGTCGATGCCGGACGCCTCGATGCCGTGGCCCGCGGCCCAGCCGGGGGCGATCTCGTCGTCGAGGACGATGAGGGCGGTGATGTAGGGGCGGTCGTCGCCGATGGCGACGGCCTGGCCGATGAGCGGGTGTTCCTTGAGCAGGCCCTCGATGCGGGTGGGGGCGACGTTCTTGCCGCTCGAGGTGATGATCAGTTCCTTCTTGCGGTCGGTGATCCGCACGAAACCGTCTTCGTCGATGGTGCCGATGTCGCCGGTGGCGTACCAGCCGTCGGCGTCGGTCGCGTCGGCGATGGAGCCGTCCTCCTGCAGGTAGCCCAGGAACACGATGGGGCCGCGCACGAGCAGCTCGCCGTCTTCGGCCACCTTCACCTCGACGCCCTCGAGCGGCTTGCCGACGGTGCCGGCGCGGAAGCCGCCGGCGCTGTTCGACGTGGCCGCGCCGGTCGTCTCGGACAGACCCCAGACCTCCTGGATCTCCACGCCCAGGCCGGCGATGAAGTACAGGACCTCCACCGGCAGGGCCGCGGCGCCGCTTGAGGCGACGAGCACCTTGTCCAGACCGAGCAGTGTGCGCACAGGGGCGAGAACCGCCTCATCCGTCTTCGCGATGCGCTCGGCGAGCTCGGCCGGTACCTCCTTGCCGTCGGAGCGCAGCTTGTAGCCCTCCTGCAGCAGGGCGTTGGCCGAGAGCAGCGCCTCGCGCCGGTCCTCGGGCACGCCGCCGAGCATGTTCTTCATGCCCGCCACCATCTTCTCCCACACACGCGGCACGCCGAAGAAGCTCTCCGGGTGCACCCGCCCGAGCGCGGCGACGACACCGGCGGCGTCGGCGACGGTGTGCACGTGGCCGGCCCACAGCAGCGGCATGTAGATCGACAGCTCACGCTCGGCGATGTGCGCCAGCGGCAGGTAGGCGATGTTCTTCGCGTGCATCGGCGCGTCGTGCAGCCCCTGCACCGCGAGTCCTTCGTGGACGGCGTTGCGATGGGACAGCACGACACCCTTGGGGTCGCCGGTGGTGCCGGAGGTGTAGATCATCGCGAGCGGGTCGTCCGGCTGGATGGCCTGCCACACGGCTTCGAACGCGGCGGGGTCCTCGGCGAGCGCCGCGCGTCCGGCCTCTCGCACTTCGGCGAACGAAACGAACCGTTCGTCGCCGGCCGGGATCGTGGCCGCGTCCATCACGACGACGTGTCGTAGTGCGGGCAGATCATCGAGCACCGGCAGCCAGCGCTCGAGCTCACCAGCGCCGCCGAGGACGACGACGGGCGCGGCGCTGTGGCGGGCGACGTAGCGGATCTGGTCCGGGCTCAGCGTCGCGTAGGCCGTGCACGGGATCGCGGCCAGGTGCACGGCGGCGAGGTCGGCGACCAGGTGGTCGGGACTGCTCGCGGCCATGATCAGCATGCGGTCGCGCTTGCCGAGGCCGAGTCCGGCCAGGCCGCGCGAGAACTCGGCGATCGCGGTGCGGAAGTCGCTCCAGCTCAGCGTCGGGTGACCCTCGATGTCGAGCGAGGTGACGGCGGGGTGCTCGCCGTACTCGGTGGCGTTGCGGTGCAGCAGGCGGGGGATCGTCTGACCCTCGGCCTGTGCGGCTGCGGACTGCGGGGTGGTCAACGCTGGCCCTCCTCCGGTGGTGCTGGTGACCGACCACTGTAGGGGCTCCCGGCCGGTGTGGATAGAGAATCGCGGCCACTGCGGGCCTGCGTGGGCCTGACCGTGAACTACGCAAAACGGTCGATTCCCCACCGGCCGAGGAAAAGATCCACTTCAGCGGATCCTGCTTGAATGGAAGCCCCCACCGAAGGAGAGCCTGTGCCCGCTCGAGATCAGTCCGCTCGGGAACTGCTGGCCGCAATCCAGCGCGAGCTCGCACCGCGCGACGACGACAACCGGCTCGTGCCGCTCGTCGCGTCCGGCTCCGCGCCGCGGGCGGTGTTCGCCGCGATCGCCGCCGAGGAACGGTGGATCGTGCGCAGTGACTGGCGCAGCTTCCACGCGCTGGCCGCGCGCACCGACGAACCGCGGGCGCGCGAGTTCTTCGGCGGACTCGCGCCGGGGGAGCAGCTCGCGCTGGGAAAACTCGACGCGTTGGCGGCCGCCGCCGGAGACGACCCGGGGACCGAGCTGCCGCGCGCGGGCTGTCAGGCGTACCCCGCGTATTTCGCGTGGCTGGCGCTGAATGGCGAAGCGGCTGAAGTCGCTATCGCGATCTTCGCGAACTTCGCCGCGTGGGGCCGGTACTGCGCCGCCATCGCCGCAGGGATGCGTGAGCACTACGGATTCGACGACGACGCGTGCGCGTTCTTCGACTTCTTCGCCGCCGACGTCCCGGAAATTGAAGAGCAGGCGCTGGCCGCGATCCAGGCCGGGCTCGACGCCGGCCGGCTCGACTCGGACACCGCGCGCACCTACGCCCGGCTGTTCCAGAGCTACGAGCTGATGTTCTGGAACACCCTCGTCGACGAGTTCCCGGCATGACCCTCGCCGAAGAAGCGGCCGCCCTCGACGCCGCCGACCCGCTGGCCGCCAAGCGCGCCGAGTTCGACCTCGACCCGGCCGTCGCGTACTTCGACGGCAATTCCCTCGGCGCCCCGCCGCGGCACGTCGCGCAGCGGCTCGCCGACGTGGTCCGCGAGCAGTGGGGCGGCCGGCTGATCCGCTCGTGGACCGACGGCTGGTGGGACGCGCCGGAGCGAGTCGGCGAGCGGATCGCGCCGCTCGTCGGCGCCGCGCCCGGGCAGGTCGTGGTCGCCGACTCGACGAGCGTCGACCTGTTCAAGGTGCTCGTCGCGGCCGTGCGCGCGAACCCGGGCCGCGGCGAGATCCTGCTCGACGCCGCGACCTTCCCGACCGACGGCTACGTCGCCACGCAGGTCGGGCGCCTCACCGGACACGCCGTGCGGCGCGTGCCGGTCGCCGAGCTGCCCGCCGCTTGCGGTGAGGAGACAGCCGCGGTGCTCGTGAACCACGTCGACTACGTGTCGGGCCGGCTGCACGACATGGGTGCGATCACCGCCGCCGTGCACGCGGCCGGCGCCGCCGTGGTCTGGGACCTCTGCCACAGCGTCGGCGCGATCGCGGTGCGGCTCGACGAGCACGAGGTCGACTACGCGGTGGGCTGCACCTACAAGTTCCTCAACGGCGGCCCGGGCGCGCCCGCGTTCGTCTACGTCGCGAGCCGGTGGCAGGAGTCCTTCGACCAACCGCTCGCGGGCTGGGCCGGGCACGCCGATCCGTTCGCGATGGAGGCCGGCTATCGCGCGGGCGCGGGGATTTCGCGGGCGCGCGCGGGTACTCCGGACATCCTGTCGCTGCTCGCGCTCGACGCCGCGCTGGACGTGTGGGACGACGTCGATCTCGCCGTGTTACGGGCGAAAGGCTTGGCACTGGGCGATTTCTTCCTGCATTGCCTCGACGAACTGCTGCCCGGCGCCGACGTCCCGACGCCGCGCGACCACGCCCGCGGCCACCAGATCTCGGTGCGCGTACCGGACGCGCAACGGACCATGGCGGCGTTGCACGAACGCGGCGTGCTCGGCGATTTCCGCCCACCCGACGTGCTGCGGTTCGGGCTCGCGCCGCTCTACACGCGATACGCGGAAGTGCTGCGCGCCGTCACGGCCTTGCGTGAGCTGAGCTGAACGAAAAGGCGAACCGAATTCACGGAGAATCGTGGTTTCGCGGCTGAATGGCTGCACCAATAGCCCCTTCGGGTGAGCGACCGGGGCAGTTCCGCGTGGTTGCCCGCTATGATCGGACCTTGCTTTTCCGCTGGTGGGCGTACCGCGGACCGGCGCGATCCCGGGCACGTGCGGCAAGGGAAACGTCGGCGCGGTTGCCGGGCGAAGGGGGCGGCGATGGCCGGCGCACGGGTTCGCGAGGTGTCACTTTCGTATGTCGGCACACTCCTGGTCGGGGTGATCATCGGAATTCTGCTCGCCGAATTCGGCGACCTGTTCGTGCGCTTCCCGGTGGAGTCCGTGCTCGTGCTGGTGCTGGTCTGCTCCGTGGTCGTGCTCGGCTGGGCGTGCCGGGAGATTCTGCACGATCTCGTCCGCCGCGGCCGGCGCGGCGGCGCGGCTCGCGAGGCAGGCCACGAAGACGACCTCGACTGGCCCGACGTGCCGCGCTTGGTCCTGCACCGCGACGGCGGCTCGCGTCCGAACGGCGTTCGGCGCTGAAAAGTGGTAATCGCGCCGATGCGGGCAGCGATTCCGCGGCCCGTGTAGTCCATTTCACGCCTTTTCGTTCTCGCGTGGAGCCAAGGGCCGCGCGTAGGGTGATCGTCACGGACCGTCCGCGCGTTCCGTGATCGACCTCACCGAATGATTTCGGCTTCCTCACACGCCGTTCACCTCGCGAATAGCGCGCCGCAGGTCACGCTGGCACCGCCGTCCGGCCCATTCCTCCTGCGACGAAGCTCACCCATCCCGTGGCGGATTTTCCAAAGCCCTGCTGGGAGTTGTGAGTGACTCACCAGAACGTGATCACGTTTCGCATCCGGACTTGACGTTGCTCTCCGGCCTGCCTAACGTCGTCGCGGGCGATGGACCACGGTGAGTTGATCCGGCTGGTCGGAACCGGGTGGGAAAACCCTGGGAGACCCGAATACCTTGTACTGCCGGAAGGAAAACGGACCACGGTGAAGCAGAATTCTGTTCGTCGCAGCCGCGGCTCGTCGATTCGGTCACGCGTGCTCGCGATCGCGTTGATTCCGAGTCTTGCTCTCCTGCTCGTCGGCGTCGCGCTCGCCGGCTACCTGATCACCGACGCCCTGCAGGCGCGGGATTACGCGCAGAAGATCCGCACCTCGGAAGGCCCGGGCATCCCGTTCATCCTCGCCGCCGAGCAGGAGCGGCAGCTGTCGATGAGCCTGCTGGCCGGACAGGCCGACGCGCGTCAGGCGCTGCAGGCCGCGCGGCCCAAGACCGACGCGGCGGCCGCGCAGATCAGCTCGATCCTCGAAGGCAACTTCGCCGACGACAACACCGTGCCCGCGAGCGTGAAGCAGAACATCACCACGTTCGCCGGGCTGTACTCGAAGGTGCCGCAGGTGCGCCAGCAGGTGGACGCGGGGCAGCTGCCGCTGCTGCAGACGTTCACCTTCTACAACCAGATCATCGACCAGTTCACGCAGGGCGTCGCCGGGCTCGCGCAGGCCGCGCGCGGCGCGGAGAACGCGTTCGCGCGGCTGTCGGCGATCCCGATCTTCAACGCCGCCGAGGAGATGCAGCGCAGCGACGCCCTCTCGGCCGCCGGGCTCGCCTCGGGCGGCCTGAGCGGTGACGATCAGCGCGCGTACATCGGGCAGATCGGCGCCTACCACGCGCAGCTGGAACAGTCCGTGCCACAGATGCTGCCGCAGGTGCGCGCGAGCTACGACAAGCTCGTGGCCGGGCCGGACTGGCGCACCGTCACCCAGGTCGAAAACGCGTTCCTGGCGGGCGAAAAGCAGCTGCCGGTGCCGCAGCAGCAGTGGCGCGACGCCGCGCACCAGGTCGCCACGACGTTGATGACGATGTTCGTGACGCAGAGCTCGGCCGCCACCAACGCGGCGATCGCCGATGCCGACACCACCCTCACCAACTCGATCATCGCGGGCGCCGCCGCGGTGCTCCTCGCGATCATCGTGGTGCTCATCGCGCTGCGCCTGTCGCGCCGGTTCATCGCGCGCCTCGCGCGGCTGCGGGAGGACACGCTCGACGCGGCCGAGGTCCGGCTGCCGGAGCTGGTGGAGCGCGTGCGGGCGGGCGAGCCCGTGGACCTCGAAGAGGGCGGGCACTTCCTCGACCACGGTGACGACGAGATCGGCGAGGTCGCCGAGGCGTTCAACAAGGCGCAGCAGGCGGCCATCGCCGCGGCCGTCGAAGAGGCGAAGACGAGGGAGGGCACCAAGACGGTGTTCCTCAACATCGCCCACCGCAGCCAGGTGATCGTGCACCGGCAGCTGAAGGTGCTCGACGCGGCCGAGCGCAAGCAGGAGGACCCGGACCAGCTGGACACGCTCTTTCAGCTCGACCACCTCTCCACGCGCGCCCGCCGCAACGCCGAGAACCTGATCATCCTCGGCGGCGGGCAGCCCGGCCGGCAGTGGCGCAACCCCGTCGGCCTGGCCGAGCTGGTGCGTGGCGCGGCGGCCGAGACCGAGGACTTCTCGCGTGTGAAGACGGCGGCGCTGCCTTCGGTGGCCGTGCGCGGCCCGGTGGTCGGCGACCTCGTGCACCTGCTGGCGGAGCTGATCGACAACGCGACGTCGTTCTCGCCGCCCGAGGCGCGCGTCGAGCTGCGCGGCAACGTCGTCGGCAAGGGCGTGGTGATCGAGGTCGAGGACCAGGGCCTCGGGCTGGAGAAGGAACAGGCCGACGAGTTCAACGCGATGCTCGCCGACCCGCCGGACTTCGGGATCATGGCGCTGTCGGACGAGCCCCGGCTGGGCCTGTTCGTGGTCGCGCGGCTCGCGTCGCGCCACGGCATCTCCGTGCACCTGCGGGAGTCGGCCTACGGCGGCACCCGCGCGATCGTGCTGGTGCGCAGGGATCTGCTGGCCCCGCTGAGCGAGGCGACGCCGGACGTCGCCGAGGAACCGGCCTTGGTGCCGGTGCCCGAACAGCCGGTGCAGGACCCGGTGCGGTTGAGCCGCGTCGGCCGGCGAGCCGCGCGGTTGCGCCCCGAAGCGGCTCCGGTCGCGGCGGTGGAACAGCCCGCGTACGAACCGCCTGCGCCGCCGGTCGAGCAGCCCGCTCCGCCGCGCACCGCCCGGCCGCCTCGTCCGCCCCAGCCGGCGTGGCCCGCGCACGAGCCGCGGCCCGCGCCGGAGAACGGCCGGCCGCAGCAGCCCTACCGGCCGGAAGCCCCCGGACGTCCGCCGCTGCCCCAGCGCCGGCGTCAGCAGAACCTCGTGCCCCAGCTGCGCGAGGACCGCCCGGCGCACGAGCTCCAGGACGCCCGGGAGGACACGCCGGAACTCGCCCGCAACCGCCTCACGGCGTTCCAGCAGGGCACCCGGCGCGCCCGGGAGACGGAAGTCGACTACGACGACAACAGGTACGGAGATCGCGACTGATGGCCAACAACGGCGTCAACGAGCTCGACTGGTTGCTCGACGACCTCGTCAAGCGGGTCGCCGGTGCCGAGCGGGCAGTGGTGCTCTCGTCCGATGGGCTGCTGATCGGCCGGTCGAGCAACCTGTCCGAAGAGGACGGTGAGCACCTTTCGGCCGTCGCTTCGGCGTTCCAGAGCCTCGCGAGGGGCACCGGGCGCCACTTCGGCGGCGGCAACGTGCGGCAGACGATGGTGGAGATGGACCACGCGTTCCTCTTCGTGACGGCCGCCGGCCGCGGCGCGTGCCTCGCGCTGCTGGCGAGCGCCGACGCGGACATGGGGCTCGTGGCGTACGAGATGAACCTGATGGTGAAGCGGGTCGGCGCGGTGCTCACGGCGGCACCGCGGGCCGGAGTGGTCCAGCGGACCTCGCCATGAGCGGCCGGCACGAGTCCTGGTTCGACGACGAGGCCGGGCCGCTGGTCCGCTCCTACGCCGTCACGGGCGGGCGCACCCGCTCGGACACGCTCGGGCTGGACCTGATCACGCTCGTGGTCGCCATGCGGACCGCGCGCGAGGTGGCCGCGATCGAGCCGGAGTACGCGCAGATCCTGAGCCTGTGCCAGAAACCGACGTCGGTCGCCGAGGTGGCCGCGCACGTGGACCTGCCCCTGCCTGTGGTGAAGGTTCTGCTGAGTGATCTGATCGAGCAGAACCTGGTGCTGTTCCGCACCGCGGCACCACCGACCGAAGCCCCGAACAAACACGTACTCCAGGCGGTTCTCGATGGCATCCGGAAACTCTGAACCCCGGCGCGCGCTGACCGCGACCGCGGTCAAAGTGCTGATCGCCGGCGGGTTCGGGGTCGGCAAGACAACGATGGTCGGGTCGGTCAGCGAGGTCCCCCCGCTACGCACGGAAGAGGTGATCACCACCGCTTCCGAAGGTGTCGACGACCTCTCGGGCGTGGAGCAGAAGACCACCACCACCGTCGCGCTGGACTTCGGTCGCATCACGATCAACTCCGAACTGATCCTCTACCTGTTCGGCACGCCCGGGCAGGACCGGTTCTGGTTCATGTGGGACGAGCTGGCCGAGGGCGCGCTGGGCGCCGTGGTGCTGGCCGACACGCGGCGGCTGGAATCGTGCTTCGCCGCGGTGGACTTCTTCGAGCGGCGCGGCCTGCCGTTCATCGTGGGCGTGAACTGCTTCGACGGCGCGTACCGCTACGGCACGGAAGAAGTCCGGGCCGCGTTGGACCTCGACCCGGACGTTCCCTTGTTGCTGTGCGACGCCCGTGAGCGGGAGTCCACCAAGCAGGTGCTGACGATCCTCATGGAGCACGTGATGAAGCACAACGACCTGGCGGCTGCGGGCTACTGACGGGCTTTCCCGGCTCGGCGGCGCAGGTTGCCCAGGGCGAAGGCGCCCGGGCCGGTGAAGGCGATCGTCAGGAAGATCCACGAGTACAGCGCGGCCGGCTCGCCCATGTTCTGCATCGGCAGCAGGCCCATCGGCGCGTGGACGGTGAAGTAGGCGTAGGCCATCACGCCGGACAGCACGATCGCGGCCGGTCGCGTCGCCACGCCCAGCAGGATCAGCACGGCGCCGACAACCTCGATCACGCTGGCCCAGAAGCCGGGGAAGCTGCCGAACGGCATGGCCCCGCCGTGGCCGTCGATGCCACCGAAGAAACCGAAGCCGGCCAGGCCGTGGATCAGGAACAGGGCCGACGTGACGACCCGGAACAGGCCCAGCACGATCGGGCGGACGCGCTCGACGAGCTGCGGCTTCGTGGCCGACGCGGTGGACGCGGTGGAAGTGGCGGCCTGGGTGCGGGTGATGGTGGTCATTTCCGGTTCCCTCCGAGTGTTTTTCCCTTTTGCCGATGCGTCGAGCGGGCTCGCCGCGGATCGACACGGGTGCGGAAACTTTTTTCGGACGGTTCCGGCAGACTGTCGCGATGGCTGCCAAACACAGCGCCGGGCTGCTGCTCTTCCGCCGGCGCGACGAGGTCGAGGTGCTGCTCGCGCACATGGGCGGGCCGTTCTGGGCGAAGAAGGACGAGGCGGCGTGGTCGCTGCCCAAGGGCGAGCTCGAGGACGGCGAGGAGCCGGTGGCCGCCGCGCGGCGCGAGTTCGCGGAGGAGCTCGGCCTGCCTGCGCCCGACGGCTCCTGGCTCCCCCTGGGCGACGTGCGGCAGTCGGGCAAGGTCGTCACGGCGTGGGCCGTGGAGGCGGACCTGGACCCGGCGGTGGTCGTGCCGGGAACCTTCGAGCTGGAGTGGCCGCCGCGCTCGGGGCGCAAGCAGGAGTTCCCGGAGGTGGACCGCGTCGAGTGGTTCGGGCTGGAAACCGCGCGGGTGAAGCTCGTGAAGGGGCAGCGGGCGTTCCTCGACCGGCTGTCCGAAGTGGTCTAGCCCAACAGGTCGAGGACCTCGGCCAGCGGTTTGGCTGTGAATGACGGCAGCACCAGGTCGGCGTGGCCGAAGTCGAGCACGGTGGTGATGGCGTTCGGCACGGCGACCGTCGGGATGCCGGCGGCCTTGGCGGCGCTGACGCCGTGGGGTGAGTCCTCGAAGGCGATCGCCTGGTCGGCCGGGACGTCGAGCGTGGCCAGCGCGGCGAGGTAGGTGTCGGGGCGCGGCTTGGCCGCGTGGCGGTCCCCGGTCTCGACGGAGCCGAACCGTTCGGCGAGGCCGAGGCGGGCCAGCTGGCCGTG
This sequence comes from Amycolatopsis sp. 2-15, assembly GCF_030285625.1. Classification (NCBI taxonomy): domain Bacteria; kingdom Bacillati; phylum Actinomycetota; class Actinomycetes; order Pseudonocardiales; family Pseudonocardiaceae; genus Amycolatopsis; species Amycolatopsis carbonis. The sequence goes on from NZ_CP127294.1 coordinate 3,502,936, forward strand.
GACCCAGGTGCCGGACGAGCTGGACGCGACGCCGAGCTTGAGGTTCCGGTTCGCGGCTTCGTCGAGGTAGCCGAGCACGCCTTCGCGCGGGCCCTCGGCTTCCAGCAGCTGGTGGACGCGGGCGCGCATCCCCGGGCGCAGCTGCTCGGGGTCGATGTTCGCGACGCGTTGCGCCAGCAGTTCGAACATCGTGGCCGCCGTGTTCTGCGTGCCGATCACCGTGTGCCAGACCTCCAGCGGGAGCTCCGTGCCGTGGTCGCGGAACATTTCCTGCCACGACTGCAGCACCGCGGCTTCGGTGTCGGCCAGCGTTCCGTCGAAGTCGAAGATCAGCGCTCGCGTGGCCACCCGGTCAGCTTGCCGTACGGCTTGTCGCGGTGTCAGCGAGGTGTGAAGAACTCCGCAAGCACGGGGGTGAGGGCCTTGGCCTTCACGAGGTGGGTCTGGCCCGGGAGGGTGCGGTAGGTGGCGCCCGGCAGCGCCTGGGCGAGCTGTGAGACGCCGGTACGCATCCACTGGGGGCTCTTGCCGCCGTCGATGACGAGTGTCGGCGCGGCGATGCCGGACCAGCGTCCTTCCGGGAGGGGTCGGCCGGCCTGGTAACCATCCATCACGGCGTTGTCGTAGGGGAGGGTGTGGGCGACTCGCTTGAGCTTCGGCCAGGCCGGCATGAGGCGCATCATCGCGACCATGGGGGCGGGCAGTTCGACGCCGACGCGCATGAAGAGGCGGACGGCTTCCGCCCGGTTGTCGTTTTCGACGGCCTGCTCGAGCTTCTCGGTGTAGTCGCGTTCGAGGGGCTTGCGTGACCCGTCGACGACGAACGGCGGCTCGTACACGGCGAGCTTGTTCGTCGGCAAGCCGCGGTGGGCCGCTTCGAGTGCGAGCACTGCTCCCGAGGAGATCCCGAAGAGACCGGCTTCGCCGCCCGCTTCCTTGACGATGGCGGCGACATCTTCCACTTCGCGCTCCACGTCGTAGGGCAGCGTGTTCCCGCTCTCGCCCCGGCCGCGGCGGTCGAAGGTGAAGACGGTGAAGCGGCCGGCGAGCTCTTTCGCGATGGCGTCGTTGGGCGTCGAGCCGCGGTAACACATCGCCCCGTCGACGAGCACGAGCGAAGGCCCGGTGCCGAGGCGGGTGTAGCCGAGGGTGGTGCCGTCGGCGGAAATCGTGGTGGGCATGGGTTTTGCCTCCTTCAGTGGTTGATGGTGCGCTTGGTCTGGACCGCTGTCACGGCGAGCCAGGCGAACGCGAGCGCGACGGCCACCCAGAACCCGATCACCACCGCCGGGCTGGTCGATCCGGTGGCGACGCCGGCGAACCCGGCGAGGAACGCGATGCCGGTGACACGGGAGTAGAGCGATTTGCGGGCGAGGCACGCGGCGGTGAAGGCGAGGAAGCCGATGCCGGCCGTGACGATGTGGAGCGCTCCGTGCCAGCTGATCGCCGTGTTGGCGGGGTCGGCCACGAAGATCCCGGCGGCGATCAGGCCGGCGCCGAAGGTGGCGATCAGCCTGCTCTTGAGCCCTACTGAGCAGGCGATGACGAGCAGGCCGGTGACGACGAAGTTGGCCACTTGGATCCAGCCGCCGGGCCCGATGGCGAGAAGGCTGACGTCGCTCCGCGCGGGGTCGAACCCGGGGCGGGTGAGGGCTTGGGCGAGGGCGGTCACGAGGTAGACGGGTCCGGCCGCGATTCCTGCTGTGAGCGGGGTTTTGTCGGTGCTTCTCGGTTGGGTGGCCGGTCTCTGTTCGACGGTGGTCATGGCGGGCTTCTCTCGGCACCTCGATTGCGTTTGTCGTGGAGAAGGCTGTCACCGATGGTTATTGTCGTCAAGACAAAAAAATTAGTCGGTGGGAGATGGTGGGAGGTCAGCGCGGGTGAAGTGAGACGAGGCTGGGCGTGACGAGGTCGCGTGCGGCGTGCCTGAGCGCTATCCGGGGCTTGGCGTTGCTCGGGTCAGGGCGGTCGGCGGCGCTTGGCCGGGATTGCGGTCTGCGAAGACGGGCCCGCCGGGTGACGAGACGATCGCCGGTCGGGCCGAAGCGCTCGCGCTGGCCTGGCGGTCGGGGTTCACGCCGGGCCTGGGTGGCCGGGTTGAGGTCGGCGGGGGTGGGGATGGTCGGGGTGGCCCGGTGGGTTCCTGGGGTCGGGCCGAAGTCCTTGCCTGGCCTAACGGCCCGGGGGTTCAGGTCGGGCCTGGTAGTCGGGTTGAGGTCGGCGCGGGCGGGGATGGTCGGGGTGGCGCGGTGGGTCGCGGGGGTCGGGCCGAAGTCCTCGTCCGGCCTGACGTTGGCCGGGTCCGGGTGGTCGAGAGTCGGTGATGTTCAGCTCGCGCGCCTGGTCGGGGTCGGCGGGCCCGCGCCGGTCAGTCCGCGTGGCGGGTTGCCGGTCTGGCCGAAGGGCTCGTCCGGCGTGGTGTTGCTCGCCCGGTCAGGCTGCGCGGCGGAGGGTGAGGAGGCTGATCTCGTTGGGGGCGAACACGCGGAACGGCGGACCCCAGAAGCCCGAACCACGGCTGTTGTAGAGCTGGGTGCGGGGGCCGTGGGGGGTGAGGCCGGAGAGAGTGGGCTGGTCGAGCCGGACGAGCAGGTGGAAGGGCCAGATCTGGCCGCCGTGGGTGTGTCCGGAGATCTGCAGGTCGACGCCGGCTTCGCGGGCCTGCCTGACCTGTTTGGGCTGGTGGGCGAGGAGGACGACGGGGACGTCGGGATCCGCGCCGGCGAGGGCGGCGGGCAGGTCGGGGCCGTGGCCGGGCAGTCCGGAGGCCGCGCCGGTGGGGTCGTCGATGCCGGCGAAGAGAATGCGGTCGCCGCCGCGTTCGACGAGGGTGCTGCGGTTGTGCAGGGTGTCCCAGCCGAGGCTCGCCATGTGGTCGAGCCAGGCCTGCGCTTCGCCGAAGTATTCGTGGTTTCCGGTGATGTAGAAGCGCCCGAGGCCGGCCTGGACGCCGCCCAGGGGGTCGACCTGCTTGCGGCGCTTGGCGACCGACCCGTCGGCGAGGTCGCCCGCGTGGCAGACGACGTCGGCCTGCAGCCGGTTCACCGCGGCGACCAGCTTTTCCGACCACTTGGTGCGGTCGAGGGGGCCGTAGTGCGTGTCGGTGATGACGGCGATGCGCAACCCGTCGACGCCCGCGCCCAGCCGCGGGATCACCACGTCCACTTCCTTCACCGGCGGCACTCGCATCGCGACCCGGTTGCCGACCACGAGCAGCACCACCGACACCGCCAGGCTCGCCGCCGCCACGATCCGCGGGCGCGCCGGGTCGTCGACACCCGCGGCCAGCAGCGCCAGCCGCAACACGTGCCCGAGGACGCTCCACGTGAACAGCACCCAGACGGTCCCCAGCATGACGTCCCCGGCCCGCGCCGCCGCATCACTCTGCCGCGGCCCGTGGCCCTGGAACATCAGCACCGGGAACGCCACCATCGCGCCCGCGAACACCACCGTCCCCGCGACCGTCCCCGCCACCGGCCACCCCGGCAACAGCACGAACACCGACCAGGGCTCCCCGAACAACAACAGCAACGCAGCAACCAGGGCGGCCGCCCGACGAACCCGACGCATCACGGTCGCCATCCCTTCGACATGGTCTACCCAGAGTAGCCGGACTCGTGGGCTAACGGCCCAATGGGCTGTTAGGGCTGGCCGAGTCGAACCGAACCGGGTCGGTCGAGTCCCGTGGCCGACTCGAAGTGGGTCAGTCGCGTTGTCGCCGCTGATCCGGTGACCGCGCCGAGACCACCCGATTCAGCGACTGCGTTGTCGATCAGGTGTTCGATACAGTTTTTGACATGAAGTCCTCCACTGCTCACACGGCCACCGAGATCTCCCGACGTCTAGCCCTGTCCCACGCTGAAACCGAAGCTGTCTCGGCTCTTCACGCCGCCCTCGCTGCCCACCTGCCGACCACCCTCACCGCTCTCCGCAACGGCACCATCGACATCATCACCGCCGCCGGGCTCGCCTACCTCGCCGGTTTCCTCTCCGCCACCCAAGCCCACCTGGCGACGGAAATCCTCACGCCTGGCCGCCACGAATGGAGGTGGGTCACTTAGTTCCTGGTGCGGGCGCTCTCTTGTGGACAGTGTGGCCGGCTGCACTGTCCACACAGGAGTATCGCGCGAGTCTTGGGCAATCGTTCGCTACGGGCTGCGTCACGAGGGGTGGTGGAGGTGGTGCACATCGAGAGGTGAGGTAGGGAAGACGGTGAGACGGCCGGAAGGTCTCCACTGCTCCCAGCCGAGGTTCGCGATGGCCCGGCTACGCGACCGGGCCGGCCGGGCGGGCGCGAGGAACCGCAGGGCGGCATGGCATCCGAGGGCGGCTCGGTGCCGCGGGGCGGCTTCGCGCCGTAGGGCAGTTCGGCAGGGCGGGGGAACTTCGCGCCCGCGGGGCGGCTTCGCGCCGTAGGGCGGCTCGGCAGGGCGGGGGAACTTCGCGCCCGCGGGGCGGCTTCGCGCCGTAGGGCAGTTCGGCAGGGCGGGGGAACTTCGCGCCCGCGGGGCGGCTTCGCGCCGTAGGGCAGTTCGGCAGGGCGGGGGAACTTCGCGCCGCAGGGCAGCTTCGCGCCGCAGGGCAGCTTCGCGCCGGAGGGGAACTCCGCACCGCGGGGCAGCTCCGCACCGCGGGGGAACCTCACACCGCGGGGGACCTCACACTGCGGGGGAACTTCGCGCCGCAGGGCAGCTTCGCGCCGCAGGGCAGCTTCGCGCCGGAGGGGAACTCCGCACCGCGGGGCAGCTCCGCACCGCGGGGGAACCTCACACCGCGGGGGACCTCACACTGCGGGGGAACTTCACACCGCAGGGCGACTCCGCACCACGCAGCAACTCCTCATCGCGCCAGGGACCCGGCGTGGGTGCCGGCGAGGTGGCCGAGGCCGAGGGCGGATAGGAGGCCGTTGCCGGAGCTGTAGCCGGCGCCGCCGGTGTGGCCGCTGATGCCGGTGGCGACGCCGCCGACGGCGTAGAGGCCCGGGATGGGGCCGGTGTCAGTGGTCGGGCGGGCGTGGGCGTCGACGAGGAGGCCGCCCTGGGTGTGGAAGAGGCCGGGCACGGAGCGGACGGCGACGTAGGGCGGGTGCAGCGGGCCGAAGCCCCAATCGGTGCGGCCCCAGGTGTCCTTGGTGTCGCCGGAGGCCGCCGATGCGGCGGAAGCCAGGGTGGTGGTGAGGGCGGAACGGGAGACGCCGCAGAAGGTGGCCAGGTCCGCTACCGTCGCGCATTCGCGGGCGCCGCCCAGGGCGACGAGTTCCGCGAACTCCTGCTCGTGGCCGGCCACGTAGTCGCGGATCGTCGTGTCGAAGACGACGTGCCAGGGGCCGGGTGTGCCGAGCACGGCGTCGGCGTAGCCGGAGTAGCCGCGGGATTCGTCGCCGAAGCGTTGGCCGGCGCCGTTCACGAGGACGCCGCCCATTTCCACCGTGGTCCACGACGTGATGGAGCCGTGGGGGTAGGCGACGGCCGCGTAACCCTGGTAAGCCGTCGGGTTGCCCAGCCGGGCACCCAGGTCCAGGGCCCACTGCAGCGATTCGCCCGTGCTGCTGTGGGAGCCGAAGTACTCGAAGCCGGCGATGGCCGGGGCCCACTCGCGCAGCAGGTCGCGGTTGGCTGCGAAACCGTTGCCGGCCAGCACGACGGCATGGGAGGTGATGTCGTAAGTGCCACTGCGCGGGCCGGAGACGCGCACGCCGGTGACGCGGCCCTCGTCGTCGTGGAGCAGCGCGGCCACCGGTGTGTGCACGAGCACCTCGGTGTCCGTCGCCCGCACCGCGCGCAGCAGGTCGGCGACGAGGTCGCGGCCCTTGCGTGAAGGCGGGGCGTGCAGCCGCGGCACGGAGTGGCCGACGTGTTTGTAGTCGGTGATCAAGCGCAGGTCGACGCCGTGCGTGTCGATCAGCCACTCCACCAGCGCGGCCGAACCCGTGGCGAGCAGGCGGGCCAGGTCGTCGGCGTCGTGGCTGCCGGACTGGGCGAGCAGGTCCGTCGCGAGGCGGGAGGCCGAGTCGTCGATGCCTGCCGCGGCCTGGAAGCGCGTGCCGGCGCCGGGGACGGAACCCGTGGACAACGCGGTGTTCCCGCCTGCGTGCTCGGCCTTCTCCAGCACGACCACGCCGGCGCCCGCGTCGTGGGCCGCCAGGGCGGCGGTGAGGCCGCCACCGCCGGCCCCGACCACGATCACGTCGACGTCCGTCATGCCGAGAGCTCCGAAAGCGAGGTGAGGATCCGGTCCGTGCTGGCGACGTCCGCGTACTTCTGCGCCATGTCGAACAAGTTGGCCTGGTGCACGGTCGGCGTGCGGTCGTACACGGCGTCGTGCGGAACGGCGACGCGGAAGTTGTACGCGAACGCATCGACCACACTGGACCGCACGCACCCGCTGGTGGTGCAGCCGGTGACCACGAGCGTGTCCACCGCCCGGTCGATCAGGTAACTCACCAGCGGTGTCCCGAAGAAAGCGCTCGGGTGCCGCTTCGGCAGCAGCACGTCACCCTCGGCCGGCGCGACCTCGGCGACGAACTCGTACCCCTGCAAAGGAACGTCCATGATGGACGGCACTTTCGCCCCGAGCCGCCCCGAATCGTACGACGCTTTCGGGGCCACATAAGGGTAGAGCACCGGCCAGCCCTCGGCGCGGAACGTCGTCAGCAACCGGCTGATGTTCGCCACCGCGTCCCAGCCGGCCTGCCCGCAGCTCGTGCGGTAGTCCTCGGCCACCGACTCGAAGAACGGCTTCGGCGAGTTCCCGACGGTGCGGTACTGCACGTCGATGATCAGCAACGCCGGACGCTCGCCCAAGCCGGCGGGCTTGCCGAACCCCGCGGCCTCGTAGCGAGCCTCGTCGTCGGCGGTGATCACGTCGGACCACGGACGGTCGCTCACGCCGGAACCTCCTTCTTCGCACCGAAAGCCAGCGCGGCACGGCCACTGTTGCGCCGCGCGAGGAACTGCCCGCGCGGACCTTGCACCGCACCGTCGCGCACGGTGAACTCGCCACCGAGAATGGTGTGCTGCACGCTCACCTTCGACTCCCAGCCCTCCCACACCGAATACGCGGCACCGGAATGCTGGGTCGCCGCCGCGACCGTGCTCGGCCGGTTCGGGTCCACCACGGCGAAATCGGCGTCCGCGCCGATCCGGATCGCGCCCTTGCGCGGCCACAGGCCGAACAGCTGCGCCGGACGCGTGGCAGTGAGGTCGACGAGCCGCTCCACCGGGATACCCCGGTTGAAGTGCCCTTCACTCAGCAGCAGCGGCAAAAGCGTGCCCGTGCCAGGGAAACCGGCCGACGCGCTCCACAGATCCTTGTCTTTCGCGCTGAAATGCCGCGGCACGTGGTCGGAGCCGATCACGTCGACGCGCCCGTCGGCCACGGCCTCCCACAGCGCTTCCCGGTCGTCACGCGTACGCAGCGGTGGGTTGACCTTGCCGCGCGAGCCGAGCCCGGAGTCGATGCCGAGCGTGAGGTAGTGCGGGCACGTCTCCACGAACACGTCGGGGTACTCCGCGCGCTGGCGCTCCAACGCGGAGAGCGCTTCCCGGCTCGTCACGTGCACCGCGTAGCTGGATGCGCCCACCACGCTCGCCAAGTAAGCGACCCGGCCCTCGGCTTCGGCCTCCACATACGGCGGACGCACGGCGTGCCAAGCGTCCAGGCCGGCGTCGGGGTCCTTGCTCAGCCGCTCGCGCAGCCGCCACACGAGCTCGATGTTTTCGGCGTGCTGGGCGATCATCGCGCCCGAGTCGGCGGCAGCCTGCAGGGCGTCGAAGAGGAACGAGTCGTCGTTGCCGGGCAGGTTGAGGTACGCGCCCTCGTTGCCGCGGAAGTTGGTGAACACCTTGAAGCTCGACACACCGAGGTCACGCGCGTAGTGCCCGATGTTCTCGATGTGCTCGGGCGTCACCACGCAGAAGTGGAAGCCGAAGTCGGTGTGCGCGTGCTCGGCCATCAGGTCGCGCGCGGCCGGGAACAGCTCGTCGTAGGGCTGCGGGCTCATCAGGTACGCCAGCATCGTGGTGACGCCGCCCGCCGCGGCCGAAGCCGTCTCCAGTGCGGCGTCCTCCACGGTCTTGGGCACGGAGAGGTCCTGGCCCAGGTGCACGTGGGCGTCGATGGCGCCGGGCAGGACCCAGCGGCCGGTGACGTCGACGGTCTCGGCGGCGGGCAGCTCGTCGGACGGCGCGCAGATCGCGGCGATCTTCCCGTCGCGCACGCACACGTCGACCTCGCTCAGGCCGGTGCCGGGCAGCACGACCCGGCCGTCGTGGAGTCGCAGATCGTAGGGCTTCATTCGGTGGTCCTTCCCGCGTACTTCTCGTCGAGGGCGTCGAACAGCGGCTTGCGCACCAGGTTCTGCCGGTCGGCCCAGCTGATGATCTTGTCGCCGATCTCGGTGGTGTCGCCGTGTTCCTTGAGGTGGCGCAACGCGATCCGCATCCCGGCGACGGCGCCCCGCATGGCCGTGTTGGCGTAGAGGGCGACCGAGAAACCCAGTGTGCGCAGCTCTTCCAGCGGCAGGATGGGCGTGAGCCCGCCCTCGACCATGTTGGCGATGTGCGGGCCGGGCACGGTCCGCGTGATCTCGGCCAGCTCCTCCGGTGAACCGGGCGCCTCGACGAACAGGATGTCGGCGCCGGCTTCGCGGTAGAGGTTCGCGCGCTCGCACGCGGCGGTGAGCCCCACCACGGCGCGGGCGTCGGTGCGCGCCACGATCAGGAAGTCCTCGGTGGCGCGAGCGTCGACCGCGGCCTGGATTTTCCCGACCATCTCCGACGCTTCGATCACCTCTTTGCCCGTGAAGTGGCCGCACCGCTTGGGGGAGACCTGGTCTTCGAGCTGGATCGCGGTGGCGCCGGCGCGTTCGAGCGTGCGCACGGTGCGCTGCACGCCGAGCGCGTTGCCGAAACCGGTGTCGGCGTCGACCACAAGCGGCAGGGTGACCGCGTCGCGCGTCGCCTCGACGTGGCCCGCCAGCTCCGGCAGCGACAGCAGGCCGACGTCGGGGGCACCGAGGTAGGTGTTGGTGATCCCGGCGCCGGAGAGGTAGACGGCTTCGAACCCGGTCTCTTCCGCGACCCGGGCGGTGAGCGCGTTGGGCGCGCCTGCCAGGAGCAACGGCGCCTGGTCGCGCGTCGCCACCCGCTCGCGCAGCCGGGCACCCAGAGAGCTTGTCACAGGACTTACAACTCCTCGTCTTCCAGCCGGCCCGCGAGCCCGCTCGGGCTGTCGGGCACGGTGTTTTCGAACAGGGACAGGGCGTTTTCGAGCGAATGCTGCAGGTGCTCGTCCATCAGGCGCGCGGCCAGCTCGGCGTCGCCGCCGGCGAGTGCGCGCAGGACCTCGCGGTGCTCCTTGAAGGCGTCGCGGGCCCGGCGCGGCTGGCGCCCGGATCGGGACCGGGCGAGCTGGATCTGGTTGTTGGCGTCGGCGAAGGCACGCAGGATGGACTGGTTGCCCGACAATGCGACCACGCGGTGGTGGAAATCGAGCTCGCCGGGATACGCGGTGTCCACATCGGACTCCAGGACCTCCTCGGTGGCCCGCAGGAGGTCGTCGAGGTCCCGCAGGTCCTCGTTGTCCGCGCGCCGTGCCGCGAGCCGAACGGCGTGGGTCTCCAGCGCGGTGCGCAGCTCGTAGAGGTCGCGCAGCTCGTCGGCGTCGAACGTGCGCACGTACGCACCGCGGTGGGGGACGACGTTGAGCAGGCCCTCACTGGCCAGCCGCTGGATCGCCTCGCGCAGCGGACCCCGGCTGATGCCGAGCGCGCGGGCGAGCTCGACCTCGTTGAGCCGCTGCCCTGGCTGCAGCTGCCCGTCGCGCACCATGGCGCGCAGCACGTCGAGGCTGCGGCCGGCGTAGGTGTCGGTGCGTCGTTCCAGAGGGGGCGGTGTCGCCATGTCCTGCCTTCTTCGGTTGTCGTGGTTCAGCTGTCGCGCAGCGCGGTGCCGCGGGTTTCCTTCATCCGCACTGCTGCCGCAAGTGTGATCAACGCTGTCACGAGCAGGAATCCGGCCGGGGCCAGGCTGCTGCCCGTGCGGGCGATCAGCCAGGTGCAGATGTAGGGCGCGGTGCCGCCCACGGCCGTGCTGGCCAGGTTGAACCCGAGCGCGATGCCGCTGTAGCGCACGCGGGTGGTGAACAGCTCCGCGAACGTCGAGAACGCCACCGCCATCAGCGCGGATTCGGGCAGCCCCAGCACGATCTGGGCGAGCAGTGCCGGCACGTAGTGACCCGCGTTCATCACCATGAACACCGGCACGGTCAGGATCAGCGTCGCGATCGTCGCGCCGAGGAACACCGGCCGGCGCCCGATCCGGTCGGACAGCGCGCCGAAGAACGGCATCGCCGCACACGAGACGATCAGCGTGACGGTGGTCGACCAGAACGCCTGCTTCGGGCTGAACCCGCCCACGCGCTGCAAGTGGATCGACGCGTAGACGTAGACCACGTAGTACAGGGCGAACAGCAGGATCGACAGGCCGAGCGTGCGCACGAGCGCCCCGCGGTGCGAAGTGAACAGCTCTCGCACCGGCGCTTTCGCGACCGCACCCTGGGCGGCCAGGTTGTGGAACTGCTTCGAGTCTTCGAGCTTGAGCCGGATCCACACGCCGACGGCGCCCAGCGGCAGGCTGAGCAGGAACGGCAGGCGCCAGCCCCAGTCGGTCATCTGCTGCTTGGTGAGCACGGTCGTCAGCGTCGTGACCACGGCCGACGCGAGCAGCGCGCCGCCGAGCGCGCCGAACTGGACAGTGGAGCAGAGGAAGCCTCGACGGTGCGCCGGGGCGTACTCGGCGACGTAGGACGCGGCGCCACCGACCTCGCCACCGGCCGCGACACCCTGCACGCACCGGGCCGTGACCAGCAGGAACGCGGCCGTGCTGCCGATCGCCGCGTACGTGGGGAGCACGCCGACGGCGAACGTCGCGGCGCACATGGCGAGCACCGTGGTGGCCAGCATGCGCTTGCGGCCCAGCCGGTCGCCGAGGTGGCCGAAGATCAGGCCGCCCAGCGGACGCAGCGCGAACGCGGCGGCGAAGGTCGCCAACGTGGCCAGCAGGGACGCGGTGGGGTCGACACCGGAGGCGAAGAAGACGACGGCGAGCACGGTCGCGAGGTAGCCGTAGATGCCGAAGTCGAAGTACTCGACGATCGAGCCGACCAGACCGGCGGCCACGACCCGGCGGTCGACGCCCGCCGTGCCGGCGGTGGCGGTGTCACCGACCGCTGACGTGCGGTTTTCCATGATTTCCGCCTTCCAGGCAGAACCGGGGGGACTCGGATGCGAGAACGATAGGTAGCGACCTGTCTGCTGTCAACAGTTTGCAGCCGACAGGTAGGACTCGGCGGGCGCTCGACGGCCACCGATGGGTGCCGGCGTCGTCAAAACGCATCGGATCCGTTGCCCTGGCCGGAAAACTGCCGCCCACGAACGGTCGACGGCGGCTCACCCCGGCGGCGGTGCCCCGGCCACCAGCGCCGGCGTTGACTGGCCGCATGCGGCCTTCGACGGCGTTCTTCGGCCTGCTCGTCCTCTTCCTGACCCAGCTCGTCTCGCCGGCCCAAGCGGCCGCCTGGTCACCAGGCCCGGCCCAGTACTCCGTGACCGAGACGAACGACGTGCCCGTCACGATGGCCGACGGCACCGTGATCAAGGCCGACGTCCTGCGGCCCGACGCGCGCGGTACGTTCCCCGTGCTGCTCGCGCAGACGCCGTACGGCCGTGCTGACCTGCACGAAGACCTGTCCTACTTCGTGCAGCGCGGCTACGTCGCGGTGATCTCCGACGTCCGCGGCACCGGCGGTTCGGGCGGGCAGTGGGTGCCGTTCGCGCCGATCGAACGGCAGGACGGCGCCGCCTTGGTCCGGTGGGCCGCGGCGCTGCCCGGCAGCGACGGCAACGTCGGGCTCAACGGCGGCTCGTACGTCGACATCAACCAACTGACCACCGCGGCTGCCGTCGGCCCTGGCTCCCCGCTGAAGGCGATCTTCCCCGTCGTCGCGGGCAACGATCTCTACCGCGACCTCGCCGCGATGGGTGGGCTGCCCAACGCCGAGTTCATGCCGCTGTGGGAGCTGCTCACCGGGCCGCGCACGGTCACCCAGCCCGTGCTCGACGCGCTGAACAGCGGCTCACCCGCCGCACTGCTGGCGGCGCTGGCCATCGAGCTGCAGCACCTCGGCGGGCTCGGCGCGGGCACGTTGCCCCTGCTCACGGGCGAGTTCACCTGCGGCGAGCAGGCGTTCGACGAGGACTACTGGCAGTCGCGCAACCCCGCCAACGTGCTGAGTGACGTCGTCGCGAACGGCATTCCCGCGTACCTCGTCGGCGGCTGGAACGACCTCTTCCAGCGCGGTGCCCTGATGAACTACGCGGCACTGCAGAACGCGTGGGCCGGCCGGCCCGTGACCGCGCCGATGGCCGCCGGACAGACGGCGACCAGCCGCTACCAGCTTTTGATGGGCCCCTGGTACCACGACCCGACCGGCGCGATCGACCTCCACCCGATCGAGCTGGCCTGGTACGACCATTGGCTCAAAGGTGTCGACACCGGGATCACCGACACCACGAAACCCTTGCACACCAACGTGTTCGGCACCGACAAGTGGGTCGACACCACGACGTACCCGTTCACCGGCCCATCATCGACCACGTACTATCTCGGCGACGGCCGCACTGGCACCGCACCGCGCTCGGCCAACGACGGCACGCTGACCACCAGCCCGCCCTCGGGCAGTGGCACCGACTGGATCACCTGGACTCCGACGTCGAGCACCTGCACGCGGTCCACCGCCCAGTGGCTGGGCGGGTTCCTGCCCAACCCCGCGTGCGACACCACGAACCTCGATCGCGAACACGGCCCCGGTTCGCTCGTCTACACGTCCGCGCCGCTGACACAGCCGAGCGTGCTCGCCGGGCCGATCACCGCGTCGATCTCCGCGCAGGCCAACACCCTGGACACGATGTGGGTGGTGACCGTGACCGACGTCGGCCCGGACGGTTCGTCCAAGCCGCTCACCGAAGGCGCGTTGATCGGTTCGCAACGCGAGACGGACTCGGCACGCAGCTGGTACAGCCCCGACGGGAAGCTGTTGATGCCTTACCACCCGTACACCCGTCAGTCGGAGAAGTGGGTGGTACCGAACGAAATCACGCGTTACGACGTGGAGGTGTTCCCCACGTTCGCGCAGCTCGCGGCCGGCCACCGCATCCGCGTTGTCCTGACGACGGCCGACACCCCGCACCTCACGCCGACGCTGACCCAGCTGCCCCGCCTGCTCGGCGGCATCTACCAGGTGAAGACGCCCGCGTCTTCGATCACGCTGCCGCTGGCACCGCTCTCGGCGTTCACCGGGTGACGCGCCAGCTCTCCACGATTTCGTCGACGTCCAACGGCTTCGCGCGCAGCGGCGGGCCTTCCTGCGGCCGGCGGTGGGTTTCGCGGATGCGCTCGTTGAGGTCTTCCACGATCTCGCGCACGCGCTTCTCGGTGCGCACCGACGCCAGTTTCGCCGGCAGGTCCTGGATTTCGCGCGGGATCGCGAGTGACGGCGGCAGGAACGAGCCCGTGTCCAGGTCGCCTTCGCGGGCGCGGCGCAGGGCCCAGTCCGTGGCGGCGTCGCGCCCGGTCGCGGGTGGCAGCGGCTTGCCTGCGCCGGGCAGGTCGTCGAACTCGCCGCGCGACTGGGCGGCGGAGATCAGGCGGTCGACCCACGAGCCGAAGGACACGCCGGGGGGTTTGCGCTCGGTCACTCGAACACCTCCGATCCCCACCCAGCGTAGCCGCGCCCGGGCGCTCGCGGATGGGTCGAAGGTCCCGAACCGGCAGGTAGGATCCCGGCAACCGATCAGCGCCGGGGCAGGGGGCAACGACGATGACCGTCGAGCAGAACCGCGACGACCGCGCCGCGGAGGCCGAGCAGATCGACCGCACGCTGGCGTTGCTGTGGCGCGAACGTGCCACGCCCGCCGCCGAACCCGCGCGCGGGCGCCGCCCGACGCTCACCGTCGGGCAGATCGTGGCCGCGGCCATCACGGTCGCCGACGCCGACGGGCTCGTGGCCACGTCGATGCACCGCGTCGCCAAGGAGCTCGGCGCCGGGACCATGACGCTCTACACCTACGTGCCCGGCAAGACCGAGCTCGTCGACCTGATGGTGGACGACGTGCTCGTCGAGCGTGGTCTGCCCGGCCCCGGGCAGCCCCGGACGGGTGACTGGCGCGCGCAGATCCGGCTCTACTCCGAGCGCACGCGCGAAGCCCACCGCCGCCACCCGTGGCTGCGCGAGATGTCGCGGGTGCGCCCGGCGCTCGGCCCGGGCCAGCTCGCCGGCCAGGAGTACGTGCTGTCCACCGTGGACGGTCTGGGGCTCGCGCCGCGCGAAACCGTGGCCGCCGCCAACAGCATCACGGCCTACGTCGACGCCAACGCGGCGCTCGAGGCCGAGAGCATCCACCTCGAACGCAGCACCGGCCAGTCGAACGACGCGTGGTGGGACCAGCGGTCTTCCTTCTGGGGCAAGTACTTCGACCTCACCGCGCACCCGGCGATGAACCGCGCGTGGCTCGGCGGCGGCTTCGACCAGGGCGCGGGCGAACAGGCGGCCGAGGCCTGGGACTTCGGCCTCGACCGGCTGCTCGACGGCATCGAGCTGCAGGTCAAGCGGTGCCGCGGGCCAGAGCCCGGGCGATGACGTTGCGCTGCACCTCGCTCGTGCCTTCGCCGATTTCGAGGATCTTCGCGTCGGCGTAGAACCGCGAGATCGTGGACTCGCGGATGAAGCCGTAGCCGCCGTGGATCTGCACGCTCTGGCTGGCCGCGCGGTTCGCGACCTCCGACGCGTACAGCTTCGCCATCGCCGCAGCGGTGCTGAACGGGCGGCCCTGGTCACCGAGCCACGCCGCGTTGTACACGAGCCAGCGCGCCGCCGCGATCTCCGTGGCCATGTCCGCGAGCTTGTGCCCCACGGCCTGGAACCGGGTGAGCGGCTGGCCGAACTGCTCGCGTTCGCCCGCGTGGCGCACCGCCAGGTCGAGGGCTTTCTGCGCCAGCGACAACGACAGCGCGGCCACGCTGATGCGCCCGCCGTCGAGGACTTCCAGGAACTGGCGCAGCCCGTTGCCTTCCTCGCCGATCAGGTGGTCGTCGGGCACCCAGCAGCCGGAGAACACCAGCTCGCGCGTGTCGAGCGCGTGCCAGCCGAGCTTCTTCAGCGGCTGGCCCTTGGTGTAGCCGGGGGTGCCTTCGGGGATGAAGAACGTGCCGTAGCGCTTGGCGCCGCTGTCGTTCTCGCCGGTCAGGGCCAGCACGGTGACGCCGAGGCTCATCTCGGTGCCGGCGTTGCTGATGAACATCTTCGTGCCGTCGAGCAGCCAGCCGCCGTCGGCACGTCGGGCGCGGGTGCGGATTCCCGCAGCGTCCGAGCCGGCCGTGGGTTCGGTGAGGCCGAACGCGCCGATCGCTTCTCCTGAGGCGAGCGGCCGCAGCCAGCGTTCCTTCTGCTCGTGAGTGCCGAACGTGGCGAGTGGAAGGCTGGCGATGGTCGAGTGCGCGTTCCACGCCGACGCGATCGACTGGTCGGCCGCGCCGAGCTCCTCCATCGCGGCCACATAGGACACGAAGCCGGCGTTGGCGCCGCCGTACTTCTCGTCCACGAGCATGCCCATGAGCCCGAGCTTGCCCAGGTCGTGGAACACCTCCGTGGGGAAGTGGCTGCGCTCCGACCAATCGGCGGCGTAGGGCGCGATCTCCTTCGCGGCGAAATCCCGGCAGAGCTGCTTCAGCGCGACGGTTTCCTCGGGCAGGTCGAAGTCCATCAGTGCTCCTCCGGCTTCAGCAGGATCTTGAGGTGGCTGCCGCGGTCGGCTTCGAGCTCGGCGAACGCGTCACGCCCGGCGGAGAGCGGCCGCACCCCGGTGAGCATCGGCGTCGCGTCGAGCCGGCCCGTGGCCATGAGGTCGAGCACGCGCGGGATGTCGAAGTTGTAGCCGAGGGAGCCCAGCACTGTGCGCTCGAACGGCACGATCTGCGTGATCGGCAGCGACGCGCTGGCGCCGCTGATCCCGCACAGCACCGCGCGCCCGCCCCGGCGCACGGTGTTCACGGCCAGCTCCACCAGCTCCGGACGGCCGGTCGCCTCCACCACCACGTCGGGCCCGACGCGGCCGGTGCGCAGGAAGACTTCGCGCCGCACGTCGGTCCTCGCCGGGTCGTACACCTCGGTCGCGCCGATCTCGGCGGCCTTGCGCGCGCGGTCGGGCACGGGCTCGCTCACGTAGAGGCCGGCCGCGCCCGCGAGCTTCGCGGCCAGCAGCGCGGCGATCCCGATCGGACCCGCGCCGAGCAGGAGCACGTGGTCACCCGGTTGGACGTTTGCCCGGCGGATGGCGTGCAGGCCGACCGCGAGCGGCTCGGCCAGGGCGGCGAGCTCGTCGGAGACGCCGTCGGGGATCGGCACGAGGCCCTCGACCGGCACGGTGACCTTCGACGCGAACCCGCCGTCGGCGGCGAGGCCGATCGAGCCGCCCTTGGCGCAGATGTGGTACTCGCCGTGAGTGCACCAGCGGCACACCCCGCAGCGCAGGCACGGGTCGACGGCCACACGCGTGCCGACGGTCACCCCGGGCACGTCCGAGCCGAGCGCCACGACCGTGCCGCTCATCTCGTGGCCGAGGGTGAACGGCGGTTCAAGACCGGTCAACGGGTGCGGCCCCGTGCGGATGAGGTTGGGGCCGTGCGCGAACTCGTGCAGGTCGGTGCCGCAGATCCCGCAGTACGACACGGCGATCACCGCTTGACCCGGCGCCGGTGCCGGCGGTTCCGGCACGTCGTCGAGGCGCAGCTCGCCCTTGGCGTGCCAGCGCAGCGCGTGCACGCGACCACCTCCGAACTGGAGTTGTTTTTTCGAACAGTCGGTACAAGAATCGTGGTTCCCGGCGCGATGTCAAGGGCCGGGGAGAAAACCGCTGAACGGCAAGGGCAGGAGCGTGATGACTTCCACCCGGGTGAGCGACCTGGCAACGGCATTCGACGGTGACCCGAGCGCATTGGCCGAGATGTACCGGCGGATGCGGCTGATCCGGCAGTTCGAGGACCGGGCGTCGAGGCTGTACCGGAACAACGAGATCCCCGGCTTCCTGCACCTGTCCATCGGGCAGGAAGCCTCGGCGGTCGGCGCGTGCCGGCCGCTGGACGACCGGGACGTGATCACGTCCACCCACCGCGGGCACGGCCACTGCATCGCGAAAGGACTCGACGTCGAGGGCATGTTCGCGGAGCTGATGGGCAAGGAGACCGGCACGTGCCGGGGCCGCGGCGGGTCGATGCACATCGCGGATCCGCGCAAGGGGATCTTCGGGGCCAACGGGATCGTCGCGGCCGGGCTGCCGATCGCCGTCGGCGCGGGCACGGCCGCACAGCTGCGTGCTCAGGGTGGTGTGGTGCTGGCGTTCTTCGGCGACGGCGCCGTGGCCCAGGGCATGTTCCACGAAGCGGCGAACCTCGCTTCGGTGTGGCGGCTTCCGGTCATCTTCTTCTGCGAGAACAACAAGTACGCCGAGTTCTCGCCGATCGCCACGCAGACGCGCGCGTCGCTCGCCGACCGCGCGCCGGGGTACGCGATGGACTACCACCACGTGGACGGCAACGACGTCGTCGCCGTCGCGTCGCTCGTCGACGGCTTGGTGTGTGAGCTCCGTGAGGGCGGCGGACCCGTGCTGGTCGAGGCCGACACGTACCGCTGGCACGGCCACTACGAGGGCGACCCGGAGAAGTACCGGGAGCCGGAGGAACTGGCGGAGTGGAAGGAACGCGACCCGCTGGTGCGGCTGGCCGCGCGGCTGCGTGAGCTGGGCACGGACGTCGCCCCGATCGATTCCGAGGTGGACGCCCGGATCGAGGCGGCGATCGAGGCCGCGCGCGCCGCGGACGAACCGTCGCCGGATACGCTGCACCACTACGTCGGCGTCCCGCGTGAACCGGTGCCCGAGCCCGCGGAGGCGACGGGCGAGGTCTTCCGCACGATGGACGCGATCCGCGGAGCGCTGGAGTACGAGCTGTCTCACGACGAGTCCGTGTTCGTGGCCGGCATCGACGTCGGTGCCGGCGGCAACGTCTTCGGCCTGACCAGGGGACTCGCCGACAAGTACCCCGGCCGCGTGCGCGACACGCCGATCTCGGAAAGCGCCATCATCGGCGCCGGCGTGGGCGCCGCGATGGCGGGCCTGCGGCCAGTGGTGGAGCTGATGTACTTCGACTTCGTCGGCGTGTGCCTGGACCAGCTCATGAACCAGGCCGCGAAGCTCCGTTTCATGACCGGCGGCGCCGTCAGCCTGCCCATGGTCGTGCGCACGCAGTTCGGGGCGGGGAAGTCGTCGGGGAGCCAGCATTCACAAAGCCTCGAAGCGCTGCTCGCCCACATTCCCGGCCTGACCGTGGTGATGCCGTCGACCCCGGCGGACACCTACGGCCTCTTGCGGGCCGCGATCCGCGATCCGAATCCGGTGGTGTTCGTGGAGAACCGGCTGATGTACGGGCGGAAGGGCCCGCAGCCGCCGCCCACGCACCTCGTTCCGCTGGGTCGCGCCGCCATCCGCCGGTCGGGCACGGACGTGACGCTGGTGTCGTACTCGAAGCTGGTGCACGACTGCGTTGACGTGGCTGCCGAGCTCGCGGCCGAGGGGATCAGCGTGGAAGTGATCGACCTGCGAACAATCGCACCGCTGGACACCGCCACGGTCCTGCAGTCTCTGGCCAAGACGGGCCGGCTCGTGGTGGCGCACCAGGCGGTCGGCGACTTCGGCGTGGGCGCCGAGCTGGCCGCCGTGGCCGCCCGCGAGGGCTTCTGGACGCTGGACGCACCCGTGATCCGCGTGGGCGCGCAGGGGACGCCGGCGCCGTACGCACCTTCGCTGGAACGGGTCTGGCTGCCGTCGAAGGAACGCATTGCCGCGGCGGTCCGCGAATCGGCCCGCGCGTGACTGCGCCTCGCCGCAAGCACCCCAATGTGGCGTTCGGTGCGTTCAACGCACCGAACGCCACATTGGGGTGCGGGGGTCAGGCCGGGACGCGCGCCCGGAACGCGGCCACGCGTTGCTCCAGGTCGGCCACGTCGTAGCCGGGGCTGCAGAACCCCGAGATCAACGTCGCGCAGTACTCCCGCGACAGGAACGCCGCGTCCCACGGGCCATCGGGGCGGGCCCACTGGTAGGTGTGGTTGTGCAGGTTCAGGAACTGCAGCATGGCCAGCCGCGGGTCCAGCCGCCGGAACGCGCCGGAGTCCATGGCGGCGCTCAGCAGATCGAGCACGATGCGCTCGAACTCACGGCGCTGGCGCAGCAGGCGGGCGCGGTTGGCGCCGCGCAGGTGGCGGTAGTCGTGTTCGTACACCCAGATGTGGTCGAGGCGCGCGAGGATGATGTCGAGCAGCGTCTCGGACAGCAGGCGCAGCCGCAGGACCGGGTCCTCGTCGAGGGTGGCGATGCGGCGGGCGGCGGTGAGCAGCGGGCGCAGCACGCGGTCCTGGATCTCGACCAGGAGGTTCTCCTTGGAGCCGATGTAGTAGTACAGCGCGCCCTTCGCGAGGCCCGCGACCTGACCGATCTCGGCGATCCCGGTGGCGGCGTAGCCCTGCTTGGCGAACAGCGCGGCGGCCTGGTCGATGATCTCCTGGCGCTTGACCTCGTAGCCGGGGCCGTGTCCCGGTGGTCTCGGCATGTTTCCCCTCCGCTGCTGGCAGACACACCACTCTAGGCGTCGCGATCGAATGTGGCCTTGCCCGGTCCGTCGCGCAGGAACGACGCCATGCCGGTGTCACGGTCGCGCGTGGCGAACAGGCCGGCGATGAGCGAGCGCTCCAGGGCCAGGCCCGCGGCGATCGAGGAATCCAGCCCGTGGTCCACGGCTTCTTTCACCGCCTGGATGGCGAACCGGGGCCCGGCCGCGAGAACCTGCGCGTACTCCAGAGCCGCGGCAAGCGGATCCGGCGCGACCCGGTCCACGAGCCCGAGGGAGAGCGCTTCCGGAGCCCGCACGCGCCGTCCGGTCATCAGCAGTTCCTTCGCCCGGGACGGGCCGATCAAGCGCGCCAGCCGTTGCGTGCCGCCGGAACCCGGGATGATACCGAGCAGTACCTCGGGTTGTCCCAGTACCGCGGTTGCCGAAGCGACGCGGTAATCGGCCGTGAGCGCGAGCTCCATGCCGCCGCCGAGTGCGTAACCGTTGATGGCCGCGACAACCGGCATCGGGAGTTCGGCGAACCGCGTGAACGCCTTCTGCAGCGCGCGGTTCCAGCCGAGCACCTCCTCGAACGAGAACCCCGCGAGCTGCTTGATGTCCGCGCCCGCCGCGAACACCTTCTCCCCGCCGTACAGCACCACCGCGTGGACGTCGTCGGAGTCCGCCAAGCGCGCCGCGGTGTCGGCCAGCGCGTGGCGCATCTCGGTGTCGAAGGCGTTGAGGGGCGGGTGGTCCAGGCGGACCGTCGCGACCCGGCCGGTGGTTTCGACGTGTAGCCGTTCCGTCATCACTGAAGCTCCTCACCTCACCCGGTCCGGGCTTGTCAGGCCGCGATCAGGGTCCTACAGTGCTTCCCATCACGGTTTCTTAGACCGATTGGTACACGAAACTCGGCAGCGGCACAACACACCGGAGTGATGGCCCATGGGCGCAGTCGAATCATCCGTCCCCGAAGGACTTTCGGTACCCCGCGAAGAGGTCACCGACGCCGATCTGCAGGCGCTCGGCGTGAACCTCGAGCGGGATTTCCCCGGTTCCACCGCAGCGGACTTCCGCCGCTACCCGGTGCTCTCGGAAGGCGGTTGGTTCACCGTCGTCAAGCACCAGAAAACGCTCGAATCGGTGAGCCGCGAAACCGGCCCGCTGCTCGGCCCCATCGTCCTCACCTCCGACGGCCTCGACGTCAACTGACCACGAATCACCGAAAGGCGGGTAGTTCCATGATCGGAGTAGACGTCGGCGGCACGTTCACGGACGTGGTGGCGATCGCCGATGGCGAGATCAAAACCGTCAAGGTCGCCACGGACGTGCGCACGACCGAACGCGGTGTGCTGCGCGGTGCCGAAGAGGTCGGCGTGAGCACGTCCGCGGTCTTCAACCACGCCAGCACCCACGGCCTCAACGCGATCATCACGCGGCGGCTGCCGAAGATCGCTTTCCTGACCACGCTGGGACACCGGGACATCCTCGACATCGGCCGCACCTGGCGCCCGGTCGAAGGCCTGACGAACCCCGCGTGGCGCCGCTCCTACGGCGACGCGAACCGGCCGCTCGTGCCCCGGTACCTCCGGCGCGGCATCCGCGAGCGGCTCACCGCCGACGGCGGCATCCTGATCCAGCTCGACGAGGACCACGCCCGCGAAGAACTCGCGGTGCTGCGCAAATGCGGCGTCGAAGGTGTGGCCATCTGCCTCATCAACGCCTACGTGAACAACCATCACGAAGAGCGCCTGCGTCAGCTCGTGCACGAGGAGCTCGGCGACATCCCGGTGTCGATCTCAAGCGAGGTCTCCCCGCTCGCCAAGGAGTTCGCGCGTGCGTCGACCACGGTCGTCGACGTCTTCATGCGGCTGACGTACGACGCGTACACCAAGCGCCTCGACTCCGGCCTGCGCGACCTCGGCTTCACCGGCGACCTCAACTTCGCCGACTGCGCCGCGCAGCTCGTGCGCTCCGACGTCGCGATGGAGCACCCGTTCCGCATCGTGTTCGCCGGTCCCGCGGCGGGAACCGTGTCCAGCGCCCACTTCGGCGGTCTGATCGGCGCCGGAAACCTGTTGTGCGCGGACGTCGGCGGCACCTCGTGCGACATCAGCATGGTCAGTGACGGCAAGCCGTTCGTGAACACGACGTTCGAGCTCGAACACGACCTGATCGTGAACGCACTGTCCAACGAGGTCTCCAGCATCGGCGCCGGCGGCGGCAGCCTCGTCACGATCAACCCGGCCGGTGAGCTCAAGGTCGGCCCGGGCAGCGCGGGCGCCGACCCCGGCCCCGCGTGCTACGGCCTCGGCGGCCAGCAGCCGACGACCACCGACACCTGCCTGCTGATGGGCATCATCGACCCCGACGGGTTCGCCGGCGGCCGCATGAAGCTCGACCCGGACCTGTCCCGGCAAGCCTTCGAAGCGCTCGACTCGAAGCTGTCGTTCGAGCAGCGCGTGAGCTACGCGTTCAACATCGGCGTGAACAACATCGCCGAGGGCGTCGTGAACATCGCCATCCAGCACGGTGTCGACCCGCGCGACTACAGCCTCGTCGCGTACGGCGCCGCCGGCCCGATGCTGCTGCCGGCGGTGCTCGACCTCGTGCACGCGGCCGAAGTCATCGTGCCGCCGCACCCGGGCCTGTTCTCCGCGCTGGGTCTCGTCAGCTCCGACCTCGTCTACGCCGACAGCCGCAGTGCCTACACGCTGCTCACCTCGGAAGCGGCCGAGCAGGTCGACAAGGTCTACCACTCCATGGAAGAGCGGCTGCGCGAACGCCTGCAGGAGAAGGACCGCGACAACATCGAGTTCGTCCGCAGCTTCGACGGCCGCCTCGCCGGCCAGACGTGGGAGACGCCGTTCATCGGCGTGCCCGCGGGCACGATCGACGCGGACGCTGTCGCGACGATGGTCGCGAACTTCCACGAGGCCTACGCCGAGCGCTCGGGCAACAAGTTCGAGGCGCTGCCCGTGCAGGGCGTGACCTACCGCGTCCAGGCCGTCGCGAAGGCCGACAAGGTCGAGTACCCGAAGATCCCGGAGCGCGCCGCGGGCGAGACCCTGCAGCCCACGCGCACGCTGAAGATCCGCTACCTCACCGACGACGTCCTCGACGCCGGCGAGTACCAGCGCGCCGACCTCCGCGTCGGCGACCAGGTTCCCGGCCCCGCGGTCGTCCGCGAACCGCTGTCCACCACGTTCCTCGTCCCGGGTCAGGTCGCGACCGTCGGGACCTACGGCGAGCTGCGCATCCGGAAGGCGTGAACCATGACCTCTCTGAAGGACCTCGACGACGCCCAGTTCGCCGAGCTGTACGGCTCCGACCGCTTCACCGCGTCGGTCCTGTCGAGCCGCATGCGCTACATCGTGCAGCACATGTGCACCGGCCTGCTCAACAACGCGTTCTCGCTCATCCTGCGTGACTGGTACGACTTCGCGGCGACGATCTCCGGCCCGCCGGAGCAGAACTACCCGATGTCCTCGGTGAGCAACAGCCTCGCGATGTTCCTCGGAACCATGTCCGAGGCCGTGCGCAACACCATCGAGGAGTACGGCCCGGAGAACCTCGAGCCGGGTGACGTGATCATCTGCAACGACCCGTACCGCGCGGGCAATCACGTGAACGACATCTGCTTCATCCGCCCGGTGTTCCACGAGGGCAAGCTGATCTCCCTCGTCACACTGCGCGCGCACCAGCTCGACATGGGCGGCGTGGTTCCGGCGGGCTTCTCCGGCACGAAGCACAACGTGTATGAGAACGGCCTCGTGATCGCGCCGATGCAGCTGTACAAGAACGACAAG
Organism: Amycolatopsis sp. 2-15; assembly: GCF_030285625.1. Lineage (NCBI taxonomy): Bacteria > Bacillati > Actinomycetota > Actinomycetes > Pseudonocardiales > Pseudonocardiaceae > Amycolatopsis > Amycolatopsis carbonis. The sequence goes on from NZ_CP127294.1 coordinate 3,526,463, forward strand.
CCGGTGAAGTCGGCGTTCAACCTGATCTTCGACAACGCCCGCTTCTGCGCGCTGCTGCTGCCGGACATCAAAACGATCTACCAGAACCTGCTGCTCGGCGAGAAGCTGATCCTGGAGAGCGTGGAGCGCTACGGCGCCGAGGCGTACCTCGGGGCGATCCGCTACTCCACCGACGTGTCGGCCGAGTCCATGAGCAACGCGCTGGCGGAGCTGCCCGACGGGGTGTACGAGGCCGAGGAAGGCATCGACTGCGACGGCGTCGACGACACCGTCGAATACAAGATCCGGCTGAAGATCACCAAGGCCGCCGACCGGATGGAACTCGATTTCTCGGGCACCTCGCCGCAGGCGCGCACGTCGATCAACGCCGGCATCCTCGACACGAAGACCGCCGTCGGCGTCGCGCTGAAGTTCCTCATCGACCCGGCCACGCCGTTCACCTCGGGCGCCTACCGGCCGATCGACATCGTGCTGCCGGCCGGCACGTTCATCAGCGCCACCCCGCCCGACGGCGCGGTGTTCCTGTACTGGGAAAGCACGGGACCGGTGCTGCTCGCGGTGTTCCGTGCGCTGGAGAAGGCGCTGGGCCGCAAGGCCGTCGGCGGTGACTACGGCTCGCTGAACATCCACAACGCCAACGGTGTGCTCGCCGACGGAACCCCATGGGTCACCACTGCCCAGTGCGGCGGCGAGCACGGGCCGTGGGGCGCGACGGAAGCGGGCGACGCGGACAGCTACTCCGTGGTCTACCAGGCCAACAACCTGGACCCGGCCACGGAAGCCATCGAGTCCGAGCTGCCGGCCGTGGTGCTGCGCAAGGAGTACGCGCCGGACAGCGGCGGCGCGGGCGACAACCGTGGTGGTGCGGCCGTGCTCAAGGACACGCTGTACCTGACGGACGCGGAACACTGGTCGAGCCCGTTGCACACCAAGACCGCGAGCGGTGTCGGGGTCTACGGCGGCGAGGCCGGCGCGCTCGGCGCGACCTGGGTGTTCCACCCGGACTACAAGAACGTCACCAAGGACAAGGACCTCATCGGTACCGAACCCGAGGTCTACGCGGGCGCCACGCCGGTCGCCGGGATGCTCGACCCGAAGACCAAGACCGTGGATCCGGACGGCGAGTACTTCTACTTCGCCAGCACGCCGGTGTGGCACACCAAGCCCAACGCGGTGTTCCGCTACCTCACCAACGGTGGTGGGGGCTGGGGTTCGCCGCTGCAGCGTGACCCCGAACGCGTGCGCCGCGACGTGCGCGACGAGTACGTGACCATCGAGGGCGCGTACCGCGACTACGGCGTGGTGATCTCCGGCGACCCGCACGGTGACCCGGAGAACCTGAAGATCGACCAGGAAGCCACCGCCAAGCGCCGCGCCGAGCTGGCCGCGAAGTAGGGGAGGAACCGTTGTCCGAGAACGGGACTGACGTCGACCGGCAGAACAAGCTGCGGGAGACCTTTCTCGCCGAGCGCGGGTACTGGAACACGTTCTGGGAAGGGCTGCTGAGCCTGGACCCGGACTTCTTCGAGGCGTACCTGAACTTTTCGGCCGTGCCGTGGCGCAAGGGGGTGCTGGAGCCGAAGGTCAAGGAGCTGATCTACACCGCGATCGACGCGTCCACCACGCACCTCTACGAGCCCGGGCTGCGCCAGCACATCCGCAACGCCCTCGGGTACGGGGCCACCAAGGAGGAGATCATGGAGGTGCTGGAGCTCACGAGCGTGCTCGGAATCCACACCTGCACCCTCGGGGTTCCCGTGCTGATGGAGGAACTGGCGGCGCACGAGCAGAAGTCGGCGTGAGCCACGGAGTACTCGACCCGCGCGGCCCGGCGACCCTGGCCGGGGCGCGCGCGGTCGTGACCGGCGCGGCGCGCGGGATCGGCAGCCGGATCGCGGTGGAGCTCGCACTTGCCGGGGCCCACGTCACGGTGCTCGACGCCCGGGATCCCGCCGAGACCGTCGCCGAGATCACCGAGGCCGGCGGTTCCGCCGCCGGACTGGTGGTCGATGTCACCGACCGCACCGCCGCCGCCTCGGCCATGGCCGAGGCGGCGGGGCCGGGCCGACGGCTTGACGCGCTGGTGACGTGCGCGGCGATCTACGGCGAGACGATGCGGCTCGACGAGGTCTCGGAGTCCGAAGTGGACGCGGTGCTCGGGGTGAACGTCAAGGGCACACTGTGGTGCATCGGCGGCGCACTGCCGTTCCTGCGTGGCCACAACGCGCGCGTCGTGTGCATCGGTTCCGTGGCGGGCAAGGTCGGCGGCGTGCTCGCCGGCCCGCACTACGTGGCCAGCAAGGGTGCCGTTCACGCCGTGGTGAAGTGGCTCGCGAAAACCGAGGCCCGCAACGGGATCGTCGCCAACGCCGTGGCGCCGGGCGTGGTGGACACGGACATGATCGTGGGCAAGGGGTATTCCGACGACTACAACCCGCTCGGCCGGCTGGCGCGGCCCGAAGAGATCGCGCGCGTGGCGGCCTTCCTGGCCTCGCCTGCGGCGAGCTACATGACGGGTGCGGTAGTCGACGTCAACGGGGGTTACGCGATGGGCTGAGTGCCCCGCGGAAGGAGATCCACTGTGGACAAGACAGGCTTCGCGGTCGTCACCGGGGCGGGCTCCGGGATCGGCCGCGCCTGCGCGCTGCGCCTCGCCGAGGACGGCCGGCCGCTCGTGCTGCTCGACTCCGACGGCGCGGCGGCCGAGCGCACGGCGAAGGAACTTCCCGTGGCCGCGGCCGCGTTCGCGGTCGACGTCACCGACGAGGAGGCCGTGGCCGACGCGGTGCGCCAGGCCGTCGACCGGTTCGGCCCGCCGAAGGTGCTGGTGAACGCGGCGGGAATCATCATCCGCAAGAAGCTGCTTGAGTCCAGCGTGGACGAGTGGCGGCGGGTGCTCGACGTGAACCTCACCGGGTACTTCATCCTGCTCAAGCAGGTGATTCCGGCGATGGCGGCGGGTGGTGGCGGCTCGATCGTGCAGATCGCGTCGATCGCCGGGCACACCGGATATGGCTTTTCGTCGTACACGGCGGCGAAAGGTGGGGTGCTGGCGCTGACGAAGCAGCTGGCCGCCGAGCTGGCCGCCGACGGGATCCGCATCAACTCCGTGAGTCCCGGCGTCGTCCACAGCGGACTGAACCGCGACACGCTGGGCAACGAGAACATCCGCGCGGCCACGGTGGCCAACACGCCGCTGGGCCGCATCGGCGAGCCGGACGACATCGCGCGCGTGGTGGCGTTCCTGGCGGGGCCGGGCGCGGACTACGTCACGGGCACCGACCTGGTCGCCGACGGCGGCATGATCAGCACCATCCACTGGGGATCGGCCGGAGGCGAGCTGCACAGCTTCCACGCACAGGAGCGCTGATGTCGAACTTCGCCACGATCCTCGACCACAACACCGGTCGATACCCGGACAAAGTCGTGCTCAGCCAGGGTTCGCGGTCTTTGACGAACCGTGAGCTGCTCGCCCGCGTCGACGCGCTGGCGTCCGGGCTCGCGGAGCTGGGCATCGGCCGCGGTGACGTCGTCGGGCTGCTGCTGTACAACCACCTCGAGTTCCTGGAGGCGGTTTTCGCGGTGAACCGGATCGGGGCGGCGTTCCTTCCGCTCAACTACCGGCTCTCACCCGAGGAATGGCGCTACATCCTCGAACACTCGGGTGCGGTGGCGTTGCTGACGGAGCCGGAGTTCCAGTCCGCTGTGGACGCTCTGCCGTTGCCCGGTCTGAAGCAGCGGCTGCTGCTCGGCGGCAGTGTTTCGGGCTGGACGTCGTACGAGGACCTGGTGGACACGAACTTCGGCCGTGCGGTGACGCCGGCGTCGGTCGGCGCCGACGACCTGCAGCGGCTGATGTACACGTCCGGCACGACCTCGCGGCCGAAGGGTGTGCAGATCACGCACGGGAACCTGGCGTGGAAGAACCTCGGCCACCTCGTCGAGTTCGGCATCACCGCCCAGGACGTGACGTTGGTGTGCGGGCCGCTGTACCACGTCGGCGGGTTCGACCTGCCCGGCGTCGGCACGCTGCACGCGGGCGGTTCGCTGATCGTGCTGCGGAAGTTCGACGCGGCCGAGGTCGTGGACACGATCGAACGCGAACGGCCGACCAACATCTGGCTGGCGCCCTCGATGATGAACGCGATCCTGCAGCTGCCCGGCATCCTGGAGCGCGACACGTCGTCGATCCGGTTCATCATCGGCGGCGGGGAGAAGATGCCGGTGCCGTTGGTGGAGAAGATCCTCGCCGCGTTCCCGAAAGCGTGGTTCTCCGACGCGTACGGGCTCACCGAAACCGTGTCGGGCGACACCTTCAACGACCCGGGGCACATGCTGGCCAAGGTCGGTTCGGTCGGGCGGCCGGTGGTGCACCTGGAAGTCCGGATCGTCGACGAGGCCGGGGCGCCGCTGCCCACCGGCGAGTTGGGTGAGATCGCGTTGCGCGGGCCCAAGGTGAGCATCGGGTACTGGCGCGACGAGGCCGCGACGGCCAAGGCGTTCCGCGACGGCTGGTTCCACACCGGCGACGTCGGACGGCTCGACGAGGACGGCTATCTGTATGTCGAGGACCGCAAGAAGGACATGATCGTGTCCGGCGGCGAGAACATCGCGACGCCGGAGGTGGAGCGCGTGCTCTACGAGCACCCGGACGTCGTCGAGGCGGCGGTGGTCGGCATGGGCCATCCACGGTGGGGTGAGGTGCCGCAGGCATTCGTAGTGCTGCGCCCGGGTGCGGCGCGCGACCGGGACGCGCTGGTGGCGTTCTGCCGGGAGCGGCTGGCGAAGTTCAAGGTGCCGGCGGACCTGGTGTTTCTCGACGAGCTGCCGCGGACGCCGTCGGGCAAGGTGCTGAAAAGGAATCTGCGCGGATGAACGAGTTCGACCTGACGGGAAAGGTCGCCTGGGTGACGGGCGCCGGCAAGGGCCTGGGCCGGGCGATCGCGGTCGCCTTGGCCTCGGCCGGAGCGACGCTGGCCGTAACCTCGCGGACCGAGGACGACCTCACGTCGTTGGCGGCGGAGGTCGGCGGGGCTCTGGTGCTGCCGGGTTCGGTTTCAGATCCGTCCTTTGCGGACAGTGCCGTTTCCCGGATCGTCTCCGACCACGGGCGCTTGGACGTGTGCGTGACCGCGGCCGGGATCAGCCCGACCTTCCGGCGCAGCGAGCAGGGTAGTGACGACGTCTGGGCACATGTGCTGGACGTGAACCTGTCAGGCACGTACTACTGCGCCCGCGCCGCCGGGCGGCAGATGCTCACGCAGGGTGCGGGGTCGATCATCACGGTGTCGTCGGTGCACGCGCGCACCGGTTTCGACCGCATCGCCGCCTACGCCGCGAGCAAGGGTGGTGTCGAGGCGCTGTCGCGGGTGCTCGCCGTGGAGTGGGCGCCGAAGGGTGTGCGTGTGAACGTGCTGGCGCCGGGCTACTTCCACACCGATCTGTCCGAGGGCCTCGTCGCCAGCAAGTGGGGCGAGCGGATCCTGGCGAACATTCCGCAGAACCGCGTGGCGTCGCCGCCGGAACTCGGTGGTGCGGCGGTGTATCTGGCGTCGGACGCGTCTTCATACACGACCGGCTCGACGCTCACTGTGGACGGTGGCTGGACGGCGTAAGAGCCGGCTCCGGGGCGAGCACGAAGTCTTCGCGGCGGAAAACGCCTTCGCGGAAGAACGTCCGGCGTGCGGTGGGTTGCCGGCCGGGCGCGGTCACCACGAGGTCCACGAACTGCTCAGGCAGTCCGCCGACGGCGAAGGCACCCTCGGCGTCGGCGGTGGTCCGCACGAGCTGCCGGCCTTTTCCGTCGGTGACGGTGAGGATCGCGCCGCCGACGCGCTCGCCGGTGGTGGAGCGCACGGTGCCGATCAGCATGGGCACGAGCTCGCCGAAGCGGTGGCCGTGGGTCGGGAGGGCCGTGGGCCGCGGCATCTCGAGCACGGGATCTTCCACCGGCGGCTGGGTTTCCGTAGTGGACTGCCGGCGAACCCGCAGCGCGTGACCCGCGTTCAGGGCGATACCGAGCGCGAGCCAGGCACACAGCACCAGGACGTGTCCTGCGACGCCGGTGCCGTGGAAGTAGAAGACGCCGCGCAGTGCGTCGTTAAGATTGCCCATCGGCAGGATCGGGTGCAGGGCGCGGAACAGCGCGGGCTGCATCTGCGGCGGGATGATGCCGCCGCTGGACGCGGAGCTGAAGATGACGAACAGCGTGACCGCGACGCCGGGGAAGAACTGCTTGAAGATCGGCACGAGGCCTTGGGAGACCAGGGAAACCACGAGGCTCGCCAGGAACGCGAGCGGGATCGCGACCGGGTCGCCCGGGATCACGTCCATGGCGTGGGCGATGAGGAAGCCCGCCACCGACAGGAACGCCGCCCAGCCGACGAACGTGAGCATCCGCGCGCGGCGGCTGAGCCCGACCGCGCGCAGCAGCATCATGACGATGAAGTAGCTCGGCAGGCTCCACGCGGTCAGCAGGTAGAACAGTCCATTGCCCAGCGGGTCGCCGGCGACGGTCGGCGCGAGGTCGACGACGGTGAGCTTCCCGTTGGCCAGGGGTGTGAACGTCTGGGTGAGCAGTGACTGGAGGGTGAAGCCGTTGGCTTTGGCGACGTAGAGCACGGGGTGTGTTGAGTCCGGTGCGAAGGCCCCGCTGGTGGTGCGGTCGAGCACGGCTTCGCGGGCCGCTTGCGCGTCGGGCACGGCGACCACGTGGAACCCATCGGGGCTCACTTTGTCGAGCTGGCTTTGCACGCGGATCGCGGCCGCCGGGTCGGCGACGGCCACCGGCACCTCGTGCGGCTGCGGCCGGTGGAAGGCGGCGAGATAAACCACGGCAAAACCGAGAAAAAGGACAACGGGGAACCAAAGGTTCTCGGCGAGGGTGCGGGTGATCGAGGGCTTGGCCAGTTCTTCCGCCATGGCCGTCACATTATCTTGCAGTACTGCAAAAGTGCAGTAGTGTAAGAAAGGTGACAAAGGCGGGACTTCGCGAGCGCAAGAAGGAAGCAACACGACAGGCGATCCGCGCGGCGGCCGTCGCGCTCTACCGCTCGCGCGGGCCGCACGAGGTGACGGTCGACCAGATCTGCGCCAAGGCCGGCGTGTCGGCGCGCACGTTCTTCAACTACTTCGACAGCAAGGAAGCCGCGGTCTTCTCGCTGGCGCTCACCCCCGACGGCGTCCGCTCGGGCGTTGCCGCGCGGCCCGCGTCGGAACGTCCACTCGCGACCTTGCGCGCGGTCTTCACCGAGCGCTTCACGGAGGCTTCCGCCGACCCCACCTTCGGCGAGCGGGCTCTGATGCTGCGCGAATATCCCGAACTGTGGGGGCGGCTCGCCCACGTCAACAAGCTCGTCGAGGAGGCCGCCCTCGAGTCGATCGCGGCGCGGACCGGCCTCGCGGTGGACGACCTCTACGTGCGGCTCACGGTGGAGGCCGCGTTCGCGGCGAACCGGGCGGCGTTCAAGTGCTGGTATCCGGGGAGTGACCCGGATCTGGTGGTGTTGCTGAACCAGGCGATGGATGCGCTCGACTCGGGCCTCGAGCCGCCGGCTTGATCAGCTGGTGCGGAGGGCTCCGGCGGGTTTCTCCGGCGCGGCGCGTTGTTGCGAACCGGCCGGCGTTCTGGGCCGCGCTGTTGGATCAAGCCGTGGGGCGCCTTTGCACCGCAGGTCGATTCCCGCCGGCGCGTGGGCAGCGATCCGAGGTTGGTTGCAATGCTGCACCGGAGCCAGGGTTTGCGCCGCCGAGTTGATCAGTGGACGTCGAACGTGGTGCCCGTCAGCTTTTCGGACAGACTCCACAGCCGGGCCGCGCGGTCGGGGTCCCGGTCGACCTTGACGGCCGTCTTCGGCACGGGGCGGCCGACGCCGCCGCGGGCGGGGCCGTAGAACTGGCCCCCGGTGGCTTCCGGGTCGACGGCGGCGCGGACGGCGGGCCAGGCGCCGCGGTCCTTGCCCTGGGTGATGGGCGCGAACAGGCGCATCAGGGGCTGCGGGTCGGTGATGCCGTCGCGGCGCGGGCTGGCGCTGCCGAGGCTGAAGCCGGGGTGGGCGACTACGCACGTGACCTTCGAGCCGGCCGCGCGCAGCCGGCGGTCGAGTTCGAAACCGAAGGACTGCACGGCGTGCTTGGACTGGGCGTAGGCGCGGAACTCGGAGTACTTGCGTTCGGTCTGCAGGTCGTCGAGGTCGAACGGCTGCAGCCGGGTGATCAGGCTGCCCATCGGCACGACGCGGGCGCCGGACGCCGTGAGCACCGGCATCGCGAGCGCGGTGAGGGCGAAGTGGCCGAGGTGGTTGGTGCCGACCGCGAGCTCGAATCCCTGTCGGGTCGTCCGGCGTTTGCGGCCGGGGGAGGTGGAGCCGGCGTTTTCGACCAGCCCGTCGACGCGCCCGAGCCGGTTGAGCGAGTCGGCGGCCTCCGCGACGGACTCGAGGTCGGCCAGGTCCAGGCGGATCGTGCTGATTTCGGCGTGGGGGTGGTGGTTCTTGATCGCGTCGGCCGCGGTCGTCAGCCGGGCCGGGGTGCGCCCGAGGATCACGACGTGCGCGCCGGCGCCGGCGAGCTGCTCGGAGATGAAGTAGCCGATCCCCGCGTTCCCGCCCGTCACGGCATAGGTGCGACCGGACAGATCGGGCAGCGCTTGGGGGTTCCAGGACACGTTCGCTCCTCGGGCTCGGACCGCGTGCAGCTTAGCCGGGGTGTCCCGGTTGATCGGGTTCGAGAGGTGCATGGCCGGGCTTGGTACGGGCGCGGATGCCGGGAACTCCCGGTGCCAGGCATCCGATCGCCCGTCTGTGCGGCGCCGGGATCGCCGCCGCGCCGAACGATACTCGGCCGCGGCGGCTGCCGCGTGGCTTCAGCCGAGGAGCTTCGCGATCGTCTCGGTGATCGGTGTCGTCGGGCGGCCGAGCAGCTTCGCCAGCTCGCCGGGGGTGCCGGCGAGGCGGCCGCGGGAGATGGCGTCGTCGACATCGACGAGGATCGTTGCCATGAACGCCGGGACGCCGGCGCCGGTGAGGATCGCTTCGTACTCCGCGCCGGGGACAGTGGTATGGACCACCGCGTGGCCGCCGAGGCGAGCGAGCTCCGCGGCGAACTCGCCGTAGGTCCACGTGTTGTCGCCGCTGAGCTCGTAGGCGAGGCCCAGGTGGCCGTCGGTGCGCAGGACCGCGGCGGCGGCCGCGGCGTAGTCCGCGCGTGGCGCGGTGGCGATGCGCCCGTCGGCGGGGACGCTGTTCACGACGGCACCGCGGGAGAGCGAGCCGGCGACGTCGGGGACCGCCATTTCGGAGTACCAGTTGTTGCGCAGGAACGTGTACGGCAGCCCCGAGTCGAGGATGCGCTGCTCGGTCGCGCGGTGGTCGTCGGCGAGGGTGAAGTCGGCTTCCGGGCCGCCGAAGACCCCCGTGTACGCGAGTTGTGCGACGTCGGCAGCCTTTGCGGCCTCGATCACGGCGGTGTGCTGGCCGACGCGCTTGCCCTGCTCCGTGCCGGACACCAGCAGTACGCGGTCCCCGGCGGCGAACGCCCCGGCCAGCGTCTCCGGCCGGTCGTAGTCGCCGACGTGCACGCGCACACCCAGGTCGGCCGCCTTCTCCGCCCTGCGCGCCACGGCCGTGATCTCACCCGCGGGCACGCCGGCCGAGAGGAGGTCGGTGACGACCTGCCGGCCCAGCAGTCCGGTGGCGCCGGTGATGACGATGCTCATGTTCTTCCTTCGGGTCGGTGGAACTTCCACGCTCACCGTAGGACTGTTACTTTCTATCGGAAAGTACCCACTTCAGAGTAAGGTACTGGTGTTCGAGTAATGAGGAGGATGGCATGACCGAAGCACTGCCCGAGGCGCCCAACGTCAACCGCGCGACCTGCCCGTCGCGCATCGTGCTGGAGCACGTGACGAGCCGCTGGGGCATCCTCGTGCTCGCCGCGCTGCTCGAACGCTCGTACCGCTTCAGCGAGCTTCGCCGCGAAATCGGCGGCGTGAGTGAAAAAATGCTCGCGCAGACCCTGCAAACCCTCGAACGCGACGGCTTCCTCAACCGCGACGCCAAGCCCGTCATCCCGCCCCGCGTCGACTACTCGCTCACCCCGATGGGCCGCGAGGCCGCCGAACAGGTCTGGGGCCTGGCCCACTGGGTCGAACGCCGGCTCCCGGCGGTCGAGGAAGCCCGCGACGCCTACGACGAGGCTCGCGCTTCCTGACGCGTGGGTGGCACGGCCCGCCACTCACGGCCCGGGAATCAGCTGGTCGGCGTGGTGCTCGTCGTCTCCGGGGGTGGGGTGGTGTCCGAGACCGTGGAGGTGGACGAGTCCGTGCTGGACGACGACGTGGTGGTGGTCGGCGTGGTGGTGCTCGGCGGCGTCGAGTCGGCCGGTGGGGTCGAGCTCCCCGAGGGCGGGGTCGAGCTGTCCGAAGGTGGGGTCGAGCTGTCCGAGGGCGGGGTCGAGCTGTCGGACGGCGGCGTGTCGCTGGAGTCCGACGGGGTGGTGCTGGGGTCCGTCGGAGTCGTGGTGGGCGAGCTCGGCGTCGTCGACGGCGGGAGCTGCGTGGGGGAGCCCGGCGGCGTGACGACCGGGGGCGGCGGCGGGGCCGGGTCGCCCAGGGGGCTGCCGGCGGCGGCCGCGATGGCGTCCGGGCCCGGGGGCGCGCCGATGGGGACCTGGCTGTCCGGCAGTTGCGACACACCGCCGCGGTAGGCCGCCGCGTAGGCCATGACCGTGTCCACATAGGACTGCGAGTTGTTGTAGCGGCGCACGGCCACGCGCTGCGTCGCGTCGCTGGAGAGGTCCAGGCCGCCGGAGCACAGGTAGCGTGCCGTGGCGAGGGTTTCGTCGTAGATGTTGTTCGGGTTGGACACGCCGTCGCCATTGCCGTCGGAGGCGTAGCCCGCCCAGGTCGACGGGATGAACTGCGTGGCGCCCACGGCGCGGTCCCACGCCGCGTTGCCGTCGAACCGGCCGCCGTCGGTGTCGCGGATGGCGGCGAACGGGCCGGAACCGTCGAGCACCGGGCCGAGGATCGGTTCGAGCGTGTTGCCCTGCGCGTCGACGTAACCGCCGCGCGCGTGGTTGGACTCGATGCGGCCGATGGCCGCGAGGAGCTGCCAGTCGAGGTGGCAGCCGGGCTGCTCGCGGGACATGATGTCGGCCGCGTTCTGGTACGCCTTCAGCATGCTGCCCGGAATCCCCAGTGGACCGGACGGCGTGGCCGAACCCGTGCTCACGTGGAAGCCCGGCACGGTCAGCGGCAACGGAGTCGGCGGCTGCGGCAGGCTGCCGTCCACGGCGACCGGCGGGAGCACGATGTTCGGCGGGACCCACGGCACGGCCAGCGGCGGCAGCGAGGTGCCTGAGGCTGTCGGGGCCGGGGCGGCGAGCGGAGCAGGAAGACCCGACGCGGCCACCGTCGGCAGCACCACGAGCGCGCCACCGGCGAGGGCGGCTGCCGCCTTGCCGCGGACAGACCTCCGGCGTGGCCGGTGTTTCCCCATCGTCGCTCCCCGTATCGCTTGCGAACCCTCTCTTCCGTCAAGCTAGCCGAAGACGGCCGCCTTTTGTGAGGGCCTGTGCCAAATCTGCCGAGACGGCGAGGTTTCGTCCATCCACAATAAATCCGTAGTTGGCCGACCAGACATTTTCACCGGGGCTTAACAGGAGTTGCGGACCGGTTTTCCAACGACTGCCCCGAATGGAGTAATCGGGCGAAGCACCGGGCCAGTGGATCACTTCCGTACTCGCCGAATGCCGGGATCGGTTCGTAGCCTTCCCGCTGGTAGAAGTGGATCGCGTCCGGCTGGCGGACGCCGGTTTCCAGCAGCAGCCGAGTGATGCCGTGCGAGCCGGCCTCCGCTTCGAGCGCCCGTAACAACGCCGTCGAAACGCCGGTTCCGCGCGAGGCCGGCACGACGTACATCCGTTTGATCTCCGCCACGCCCGGCCCCAGGAACCGCAGGCCACCACAGCCGACCGCGATGCCTTCGGACCATGCGATGACAAAAACAGCCATACTTTCGGCGGTTGGCACCGGCCCGGCTTCGTGATCGCTGGTCGCGTACCGGGTGTCCAATTCGGCCCGTTGTGCCGCGCGCAGCGCCACCGCCTCCGGCGCGTCCCACTCGGAACGCAGAATCTCGACCACCCGTACCCCCAGGTTTTCAAGAGCGGTTTTCGGAACAGCTGTTACCGTAACCGATGTTACGGAACGGAGCCTCGCATGCCAAGACAGCGTGACGTCGGCGCCCAGCGCGAACTGCTCTCCGGCGCGGTGTGGCAGGTGCTGGCCGGCGACGGGTTGCCAGGCCTCACCGTGCGCGCCGTCGCCGAACGCGCGGGCTGCACCACGGGCCTGGTCATGCACGCGTTCCCGACCAAGCGGGCCCTGCTCCTGCACGCGCGCGACCTGCTGCACCAGCGCACCGCCGAACGCGCCGACGCCACCGAAGCCGCCGGCGGCGCACCCACCACGGTGCTGCGTGACGTCCTCTGCCACGCCGCCACCCTCACCGAAGAAGCCGCCGACGAGGCACGCGTCTGGGTCGGCTTCCTCGCCGCCGCCCTGGCCGACCCCGAGCTGGCCGCCCGTCACCGCGCGCACAACCGCTCGTTCGTCACCCGCGTGACGCGGCTCGTCGGCGCCTGCCGCCCCCGCTGGGCCCACCCACGCCGCGAACGGACCGCGAAACGCCTCATCGCCCTGGTCGAAGGCCTCACCGCCCTCACCGCGGCCGACCCCGCCACCTACCCACCGCCCGTCCACCGCGACGCGATCGCCGCCGCGCTGCGCGAGCTCGAGAACTGATCAAGCCGCCGGTCCGAACCGCCGCCGGTACTCCGACGGGCTCAGCCCTGTGTGCCGTCGCAGCTGGGCGCGCAGGTTGGCCGCCGTTCCGAACCCGCAGTCGGTGGCGACGCGGTCGAGCCGCAGTTCGCCGCGTTCGAGCAATCGGCAGGCGAGGCTCACGCGTTCCGTCGTCAGCCAGGCCAGCGGCGTCGTGCCGAGCTCGCTGCGGAACCTGCGGTGCAGCGTGGCCTGGCTGGTCGCCGCGCGCGCGGCCAGGTCGGCGACGGTCAGCGCGCGGTCGAGGTTGCCGCGGGCCCACTCCAGTACCGGTGCGAGCGAGGCGTCCGGCACCACGGGCACCGGCCGTTCCACGAACTGCTGTTGCCCGCCGTCGCGGTGGCCGGGGAAGACCAGCCGGCGGCTCACGGCGTTGGCGATCTCGGCGCCGTGGTCGCGCTGGATCACGTACAGGCCCAGGTCCATCGCCGCCGCGCTGCCCGCGGCCGTGAGGACCGTGCCCTCGTCGACGAACAGGACGTCGGACTCCAGCCGCACGGCGGGGTGGCGTTCGGTGAACTCGGCAGCCCATCGCCAGTGCGTCGTCGCGCGCAGCCCGTCCAGCACGCCTGCCTCGGCAAGTGTGAACGCGCCGGTGCAGAAACTAATCAGCCGTGCCCCGCGCGCGTGCGCCCGCCGGATCGCCGACAGCACCGAGGCGTCCGCCGGCACCTGCGGGTCCGGCCGGTTCGGCACGATCACCGTGTCCGCCTCGTCGACCGCGTCGAGCCCCGCGACGCCCGAGAGCGTGAACATCCCCAGGTGTATGCCCACGTGCTCGCGCGCCGAGGCCAGCGTGAACTGGTACCACTCCCGCCCGAGCTCCGGGCGGCGCAGGCCGAACAGCTCCGTCGCGACGCCCATCTCGAACGGGTTCGAGCCGTCGTCCACGACCATCACCACGCGGTGCGAGGATCCTTGCGACATATGCTATTCCTAGCACTCCCGGTGGCCGGGCGACAGGACGACGATCGATCGCATGAGCCAGCCCATCGATCTGCAGACCGTGCTCGACGGCTTCGACGCCGTGTGGAGCCCGCGCATCGTCGCGAACATCAACGACTACGACGTCCGCCTCGCCCGCTTCTCCGGCGAGCACGTGTGGCACGTCCACGAGAACACCGACGAGTTCTTCCTTGTCCTCGACGGCGAGATCCAGATCGGCCTGCGTGAGCCCGCGGGCGAGCGCGTGGTCACGCTGTCGCGCGGCTCCGTGTTCGTGGTCCCGCGCGGGACCTTCCACAAACCGTCGTCGAAGGAAGGCGCGGCCGTGCTGCTGGTGGAGCCCGCGGGCACGCTCTCGGTCGGCGACGAGCGACGAGGTGCCCGATCACGTGGACGTGACCGTCGGCCACCGCGTGGAAATCGCCTGATCACAGCTTCCAACAGCTGAGTTTCAGACTGAGACGGCGTACTCTGCCGTCCATGAAACGGACTTCCTTCGCGCAGTGGCCGTGCTCCATCGCGCGGACCATGGACCTGCTCGGGGACTGGTGGACGCCGCTCGTGCTGCGCGACGCGTTCTACGGCGTCACGCGCTTCGATGAGTTCCAGCAGGCGCTCGGCATCGCGCGCAACACCCTCGCCGACCGGCTGCGCCGGCTGGTCGACGAGGGGCTGCTGGAGAAGGTCGCGTACCAGACCGAGCCGGTGCGCTACGACTACGTGCTCACCGACAAGGGCAAGGACTTCTTCGGGGTCCTCACCGCGATGACGGCGTGGGGGGACCGCTGGCTCGCCGGCGAGGCCGGCCCGCCGATCACGACGCACCACGAGAAGTGCGGCCACGACACCCACGCCGAGGTCGTCTGCGCGCACTGCGGCGAGCCGCTCACGGCCGAGGACACGCGGATGCGCCGCGGCCCCGGCTTCCCCGAGAAGATCGCGCACCGGCCCGACGTCGAGGCGCGCTTCGCGAAGCAGGAAGCCGCGCGCTGAGTCGACCTCGCGTTGACACGAGGGTCTCATTACGAAACTATCGTGGTCAGAGGCATCTTGACGGTCGAAGCTGAGGAGGCGCACCACGATGGAGTGGACCGGCGCGCGGTACGCGGACAAGCCCACGGCCGAGGCGGCCACGTGGATCGACGGCGCGCCCGAGGCGGTGTGGCCGTTCGTGGCCGACGTGCAGCGCATGCCCGAGATGAGCTCGGAGCTCCAGCGCGTCGAGTGGTGCGGCGGGGCGACCGGCCCGAAGCTCGGCGGCTCCTTCGTGGGCTACAGCAAGCACGACGCGCTCGGCGAGTGGTCGACGACGTCGTTCATCGTCGAGTGCGAGGAGCCGCGCGTATTCGCGTGGGCGGTGGCGGACCCGGAGACGCCCACGGCGACCTGGCGCTTCACGCTCGAGCCCGAGAACGGCGGCACGAAGCTCACGCAGTGGATGCAGATGGGGCCGGCGCGATCGGGTCTGTCGTTCGCCATCGACCGCATGCCGGACAAGGAACAGAAGATCGTTTTCGTGCGCATGCGCGAGTTCGAGAACGCGATGATCGCCACCGTCGCCGCGATCAAGGACCGCGTCGAGGCGGCGCGCTGATGCGCACCGCGACCACGGTCGAAGGGTCGGCCGGCTGGGCGGAGACGCTGGAGTTCGTGCTGGAGGCCGAAAAGCTCGGTCTCGACGTGTGCTGGGTCGCCGAAGCGTGGGGTTCCGACGCGCCGTCGGTGCTCGGCTTCCTGGCCGGGCGCACTTCGCGGCTGCAGCTCGGCTCCGGGATCATGCAGGTCGGCGTGCGCACGCCGGTCGCGGTGGCGCAGGCAGCGCTGACACTCGCCGAAATGTCCGGCGGCCGGTTTTCACTCGGCCTCGGACCGAGCGGGCCGCAGGTGATGGAAGGGCTGCACGGCGTGCCGTTCGCGAAGCCGCTCACGCGGATGCGCGAGACGGTGGAGATCGTGCGCAGCGCGTTCGCGGGGGAGAAGGTCTCCTTTTCCGGCAAGGCTTTCGAGATCCCGCTGCCCGGCGAGGCGCGGCCGATGCGGCTCTCGTCCAAACCCAATGAAGACATCCCCATTTACCTGGCGACGCTGTCGCCGAAGATGCTGGAGCTCACCGGCGAGGTCGCCGACGGCTGGCTGGGCACCAGCTTCGTGCCCGAAGGCGCGGCGGCGTACTTCAGCCACCTCGATGCCGGCCTCGCCAAGTCCGGCCGCGTGCGGAGCGACCTCGACGTGTGCCAGGGCGCGGAAGTCGCCTTCGCCTCCGACGAGGACGAGCTGCGTGCGATGGTGGGCTCTCGGAAGAAGGAACTAGCGTTTTCCTTGGGCGGCATGGGTTCCGCGAGCACCAACTTCTACAACGACGCCTACAGCCGCCAGGGCTGGGCCGAGGTCGCCGCGGAGGTCCGCGACCGCTGGCAGTCCGGCGACCGCGACGGCGCCGCTTCCCTGGTGACGGACGAGATGGTCCTGGGCACCACGCTCATCGGCACCGAGGACATGGTGCGCGCCCGGCTGCGCGTCTGGCGCGACGCCGGCGTCGACACGGTGCGCCTCTATCCGTCAGGCGATTCGCTCGACGCTCAGCTGGCCACGCTCGGCCGCGCGCTGGAGCTGGTGCGGCAGGTGGGTTGATCGTTCGGTTTGTCTGCGCGACCCGGCCGTCTCCGGGATAGTGGGGCTCCCCGAACGAGGAGCCCTCCGATGCGCAAGATCGTGTCCACGTTGTTCGTGTCGCTCGACGGCGTCGTCGAGGCGCCGGACCGCTGGTCGCTGTCGCACTGGACGCCCGAGCTCGAACGCATCGTCGGCGCCGGCTTGTCTGACGCCGACGCGATGCTGCTGGGCCGCGTGACCTACGAGGGGTTCGCCGAAGCGTGGCCCGGCCGCGCGGACGACCCCGGCGCGGAGTTCCTGAACAACGTCCGCAAGTACGTCGCGTCCACCACGCTCACCGCCGTCGGCTGGCAGCACAGCACCTTGCTGCCGCGCGACCTCGAACCCGCGCTCCGCGACCTCAAGGCCGCCCCCGGCGGCACCATCCTCACCAGCGGCAGCGCGACGCTCGTGCGCTGGCTGCTCGCCCGCGGCCTCGTCGACGAGCTGGTCCTCCTGCAACACCCCGTCGTCGTCGGCACCGGCCGCCGCCTGTTCCCGGCCGACGGCCCGCACCTGGACTTCGCGCTGGAGCGGTCGCAGGTGTTCGGCAACGGCGTGGTGCAGCTCGTCTACCGTCCGGCCGAACCGCGCGCGTGATTTCGCGGCGCACGGCTCGGCTTTGGTCGCACTCGCCCGGCACCGCCCCAGCGCCTCAATGCGGCATTGGGTGCGTTGAGCGCACCGAACGCCGCATTGGGTGCGTTGAGCGCACCGAACGCCGCATTGGGGCGCTCGGTGCGGCCCGATGCGACCGCGGGGGTGAGGCGCGGCTAGTTCACCTGCCGGTCCTGGCCCTCCCAGAACGGCTTGCGCAGCTTGAACTTCTGGATCTTCCCCGTCGCCGTGCGGGGGAGCTCGTCGAGGAAGTCCACGCGCTTCGGGCACTTGTAGCCGGCCAGGTGCCGGCGGCAGTGCGTGATCAGGTCCTCGGCCGTCACGGGGGTGCCGTCGGTGACCACCAGAGCCGTGACGAGCTCGCCCCACTTTGTGTCCGGGATGCCGATCACGGCGGCCTCGCGCACGGCCGGGTGGGAGTTCAGGGCGTCTTCCACCTCGATGGACGACACGTTCTCGCCGCCGGTGATGATCACGTCCTTCTTGCGGTCGGCGATGGAGAGGTAACCGTCCTCGAAGCGGCCACCGTCGCCGGTGTGGAACCAGTTGCCCGCCTGCACGCGGGCGGTTTCGTCCGGGTTCTCCCAGTAGCCCTCGAGGTTCATGTTCGACTGGACGAGCACCTCGCCGTCGTTGTCGATCGACACGCGCACGCCCAGCGCCGGCGCGCCCGCGCGGCCCAGGAGCTTGGCCTGCTCGTGGGTGTCGAGGTCCGCCCACTCCGAGCGGAAGCGGTTGACCGTGAGCAGCGGCGACGTCTCGGTGAGGCCGTAGATCTGGATGAACTCCCAGCCCAGCTCGGCGCGCACGCGTTCGATGGTGCGGGTGGGCGGCGGCGCGCCCGCCACGACGATCCGCACGCGGTCTCGGCCGGGTATCTCGCCGTCCCACTTCGCGGCGCCGTCGAGCGCCGCGGTGACCACGGCGGGTGCGGCGCACATGATCGTGACGCCGTGTTCCTCGACGCGGCGCAGGATCTCGGTGCCGTCGACCTTGCGCAGCACGATGTGCCGGGCGCCGAGGCCGGTGACGCCGTAGGGCATGCCCCAGCCGTTGCAGTGGAACATCGGGAGGGTGTGCAGCAGCACGTCGTTGTCGTTGAGCGTGGTGTGCAAGGCGAACGTGGTGGCGTTGAGCCAGAGGTTGCGGTGCGTCAGCTGCACGCCCTTGGGCCGCGCCGTGGTGCCCGAGGTGTAGTTGAGCGTGGCGGTGGCCGATTCGTCGGGCTGCCACGGCCGCGGGTCGCCGTCGCCGCCGAAGATCTGCTCGTCGTGCTCGCCGAGCACGAACACGTGCTTCGCGGTGACAGAGTCGAGCAGCGGTTTGAGCTCCGGGTCGATCATCACGACGTCGGCGCCCGAGTGCTCCACGATGTAGCGCACCTCCGCCGGCGCGAGGCGGAAGTTCACCGGCACCAGGATGCGGCCCCAGCCCGAAACCCCGAAGAACGACGTGAGCAGCCGAGCCGAGTTGTGCGAGACGATCGCGACGCGGCCGCCGACGGGCACGCCCAGCGCGTCGAGGTTGGCGGCCTGCGCGCGGGCCCGCCGGGCCAGCTCGCGGTAGGTGATCGCGCCCCACGAGGCGGCGGGCTGGTCGGGTTCGTCCACCACTGCGATCCGGTCCGGGTACACCGTTTCCGCGCGGTCGAGGAAATCGCGGACAGCGAGGTCGTAGAACACGTGCCGATCCCTTCGCGTCGAACGGGCAGCGCTGCCCGTGCGGCGATGATGCCCCCGCGGTGTCCACCCGGCCACCCCACAAAGAGGGTGCTCAGCCGAGCAGACCGGCCGCGCGGGCCCGGTTCACCGCCTGGATCCGGTTGCTGACGTCGAGCTTGCGCATGGCGTGTTTGAGGTACGACTTGACCGTGTTGGGCAGCAGCCCGAGCCGCTCGGAGATCTCGTCGTTGGTGCAGCCCTCGCTCACGAGCCGCAGCACGTCGAGCTCGCGCGGCGACAGCGTGATCCCCGGCGGTGCCTCGGCCGGACGCAGGCGTTCGCACACTTCGAGCAGCCGCGCGCGGGCCTCGTCGTCGTGCATCGAACCGGCGATCGCGAGGAGCTCGGCGCGCAGGTCGTGGTGCTCGCCCAGCGGCGGTGCCGCCACGCGGCGCCGGACTTCTTCCTCGACCTCGATGTCCCGCTCCAGCCGCGCGACGACAGCGCTCGCCGCGCGCAGGATCCGGTCGCCGAAGGTGATCGAGTCACGCGTCGCCGCATACAGAACCGCGCGCGTCGACGCGCCTACGCGCACCGGCAGGGCGACCATCGCCCGCAGCCGCTCCGGCGCGACGGCGCGGTCGTACTTGTGCGTGATGCCCTGCGCGTTGAGGTAGTCGATGACCGTCGACGGCCGCCCGAGCGCCACAGCCTTGCCGCCCAGCCCGGCGCCGGTGTCGACGCGGAGGTGCTGCAGCGAGCCCGTGGCCGTGCCGCGCAGCTGGTCGATCACGAGGGTCCGCGAGCCCGCCGACACGGGCCCGCCCATCGCGACCGGCAGCCCGGTCGCGCGCTGGAGCGCCTGCAGCGCGCCGGCGACCAGGGGGCTGGCCGTCAGCGCGAGCCTGCCCGATGGCGTCATGGGCACCGTCCCTGGACCTGTCTCGCTTGACCTGCGGCTTTCGGCTTTGCCGAGGCGTCCACCGTACGTGAAACGTCGCGTTCGGACTACCGGTGTGGTTCCGTGGTGCGGTGAACTTCGACTCCGTCGCCGACGACCTCTACGCGGGCGAGCCCGCCGACTTCGTCGCGTCGCGCACCGCCGCGGCCCGTGCGGCCAAGAAGGCGGGCGACGCCGAGCTCGCCAGCCGCATCCAGGCGCTGCGCAAGCCGACAACCGCGGCCTTCTTCGTCAACCGGCTGGCGCGGGACGGCTCTTCGGCGCTGGAGGAGCTGGCCGAGCTGGGCGACCGGCTGCGGGCCGCCCACGCGAGCCTCGCCGGTGAGCAGCTGCGAGAGCTGGCGCAACGGCGGGCCGAGCTGGTGCGCGGGGTCCTGCGCGACGCTCCGGACCTGAGCGACTCCGTCGCGCGTGAGGTGGAGGAGACGCTGGAGACGGTAGTGGCGGACCCGGACGTCGCACGGCTCGTGCTGGCCGGGCGGCTGACGTCGGTGGCGCACCAGGATGCGGATCAGTGGCTGTCGTTGCCCGCTGGGTCGGGTCCGCGGAAGAAGAAGGCCGCTCCAGCTCCGGCTCTCGCTTCGGCTCCGGCTCCGGCTCCGGCCAAGAAATCCGCGAAGAAGCCCGCGCCGGCCAAGGAAAAGTCCCGGCCTGAAAAGTCCGAAGAGGACCGCGAACGCGAACGCGCCGCCCGGGAAGAATGGCAACGCAAGGCTTCCGCCGCGACCCGCGAACGCGCGGAAGCCTCACGAACCCTTGTCCGCACTGAACGCATCGCCGAGCAGGCCGACGCCCGCGTGGCCGAACTGCGCGAACGCCTCGCCGAAGCCGAAGAACGTGCCACCCGCGCGGCCAAGGACCTTTCGACGGCACGGGCGGCGTTCGACAAGGCCGACGAGGCCGTGCGGGAGTTCACGCACAACGGCACTTCGACTAGCCGCCGTCGATAGGTCTGTCGGCGCATTTCGGCGAGCCGCCGGTAACCCCTCAACGGGTTCAGCTCCAGCACTGGAACCCGACGTGGTCGGCGCGACGGCCGGCGCGCCGACGCTCGACGGCTCGGCGGGTGGGTCAGCCCGTAGCCCACGTGGCGGCCCCAGCCGGCGCGGATCTGCTCGACCGGATCGGCCTCCGCGCGGTTTTTGTCGGTGCTCTCCACATACTGGGTGAAGCCGAAGTTGACCACCGCGACGAGCAGCTCCTGCTTGCTGCCGAAGCGGTGGTACAGCGTCGTAACGAATGTAGCGCTTGATGGAGGGAGAAGCGGATGCCGCTGGCCGACGAGATGCTCAACGACGCGGTCGTCAGGGGGCTGCTCGCGTCGATGAAGGCGGCGGCGGCGGGCGTCGCGTTCGGGGAGCTCCGCCGGGTCCGTCTGGGTGGCCTGGGCCTGCGGCAACGCACCGACGCCGTGCGCGACGCGTTGCTGGCCGACCTGCCGGGCGGCTACCGCGAGCTGGAAGACGTGGTGCGGCGGGCGCTGGCCGACGAGTCGTTCTCCGGCTGGATGATCTGGCCCGTCTCGGAGGCGGCTTCGGCGCGGGCTCTGGCGGACGGCGGGCCGGTCGCGTTCGACGCGGCATTGGATCTGCTCGCTGCCTTGACCCCTCGGCTCACTGCGGAGTTCGCCATCCGGCCGCTGCTCGACGCGGATCTCGACCGGGCGCTGCCGAAGGTGCTGACCTGGACTTCCGACCCGTCCGAGCACGTCCGCCGCCTGGCGTCGGAGGGCACGCGGCCGCTGCTGCCGTGGGCGCGCCGGGTGGGTGCGATCACCGCCCGGCCGGGCGTCACGGCGCCGATCCTCGACGCGCTGCACGGCGACTCGTCGGCGTACGTGCGGCGTTCGGTCGCCAACCACCTCAACGACGTGAGCCGCGCGCGTCCCGAGGTGGCGGTGGCCGCCGCGGGCCGGTGGATGAGCGCTTCCGAGGAGAAGCAGACGCTGCAGCTCGTCCGCCACGGCCTGCGCACCCTGATCAAACAAGGCGACCCGGGTGCGTTGGCGCTCCTCGGCTTCCCGCCACCGGCCGGCATCACCTTCGACGGTCTCGTGCTCTCGGCGCCTTCGGTGTCCATCGGCGGCGAACTGGGCTTCACCGGCACGCTGCGCAACACGGGCGACTCCCCGGTGAACCTGGTCGTCGACTACGTCGTGCACCACCGCAAGGCCAACGGCACCACCACACCGAAGGTCTTCAAGCTCACCACCCGCGTCCTTGATCCGGGCGCCGAGCTGCTCCTGGACCGCGCCCACTCGTTCCGCGTCATCACCACCCGCGTCTACCACCCGGGCGCGCACGCGTTGGAGATCCAGGTGAACGGAACTTCGTTGGGGAAGGCGGATTTCGAGCTGCTGGCCTGAAGTCCACTGTGGAGGATCAGTGGCGCAGTAAATACCGCAGCATCAACGTTCCGTCCTGCTCCAGCACCGAAGCCAAGTCGAGCCGCGCGGGGTCGATGGCATCGCCGAAGGTCGGGCGGGGGGCCCTGCCCGCGACGAGGAAGGGGGAGAGCGTGAGCCGGAACTCGTCGACCGCGTCGGCGGCGAGCAGGGAGGCGAACAGGTGCGGGCCGCCCTCGCAGTCGATGCGGGTGAGGCCGCGGGCGGCGAGGGTGTCGACGGCGGAGCGAAGGTCGACGGTGTCCGTGCCGGCCACGAGCACGTCGGCGCCGGCGGCGGTCCAGGCGGCGCGCAGGTCGGGGTCGGTGGCGGCGTGGGTGATGACGATGGTGGGCACGAGCGCGTTGGTGATCACCGGGGCGTCCGGGCGCAGCGAGCCACCGCCGGTGACGACGGCGACCGGTGGAATCGGGGCGAGACCGTGACGGCGGCGCCGCTCGGCGGAGTGCTCGTCGGGGCGCATGCCCTGGAAGCCCTCGATCAGGGCGGTGCCCGCGCCGACCAGCACGACGTCGGCGAGGTCGTTGCCCAAGCGGTAGATCACGCGGTCGGCGGGCGTGGACAGCGAGGCCGAGCGGCCGTCGACCGTGACGGCACCGTCGGTGCTCGACACGAAGTTCACCACGAGCCACTTTTCGGGCGCGCGGTAGGCGTAGAGCGCCTCGAGGTCGGCCTCGGCCAGGTCGCGGGTGCCCGGGAAGATCTCACGCATCAGACGGACCTCACCACGTGCGCGGGCGGGCGCGTGCCCGCGATACTGGCCACCATCTCGGCCACCTGCCGAGTCTCCACGACCTGGTGGGCGCGGAACATCGCGGCCCCGTGCAGCGCCGCGACGGCCGTGGCCGCGAGCGTGCCGATCACGCGCTCGCCGACGGGCACGTCGAGCGTCTCGCCGATCACGTCCTTGTTCGACAGCGCCATCAGCACCGGCCAGCCCGTGTCCACGAGCGCCTGCGTGTGTCGCATCAGCTCCAGCGACTGGTAGGAGTTCTTGCCGAAGTCGATGCAGGGGTCGATCATGATCCCCTCACGCGGCACCCCGCGCTCCAGCGCGCGCTTCGCGAGCTCCGTGGTGCCGTCGATCACGGCGCCGACCACGTCGTCGTACACCGGCTTCACGGCTTCGGTGCGCGGCGTGAGGCCGTTGGTGTGGGAGCAGATGTACCCCGCGCCGTGCTGGGCCGCGACGTCGAGGATCTCCGGCTCGAAGGCCGCCCAGTTGTCGTTCACGATGTCGGCGCCGGCGCGGCAGACGGCGTCGGCGACCTCGGCGCGGTAGGTGTCGACGCTGATCACGAGGTCCGGGTACGTCTCGCGCGCCCACTCGACCGTCGGCACCACGCGGGCGATCTCCTCGGCCGCGGTGACCTCGGGGCCCTTGCCGGCGGGCACGCCGCCGATGTCGATGAGGTCGGCGCCCTCGGCGCACGCGCGGCGGATGGCGTCCTGCGCGCGGGTCTCGAGGTAGGTCGCGCCGTTGTCGTAGAACGAATCGGGGGTGCGGTTGATGATGGCCATCACCAGCGCGCGATCGCTGGTGAGGCGGCGGCCTCGGAAGACGAGGTCGGGCGTGTGCATGGCTTCTCCCGTACCGGAACGTCGGTAACCGCGATCATAGGCGAGCGCGCGACGGTGATACGGCGGGCAGGTGGCGGGCAACACCGCCGAAGGCCACCTGCTCCCGGGCCGGCGACTTCAGGAGGCGAGCGCCTCGTTGATGGCGTGGAACTCGTGGGCGGTACGAGTGGCGGAGAATTCGATCACGGTGTAGTGCGCGAGGTGCTGGACGACGAGCGGGTCGGTGGCGAGCACGGCGTCCAGCTTGCCGCGCACACACGGACGGGTGAGGATGACCTGGTCGTGCTCGGTGTCCCCTTTTCCGGAAACCAGGAACAATCCGCGGGAGAAGTGCGTGCGCAGCCACTCCGCGTGTTCTGCCAGTGCGTAGTCGACTTCGTTTCGAGGCGCCGTGTAGGCGAGCAAGGCTATGTACATGTCTTCAGAGTAGAACTCACTCAGGGCGGTCGCATCCTCCTGCCGAGTGGCGACGCCCACGCGTTATCCCGGAATTGCAATGGGTTCTTTACGTACTCTTTTTTCGCGTTTTCCCAGTGGACGGCGTACGTAAATCTGCGTACGCGGGTGTCGACACCGAGCCGACGACGAAACGTTGTCACAGCACCAAACTGACGTCATGACTCAGCCGGTGATGGACGCCGTGAGCCGCATCTGGCGGGACGGCAGGCGCGCGGAACGCGTCGCGTACGTGGTGGGGGCGGTGCTCTTCGCGAGCGGCGTCGTGAACGCGGTGGTGCTGCTGGCCAGCGGCGGCACGTGGGTTGGGCCGGTGTCGCTGCGCAAAGCGGTCACGTTCGGGTTGTCGTTCGGTCTCACGCTGGCGTCGGTGGCGTGGGCGACGTCGTACCTCACGTTGCGGCCGCGGGCGCGCGCCGGGTTGCTGGGCGCGTTCCTCGCTGCGTGCGTGGCGGAGGTCCTGCTCGTGACGATGCAGGCGTGGCGAGGGGTCCCGTCGCATTTCAACTTCGAGACCGGCTTCGACACGGTGGTCTCGATGTCGCTCGCGGCCGGCGGCGGCGTGATCGTGGTGACGGCGCTGGGCTTCACGGCCGCGGCTTTCCGTTCGCCGGGCACTCTGCTGTCGGGAAAGCTGCTGTCGGGAAAGCCGGCGCCGAGCATGCTGGTCGCCGTGCGCTTCGGCCTGCTGGTGCTGATGGTCGCCCTCGCCACCGGCGCGGTGATGATCGCCCGCGGTGTCGTCGAGGCCAGGGGCGGGTCACCTGAGCTGGCCTACACCAGCGCGGGTTCGCTGAAACCGCTGCACGCCGTCGCGATGCACGCGATCCTCGTACTGCCCGGGCTGGCGTGGCTGCTGCGCTTCACCGCGTTGCCCGAGCGGGCCCGCCTGCGCGTCGTCTGGCTCGCCGTGGCCGCCGACGCCGTGCTCACCGCGGTGATCGGTATCGAGGCCTTCGCGGGAATTCCGCCGTTCGCCGCGCCTTGGTTCTTACTGGCGCTCTCGGCCTCGGCGTCTCTCGTTCTGGCCGGCACCGTTGTTTTTTCTTTGATTCGCGGGAAAAGCAGCGCCGGCTATTTCAGTGCAAGCAATCCCTGAACCGCTTCGACGAGCGTCCGCCGCCTCCCCGCGCGGGCGCTCGGCAGGTGCGGCCCCAGTTCCGGGTTGGTGCTGTGCCACGCCGCGGAAAGCGCTTGGATCAGCACGAGCAGCTGCACCGGCGAAAAGTGCCCGGAGATCTCGCCTTCGCGTTGCGCCCGCCCGATTTCCCGCAGCCGGACGTTGTTGACCTCGGTGATGGCCGCGAGGTGCTCGGCGTCCGACCGCTCGAGCCGGTACCACGTCGAGAGCCGCAATGTCTCGGGGTGCTCGTCGAAGTAGTCGAACGCCCGCCCGGTGTACCCGGCGAGATCCCCGGCGTCGAACGGCACCGCCTCGAAGAACGCCCCCGTCCGCTCATCGAACGCGGCGTCGAACAGCCCCTCCTTGCTACCGAAGTACGAGTAGATCATCGCCTTGTTGCACCCGGCCGCGGCGGCGATCCGGTCCACCCGCGCCCCCGCGATCCCGTATGCCGCGAACTCGCTGATCGCGGCTTCGAGCAGCCGCTGCTTCGTCTGTTCCGCGTCGCGCGCCATCCGGCGAGGGTACCAACCAACTGGTCGGTGAATTGGGATTCGTCGGCAGCCTTACGTGCTGCCGTCCGTAGCTCTTGGATCAGCTCGGCAAGGTGATCCGCTGTTTTCGCAGGTGAGAACCCTCGCGCTACGGTCGACTCATGGCAGGAATCGTCGTGATCGGGGCGGGGCCGGGGATCGGGGCGGCGGTCGCGCGGCGGTTCGCGCGGGAGGGGTTCGGCGTGGCGGCGGTGGCGCGGCGGCCCAAGGACCTCGGGGTCGGCGCCGTGACCCACCTGGCCGACGTGGGAGACGAGGAGTCTCTGCGTCGGGCGCTCGACGCGGTGAACGAAGACCAGGGGCTGCCCGACGCCGTGGTCTACAACGCCGCGGCCATCCGCCGAGACACGCCGGGGGAGCTCGCCGCGGAGGAGCACCTCGAGCTGTGGCGAGTCAACGTCCTCGGCGCCTACACCGCCGCAGCGCACCTCGCGCCCAAGATGGCCGAGCGCGGCCACGGGACTTTCCTCACCACCGGCGGCATGCCCGAGCCGAAAGCCGCCTACAGCAGCCTTTCGCTGGGCAAAGCCGGCCTCCGCACGGTGACGGCGCTGTTCGCCGAGCAGTACCCCACGCTGCACTTCGCCACGGTCACCGTCGGCGGCACCGTGGAGAAAGGCACGGCGTTCGACCCGGACGCCATCGCCGAGCACTACTGGCGCTTGCACACCCAGCGCGTCTGGGAGCGGGAAGTGCTGATCACGACCAGCCCCAGTCCTGCGTGAAACACCCCGCCAGATAAAGATCCACCCGATCCGCGAACCGCCCCAGATCCCGGCCCGTCAGCTCCGAGATCCGTGAGATCCGGTACCGCAGGGTGTTCACATGCAGGTGCAGCGCCCCCGCCGTCTGGGTCCATGAGCCGGAGTGCTCCAGAAACGCCTTCAAGGTCGCCAGAAGCTCCGAGCCGTGAGCGGCGTCGTAAGCGAGCACCGGCCCCAGCACCTTCTCGCCGAAAGATCGGCGCAGATCGTCAGGCACGGCGGCCAGCAGCAGCAGGTGCGACGCCACCTCGTCACCCGCCAGCACGGCTGCGCGGCCCGGCGAAAGGGCGGCCAGCGTGCGGGCGTGCCGCGCTTCCTGGAGGCCAGAGCGCAGGCCGGCCGCGTCGGGGGCGCGGCTGAGGCCCACGGACAGGCGAGCGGAGCCGAGGGCCGGTTCGACCGCGCGGACGGACTCGCGCAGGGTCTCGGCGAGGCGGCCGAGCCGGTCGTGGGCCGGGAACAGGCCGAAGGTCTCGCCGTCGACGGTGGCTACCAGCGTGGGGGTGGGGACCGAGGCCAGTAGCTCCTCCACCAGCACCTGGGTGAGGCCTGGACCACCGCCGTCGACTGCGGCCGAGAGGGTCACCAGCTGGGCCGACGGCGGGAAGTCCAGTGCCGCGAGCCGCGCGGACAGCGAGGCCGGGAAAGCGTCGTCGGAGAGGGCCAAGCGCAGCAGAGGCTCGGCCGCCCGGTTCTCGATGCGCTTGGCTTCGTCGACGCGGGAGCGCTCCAGCCCGATCAACGGCGCCAGCTCCAGCGCGAGTTCGCGCCGGGCCGAAGCCCATCGTCCGATGTCGCCGGAGGCCACCAGGAACCAGCTCGCCACGCGGTGGCCCGAGCGGCTGGCGGCGGCGAGCAAAGTGACGGGGCCGTCGTCGCCGGGCACGGTCAACGGCAGGCGTTCGGCGCGCAGGAAACGCCGGGCCAGCACAGAACGCCGTGCATCGGAAGGCGGCGAGCCCGTGCCGGCGATCAGCCGGCCGGTCGCGCTCAGCACCCAGCAGTCCACGTCCAGCTCGGCGGCGCCCGCGGAAACCAGGGCGGGAAGACCAACGCCGCTGGTCACGGCGGCGACCAGCCGCCGGTGCGAGTCGTGCGCGGGGGCGGAACGCTCGGCGGCCAGGCCCAGGATCACGCGCTCGGTCACCGTCGCGAAGGACACCGACAGCGGCACCTCGAACAGCGGCAGCCCGACCCGCCGGCACGACTCCACGAGGTGCTCGGGCACCGGCCCGCCGACCTCCGCCGTCCCGGCACCCAGCGCGACGACGCCGGCCGCCGCCAGCACGCCGACGAAATCCTCGGCCTCGACCGGCCCGGGCAGCCAGCGCATGCCACACAGCACGATCTCCCCGCCGCTGAGGTACCGCGTCGGGTCCTGCAGCGTCGCCTGGAAAACGCGCCCGAACTCGCGATCCAGCGCCGACTCGCCGGTGAGCAGGGTCAGCCCGAGCTCCGGCGTGTCCAGCAGCGCACCCAGCCGCACGCGGCACCTCCTTCCGGCTCAAGTAGCGCACACGCCGAGGCCGCCGTCGTTTGGAGGAACCTACGAAAAACCACCCTCGACGCCCACCCGGTTTCGGTGGATCTGCCGTGGTCCGCGCCACGTCGCGGCGTGTGTACTGACCGACGAGCGAAGGGAAGGAACACCATGGCGATCGTTCTGGGCGACAACCGCTACGGAAAGGCGGAGAACCGGGTCGTGCGCGTCGACCGCGAAGGCGACGAGCACCGGATCACCGACCTCAACGTCAGCGTTTCGCTGTCCGGCGACATGAGCGACACCCACCTCACCGGCGCCAACGACAAGGTGCTGGCCACCGACACGCAGAAGAACACGGTGTTCGCGTTCGCCCGTGATGGCGTCGGCGAGATCGAGGACTACGCGCTGCGCCTCGCGCGCCACTTCGTCACCTCGCAGGAGAGCATCCACGGCGCCCGCGTCCGTGTGGAGTCGTACCCGTGGCAGCGGCTGACGGTCGGCGGGCAGCCCGCCCACCACTCGTTCGCCCGCTCGGGCGGCGGCACCCGCACCACGACCGTGCACTACGACGGCGAGCAGGCCTGGGTGCTCGGCGGCGTCGAGGACCTCACGGTGCTCAACACCACCGGCTCGGAGTTCTGGGGTTTCCCTCGCGATGGCTACACGACGCTGCCGGAGACCAAGGACCGCATCCTCGCCACGGCCGTCAACGCGAGCTGGCGCTTCGCCGGCGATGACGTCGACTGGGCGGGCGCGTACGACACGGCCCTGGCCTCGCTGCTCGACGCCTTTGGCGGAACACACAGCCAGTCGCTGCAGCAGACGCTCTACGCGATGGGTTCGCGCGTGCTCGAGACCGTGCCCGAGATCGTCGAGGTGCGCCTGTCGCTGCCGAACAAGCACCATTTCCTCACCGACCTGTCGCCGTTCGGTCTCGACAATCCCGGTGCGATCTTCCACGCCGCCGACCGGCCCTACGGGCTGATCGAGGGCACCGTGCTGCGCGACGACGCGCCGGCCGCCGGGCCGGCCTGGTCCTGAGCAACAGACGGAGACGGAGGCCGAAGTGGAGTTCCTGCGCCCGACCACGCTCGCCGAGGCCCTCGAGGCCAAGGCGGCGCACCCCGACGCCGTGCCGATCGCGGGCGGCACCGACGTGATGGTGGAGATCAACTTCGACCACCGCCGCCCGTCGGCACTGCTCGACCTCAACGGCGTCGGCGAGCTGTACGGCTACGACGTCGAGGAAGGCCGGCTCCGGATCGCCGCCGCGACGCCGTACACGCGGATCATCGCGGAGCTGGGCGACCGGCTGCCCGGTCTCGCGATGGCGGCCCGCACGGTGGGCTCGCCGCAGATCCGCAACCGCGGCAGCGTCGGCGGCAACCTCGGTGCCGCGTCGCCCGCGGGTGACGCGCACCCGGCGCTGCTCGCTGCCGGCGCGGAAGTGGAGATCGCGTCGACGCGCGGCACCCGGCGCGTGACGGCGAAGGATTTCTACGTCGGCGTGAAGCGAAATGTGCTCGAAGAAGACGAGCTGATCACGGCCGTCCACTTGGCACCGGCGAGCGGGCCGCAGCAGTTCAGCAAGGTGGGGACTCGCAACGCGATGGTGATCGCGGTCTGCGCGTTCGGCCTCGCGGTGCACCCGGCCGAACGCCGCGTGGGCACGGGCGTCGGCTCGGCCGCCCCGACGCCGCGCCGCGCGTTCGACGCCGAGGAGTTCCTCGCGGGCGAGCTGGCGGCCGACGACCAGTGGGACCGGCCGCGCGCGCTCGCCGACTCGGTGAAACGCCGCTTCGGCGAGCTGGTGGCCACCGCGGCCGCGCCGATCGACGACGTGCGTGGCAGCGCCGACTACCGCCGTCACGCGTTGTCGGTGCTGGCGCGGCGGACGCTCGGCTGGGCCTGGACCGAATACTGCGGAGGGAGGCGCACGGAATGCGCGTGAACGTGATCGTCAACGGCGAGCCGCGCCAGGCGGACAACGTCTGGGAAGGCGAAAGCCTGCTCTACGTGCTGCGCGAACGGCTCGGCCTCGCCGGCTCGAAGAACGCGTGCGAGCAGGGCGAGTGCGGCTCGTGCACGGTGTACCTCGACGGCGTGCCGGCGTGTGCCTGCCTGGTCGCGGCCGGGCAGGCCGAGGGGCGCGAGGTGCGTACGGTCGAAGGGCTCGCCGATGGCGAGCAGCTGGACCCGATCCAGGAGTCCTTCGTGGAGTGCGGGGCCGTCCAATGTGGCTTCTGCACGCCCGGGCTCCTGGTGACTGCCCACGATCTCGTGGCGCGCACCGAAAAACCGAGCGACGCCGAGATCCGCGAGGCCCTGGCCGGGAACCTGTGCCGCTGCACCGGGTACGAGAAGATCCTCGACGCGGTCCGGCTCGCGGCTGCGCGGAAGGAGCACGCATGACGCGCCCGGCCCCGGCCCGGTCGCCGCAGGAGCCGGCCGACACCGTCACCGGCGGCATCGGCACGAGCCCGCTGCGGCCCGACGGCACGCTCAAGGTGCGCGGCGAGTTCGCGTACTCCTCGGACCTGTGGCACGAGGACATGCTGTGGGGCGCCACGTTGCGCAGCCCGCATCCGCACGCGCGGATCGTGCGCCTCGACGTCTCCCGCGCCTTGGCGCAGCCCGGTGTCCACGCGGTGCTGACGCACGAGGACGTGCCCGGCGAGAACCTCTACGGCCTCAAGTACCAGGACACGCCGGCGCTGGCCGAGGACCGCGTGCGCTACCAGGGCGAGCCGGTGGCGATCCTCGCGGCCGACCACCCGGAGATCGCGCGGCAGGCGCTCAAGCACATCGTGGTCGAGTACGAGGTGCTCGAACCGGTCACCGACCCCGAGCGTGCGGCCCACGACGAAACCCTGCCGAAGCTGCACCCCGGCGGGAACCTCGTGCGCTACCAACGGATCGTCAAAGGCGACCCGGAAACGAAGGCCGACGTGGTCGTGTCCGGCGTCTACGAGATCGGCATGCAGGACCAGGCGTTCCTCGGTCCGGAGTCCGGCCTCGCCGTGCCCGACGACGACGGCGGCGTGGACCTCTACCTCGCCACGCAGTGGCTGCACGTGGACCAGAAGCAGACCGCGCGGGCACTCGGCCTGCCGCCGGAGAAGGTGCGGCTGACGCTCAGCGGCGTCGGCGGCGCGTTCGGCGGGCGCGAGGACCTGTCGATGCAGATCCACTCGTGCCTGCTCGCGCTGCGCACCGGGCGGCCGGTGAAGATGGTCTACAACCGCGAGGAGTCGTTCTTCGGCCACGTGCACCGGCACCCGGCGAAGATGTACTACGAGCACGGCGCCACGCGCGAAGGCGATCTCGTGTACGTCCGCGCCCGGCTGTACTTCGACGGCGGCGCGTATGCGTCGAAGACGCCCGTGGTGGTCGGCAACGGCACCACGCTGTCCGTCGGCCCGTACAACGTGCCCAACGCGAAGATCGAGGGCTGGGGCGTGTACAGCAACAACCCGACGTGCGGCGCCATGCGCGGCCTCGGCGCGGTGCAGCCGACGTACGCGTACGAGTCCCAAATGGACAAACTCGCCGCGGCGCTCGGCATGGACCCGGCGGACCTGCGGATCCGCAACGCGATGAGCGAGGGCTCCACGAACGTCACCGGTCAGCTCGTCGACTTCCCGGCTCCCGTGGCCGAGCTGATCCAGCGGCTGAAGGACATGCCGTTGCCGCCGGAACGGGGTGAAGACGCGGACATCCGCGACCTGCCCGGCGGAGCGTCCAATGTGACCCACGGCGAAGGCGTGGTGCGTGGGGTCGGCTACGGCGTGACCATCAAGAACATCTCCTACGCGGAGGGCCTCGACGACTACTCGACCGCCCGCGTGCGGCTGCAGGTGCTCGGCGGCGAGCCGGTGGCGATGGTGCACACGGCCGCCGCCGAGGTGGGGCAGGGGCTCGTGACGCTGCAGCAGCAGATCGCGCGCACCGAGCTCGGCGTGCCGCGCGTGACCGTGCACCCGGCCGACACGAGCGTCGGCGATGCGGGGTCGAGCTCGGCTTCGCGGCAGACGTACGTGACCGGGGGTGCCGTGCGCAACGCGTGCCGAGCGGTGGCCGACGCGGTGTATTCGCTGGCCGAACGCCGGCTGGGCCGCTCCGCGACCGGGATGTCGCTGGCCGGCGGCAAGATCGTGGCCGCCGACGGTGAGGTCGTCGCGTCGCTTGTGGACCTTCTCGGCGAGGAGATCGTCGAGGAGACGCGGGAGTTCCACCACCGCAAGACGTATCCGCTCGACCCGGAGACCGGCCAGGGCGACGCCCACGTGCAGTACGGCTTCTCGGCGCACCGCGCCGTGGTGGACGTCGACGTGGAGCTGGGCTTGGTCAAGGTCGTGCAGCTCGACTGCGCGCAGGACGTGGGCAAGGCCATGAACCCCGACGCGGTGATCGGTCAGATCCAGGGCGGCTCGGCGCAGGGCCTCGGCCTGGCCGTGATGGAGGAGATCCAGGTGGTGGACGGGAAGGTGCGCAACCCGTCGTTCACCGACTACCTCATCCCGACCGTGCTGGACATGCCGCCGATGCGCATCGCCGTGCTGGAGCGGCCCGACCCGCACGCGCCCTACGGTGTGCGCGGCGTCGGCGAACCGCCCACGATCTCCTCGACGCCGGCGGTCGCCAACGCCATCCGCGCGGCGACGGGCCTCGAACTGCCGCGGGTCCCGATCCGGCCCGAGCACATCACCGGTACTTGAAAACGTTGGGAGAACAAGCGAAATGACTCTGTCCATCGACGCCGAACGCGAGTGGCTCGCCGAAAGCGTGCGCATCGCGACCCGCAACGTCGCCGACGGCGGCGGCCCGTTCGGCGCGCTCGTCGCGAAGGACGGCGAGATCATCGCGACCGGGGTCAACCGCGTCACGCCCTCGCTCGACCCGACCGCCCACGCCGAGGTGGTCGCGATCCGCGCGGCCTGCCAGGCGCTCGGCACGTTCAAGCTCACCGGCTGCGTGCTCGTGTCCTCGTGCGAACCGTGCCCGATGTGCCTGGCCTCGGCGCTGTGGGCGCGGGTGGACCGCGTGGTCTTCGCGGCCGACCGCCACGACGCGGCCAAAGCCGGGTTCGACGACCGCGCGTTCTACGAACTGTTCGAAAAGCCCCGCGAAACCTGGGAAGTACCCGTTTCCCGGCTGTCCCTCAAGGACGGTTTCGCCCCGTTCGACGCCTGGCTGGACCGGCCGGACCGCGTCGACTACTAGGCGCTCGGGCCGGCGGTTCTCCCCGGTCCGGCCCCGTTTCGCCCGACACCGGAAGCCCGTACCCGGGCACATCCCGGTGCTGACCGGAGCACCACAAAAAAACAACTCGTCAGGCTCACCACGCCCCGCCGACTGCGGAGCGCGGTCGAGCACACCCACCGGCAAGGGGACGACGCATGACCCAGGTACACATCGACGACGCTGTGACCCCGGCTCCAGGACCAGCTCGCAAGTCCATCACGGACAGACTGTTCGACATCACGGCCCGGCGCACGACCGTGGGCCGCGAGGTGCGCGGCGGTATCACCACGTTCGTCGCGATGGCCTACATCGTGCTGCTCAACCCGCTCATCCTCGGCGCTTCCGCCGACATCACCGGCGCGAAACTCAGCGCCGCCCAGGTCACCACGGCCACCGCGCTGGCGGCCGCGGTGATGACCATCCTCATGGGACTCGTCGGCAACGCGCCCCTCGCGCTGGCCGCGGGGCTCGGGATCAACGGCATCGTCGCGTTCCAGATGGCGCCGGCGATGACGTGGCCGCAGGCTTTCGGACTCGTGGTGCTCGAAGGCGTCTGCATCGTGCTGATGGCCGTGAGCGGGATCCGGGAACGGATCATGAACGCGATCCCGGCGCCGCTCAAGATGGCGATCACCGTCGGCATCGGGCTCTACATCGCGCTCGTCGGCCTGGTCAGCGCCGGGTTCGTCACGCGGACGCCGGACTCGGCCGAGTCCACTGTGCCCGTTCGGCTCGGCTTCGACGGGCACCTGGATGGCTGGCCGATCGCGGTGTTCTGCTTCGGCCTGCTGCTGATGACGGTGCTGATGTCGCGCAAAGTCCCGGGCGCGGTGCTGATCAGCATCGCGGTGTCCACTGTGCTCGCCGTGGTGCTGCACGACGGGTTGAGCGTGGGTAACTGGGGCCTGACGACCCCGACATTGCCCAGCCACGTGGTGGCGGTACCCGATTTCGGGCTGCTGGGCCACATCGACCTGTTCGGCGGCTTCGCTTCAGCGGGTGCGTTGACCGCGACGATCTTCCTGTTCACCCTCGTGCTCTCCGGCTTCTTCGACGCGATGGGCACGATCACCAGCGTGTCGGCGGAGGCCGGGCTGTCGAAGGACGGCCGCGTGCCGCGGATGGGCCGGATCCTGTTCGTCGACGGCGCGGGCGCGATCGCCGGCGGTCTCTCGGGTTCCTCGCCCAACACCGTGTTCCTCGAATCGGCGGCCGGCGTGGGCGAGGGCGCCCGGACCGGGCTCGCGAGCGTGGTCACCGGCGCGCTGTTCGCCGCGACGCTGCTGTTCACGCCGATCGCGGGCATCGTCCCGGCGCAGGCCGCGGCGCCGGCGCTCGTGGTGATCGGCGGGATGATGGTGGCGCAGTGCCGCAACATCCCTTGGCAGGACAGTGATTACACGATCCCGGTGTTCCTCACGGTCGGGCTGATCCCGTTCACGTACTCCATCACCAACGGCGTCGGCGCGGGTCTGATCGCGTTCGTGCTCATCAAGACGTGCAAGGGCAAGTGGCGCGAGGCCGGCTGGATCCTGACGGTGCTGGCGCTGGTGTTCACCGTCTACTTCGGAATCGACGTCGTCAAGGCCGTATTGTAGCTCGTACGAAGGGACTTGCTGTGACCCTGATGTTCCTCAACGGCGGCGCCATGCGCGGCGAACCGCTGCACCACCTGCTCGACGGCGCCCCTCTTGTCGCCTCGACGACCACCGCGCCGAAGTACCGCTTCTACTCCGTGGGCGGCCAGTGTCCGGCATTGGTCCCGGTCGCCCACGGTGGAGGGGCCGTGGCGGGCGAGGTGTACGAGGTGTCCCTGGACGCGCTGCGGGATCGAGTGCTGCCCGCGGAACCGCCCGAACTGGAGCTGGGCGTGATCGAGCTGGCGGACGGGAGTTCGGCGTTCGCGATGCTGCTGCGCCGGCCGCAGACGTCCCACGTGCAGCTGCGCGACATCACCGAGATCGGTGACTGGCGGGCGTTCCGGTCTCGGTCATGACGGTGCTGGTCGCGCCCGACAAGTTCAAGGGTTCGCTCACGGCGGCGCAGGTCGCTTCGGCGGTCGCCGCCGGTTTGCTCGCGGTGTCCCGCGACGAGCCGGTGGTCGAGCTCCCGGTGGCCGACGGCGGCGACGGCACGGTGGCTGCCGCCGTCGCCGCCGGGTTCCGCCGGGTGCCGGTGCGTGTGTCCGGGCCGACGGGGCGGCGCATCACGGCGTTCTTCGCGCTGCGGGGGGAGGTTGCCGTGGTGGAGCTGGCGGAGGCTTCCGGGCTGCATCGGCTGCCGGGCGGGTTGCCGGCGCCGCTGACCGCGTCGAGTTACGGCACGGGGGAGCTGATCGCGGCGGCCCGCGCGGCCGGCGCTTCGCGGATCGTGCTGGGCGTCGGCGGGAGTGCGTGCACGGATGGTGGCGCCGGGATGCTGACGGCACTGGGGGCACGGGTACTGGATTCTTCCGGCACTGCGGTGCCTTCGGGCGGGATCGGTCTGGATTCCGTGTCTACTGTGGACTTATCTCGGGTGTCCGCTGTGGACATCGAGCTGGCGTGTGACGTGGACAACCCGCTGCTGGGTCCTTCGGGCGCGGCGGCGGTGTATGGGCCGCAGAAGGGCGCGAGCCCTTCGGACGTTGCTGTGCTCGAGGCCGGGCTGCGCCAGTGGGCTTCGGTGCTGGGCCCTTCGTCCGCCTCGGCCCCGGGCGCCGGCGCGGCGGGCGGCGTGGGCTTCGCGGCGCTGGCGGCGCTGGGCGCTCGGATGCGGCCGGGGATTTCGCTGCTGCTCGACCTCCTGGGCTTCTCCGCAGCGGTCCGCGACGCCCGCCTCGTCATCACCGGCGAGGGCTCCCTGGACACCCAGTCCCTGCACGGCAAGGCCCCCGTCGGTGTCCTGCGTGCGGCCATGGGCGCGGGCGTCCCGACGGTCGCCGTGGCGGGCCGCTGCCTGCTGCCCCCGGCCGATTGGCGCGCGGCCGGCTTCACCGCCGTCCACGCCCTCACGGACCTCGAACCGGACCCGTCGCGTTGCATGACGAACGCGGCGCCATTGCTGCGCCGCCTCGCGGAACGCCTGGCCCGCGACCACGCCGCGGCGGCCTAGCTCCGCCGCCGGCCGCCGTTCCGACGCACCGAACGCCGCATTGGGGTGCTGGTGTACAGGCGTGGCCTAGCCGAACAGGCGGCGGACGTGGGGCGAGAGACGCAGGTCCGCCGCGGTTTCCGGGGTGGCCCAGGTGAAGTCGACGTGCTCGGCGGGGTTGAGGGTGACCGTGCCGGGGGTGGGTTCGGTGGCGTTGTAGACGCGGGCATGGATCGTGAGCGGGCGGCCGTCGAGGTCGGGCCATGAGAGACGGGCGCGTTCGCCGAGGAGGTGGACGCGCAGGCCCGTTTCCTCGGCCACCTCGCGGACCGCGGTGGTCTCCGGGGCTTCGCCGGGCTCGGCCGTGCCGCCGGGGAGCTCCCAGTGCTCGCCGAGGAACGTGCCGGGCGCGCGGCGCAGGAGGAGGACTGTGGCGCCGCGGGGGACCCAGGCGTAGGCGAGGAGCTTGGTGGTCATGAGAAGCCGCCGTTGGAGGTGAGGAGCTGGCCGGTGACCCAGGCGCCGTCGGGGCCACAGAGGAAGGACACGAGGTTGGCGCAGTCGAGTGGGGTGCCGAGGCGGCCGAGGGGCGTGCGGGTGCGGAGGGTGGTGCTCAGGGGGCCGTCGATCCAACCGGTGTCGGTGGGGCCGGGGTTGACGGCGTTGGCGGTGATGCCGCGGGGGCCGAGTTCCGTGGCCGCGGCGACGATCAGGCGGTCGAGGGCGCCCTTGCTGGCGCCGTAGGGGACGTTGTGGACCACGGCGTCGCTGGTCAGGGCGACGATGCGGCCGGCGCCGTGGGGTCCGGCGAAACGCATCGCGAACTCGCGCATCAGCAGCCAGTTCGCGCGCGTGTTCACCGCGAAGTGCCGGTCGAAGCTTTCGAGCGACGTGTCGAGGAAACCGGAGTCGACGGACTCGCAGTGCGCCAGCACCAGAGCCGTCGCCTCGCCCAGGGAAGCAGCCACGCGGTCGAACACCCAGGCCGCGGCCGACGGATCGGCCAAGTCCGCTTCCACCGAGAAATCCCCGACCTGGACCGGATCCGGGCCCCACGGCATGCGGGCGTCGTAGGCCTGCCAGTGCGTGCACGCGACGAGCCAGCCGTCGGCGGACAGGCGTTCGGCGATGGCCGCCCCGATGCCCGCGCGCCGGCCGACGCCGGTGACCAGGGCGACCGGGCGCTCACTCCTCAATGGCCCCGCCGACGGCGCGCAGGTGCTCGCGGAAGGTCAGCGCGGGGTTGGCCTCGCGGGCGCGCAGGAACTCGGCGAAGCGCACCTGCTCGCGCAGCGTCTTGCCGCCGCGGATGAGCTCGGCCTGGCGCCGCTCGGTGTCGCGAATGGACTCCGCGAGGCGGAACACGTCGTCGGCCTCTGCGGCGGGCACGAAGACCACGCCGTCGTCGTCGCCGAACACCAGGTCGTCCGTCGTCACCTCCCACTCGCCGACGCGCGCGGACTCCAGCGCGTTCGCGGCGCGGTCGGTGAGCGTGAGCGGTCCGGTCGGCAGGGAGCCGAGGCTGAACACGGGCAGCCCGATCACCCGCAGGTCGGCGGTGTCGCGGTGCAGGCCCCAGATCACGATGCCGGCCGCGCCCGCCTTCGCGGCCTCGATCGCCACGAGGTCGCCGACGCAGCTCTCGTCGAGGCGCCCGCCGTTGTCCACCACCAGCACGTCGCCCTCCTCGGCGCCCATCAGCGCCTCCAGGAACACGTCCACGCTGCCCGCGTGCCGCGCCGGCAACACCCGCCCGGCCACGCGCCCACCGACCGCACCCCGCGTACCCGCCGGCGCGCAACGCACCTGCAGCCGCGCGCGGATGCACCCGTCCGTGAGGTGCGCGGTGGTGAGCTTTTCGAAGCGGCGCCGCAGCTCGTCGGGTTTCATTTCCTCAGGCCTTTCTCGCGGCGAGCTGGAAGACGTTACCGGACGGATCCCGCACCATGGCACGAAAATCGCCGTACGGAGTCTCGCGCGGCTCCTCCACCGACGTGGCTCCGGCGGCCAGTGCTCGGGCGTACGTGCCCGCGACGTCGGCCACGTACACGTACAAGAACGCCGGGAACGCCTCCCGCTCCGCCGAGACACCGGAGACCAGCACGAGCGCGTCGCCGAG
Source organism: Amycolatopsis sp. 2-15 (assembly GCF_030285625.1). NCBI lineage: Bacteria > Bacillati > Actinomycetota > Actinomycetes > Pseudonocardiales > Pseudonocardiaceae > Amycolatopsis > Amycolatopsis carbonis. The sequence goes on from NZ_CP127294.1 coordinate 3,564,944, forward strand.
CCGCACCTCCGCCGGGCCGGGCGTGGGCATGGTGGTGGCCGCGAAAACCGTGACCAGGAACTCCACGGCGGCCGCCGGGTCACCTCCCGAGCCAACCGCGTCCGCGACACGCGCGCAACGAGTTTCAGAAGTCCGCCGCCTTGCCCGTGAACAGCTCCGCGAATGCCGCGGCCACCGCCTCCGAACCGAGCACCCGCCGCAGCCGCGCCCGGGCCAGGAACGGGTCTGCCGCGGCGGGAACGTTGTGGAAGATCTTCGAGCTCCACAGCGAGACTCCTGATACCGCTTCACTCACCCCCCACGGAGGCGACCCACCAGCGAGATCGCCGGCTTCGCGGCGATCTCGCGCGCCTCGGCGGAGCCGAGGCCAAAGACACAGCGACCACGGCCGTCCGCGCCTGCCTCAGGAATCCACCATAAGTGTCGAACGGGACTTAACGCCGCCCGGAACTTTGATCCTTATATCCGATTTCATCGGTTTCTGGTTGAAGTCCTGGTGAATTCCCGGGCGGGAGGTGGTCTCGACCCCCTGTTTCTTCACGTTCCGCACGCATAATTCCCTCCCGGTAGTCCGAACGAGTGGCAGGAGTGTGCGCGTGCCGGGGTCTGTACGTGCCCGTTGGGTGGTGGGGGCCGCGGGTGTCGTGGTTGTCGCTGCTGCCGTGGGAATCGCCTTCGCGGTCTGGCCGGACGGGGCGTCCGCGCAGGATCCGGAGATCCAGATCTCCCGCTCCGCCTGTGGTCAGGGCTGGACGGACCCCAAGGCGGGCCCGCAAATCTTCAACCTCCACAACACCGGTGCCGTCACGTCGGAGGTCGATCTGATCGACCCGAAGAGCGGGGTGATCTACGGCGAGGTCGAGGGGCTCGGCACGGGGACGACCCGGCCCATGTCGGTGACACTCGGTAACGGATCGTACGCCTTCCGGTGCCTGCCAGAGGACTCCTCCGCGATCGTGGGCCCGACGACGACCGTCAGTGGCGGCGCCGAGCGCGGCCCGGGTGTTGCGGCGGTGACGCAGAACGACCTCCTGCAACCGCTCAAGGTCTACGAGGCCAAGGTGACCCAGGGCCTCGACACGCTGGCCACCGACGTCGGCGCGCTCAAGGACGCCGTGCACCGTGGCGACCGCGGCGCGAGCGAGTCCACCTGGCTCACCGCACACCTGACCTACGAGCGCCTCGGCGCCGCCTACGACGCGTTCGGCGACTCCGACGGCGCCATCAACGGCACGACCGCCGGCCTGCCCGGCGGCACGTCCGACCCGGACTTCACCGGCTTCCACCGCCTCGAGTACGGCCTCTGGCACAACGAGGACATGGGCTCGCTCGGCGGCGTCGTCGACCAGCTGGCCTCCGACGTGCAGGACCTGCGCGCCGCCTTCCCCCGGAGCCAGGTGGATTCCAACGACCTCGGCCTGCGCGCCCACGAGATCGTGGAGAACGCCCTGCAGTTCGAGCTCACCGCCAAGACCGACTACGGCAGCGGCACCAACCTCGCCACCACGCGGGCGAACCTCGACGGCGTGCAGACCGTGCTCGACGTCCTGCGCCCGGTCCTCGCCCCGCGTTACCCGCAGCTGTCCGGTGTGGACAGCTGGATGCAGCGGACCGAAACCACCCTCGACGGCGCCTGCAAGCCCGACGGTTCGTGGACGCCCGTCTCGGCGCTCACCGCGCCGCAACGCCAGAAGATCAACGCCGACGTCAGCGAGCTCACCGAGCGGCTCGCCCCGATCGCGGCCATCGCCGAACCCCGGAGGGTTTCGTGACCGCCAAGCCCACCAAGCCCGCCCAGCCCGCCAAGCCCGGAGAGTCCTCCCGCCGGACGTTCCTGCGCCGCACCGTCGTCGGCGCCGGCCTGACCGCCGCCGCGGGCGTGGGGGTCGGCTCGGTCGCCGCGAGCGCCGCCGACACCGGCGCCGGTTCCGTCGCGTTCCACGGCGACCGCCAGGCCGCGATCGTGCGCCAGCCGCCCGCGCAGAGCGTGGTGGCCTCGTTCGACGTCGTCGCCGACAACAAGGCCGAGCTCACGGACCTGTTCAAGGAGATCACCGACCGGGCGCGTTTCCTCACCACCGGCGGCGCCCCCGCGGCGCTCGGCATCACCGCGCCGCCCGCCGACTCCGGCGTGCTCGGCCCGGTCGTGCCGGCGGGCAACCTCGGCGTGGTGCTCGGCGTGGGCTCGTCGCTGTTCGACGACCGCTACGGCCTCGCGGCGCTCAAGCCGAAGAAGCTCAAGCCGATGACGATGTTCCCCAACGACGATCTCGACGCCGCCCAGTGCCACGGCGACCTGTCGCTCGTGCTCTCGGCAGACAACACCGACACCGTGCTGCACGCGCTGCGTGACATCACCCGCGCCACCCGCGGCGGCATGCAGCTGCGCTGGAAGATCAACGGCTTCGCCTCGCAGCCGCGGCCTTCGGGCACCCCGCGCAACCTCATGGGCTTCAAGGACGGCACCTCGAACCCGACCGACGCCGAGTACGACAAGCTGGTCTGGCTCGGCGGTGGCAGCGGCGAGCCCGCGTGGACCAAGGGCGGCACCTATCAGGTCGTGCGGCTGATCCGGATGCTCGTCGAGTTCTGGGACCGCGTGTCGCTGACCGAACAGGAGAACATGTTCGGCCGCCGCCGCGACACCGGCGCGCCGCTGGACGGCGCCGACGAGCAGGACGTGCCGAAGTACGCCGACGACCCCGTCGGCACCGTCATCCCGCTCACGAGCCACATTCGCAAGGCGAACCCCCGGAAGCCGGAGACGGATTCCAGCCGGATCCTGCGCCGCGCGGTCAACTACGACCGCGGCGTGGACACCAACGGCAACCTGGACATGGGCCTGATCTTCACCTGCTACCAGCAGGACCTCGAGCGTCAGTTCGAGGCGGTCCAGAAGCGGCTCGTCGACGAGCCGCTGGTCGATTACATCTCCCCGTTCGGCGGCGGGTACTTCCTGGCGCTGCCCGGGGTGACCGGTCCCGACGACCACTACGGCCGGGCGTTGCTCGCCTGACCGTTTTCCCGAAAGTGCAATTCCCACCACAAGGTCACCGAGATCAGGAGGATTCCCCAGTGGACAAAGGAATCGGCAGACGGCGTCGCCGTTCACGCCGGCTGATCGGCGCGGGAGCGCTCGCTTCGGCCGCCGCGCTGGCGATCGTCACCGGCTCCGCGGCGTCGACCGCCGACGCCCAGGCGCTGCACACGCTGCCGGCGTCGTGGCTGCCGACGCTCACCCCGATCAAGCATGTCGTGGTGATCTTCGGCGAGAACATCTCGTTCGACCACTACTTCGGCACCTACCCCAACGCGACCAACCAGGACGGCACGCCGTTCAAGGCCGCGCGCAACACCCCGAAGGTCAACGGCCTCGACAAGAAGCTGCTGACCAACAACCCCAACGCCTACGACCCGAAGCGCCTTTCCCCCGGCCAGGCGCTGACCTGCGACCAGAACCACAGCTACGGTGCTGAGCAGGCGGCGTTCAACGGCGGCAAGATGGACAAGTTCGTCGAGAAGACCGAGACCGACAAGTGCACGGGGCAGCCGATTCTCTTCGGCGAGCCGGGCCTGGTCATGGACTACTACGACGGCAACACCGTCACCGGCTTGTGGAACTACGCTCAGAACTACGCGATGAGCGACAACTCCTACAACACGACCTTCGGCCCGTCGTCCCCCGGTGCGCTGAACCTGATCTCCGGCCAGACGGGCGGGGCGCAGGCGCTCACCTCGGTGACGCACCAGCCGACCACCGACTCGTACGCCGTCGTTTCCCCCGACAAGAACGGGATCGGCACGGTCATCAACGACCCGGACCCGGCATACGACGACTGTTCGGACAAGAACCACACCGCCACCGAGAACCTCGCCTCGATGCAGGGCAAGAACATCGGTGACATGCTGAACCAGCGCCACGTGACCTGGGGCTGGTTCCAGGGTGGTTTCAAGCCGACCGGCACCCAGAACGGGTTCGCGGTCTGCGGTGCGCAGCACAACAACGTGGGCGGCATCCCCGTGGTGGACTACAGCCCCCACCACGAGCCGTTCCAGTACTACAAGTCGACGTCGAACCCGAAGCACCTGCCGCCGACCTCGGTGCAGGCCATCGGTCAGACCGACCAGGCCAACCACCAGTACGACATGACCGACTTCGACGCTTCGCTGAAGGCCGGCTCGATGCCCGCCGTGAGCTTCCTCAAGGCCCCGGCCTACGAGGACGCCCACGCGGCCAACTCCGACCCGCTCGACGAGCAGCAGTTCGTGGTCAGCGAAATCAACAAGATCCAGCAGTCGCCGGAGTGGCGGTCCACCGCGATCGTCCTCGCCTACGACGACTCGGACGGCTGGTACGACCACCAGAAGTCCACGATCATCAACGGGTCGAAGGACGCCGCGCAGGACCAGTCGGTCTGCACCGGCACCAGCACCAAGCTGGGCACGACCGCGGACCGCTGCGGTTATGGCCCGCGCCTGCCGCTGCAGGTCATCTCGCCCTACAGCAAGGTGAACTTCGTCGACCACACCCGCACCGACCAGACCTCCGTGCTGCAGTTCGTGGAGGACAACTGGTTCACCGGTCGTGTCGGCGGCTCGTCGTTCGACTCCCGCGCCGGCGGGCTGTGGAACATGTTCAACTTCTGGTGGCCGCAGGCGGGCAAGCTCCCGCTGGACCCGAAGACGGGTGCAGTCGTCAAGAACGGGCACCACTGAACACCGCGTAGGACCGAACACCAGTAGTACCCAGTTCCGAAGGCCACCGGGTTTCCGAACCCGGTGGCCTTCGGCCGTCACGGGGGCAGTGCGGCACGGCGAAGGCAGCCGTGCGGGCAGTGCCATTCCGGTGGCGATTTCCGCCGCCAGGTCACAACCCGGGAATGCCCCTTGCGCCGAGGGCCCCCGCACTGATCGAATCGCCGCCATGTCGACGTGGACCGAAACGCCGCGACTGCGGCTGCGCCGGTTCACGCCCGCAGACGCCGGCGCGCTCGCCGCTCTGCACGGTGATGCCGTGGTGATGCGCTTCGTCGAAGACGGGCGGCCCATCGCGCGCGAAGTCGTGGAGTGCGAGACACTTCCGGAGATCCTGGCGGAATACCGGACGTTGCCCGCGGAACACGGTTGTTTCGCGGCCGTAATTGCGGAGACGGACCAATTCGCCGGGTGGTTCTCGGTGCGGCCGGCCACGAGCCGCGGTCTCGACCGCGGCGGTACCGAAGTCGGATACCGCCTGCGGCCCGCGGTGTGGGGGCGTGGGTTCGCGACGGAAGGGCTGCAAGCGGTGCTCCGCAAGGCATTCGCCGAACTCGGTGCCGCGCGGGTCGTCGCGACGACGATGGCGGTCAACACCCGTTCCCGGCGGGTGCTTGAGAAGGCGGGGCTCGGGCTCGTGCGCACCTTCTTCCTCGAGTGGCCGGAATACCTGGAAGGCGCGGAACACGGCGATGTCGAGTACGCGCTGTCCAGAGAGGAATGGGTGTCCAGCACCGCGCGACATTAGTCGACACGATAGGGTTCCCCCAGGCACGTCCTGTAGAAGGTGAAGGAACGACGAACCATGGCGCAGAAGGTTCACGTCGAGATGGTGGACGACATCGACGGCAGCATTGCCGATCAGACCGTCCCCTTCAGCCTCGACGGTGTGAGTTACGAGATCGATCTGTCCGAAGACAACGCCGCCGCGCTTCGCGATGAGCTGGCGCGCTACGTCACCGCGTCCCGCCGTGTCGGCGGGCGCAAGGTGCGCATGGCCGCGGGGCAGGCGCCGAGGGCGACGTCGTCCGCCGCCGATCGGGAGCGCAACCGCCTCATGCGGGAGTGGGCCGAGGCCAACGGCTTCAACGTCTCCGACCGGGGCCGGCTCCCGCGGAGATCGTGCGGGCCTACGAAGAGCGTGAAGACGAAATCGACGAGGTCGAAGAGGCTCCCGCCAAGCCGGCCCGCAAGCGCGCGCCGCGCAAGAAGGCCAACGCCTGAGCTGAGCTTGCCGTGAAAGGGGTCCGTCACCGCGGTGACGGACCCCTTTCGGCGTTCGCGGGGAAGTTTCGCCCAGCATGGTGAAATCACCCGGCGGTGTAGCACTGATGACACGGGACGACCGTGGTGATGGCCACACGACAGCGGCGCCGCGCCCGGGGTAGGGTAGCCAAGCCTAAATGTCCTGTGAGTGAAGGTAACCGACTGTGGCCGAGAGAGCCCGCCCGAGAACACTCTCGCTGACGGCGGGGCTCGTGGTGCTCCTGGTGGCGCTCGTGCTCGCCGCCGTGCTGAGCATCGCCGTCGGATCGCGCGGGCTGTCGTTCGGCACCGTCCTCGACTCCTTGTTCCACTACGACGCCGCGAATCCCGATCACCTCGTGGTGCACGAGCTGCGGCTGCCGCGCACGCTCGTGGGTGTGCTCGCGGGTGTCGCACTGGGACTGTCCGGAGCCGTGATCCAAGGCGCCACGCGCAATCCGCTCGCCGATCCGGGCCTGCTGGGGGTGAACGCGGGCGCCGCGCTGTTCGTGGTGCTGGGCATCAGCACGCTCGGTATCACTACCGTCACCGGATACGTCTGGTTCGGTTTCGCCGGCGCGGCCGCCGCCGCGGTGGTCGTCTACGGGATCAGCGCGCTCGGCCGAGTCGGTGCCACACCGGTGAAACTGGCGCTCGCGGGCGCGGCGGTGACGGCGGCGCTGCAGTCCGTGACGAGCGGGCTGCTGCTCACCGACACCACCACGTTCGACCAGTTCCGCTTCTGGCAGGTGGGCTCGCTGACCGGGCGCGACGCGTCGACGATCACGCAGGCCGTGCCGTTCATCGTGGTCGGCGTGGTGCTCGCGCTGGTGGCGGCGCGGATGCTCAACGCGCTGGCGCTGGGCGAAGACGTCGCCCGTGCGCTCGGGCAGAACGTGGCTGTGGCGCGGGCGATCTGCGCGCTCGCCGTGGTCGTCCTCTGTGGATCGGCGACGGCCATCGCCGGCCCGATCGCCTTCGTCGGGCTGACCGTGCCGCACGTCGCGCGGCTGATCACCGGGCCCGACCACCGGTGGCTCCTGCCGTATTCCGCTTTGCTGGCGCCGTTGCTGCTGCTCGTGGCCGACGTGATCGGCCGCGTGATCGCGCGCCCGGCCGAGGTGCAGGTGGGCATCGTGACCGCCGTGATCGGCGCGCCCGTGTTCATCGTGCTGGTGCGGCGCCGGAAGCTGGTGAAGGTGTGAAGCCGCCGCAGGCGCTCCCCGACGCGCTGAAGGCGGTCTCGGCCGCCCGCCGCCGGGGTGCGGCGCGGGTCTGGCTCGTGTCGATCGTGGTCTTCGTGCTGCTGGTCTCGGTTTTCGCGTTGTCGCTGGCCGTCGGTGACTTCAACGTCCCCTTGGGACAGCTGCCCGGCATCCTCTTCGGCGACGGGACCGGTGCCGGTGCCTACGTGGTCACGGAGCTGCGGCTCCCGCGCGCCGTGGCGGCGGTGCTCGTGGGTGTCGCGTTCGGACTCGGCGGTGCGCTTTTCCAGCGCCTGCTGCGTAATCCGCTCGCCAGCCCCGACGTGATCGGCGTGACACAGGGGGCCAGCGCCGCCGCGGTGATCTGCCTGGTTCTGTTCGGTGTGTCGGGTCCGGTGCTCTCGGCCGCCGCGTTCGTCGGCGCGCTGCTCACCGGCGTGATCATCTACGTGCTCTCGCGCCGCGGCGGCGTGAACGGCTACCGGCTCGTGCTCATCGGCGTGGGGGTCGGCGCGGTGCTCGCGAGCATCGTGTCGTACCTGATGACGTGGGCCGACGTGACGCTGGCGCAGCAGGCGCTGGTGTGGCTCACCGGCAACCTCAACGGCGCGAGTTGGGACAAGGTCGTGCCGCTCGCGATCGCCCTCGTGGTGCTCGGCCCGGCGGCGCTGCTGCTCAGCCGCGCGCTCACCGGGTTGCAGCTGGGCGACGACACCGCGGCCGGGCTCGGCCTGCGCGTGGAACGCATGCGCCTGCTGCTGCTCCTCGTCGCCACCGCGCTCGCTGCGTTCGCCACGGCGGCGGCCGGACCGGTGAGCTTCGTGGCGTTCGTGGCGAACCCCGTGGCGACGCGGCTCGTGGGCGGCGCCCGCGTCGGCCTCGTCGCGCCCGCCCTCACCGGTGCGCTCGTGACGCTGCTCGGCGACTTCGTCGCGCAGCACCTGCTCGGCACGCAGCTGCCGGTGGGTGTCGTGACCGGGGCTGTCGGCGCGCCGTACCTGCTGTACCTCCTCGCCACGGCGAACCGGGCCGGCCGAGTCTGAGAGAGAAGGCGCGTGAAACCGACGACACCCACCCTGTACACCGAAGGTCTCGAGCTCGGCTACGGGCCCGTGACCGTGGTGAAGGACCTCTCGGTGCGCATCCCCGAGGGCAAGGTCACCATGATCGTGGGGACCAACGCGTGCGGTAAGTCGACGCTGCTGCGCGGCCTGGCGCGCCTGCTCGCACCCTCGGCCGGTGCGGTGTTCCTCGACGGCGAGCGCATTTCCTCCTTGCGCAGCAAGGACGTCGCGCGGGTGCTCGGCCTGCTGCCGCAGTCGCCGACGGCGCCGGAGGGCATCACGGTCGCCGACCTCGTCGGCCGCGGCCGCTACCCGCACCAGGGCGTGTTCCGCCGCTGGAACGACGAGGACGACGACGCCGTGGCGCGCGCGATGCTGGCCACCGACACCGTGGAGCTCGCCGGCCGGCCCGTCGACGAGCTTTCGGGCGGGCAGCGCCAGCGCGTGTGGATCGCGATGGCGCTCGCGCAGCGCACTCCGTTGCTGCTGCTCGACGAGCCCACGACGTTCCTCGACATCAGCCACCAGGTCGAGGTGCTCGACCTGCTCGCGGACCTCAACCACAACGACGGCACCACCGTCGTGATCGTGCTCCACGACCTCAACCTCGCGGCCCGCTACGGCGATCACCTCATCGCCATGAAAAACGGGTCGATCGCCGCCGAGGGCGCTCCCGGCGACATCCTCACCGCCGAGCTCGTCGAGGACGTGTTCGGCATGCCCTGCCGGATCATCGCCGATCCCGTGTCCGGCACCCCCATGGTCGTCCCGATCGGCCGCCACCGCGCCGCTGCCCCCACCACCCAGCCCTAGGAAGGAACATCCCACGATGGCCAGATGGACCAAGGTCGTCGGCGTCCTCGCCGCCGCCACGCTCCTGGGCGCGTGCAGCCAGCCCGCCAACACGACCACCTCGGGTGTGGGGGACAAGGACGTCGCCACCGGCGGCCGCCTGTTCTCCACCGCCGACACCGAGACCGCCAAGCTGAAGGCCGACGTCGGCCCTGGCGTCTTCCCGCGCACGGTCACCCACGCGCTGGGTCAGACGAAGATCGAGAAGGCGCCCACCCGCGTGGTCGTGCTCGACAGCGGTGAGCTCGACGACGTGCTGGCGCTGGGCGTCACGCCCGTCGGCATGGCCACCACCGCCGGCCAGACCGGGGTGCCGAGCTACCTCGCAGACCGCGCCAAGGGCATCCCGACGATCGGCAACACCGACAACCTCAACCTCGAGAAGATCGCTTCGCTGCAGCCGGACCTGATCCTCGGCAGCAAGCTGCGCGCCAACGACCTGTACCCGCAGCTGTCGAAGATCGCGCCGACGGTGTTCAGCATCCGCCCGGGCTTCCCGTGGAAGGAGAACCTGCTGCTGGTGGGCGCGGCGCTGGGCCAGGAGAACAAGGCCGTGGCGGCGCTGAACGCGTACCAGAAGAAGGCCGACGAGGTGAAGGCCGGGATCAAGGGCAACCCCAAGATCTCCTTGCTGCGCTTCCACTCCACGGGCATCCGGATCTACGGCGACCTGTCGTTCATCGGTGTGATTTTCAAGGACGTCGGCCTGCAGCGGCCGGACAACCAGCACATCAACGAGCTGGCCAAGCAGATCTCGCGTGAGCGCATCGACGAGGCCAACGGCGACTGGATCTTCTACTCCAGCTACGGCGCGGGCCCGAACGCCGACGAGAAGGCCGTGACGAGCAGCGGGCTGTGGGCCGGTCTGAGCGCCGTGAAGTCGCAGCACGCCATTCGGGTCTCCGACGAGGTGTGGTTCCTCGGTCTCGGCCCGATCGGCGCCGACCACGTGCTCGACGACCTGAAGAAGTACCTCGGCTGACCGCTTTTGCCGAGAGCCGCGACACCGAGCCGGCCTCCCCGGCGCGATCCCGGGGTGGCCGGCTCGGTTGTGGCGTCAGGCGCCGCGGTAGATCGTCTTGAACTGCTGGTAGTTGCCCAGCGCCTCCGGGCCCAGCTCGCGGCCGATACCGCTGGCCTTCACACCGCCGTACGGCGCGACCGGGTCGGGCAGATAGGTGTTGACGCCGATGGTGCCCGTCTCGACCCGGCGCGCCACCGCCATGCCGCGGTCGGGGTCGGTGGTCCAGACGGTGCCGCCGAGCCCGAAGTCGGAGTCGTTGGCGATGGCCACGGCGTCGGCCTCGTCGGCGTAGGGGATCACCGACAGCACGGGCCCGAAGATCTCCTCGCGTGAGATCGTGGCGGAGTTGTCCACGTCGGCGAAGATCGTCGGCTCCACGAACCAGCCGACGTCGCGGCCGTCGGGGCGGCCGCCGCCGGTGGTCACGCGGCCGCCTTCGGCCTTGCCCTTCGCGATGTAGCCCTCCACGCGGGTGCGGTGGGCGGAGCTGACCATCGGGCCGATCGTGGTGCGCTCGTCGAGCGCGTCGCCGATCACGGCCCGAGGCCATGTCCGTGAGCACGTCCACGACCTCGTTGTAGCGGCTGCGCGGCGCGAGCACGCGGGTGCCGAGGAAGCAGGTCTGGCCGTTGTTCATCATCGTGGCCCCGAACAGGCCCTCGACGCTCCCGGCGACGTCCGCGGCATCGACGATGATCGCGGCCGACTTGCCGCCCAGCTCCAGCGTGACCGGGCGCAGCAATTCCCCGCACGCCGACGCGATCGCGCGGCCCGCCACGGTCGAGCCGGTGAACGTGACCTTGTCCACGCCGGGGTGCTTCACCAGGTACGCACCGAGCTCGCGGCCACCCGGCACGATGCTCACGACCCCCGGCGGCAGGTCCAGGTCCTGGAGGACCTCGGCGAGCAGGAAGGTGTCGAGCACCGTCTCCGGCGAGGGCTTGACGACGATCGAGCAGCCGGCCGCCAGCGCCGGAGCGAGCTTCAAGAACAGTAGCGTCTGCGGGAAGTTCCACGGCACGATCGCCGCGACGACCCCGACCGGTTCGCGGCGGACCACGGCCTTGCCGCCCAACGCGCCCTGGCGGATCTCCTCCACGGGCTGCTCGCGGATGATCCCGCCCTACATCTGCAGGAGCCCGGCCGGGTAACCGGTCTCCGCCTGCATCGCGGGGCTCACGATCGGCATGCCGTTCTGGGCGCTCACCAGCTGGGCGAACTCCGAGCTGCGCTCCGCCATCACCGCGGCGAAGCGGTCGAGGAGGTCTGCGCGTTTCGCCGGCTCCCAGTGGGCCCAGCCCTGCGGGTCGCGCAGCGCGGCACGAGCCGCGGCCACGGCCTTGTCGACGTCCGCGGGTCCGGCTTCCGGAACCTGCCCGATGGCTTCCTCCGTGCTCGCCGACAGCACGGTGATGGTGGCGTCGGTGGACGGTGCGATCCATTCGCCGCCGATGAACAGCGCGTCGTGTACGTGCTTCACCTGCAAAACTCCTCGGCCACTTCAGCGCCGCCCCGTTGCGGCGCGAACCACAGGGTGGACCGAAGCTCTACACAACAGTTGTCGTAGCGCGCCAGAGTTGTTGTTCCTCGGCGTATGCTGGCTCGACTGCACCCAGAACGACCTGGAAGATGCTGATGGGACGAAGCTCGCAGGCCGACGCGTGGAGTTACGAGCTCGCCGGGGCTTTCGCCGGGCTGTACGCCGAACGCCAGGACGGCCTGCTCCCGCTCGGCACTCTCGACGCGGTGCAGCTCGGTGACGTCGGGATCTACGACGTCCGCGGCACCACGCAGATCGTTCGCCGCACCTCCCGCACGGTCCGGACGGGCACCGTCGAGTTGCTGAAGATCTGCCTGATCGAACGCGGCGGCGCGCTCGTGGAGCAGGGCCGGCGGCGGGTGCCGCTGGAGGTGGGCGACTTCGCGCTCTACGACTTGCGGCGGCCGTACCAGCTGACGATGCGCGGGGCGTTTCGCTGCGCGGTGATGACCTTTCCGCGCCAGGCGCTCGGCCTGCCGGACTCCGCTCTCGAGGCGATGATGGAGCGCCCGTTCATCACCGGCAGCGGCGTGGGCCAGGTCTTCGCCTCCTGCCTGCGCAGCACGCTCGACCAGCGCGAGGAGTTGTCCGACGGCTCACCGGTACGCCTGCGTGAGGCCGCCGTGGCGCTGCTCGCGGCCACGCTCGGCAGCGGCGCCGGCCTCCCGGCGGGCCACGCGAACCTGGCACTGCGCGAGCGCGTGCTCGACCACGTCCGCGTGCACCTGCCCGACCCGCACCTGTCGCCGGCCGCGGTGGCCGTGGCTCTGCACATGTCGCCGCGCTCGCTGCACCGGCTGTTCGAGGACTCGGGCGAGACGTTCGGTGGCACCGTCCGCAAGCTGCGGCTCGAGGCCGTGCGGCGCGATCTGACCGACCCGCTGCTGGCGGGGCGCAGCATCGCGGCCGTGGCGGCGCGCTGGGGGATCACGGACCAGCCGTGGCTTTCGCGGGCGTTCCGGGCGGAGTACGGGGTGACGCCTTCGGGGCTGCGGCGGCGGATGACCGGGTCTTAGCGCTTACCGGCCCAGCCGCGCGTCGAGGTCGATCTTCCCGCCCACCGCGTCGAGGATCGCGCGCAATGCCGTCTTCTCCTGAAGCGGACGGCCGTGCTGGTCGGCGTGCGCCCGCATGAGGTTGCCGACGTGGCGTTCGGGATTGCTCCAGTTCGGCCAGCGGCGGCGGGCGATCGTGGCCAGCTCGGCGAAGTCGGGGGTTTCCGGGGTGGTCGCGTCGAGCAGCCAGTTGAGATACGTGCGGAGCACGGCGACCGGGAAGCTGCCGGGGTGGCTGAGCGCGCCGTGGCCGGGCACGAACGTGCGGACGGTCGGGAAAGTCTTGTCCAGCCAGTAAAGCGCGTCGAGCCAGCCGGGGATCGAGCCGTGCAGCGCCATCGGCGTGGAGCCGACGGAGAGCAGGTCGCCGGTGAACAGCGTGCCGGTCTTCTGCTCGAACACCACCAGGTCGCCGTCGGTGTGCGCGACGCCGGGGAACGGCACGACCTCCACGACCACCCCGCCGAGGTCGACCTCGCGCGGCGTGGTGACGGCGTGCACGGCCTCGGGTTTCGGCGCTTCGAGCGTGCCCCAGTTCTTGTAGTCGAACGTGTCCTCGTACCGCTGCGGCCCCGCCCGCACGGCGGACACGGCCGACTCGGCGGCGAGGATGCGCCCGCCGTTGCGCAACGCCACGCCGGCGCCGTTGTGGTGCGTGCCGTGGGCGTGGGTGAGCACGAGCGTGAGCGGCATTTCGACGGTCGAGTACTTGCGGACGTCCTTGACCAGGTCGAGCGTGTCCCGCTCAGTGCCACACGTGTCGACCAGCAGCACGCCGGACCGGCCGCGGATCCAGCCGCAGTTGGACACGAGCCAGTCGGTCGGACTGCGGACGTAAGCGACCACGCTCGGGTCGGAGTACCTGAGCGGCACGATGTTTCGCCTGATGGCGGGCATGGGGTCCCCCTCGTGGGCTGCGCCGCCGTGATCCCGGACCACCGCAGGGTAGTGGATCACTGACATTTGAATGGTATAGACCAAGTGGGCGTATGTCAGCAGGCTTCGAGCCCACCGTGTGCTACATCGCACAGCCCCGGTCGGCGCCTCCCTATGCCGACGAGCAGACCATACCTCCGGTTCGGGGTTCCCTCAGGTCGGCGACTTTTGGTGACGAGGTGGTCACTTGTCGTGAAACTTGCTCCGGACCAGTTCGTGGGCGCGGTTCAGAACTTCGGTACTGCTCGCGGCGCTTGACGCCGTCGCCGGCCGGAAATCCGTGCGGTAGCGGCTGGGCGCGACGCCGACGTGGCGGGTGAAGTGCTGCCGGAACGACACCGGTGAGCCGAACCCGCAACAGCCGGCGATCGCGGCGACCGGAAGGTCGGAGCTCTCCAGCAGCTGCTGCGCCCGGGCGATGCGCTGATCCAGCAGCCAGCGCACCGGCGTAGTGCCCGTCTCGGCCACGAACCGGCGCGCGAACGTGCGCTCGGACATCGCCGCCCAGCTCGCCAGTTCGGAGACCGTCAGCGGTCGCCTCAGCTCCCGCATCGCGCGTTCCCGCACGGCGGCCAGCGGTTCCTCGTCGCGGGGCGGCGTGGGCACGGTGATGAACTGCGCCTGCCCACCCGAGCGGAACGGCGCCGTGACCATGGCCCGGGCGATCGCCGCCGCGACGTCCGCGCCCTGCGTGATTCGCACGAGGTGCAGGCACAGGTCGATGCCGGCCGCGACGCCCGCCGACGTCCACACGCCGGCGCCGCCCGCGTACAGCACGCCGGGGTCGACCTGGGCGGACGGATGCCGCCGCGCGAGCTCGCTCGTGAAGCGCCAGTGCGTGGCGGCCGGTCGTCCGTCCAGCAACCCGGCCGCACCCAGCACGAACGCGCCCAGACACAATCCCGCCACCTGCGCTCCGGCCCGGTGCGCGGCGCGCAACGCGGCCAGCAGCTCCGGCGCGGGCTCGGCGTCGACGTTCGCCAGGCCCGGCACCACGACGACGTCCGCCGTGCGCAACCACGCGAACGTCCGCTCGGGTTTCAGCACAGCCCCGCCCGCCAGCTCCACGGGCTCCTTCGTGGCCGCGCACCGGCGCAGCTCGGCACCGGGCCCGCTGCGCGCGCCCCACACCTCGTCGACCACCGCCGTGTCGAACAGCCGGGCCCCGTCGAACAGCACCAGCGCGATCTTCCGCACGGCTCCACCGTAGCTGGCAGGATCTCATCGGTGAACGGCTTCACTGCCACTCACCGCCCGTCGGTGCGCCGGGGCAGGATGGCGGCATGACCACTTTCTCGCTGCGCCACCTGGGCGGACCCACGTCGCTGATCACTTACGGCGGGGTGCGGTTCCTGACCGACCCGACGTTCGACGAGCCGGGGGAGTACCCGATCGGCAACCGCGTGCTCGTGAAGACGACCGGGCCGGTGGCGAGCCCCGCCGAGGTCGGCGCCGTGGACGCCGTGCTGCTCTCGCACGACCAGCATTCGGACAACCTCGACCACGGTGGCCGCGCGTACCTCGAGACGGCGCCGCTCGTCCTCACCACGACGTCCGGGGCCGAGCGTCTGGGCGGCACGGCCCGGGCGCTGCCGAACTGGGAGCACGTCGAGGTCGGCGGCGTGCGCGTGACCGGGATGCCCGCGCTGCACGGGCCGGAAGGAGCCGAGTCCAAGGTCGGCGAGGTCACCGGCTTCCTGCTGTCCGCGGAAGGCCTGCCGACGGTCTACGTCAGCGGCGACAACGCTTCGCTGGCGCTGGTCCGCGAGATCGCCGATCGCGTCGGGCCGGTGCCGATCGCCGTGCTGTTCGCGGGCGGGGCGCGCACGCCGCTGATCGACGACTTCCTCACGCTCCCGAGCGCGGCCGCCGCCGACGCCGCGGAGATCCTGGGGGCCGCCGACGTGGTGCCTCTGCACTTTCAGGGCTGGGGGCACTTCACGCAGGGCGCCGACACGCTGGCGGAGGCGTTCGCCGGCACGCCGACCCGGCTGCACCTGCTCAAGCCGGGCGAGGAAGCCGAGGTTCGCTAGGCCCGCGGAGAACGGGCGAGCGAGACCGCGCCCAGCGCCACGGCCTTCGCGCCACGCCGGGCCAGCCGCACCTCGACGGGAGAACCCGACAGCAGGGGGTGCTCGGTCAGCGCCTCCTGCATCGGCTTCTCCAGCAGCGGCCACGAGTTCGTCACGGAACCGCCGACCACGGCTGTCGCGATGCCGAGCAGGCCACACGCGTGCGTGATCGCCTCGCCGAGGAAGCGCCCGGCGTCGGTGTACACCGCCAGCGCGGCCTCGTCGCCGGCGAAAGCGGCGGCCGCGACGGCCTCGGCGCGCAGGGAAACGCCCGTCGCCTCGGTGTAGCGGCGGGCCAGGGACCGGCCGGACGCGTACGCCTCCAGGTGCCCGGTCTGCCCGCAGGTGCAGGGCGCCGGCCCGTAGGTGCCGACGTGGCCGATCTCGCCCGCGCCGGTTCCGCCACCGTGCAGCAGGGCGCCGTCCACGTACAACGCGCCGCCGACACCTGTGCCCAGCGCGACGCCGAGCACGTGCCGGTCCGTTGTGGACAGTTCGCCGAGGAGGAACGCGTTCACGTCGTTCTCCGTCACCACCGGCACGCCGCCGAGCCGGGCGGACAGCCCCGCGTTGACGGCCGTGCCCGCCCAGCCCGTGAACGAGTCGCCGGTGACCACGATCGTCCCGGTCTCCGGCTCGACGACACCGGCCGCGCCGACGCCGACCCCCGCCAGCTCGCCGGGCGCCAGCGACAACACCAGCGCGGCCGCCCGGTCCAGGATCGCCGCACCACCGAGGTGCGCACCCGAATCGACCGACGCCGACGCCACCTCCCGGCCGTCGGCAGCACACACGACCACGAGCGTCTTCGACCCGCCGATGTCGACCCCGGCCCACACTTCGCTCACGCCGCGGGATCCACGTCCGTCAGCGCGTCCCGGCGGCTCCGCTGCACCGCGGGGTCCGGCACGGGCGAGGACAGCAGCAACGCCTGCGTGTACGCGTGCGACGGCTCTCGCAGCACCCGCGCGGCCGGCCCCTGCTCCACCAGCTCGCCCCCGCGCAGCACGGCGGCGCGGTCGCACAGGCTGTCGACCACCGCCAGGTCGTGGCTCACGAACAGGCAGCCGAACCCGAACTCCTCGTGCAGCCGCTTGAACACGTCCAGCACCACGGCCTGCACGGACACATCGAGCGCGCTCGTCGGCTCGTCCGCGATCAGCAGCTTCGGGCCCAGCACGAGCGCCCGCGCGAGGCTCACGCGCTGGCGCTGCCCACCGGACAGCTCGTGGCCGTAGCGCTCCATCAGCGATTCCGGCAGCTCCACGGCGTCGAGCAGCTCGCGCACGCGGCGCCGCCGCTCGGACCGGCCGGCGGAGGTGTGCATGACCAGCGGCTCGGCCACGGTCTGGCCGACCGTCATCCGCGGGTCCAGCGAAGACGCCGGGTCCTGGAACACCGCGCCGATCTGCCGCCGCACCGCCCGCGCCGAACGCCCGGTACCGCGTGGCAACGGTCCGCCGAGCACCTCGACGCGGCCCGACTTCGGCGTCACCAGGCCCAGCGCGCAGTTGCCCAGCGTCGTCTTGCCCGAACCCGATTCCCCGACCAGCCCCACGATCTCGCCCGGCCCGACGCTCAGCGACACCGAGTCCACGGCCCGCTTCCCGCCGTACTCCACCACGATGTCCGTCAACGCCAGCACCGGCTTCTCCGGCGCGGCCACCGCGTCGGCGTGCTCGCCCGCGCCCAGCCGCGGCACGGCGGCCAGCAGCTCACGCGTGTACGTGGCCTGCGGTGAGGAGAACAGCTCCGCCGTCGATGCCTCTTCCACCAGCCGGCCCGACCGCAGCACGAGCACGCGGTCGGCGACGTCCGCCACCACACCCATGTTGTGGGTGATCAGCAGCGTCGCCGTGCCCTCGGTGTCCCGGATGTCCCTCAGCAGGTCCAGGATCTGCTGCTGGACGGTGACGTCCAGCGCAGTCGTCGGCTCGTCCGCGATGATCAGCTTGGGCCGCGCTGCCAGCGCGATCGCGATCATCACGCGCTGGCGCAACCCACCGGAGAGCTCGTGCGGGTACTGCTTCAGCCGCGCCTCGGGCTCCGGCACCTCAACGCGTTTCAGCAGCTCCACACAACGCGGGTAGTAGTACTTGTGCCGGCGCCGCTTGGGGTCGTGGTTGCGGATCGTCTCGGCGAGCTGAAAACCGATGCGCAGCAACGGGTTGAGCGCCGTCATCGGCTCCTGGAACACCATGCCCGCACCCTGGCCGCGCAGCTTCCGCAGCTGTTCACCGTGCAGCTCCAGCACGTTCTGCCCGGCCAGCTCGATCGCCCCGGACACCGAAGCCGACGTGGGCAGCAGCCCCAGCACCGCGAGCGCGGCCGTGCTCTTCCCCGAGCCCGACTCGCCGACCACCGCCACGATCTCACCCGGCTCGACCGTCAGCGACAGCCCGTCGACCGCCGGGTCACCGTCCCCATAGGACACCCGCAGGTCTCGGATGTCGAGCACCGGCTCGCTCATCGCCGTCCCTTCACCGCGAACGCGTCGCGCAGTCCGTCGCCCAGGAAGTTGATCGCGCACACCACGAGCACGATCGCGATGCCCGGCGGCAGGATCAGCCACCACGAGCCGTCGAACGTGTAGGTGATGCCCTTCGACAGCATCGCGCCCCAGTCGGTGTCCGGCGCGGGCACGCCGAGGCCGAGGAAGCTCACGTAGGCCACGAGCAGGATGGCGTCGGCGATCTGGAACGTCGCGTTCACCACCACCGTGCCGATCGCGTTGGGGATCACGTGCCGGAACACCACCCTCGTGCGGCTCGCGCCGAGCACGGTGATCGCGCGGATGTAGTCGCGTTCGCGCAGGCTCACCGTCTCCGCGCGCATCAGCCGCGCCGGCACCAGCCACGACACGCAGCCGATGATCAGCGCCAGCACCCCGACGCTCGGGGTGACCAGCGTGGCCGCCACCAGCAGCAGGAACAACGCGGGGATCGCCACGCCGGTGTCGACCACGCGCATGAGCACCGTGTCGAGCCAGCCGCCGGTGTAGCCGGCGAGCGCGCCCCACACCGCGCCGATCGCGGTGGCGATGAGCCCGGCCAGCACGCCGATGATCAGCGACGTCCGCCCGGCCACCATCAGCCGGCCGAGCACGTCGTAGCCGAGGTCGTCGGTGCCCAGGGGATGCCCGCTGCCGGGCCCGAGCCGCGCGGCGGAGAGGTCGGTGTGCGACTGGTCCGTGCCGTAGAGCAGCGGGCCGAAGAAGCAGAACAGGATCACCAGCAGCAGCAGGATCGCACCGACGAGGGCCGTGCGCCGCGCGAACACTCGCGAAAGGACGGTCACGACCGCGCTCCCTTCACCCGCACGCGCGGATCGATCACGAGCTGCACGACGTCCGCGAGCAGCGAGCCGATCACGGTCGCCACGGCGATCACCAGCACCACCCCGAGCAGCACGGGGAAGTCGGCGTTGCGCGCGGCCGTCCAGAACAGCAGGCCGACACCGGGGTAGTTGAACATCGACTCCACCACCAGCGAACCGCTGAACACCACCGGCACGTAGTAGCCGAGCATGGACACGACGGACGTCAGCGAGTTCGGCCACACGTGGCGCCAGATGATCGTGCGCTCCGGCGTGCCCTTCGCGCGGGCGGTGCGCACGTAGTCCTCGGCGAGGTTGTCCAGAGTGGACGCTCGCATGTACCGGCTGAACGCGGCCAGCGCCGCGCCCATGCCCGCCACCACCGGCAGCACCAGCGAGCCGGGTTGCGAGAGCAGCTCACCGATCGTGTCGCCCTGCGCGGCCTGCGCCGGGAACCAGGGGAGGACCTGCGCGAACACGATGATCAGCACCAGTGACAGGAAGAACACCGGCGTCGCGTAGAGCAGGAACGTCACCCCTGTGGCCACGTGGTCCGCCGCCTTGCCGCGCCGCACCGCCTGCCACACGCCCACGGGCAGCGCGACGACGATCGCGAGCAGTGTCGAGATCGCGGTGAGCAGCAGCGTCTTCGGTACGCGCTCGGTCAGTAGTGTCGAGACGGGGGAGTTCTGCGTGTACGAGTCGCCGAGGTCGCCGTGAAGCAGGCGCACCAGGTAGTCCCAGAACTGCACGGGCAGCGGCTGGTCGAAACCCTGGGCCTTGTTGAACGCGTCGATCTGCTCCTGCGTGGCCTGCACGCCGAGCACGCCGCGCGCCGGACCACCGGGCAGCAGGTGCAGCAGCACGAACGTGACCACGGTGACCAGCAGCACCACGACCACGGCCAGCACGAGCCGCTTGAGGAGGTAGCGGGTCATGTCCTCACCTCGTCCAGTACCAGCGCTGCGGCTGCAGCCCGGCCAGCGGATCCTGGTTCACCCCGCGCAGCGCGGTGTCGATCGCGGACACCTGGTACGGCGGGTTGGGGAGCCAGAGCACCGGCAGCTGTTCGGTCAGGTAGGTGCTGTAGTCGAGCATCGGCTGATTGCCCGTGGCCAGGTTGGTCGCGGTGATCAGGTCGTCGGCGTGCTTGTCGGCGTAGCCGCCGAAGTTCGTGCCCGCGTCGGTGGCGAACAGGTCCTCACCGCTCGGGTTGGCGGGGAAGTACCAGCTGCCCTGCGTGCCGAAGTACGACAGCTGCCAGGAGCACGACGCCTCTTCCGGCTTGCACGCGGTTCCGTTGGCCAGCACGGTGTTCAGCGGCTGCGCGTTGATCTTCATCTCCACGCCGATCTTCGACAGCTCCGAGCGCAGCTCCTGCATCGTCCCGTCGGTCTCGTCGGAGCCCGACTCGGTCAGCATGGTGAGCGACAGGCGCGTGCCGGCTTTGACGCCCTCACCGCACTGGGTGGGTCCGGTGCCGGGCGCCGCGCACTCGAGAACGCTGTCGGAGCCGGGCTTCCAGCCGTGGTCCGTGAGCAGCTTGCGCGCCGTGGCGAGGTCGAACGGGTACGGGTTGGTCTTCTGCCGTGCGGACAGGTACTTCACGTCGTTGTCCTGCGGCACAGGGCCGTAGTCCACGCGAGCGGTGCCGCGCCAGATCACCGACGTGATGGCGTCCTGGTCCACGGCGTGCTGCAGGGCCTGGCGCACGTACAGCTGCTTGAACGCCGCACCCAGCTGAGGGTTGGCGAAGTTGAACGGCGAGTACGTGATCGACCAGCCGTTCCACGGTTCGATCCGGTAGCCCTGCGCCTCCAGCTTCGGGCGCTGGCCGAGGTTCGAGGTCGGCACGTAGCCGTAGTCGACGCCGCCGGCGCGCAGCACGTTGTACTCGGCCGAAGAGCTGGTGAAGGTCAGGAACTGCACGGTGTCGAGCTTCGCCGGGTCCGGGCCGGTGTACTTCGGGTTCTTGTTCAGCGTCACCTGGCCGGACGCGGTGAACCCGGCGAGCGTGAACGGCCCGTTCACGACCTTCCACAGTGGATTGGTCGAGTACGTGCCCAGCTGCTTCGCCTGTCCCACCAGGAAGTCGAAGACCTGCTTGGCGCCGGCGGGGTCGCGGTCGAAGTCGCCGACCGGCCCGGCCGCGCTCGTGCGGTCCCACGCCTTCTGCGGCATCGGCACGACCAGGCTGAGCTGGTTGGCCGTGAACCAGTCGGCGTTGTACGGCTTGTCGAGGGTGAGGGTGAACGTGTGGTCGTCGATGGTGTGGAAAGCCTTGATGTTGTCGGGCATCAGGCCTTCGGAGTACTTGCCCCAGTTGTCCTTGCCCGCGCGCAGCAGGTTGAGCCAGAACTCGACGTCGCGGCTGGTCAGGGGATCGCCGGTGGACCACGTGAGCGGCTTGAGCGTGATCGTCACGGTCTTGCCGTCGGCGGAATAGGTCGGCGTGTTGGCCGCGCTGGACGGATCGTCGAGCGTGACCGAGCCGGAAGTGCCGTCGTAGTTGTACAGCGGCACATACAGCTCGGCCCGGACAACGCCGTTGTAGCTCGCGCCGTAGCCGGGGATCGAGATCGGCAGGATCCAGTTCGGGGTCGCCGACGGGGGCAGCGCGAACCGCGCGGTGCCGCCGGTCACGGGCTTGCCCGCACCGCCGCCGTGCTGCTCGCGGCTCGTCGCGCAGCCGGAGAGCACCAGCGCGGCGACGAGTGTGACCCCGAGCGCGGCGCGCCACCGGTGTCGAGCCATCCGCATCACTTCCAACATCCTTGGTGTAAGTCGATGTCGAGGGATTGGGCGTGTTCTTGGTTGCCGTGTAATGTCGCATGCGTGTTGGAAATTGCCAAGAGGTGATTTCGGGGGCAAGTTTCCGGACAGTTACATCAGACATGAAATAAGTAGGTGACAGCCGTGGCCCAGGACCCCGCCGGTCTGCTGCGGCTGCTCTGGCTCGTCGCTCACGAGCACGCCGTCTCGCGGATGGACCTCGCGCGCGTGCTCGGTCTGCCGCAGTCGACGGTGTCGGTCCGGACGCAGGCGCTGATCTCCGCCGGGGTGCTCGTCGAGTCCGGCGAAGGCAGCTCCGCGGGTGGTCGGCGGCCGAAGCTGTTGTCGGTCAACGCTGGGTTCGGCCACGTCTGGGCCGCCGACGTCGGTTCGCGCCACGTGCGCATCGGCGCGCTCGACATCGCGGGCAACCTGCTGCACGTGGCCGAGCGGCCGCTGGACATCAACCGCGAACCGGCGGAGGTCGTCGCGGCTTTCGCCGACACCGTGCGGGAAGTCGCGGCCGAGGCGCGGTGCCCCGGCCGGCAGCTGGGCATCGGCGTCGCGTTCCCTGGGCCGGTCGACGTCGGCGCGGGCACGATCACGCTGCCCTCCCGCATGCCGGGCTGGCGCGGGTTCGCGGTGCGCGACGCGTTGCGCGAGCACTTCGACCTGCCCGTGACGGTGGACAACGATGCGAACCTGCAGGCGCTCGGCGAATCCGTCGCGGGGCCGCCGGGGCGCACGCTGCTCGTGGTGAAGGCGGGCACGGGCATCGGCTCGGGGCTCGTGGTGACCGGCCGGCTCTACCGCGGCCGCGCCGGCGTCGCGGGCGACATCAGCCACGTGCGCGTGCCCGCGGCCGGGGATCGGCCGTGTACCTGCGGAAACCGCGGCTGCCTGGAGACGGTGGCGAGCGG
The DNA here is from genome assembly GCF_030285625.1 of Amycolatopsis sp. 2-15. Classification (NCBI taxonomy): domain Bacteria; kingdom Bacillati; phylum Actinomycetota; class Actinomycetes; order Pseudonocardiales; family Pseudonocardiaceae; genus Amycolatopsis; species Amycolatopsis carbonis. The sequence goes on from NZ_CP127294.1 coordinate 3,587,699, forward strand.
CGCGGCCCTCGTGGCGCAGCTGCGCGAGCAGGGCGTCGACGTGAACAGCACCGCGCAGGTCATGGCGACGGCGGAGGACGGGCACCCCGACGCGACCACGGCGGTGCGGCGCGCGGGCCTGCAGCTCGGCGAGGTGCTGGCCACCGTGGTGAACTTCGGCAACCCAGACGAGGTGCTGCTCGGCGGCGCGCTGTCGGGTTCGGAGGCGTTCGTGGCGGCCGTGCGCGGCGCGCTCTACGAGCGCTGTCTTCCCCTGGCCACCAGGGAGCTGCGCATCGATCGGGTGCGCTTCGGCCCCGACGCCGGGCTGTACGGCGCGGGCGCGCTGGTGCTGGACGAGGTCTTCGACGAAGCGATACGGAGCAAACGATGACGAAGGTGCGGATCGGGATCACGGGGATCGCCATCGAGTCGAGCACGTTCTCCCCGCACCGCTCTACCGTGGCCGACTTCCACGTGACCCGGGGCGAAGAACTGCTGGCACGCTACCCGTTCCTGCGCGAGGACCGTCCTTCGTGGACCGACGACGTCGAGTGGGTGCCGCTCGTGCACGCCCGTTCGCTACCCGGTGGCGCGGTGACCGAAGAGGCGTACGCGGAGCTGTCGGGGGAGATCCTGGACCGGGTGCGCGCGGCGGGGAATCTCGACGGGTTGTTCTTCGACATCCACGGCGCGATGAGTGTCGTCGGCCGGACGGACGTCGAAGCCGCGCTGGCCGCGGAGATCCGCGCGATCCTGGGTCCGGACGTGCTCATCTCGGCGTCGATGGACCTGCACGGCAACGTCTCGCGGGCGCTGGCGACGGCGCTCGACCTGATCACCTGTTACCGCAAGGCCCCGCACACCGACGCGTGGGACACGCGCGAGCGCGCGGCCCGTAACCTCGCCGCTCGCCTGCGGCACGGGGGCAAGCCGAAGAAGGCGTGGGTGCAGGTGCCGGTGCTTCTGCCCGGCGAGAAAACCAGTACCCGCCTCGAACCGGCCAAGAGTGTCTACGCCGCCGTCGACGAGGTCGAAGCGCTCGACGGCGTGCTCGACGCCGCCATCTGGGTCGGCTACGCCTGGGCCGACGAACCCCGTTGCCAGGCCGCCGTGGTGGTGAGCGGTGACGACGAGGAAGTCATCGCCACCCAGGCCGAGCGGCTCGCCAAGTCCTATTGGGACGCTCGCCGCGACTTCGCCTTCGTCGCCCCGACCGGAACCCTGGCCGAATGCCTGGAGCAGGCGGTCGCTTCGACCGCGCGGCCGTTTTTCGTCAGCGACTCCGGCGACAACCCGACCGCCGGTGGCGCCGGAGACACGTCCTGGAGCCTCGACGTCCTCCTGCGCACTCCGGCCATGGTGGACTCCGACCTGACCACGCTCTACGCCGCCATCGTGGACCCGGAAGCCGTCGCCACGGCGGTCGAAGCCGGCGTCGGCGCGACGGTTTCCGTCGAGCTGGGCGGAAAGGTCGACTCCGGTCCGCACGGCCCGGTGCCGGTGACCGCACGCGTCGAGGCGATCGACGCAGAAGACCCGGTCGCGGGCACGGCGGTGGTGTTCGCGGTCAGTGGCCTGCGCGTGATCGTCACCGCGCGGCGCAAGCCGTACCACCTGGAATCCGACTTCCTCGCCCTCGGCCTGCGCCCGCGCGAAGCCGATGTAGTGATCGTGAAAATCGGCTACCTGGAACCGGAGCTGTACGACATGGCCGCCGACTGGCTGCTCGCCCTCACGCCCGGGGGCGTCGACCAAGACCTGCTGCGCCTCGGGCACGCCGGGATCGAGCGGCCGATGTTCCCGTTCGACGCGGAGATGGCGGACCCGCAGCTGTTGCCCGAGCTGCTCTGAGCGCCACGGCCGTCAGCGCGCCGAAGGCCAGGTGGTCGAGCCACTGTGCCCCGCGCGGCAACGCCCGGATCGCCGCGTTGCGCCGCCCGACGATCTCCAGGTCCAGCACCGCGATGGCCGCTCCCGCGGCCACCCCTTCGGCGACCGAGAGCGGCCGGCGGCGGTCCACGTAGGCGAGCGCGGCCGTCCAGCCGGCGGACACCAGTCCGTGGACCAGCGCGCCGCGCACCAGCCCGGCCTTGCCGGCGGGCACCAACGTGCCCGCCGCGCGCGTGGCCGCCAGCGGATCACCACGCGTGATCACCGCGTGCAGGGTCGACGGCAGCCCGCTGCCGGTCGCTGACACTGTCCAGGCCTTGACCACGCTCTTCACCAGGTCAGTATGCCCGAGGGCTTGACATGCAGTCATCCGACTGCATTACTGTAGGTGTGCAATCGGATTTGAACGCGGTGTTCAAGGCGCTGGCCGACCCGACCAGGCGCTACCTGCTCGACCAGCTGCACGAGGACAACGGGCAGACGCTCAACGAGCTGTGCGCCCGCCTGGACATGACGCGCCAGACGGTCACGCAGCACCTGTCCGTCCTCGAGGCGGCGAACCTGGTCAGCACGGTGCGCCGTGGCCGGGAGAAGCTGCACTACCTCAATCCGGTCCCGTTGCACGAGATGCAGGAACGCTGGGTGGACAAATTCGAGCGCCCCCGGCTGCGCGCGCTGAGCGCCGTCAAACGCCGAGCAGAGGAAGCCATGACCGACAAGCCGAGTTACGTCTACGTCACCTACATCGAGAGCACGCCGGAGAAGGTGTGGCACGCGCTCACCGACGCCGAGCTCACCGGGCAGTTCTGGGGCCACCGCAACGAATCCGACTGGCAGGTCGGCTCGCGCTGGGAGCACGTGCGGCTCGACGGCTCCGGGACCGTCGACGTCTACGGCGACGTGCTCGAGGCCGTGCCGCCGAAGCGGCTCGTGACCAGCTGGTACGACGTGGGCAACCCGGAGATTCCGCCGTCGCGGGCGACGTACGACATCGAACAGTACGACGCGATCGTGCGGCTCACCGTGACCCACGAGGACCTGCCCGACGAGCAGGCCAAGCGCGACGTCGGTCGCGGCTGGCCGGCCGTGCTCGCGAACCTCAAGTCGCTGCTGGAAACCGGGCACGTGCTACCGCAGCAGCCGTGGACCATGCCCTAGCTATTTGTCGACACCCTCGTACGTGCCTCGCGTGAAGCGCTTCGAGAAGACGAAGTACACGATCGCCACCGGCACCGTCATCAGCAGCGCGGCGGCGAGCTTGAGCGGGAACTGGTTGCCCTGCCCGAGCTCGCCGGACACGAGCGAGGCGACGCCGGTGGTGAGCGTGTTCAGCGCCGGGTCCTGCCGCGACACGATGTAGTGCGGCAGCTCGTTCCAGGAACCCTGGAACGCCAGGATCGTCATGGTGATCAGCGCCGGCTTCGACATCGGCAGCACCACGGACCAGAAGGTGCGCAGCGGTCCGGCGCCGTCGATGCGAGCTGCCTCTTCCACACTCAGGGCACGCTTTCGAAGAACTGCTTCATGATGAACACGCCCGACGCGTCGGCCAGCAGCGGGATGATCATCGCCGCGTAGGTGTCGTACATGCCGAACTGGTTGAGCACCAGGAACTTCGGGATGAGCAGGACCACGCTCGGCACTGCGAGCACGGCGACGACCGCGCCGAACACCGCGCTGCGGCCGCGGAAGCGCAGCCGCGCCAGCGCGTAACCGGCCATCGAGTTGAACACGACCCGGCCGACGGTGATCGTGACCGAGACGAAGATCGAGTCAGCGCCGTTTCGCTCGCGCGCGGCACGCTGCGCACGCTCGCCCGGGCCCAGGGCGAACGCCACGACCCGGCGACCGGCGAGGCACCCGGCAAGATCCTGCACGAACGCCGCCGCGCCGGCTTCGAGTTGCACGGCATGTCACTGCCGGCGCGCTACTACGGCACCGTCGACGCGACCGCCCTGTGGGTCGGCCTGCTCTACGACGCCTGGCGTTGGGGCCTGCCCGAGGCCGAGGTCCGCGCGCTGCTGCCGAACCTGCGTGCCGCGTTGTTCTGGATCACCGGCCTGTCGGACACCGACGGCGACGGCTTCGCGGAATACCTCGACGAAAGCGGCCGCGGCCTGGCCAACCAGGGCTGGAAGGACTCGGGCGACGCCGTCCGCTTCGCCGACGGCACGATCGCCAAGCCGCCCGTCGCCCTGTCCGAGGTGCAGGGCTACCAGTACGAGGCCACCGTGCGCGCCGCCGAGCTGCTCGCCGCGCTCGGCGAGCCGGCCGACGGACTGCTCGACTGGGCCGCGACTCTGCGTTCTCGCTTCCGCTCACGCTTCTGGGTGACCACTGCGGACGGTCACTTCCCGGCGCTGGCCCTGGACGGCGCCAAACAACCCGTGGATTCCCTGACGAGCAACATCGGGCACCTGCTGGGCACCGGCATCCTGGACCCGGCCGAGAGCTCTTCGATCCGCGAGCTGCTGCTCGGTCCGACGATGTCCGCCGGCTTCGGCCTGCGCACCATGTCCGCGACCGCCGGCGGCTTCTCGCCACTGCGCTACCACTGCGGCTCCGTCTGGCCCCACGACACCGCCGTGGTCGTCCGCGGCCTGCACGCGTCGGGCCAGTCCTCGCACGCCGCTTCGCCCGGTCTGCAGCTCGTCCACGCGGCCGGCGGGTTCGACAACCGCCTGCCGGAACTGTTCTCGGGCTACGGCTCCGACGACGTGTCGTCGCCCCTGCCCTACCCCGCGTCCTGCCGCCCGCAGGCCTGGGCGGCTGCCTCCGCGGTGACCCTGCTGGTCGCCTTCCTGGGCCTGCGCGTCGACGTGCCCGCCGGCGTCCTCACCCTGGACCCGCCGCGGCCGAGCCCGGTGGGCGCCCTGCGCGTGCGGGACCTGCCCCTGGCCGGCGGCACCCTGGATGTCACCGTCGCGGCCGATGGCACGGTGACGGACTTGCGGTTGCCGCCAGGCCTGCGGCTGGGCTGAAGCTCCGGCCTCACCGGTTGAGGATCGCTCGCTCCACAACCGTCCACGTCGTGGTCGTCAGCAGGTACAGGGAAGCGGCCAGGGGAACAAAAGCGGTGACCGCGACTGTTCCATAAGGCAGGAGGCGCAGAAACCGTGCGCCGGGGGCAGTGAGGTTGCGCTGGCGGTCCTGCCGGCGGATCGAGAACCACGCCACCACGGCGAGCAGGCCGGCGACCACGAACACGACCGGTGCCGCCGCCAGGCCGTGGACGCCGAGGGTGATGCCGAAGAGCGTGCTGCCGAGCAGGGCGTTGGGTGCGCCGGAGATCACGGCCGTGCTGAAGAGGTGGTACATCACCCAGAAGAACGGCAGCTGCGCGAGCATCGGCAGGCACCCGACGAACATCGAGGTGCCCGACTCCTGTTGCAGTTTCGCCATCTCCGCCGCGAGCTTCTCGCGGTTCTTGCCGTGCTTCTCCTGCAGTTTGCGGATTTCCGGGGCCAACGCGCCGCGGGCCTGCTGACCGCGCGCCGCGGCGCGGGCGAACGGCACGAGCAGCAGCCGCACGGCGACGGTGAACAGCACGATCGCGGCGGCGGCCGCGAACGAGCCGGTGAGCGGTTCGGTCGCCGAGGCGAGCCAGTGGACGAGGTGGTACGCGCCGGCGACGGGCACGTCGAAGATTTCGGGCATGACAGCACTCCAGGGGAAAGTACGTTTCAGGGCAAACGAAACCCGGCCCGGGCCCCGGCTCGCACCCCGATGTGGCGTTGGGTGCGTTGAGCGCACCGAACGCCGCATTGGGTGCGTTGAGCGCAACCAACGCCGCATTGGGGCGGGTGCGCGGAGCCAGGACAGTGTCCTGATCGGACTGACCTGGAAAGGGGTTACGCGGCGGGGAAGTGCTGCCCGGGTGCGCGGGGCCGGCTTCGGCCCGGGGCGCCGGGATCGCGCAGCCGCAGGAAAGCCGCGCGACGGGCGCGCTGGTTCAGCGCGGTGCGGCGGGCGCGGGCCGGGACGGTCCACGCGGCCAGCTCACCGCGGTTGGCGTTGCTGACGACCAGGACCACGAGCAGGCTCGCGGCCACCACGGAGGCGAACGCGAGGATCGCGGCCGGGCCGGCTTGGTCGAAGACGTGCATGGCAGGGAACGCCAGATGCAGTGGCGAAGCAAGGTGCAGCAGCGTGTGCATGGCGACGTCCCCCTTTCTCCGTCGACGCGATTGTAGCCTGTTGTGGTCCTCGGCGCTCTTGCGCTATGCTCACCTCGATCCCCATGGATGCCGGCCCAACCGCCCGGGGGAGTTCTCAACTTTCACGAAACCCGCTTCGGTCTCGAAGCCCGTGTTCGTTCGTTTCGCGATCCCACCGATCGCGCCTTCATCCTTCAAGGAGTCAAAACCATGTCATACCAAGGAATTCTCGACATCCACGGCAAGACCGCCACCCTCGGCTACACGCCGGGCGGCCCTTCCGTCCCCTTTGGACTGATCAGCAAGCACAACCTGCGGCGCGGCGACGAGATCGTCGTCGACGGCGCGCAGGTCGTCTCGGTCAACGGTGCCGCGCCGGCGCAGAACCGCCCGGAGTTCGAGCGGCTCACGCCGGTCCACCCCGACCAGCGCCTCGTCCTCGAAACCACCCGCCACCAGCTCACCACCCGTGTGCTCGACCTCGTCGCGCCGGTCGGGAAGGGGCAGCGCGCGCTCATCGTGGCGCCGCCCCGGACCGGGAAAACCTCGGTGCTGCAGGCGATCGCGCAAGCGGTGGCCGTGAACCACCCCGACGTGCACCTCATGGTGCTGCTCGCCGACGAGCGGCCCGAGGAGGTCACGGACATGCAGCGGTCGGTGCACGGTGAAGTCGTCGCGTCGACGTTCGACCGCAAGCCGTCGGAGCACGTAGCCGTGGCCGAGCTGGCCGTCGAGCGCGCCAAGCGGCTCGTGGAAAGCGGCCGCGACGTCGTGCTGCTGCTCGATTCGCTCACCCGCCTAGGCCGCGCCTACAACCTCGCCGCCCGCCCGTCGGGCCGCGTCCTCTCGGGCGGTGTCGACGCCGGTGCGCTACACCCGATGAAGAAGATCCTCGGCGCCGCGCGCAACATCGAGGGCGGCGGCTCGCTCACGATCATCGCCACGGCGCTCGTCGGCACCGGCTCGCTCGCCGACACCGTGTTCTTCGAAGAGCTCAAGAGCACCGGCAACTCCGAGCTGCGCCTCGACCGCCTGCTGGCCGACAACCGCGTGTTCCCCGCCGTGGAGCTCTTCGGCTCCGGCACCCGCCGCGACGAGCTGCTCGTGCCCGCGGCGGAGCTCCAGGTCATGAACGAGGTCCGCCGCGCCCTGTCCGGCCAGGACCCCAAGCGCGCGACCGAACAGTTCCTCGACCAGGTCCGCACCACGAAGTCCAACGCCGAGTTCGTCGCCCGGGTCGCCGCGTCGCTCGGCACGCCGGCCGCGCTCGCCGCGTGAGCGGAGAGCCTCACCCCGGAACCGTCACCAGCCACCGGTCGGCTCGCCGGCGCAGGTAAAAGAGCCAGTACGCGCCCGACACCACGAGCACCGCGGCCGTGATGCCCAGGTCCAGCGCGGTCTGCTCGACGAGCACGTAGCCCAGCGCCAGCACCACGACCACCGGGACCACGGGCCAGCCCGGCATGCGCCAGACGTGCGGGCCACGGTGGGCAGCGCGGCGGGCGCCGAGCACGGTGAGCGCGATGGCCAGGTAGAGCGCGACCACGGCGACACCCGTGACGCCGCTCAGCGTATCGACCGGCACGAAACACAGCACGGCCTCCGACAGGCCCACCACGAGCGTCGCGACCCATGGCGAGCCGAAGCGGGAGCTGACCACGCTCAGGGCGCGGTTCACCGGGTCCGGCCAGGCGCGGTCGCGGCCCGACGCGTAGAGCACGCGGGAGTTCTGGATGACCATCACGATCACCGCGTTCCCGATCGCGGCGGCGATGCAGAGGCTGACGACGGTGCCGAGCGTCGAGCCGCTCCAGCTCACGACCAGGGCGGTGAGGTCGACGTCGCCCAGGGAACCGGTGTCGGCGAGCGTGATGGCGACGACCGGGACCAGGATGACGAGTGCGCTGATGCCGAGCGTCCACAGGACCGTGCGCGAGACTGTCCGATGTGGCTCGCGCATTTCCTCGGCGAGGTACACGGCCGTCGAAAACCCTTGCACCACAAAGAGAGCCACGGCGAGCCCGGCGATCACCGTGACGAGCCCGACGCCGCTCACACCGTCGAGGCTCGGGCGCACCAGCACCGCGGGCGAGCGGTCGGCGTGGGCGAACCCGAGCACCGACACGACGACCACGGCGATGAGCTCGATGGCCAGGAACACGCCGGTGATCCACGCGTTGGAGCGCAGGTTCGCCAGCCCCATCACGGTCGACGCCAGCATCACCGCGGCGCCGGCCAGCGACGGGTCGAGGTGCACGAGCGGGGCGAGGTAGCCGGCCACGCCGATCGCGATGATCGGCGGCACGACCAGGATCACGATGAACGACAGCACGAACGTGATCCAGCCGGCGAAGCGGTTGAGCACCGTGGTGACCATGGCGTACTCGCCGCCCGCGCTGGGCACGAGCGTGCCGAGTTCCGAGTAGCAGAACGCGATGCCCACGCACAGCAGCACGGCCAGCGCGATGGCCAGCGCCGTGCCCGTGCCGAGGTCGGCGAACAGTGGCGGCACGAGCACGAACAACGAGGACGCGGGCGTCACGCAGCTCAGGGTCAGCAGTGTTCCGCCGGTGACGCCGATGGAGCGCGTCAGCTTGCGGGGCGCTGCGGTGCCGGTCGTGGTGGTCTCGGCGAGAGCCGGATTAGGGGGCATTGCGGAGATGTCCCTCCGTCGGCGGCGCAATGTTTCGACGGATGGAACAGCACTGATTCGGTGTTGTCAACGTCACCAAGACGACTAAATCCGTCGCCTGCCGCACTGTGGACGGTCGTGTTCAGCGGCCGGCGCGGTGGCTTGCCGGGCCTCGGGCGGGTCGGGGATGATCCCGGGGGTGACCAGCCAGGAACCGAACCAGCCCCGGCCCGCGCCGCCGGTGATCGACGACATCTCGAAGAAGATCATCGCCCAGCTCCAGGAGGACGGCCGCCGCGCCTACGCGACGATCGGCAAGGCCGTCGGGCTCTCCGAGGCCGCCGTGCGCCAGCGCGTGCAGCGCCTGTCCGATTCCGGGGTGATCCAGATCGTCGCGGTGTCGGATCCCTTGCAGGTAGGGCTTTTGCGCCAGGCCATGGTGGCGATCACCGTGGACGGCCCGCTCGAGCCCGTCGCGGATGCCCTCGCGGAGATGACGGAAATCGACTATGTCGTCCTCTGCGCCGGTCGCTTCGACGTGCTGTGTGAGGCCGTGTGTGCCGACGACGACGCCCTGCTGGACTTGATCTCCAACCGGATCCGCGCGATCCCGGGCGTCCGCACCGCGGAGACGCTCGTCTACCTGAAGCTGCGCAAGCAGTCGTACCAGTGGGGCACCCGCTGATCTCGGACGACTAAATCCGAAGGCGCTGCGTCTTGAGTGGCCTAGAATTAGTTGGTGTTGGTCCATTTGGCGACTGATTCGCTTGCGTCGTGTGGTCGACTCGTGCGATAACGAAGAGGTCCGGCCGGTTCGCGCCGCCATGCGTGCCCGGCACTTCGAGGCCCGCTTGCGAGGAGCCATGACCACCACCGCCGACCCCAACGCAGCCGCCGCGACCGGCCTGGCCGAGTCCGCGCGCGACAACCTCTGGTTGCACTTCACGCGCCACTCGGGCTTCGAGTCCGCCGAGGTCCCCGTGATCGTGCGCGGGGAAGGTGCCTACATCTGGGACTCTCGTGGGAAGTGTTATCTCGACGGGCTCGCCGGTCTGTTCGCCGTGCAGGTCGGTCACGGTCGTGACGAACTCGTGGAAGCTGCTGCTCGGCAGACGAAGCAGCTCGCGTATTTCCCGCTGTGGGGGCATGCTCATCCGCCGGCCATTGAGCTGGCTGAGCGTCTCACGGCTGCTGCTCCTGGGGATTTGAACCGGGTGTTCTTCACGGTCAGCGGTGGTGAGTCGGTGGAGACGGCTTGGAAGCTGGCCAAGCAGTACTTCAAGATCGTCGGCAAGCCGACCAAGCACAAGGTGATCAGCCGGGCTCTGGCGTATCACGGGACTTCGCAGGGTGCGTTGTCGATCACCGGCATCCCCGGCGCCAAGGCGGACTTCGAACCCCTGGTGCCCAGCACCCTGCGCGTGCCGAACACCAACTTCTACCGCGCCCCCGAACACGCCGACGACTACGAGGCCTACGGCCGCTGGGCCGCGGACCAGATCGAGCAGGCCATTGAATTCGAAGGCGCGGACACCGTCGCCGCGGTGTTCTTGGAACCCGTCCAGAACACCGGCGGCTGCTTCGTTCCACCCCCCGGCTACTTCGAGCGCGTACGCGAAATCTGCGACCGGCACGACGTGCTGCTCGTTTCCGACGAGGTCATCTGCGCCTTCGGCCGCCTCGGCCACGACTTCGCCGCGAAGCGGTATGGCTACCAGCCCGACATCATCACCACCGCCAAGGGGCTGACGTCCGGCTATGCGCCGCTTGGCGCGGTGCTGGCCGGTGACCGGCTGATGGAGCCCTTCGAGACCGGGGCCACGACGTTCATGCATGGATCTACTTATGGTGGTCATCCGGTTTCGTGTGCTGTGGCGTTGGCGAATCTTGATCTGATCGAACGTGACGGGATTTATGGGCACGTTCTTGCTCAGGAATCGGCTTTCCGGTCGACCCTCGATCGCTTGCTGGATCTCCCCATTGTCGGGGACGTCCGCGGTGCTGGGTTCTTCTATGGGATTGAGCTGGTGAAGGACAAAGCCACGAAGGAGACGTTCACTTCGGAGGAGTCTGAACGTGTTCTTCGGGGGTATCTCTCGGACGCGCTCTTTGAAGCCGGGTTGTACTGCCGTGCTGACGATCGTGCCGAGCCCGTGATTCAGCTGTCGCCGCCGCTGATCTGTGGGCAGAAGGAGTTTGATGAGATGGAACAGATTCTCCGTGAGACGTTGACGGGTGCTTGGAAGCTTCTTTAGGCGAGTGCCCCTTCGGGCAAAAGAGAAAACACGCTCCCTGAATTCCCGTGGGGTTGGGAGGTCTTGGGTTGGGTTGCCGGCTGGCGGTTGGGTGGGGGCGATGGGCTAAACCGGGACATTTACGACACGCCCAGCCTGGTGGCCAGACCTTCACTACGCTTTCCCCTGTTCGCTCACGAAACGGAGGAAGCCGCGTGGCGGGATGGGCCGATCTGGTCGCGTTCATGAGGCAGGAGTACCGGGTGATCCGGGAGGAGCCCGACGAGGTGCGGATTCGCATGGCGTTCGGGGAGGATGCGGAGACGACCGGGCGGGCGCAGGTGGTGGTGGTCGCGCACGAGGTCTTCGACAAGAAGGAAGACTGGGTGCAGATCGCGACGCCGTTCGCGCGGGTGGACGAGGTGGATCTGCTCGACGTGCTGACCGAAGTGGGGCACACGCTCGTGGTCGGGGGGATCGTGGTGATGGGGGAGCACGTGGTCCTGCGGCATTCGTTGCCGTTGGTGAACCTCGACATCAACGAGTTCACCGACCCGTTGGAGCTGGTGGCCGGGTCGGCGGAGTTGCTGGAGCAGCAGTTCACCGGGCGTGACGACTACTGACCTGTGATGCGAGACGGGCCTCCCGGGAAACCGGGGAGGCCCGTCTCGTGTCAGTAGGTGGGTCCGTCCATTCTGGACTTCGACGGACCAGGAGTCACGGCGGCGCAGTGGGTTCCGCGGGCGGGGAGTACGCCGTCGATGAGGAACTTGTCCGTGGTGGAGACCATGCAGTCGCTGTTCTTGAAGTACGCGCTGTGGCCCCAGCCGTCGTAGGTCAGCAAGGGGGCGCCGGTTTGGCGGGAGACGTGCTGGGCCCAGGAGTAGGGCGTGGCGGGGTCGTAGCGGCTGTTCAGGAGCAGTACGGGCAGGTTGCCCAGGAAGCCGGGTGCGCGCTGCGGGTCGCGGACGGTGTCGGGCCAGCCGAGGCAGCCGGTGGCGGAGGTCCAGGCCAAGGGGGAGAATCGGATGTCCGGCGCGATGGCGCCCAGCGAACGGCGGAAGGTTTCGAGCTCGCCGTAGCCGCTGACGGGCAGGCGCCAGTCGGAGCAGAAGATGCTGCTGAACGCGGTGGGCACGGTGATGTCGCCGAACGCGGACTCGGCGGGCTTGCCGTCGCGCAGGTTGACCATGCTCGTGGCGAGGCCGGACCAGTCGGGGCCGTAGAAGGCGTGGGTGATCATGCCCAGCAGCGCGACCGGGTCGAGGGGATCGTCGGGGGTGCCGAGGGTGCCGTGTTCTGCGCGGGAGTAGAGCTGGGCCATGACCGAGCGCACGTCCTGGCCGTGCAACGCGCAGGACGCGGTCGTGGCGCACCAGTGCGCGAACTGGCCGAACATCTCTTGCGTCGCGCGAGTCTGTGAGCTCAGGAACTCCCAGGTGCTGCGCACGGAGTGGTCCATCGTCCCGTCGAGCACCAGCGCGCGGACGCGGTCCGGGTAGGTCTCGGCGTACTCCTGGCCCATGAGCGTGCCGTAGGAGGTGCCGTAGTAGGTCAGCTTGCTTTCGCCGAGCGCGGCGCGGATGGCGTCGATGTCGTGGGCCACGCTCGTGGTGTCGACGTGCGAGGCGAGCGGTCCGGTGGTCTTCGCGCAGCTCGTGCCGAGGGCCTGGTTGCGCGCGGTGAGCCGGCGGAAGTCGGCGACGCTCTTCGGCAACTGTGGGTTCGGAGCCGTCACCTCGGTGAGGCCGCAGCGCACGGGGCTGCTCTGCCCGACGCCACGTGGGTCGAAGCCCACGGTGTCGAAGCGGGCGGTGATGGCGGGCGACAGGGTCCAGCCGTCCTGCACCTCGCCCGCGCCCTCGCCGCCGGGGCCGCCGGGGTCCATGAGGATGGAGCCGATGCGGTGCGCGGGGTCCGTGGCCTTGCGCCGCGCGAGGGCGAGCTGGATCGTCCCGTCACCCGGATGGGCCCAGTCGATCGGGACGGTGACGGTGCCGCAGTCGACGCCGGCGGCGGTGGGGCACGGTTTCCAGTCGATGGTCTCGCGCGCGGCGCCGGCCGGGGCGGCGAGCAGGGCCGCGAGTGTGGTGGCCGCCGCGGTGACGGCGGTCAGCTTCCTGCCCAGGGCCATGCGCCACGCCTTCCGGTGGTGAAGATCAACCGTTCGGGCGTGGATCTTTCCAGAAGAACGCCGTCCCGGCCTGGTGAGAGCGCGGCGATGTCTGATGTGGACTTCCGGGAAACAGAACCGAGTTCGGTGGCTGCTGTCGTACGTCCGGGCCAATTCGGGAGTCGCCACTGGCCAAAACCGAATGAGATTCTTGACATGGCTCACTAAGCGGGCGTTCACTGGCGGCGCCGGAAGAGGCTGTCACCCGCGTGAAGGGACGTACATGTCCGGAAACCGCACTCAACGAAGACTGCGAACCACCATCCTCCTGGCACCGCTCACCCTCTTGCTCGCCGCGACGCCTGCGTTGGCCGCCCCCGCCGCGAAGGCCCCGCCGACGTCCGCTCCGGGCAACGGCCCGGCGAAGATCACCGGCCCCATCCCGTCGCAGGGCAAGCCTGGGGATCCTGCGCACGACTACGTCTTCTACTCGACTCCGTACGACCTGAAGAAGGCCGGTTACGAGGAAGAGGAGTTCTTCATGTCGGGCACCGCCACGCGGTACAACCCGAACCCGACCGTCGACGAGCAGAAGCAGACCGCCACGCCGCTGGGCACCACGCCGTACACGACCCGGATCGTGGTGCGGCGCCCGGTGAAGCCCGCGATGTCGGCCGGCGTCGCGGTGGTCGACTGGCAGAACGTGACCGCCGGGCACGACATCGACACCGAGTGGGGCACCAGCGCCGACTACTACGTCCGCAACGGCTGGACGTGGGTGGGCGCTTCGGTGCAGCACGTCGGCGTCAACGGCGCCACCACGGGCGGGACCGCCGGCCTCGGCCTCACCCAGTGGAGCCCGCAGCGCTACGGCTCGCTCGACGTCACCAACGGCGGCGCCGTGCTCGACGACTCGCAGTCGTTCGACATCTACACGCAGATCGCGCAGCTGCTCAAGGGCCGCGGCAAGAAGAACCCGCTGGCCGACCTCGGCATCGACCGCGTGTACGCCGGTGGCGCCTCGCAGTCCGGCCGCTACCTCGGCGTGTACTACAACACCGTGCAGCCCCTGCGCCACGTCTACGACGGCTTCCTGTTCGCCCTCTCCGACAGCTCCCTGCCCCCGCGCGAGGGCGTCGGCACCAAGGCCATCCGCGTCTACACCGAAAACGACGTTTATCGCGGCGCCGGCGTCCCGAGCAAAACCGCGCCCGACAGCGATTCCCTGCGCACGTGGGAAATCGCCGGCGCCTCACACGTGCCCGCCTACTCGACCGGCACCGACCCGAACGACTTCCGCACCACGCTCGGCGCCATCCAGTCCCGCGAGTTCGGCGAGCAGGCCCCCTTCGCCTGCGCCAACCCCGGCCCGAGCCAGGTCGAGTCCTGGACGGTCTTCCACGCCGCCTACGACGCGCTCGACAAGTGGGTCAGCCGCGGCATCGCGCCTCGCCGCGCTGCGCCGCTGGCCTTGATCAATCCGGGCCCACCCGCTGACCTGGCGCGCGACTCCCTGGGCCTCGCCCAGGGCGGCATCCGCCTGCCCGACGTGGAGGTTCCGACGGGCCTCAATGACGGCATCAACTCGCCCGCTAATCTCGACAACCCGCTCAGCTCGTTCTGCGTCCTCTACGGCACGCACCGGGATTTCGATACCGAGCAACTTCATTCGCTGTACTACAGCACTGCCGATTACCGGCAACAGGTCGCTGACGTCGTGCAACGGCTGGAGACCCAGCACTTCCTCCTCCCGGAGGACGGACGCACGCTGATCAACCAGGCAGCGAAGCGCAAGCTGTTCTGACCGCTCGTTTCACGACCAAGCCCGCCCTCGCGCCGCTCGAGGGCGGGCCTGCTCGTGAGAACTGGACACCTCAAGTGTGGAGTCAATTCCAGAATTTCAGACGGCTCCTCGCCAGGGCGTGAACCCAAGCGAGGAGCCGTCTCCGAACTGTGCCTACGCGCGGCTGCCGTAGTTCCGCCACACGCCGGCGGGCTTGCGCTCGCCGACGCCGTCGCGGCGGTAGTCACAAACCCCCGTGGGGAAGGTCTTCTTCAGAGTGGCCTTCTCGGCGGAAGTGAACTTGACCGGGTACGAGCCGAAGTCCAGCGGCTTCGTCCGGCACTTCAGCACATCCATGGCCAGCCCCTCACCAGCAGCCATCCGAGTGTTCTCCGCCACCGGATAAAGCGCACCACACTGGCCCGACGACGGGTCGGTCAGCTTCTCCTGCACCCGCAGGGTCGCCGAGAGGTAGCAGCCGTCCGAGAGGTCGTGGGGCCGGTTAGCGATGACGCGACCAGCAGCACTCCGCCCCGAGTGATCCCGAGAGATTGCCGTCAACCAGCGGTCCATCGCGTCCAGTTCGTACGCGCTCGCCGCCGCCTGCTCGTCGGCCGTCGGGTGATTGGCGATGATCACCTGGCTGGCCGCGGTCCCATTCGCGGACAGCAACCGCTGCCGCAGCACGAACGACCACTCCGACGTGTGAATGTCGTTTCCGGCGCCCGCCAGGTCGAGGTCCGTGCGCTGGTCGATGATCGGCGTCGATGCCAAGCCCTGCGACGCAGAGTTGAAGATGTCGTCGCGATACAGCGCGTCCAGGGCCTTCGGGTCGGCCGACGAGCGCGCGGCCACCGGCTTGCCCGTGTAGTCCAGCCCGCCGATCGAGGCGTTCAAGGAGACGAACTGCGCCGACGAGATCGCTCCGGCCTTCAACGCGTCCAGCCCGTACTGCACCCCCACGTTGTCCAGCGTGTTCCGCACGAACCCCGTGCGAGGATCGCGCCCCAGCTGGTTCGCGAACTGCTCGTTGGAGTTGCAGATGACGCCATGGGGATTCGTCACCGGGTCCCACCGAACGGAGACGGGGATCGCGGAGTTGCAGCTGTCCGTGGCCGTCGCGCGGCTGGCGAAGGTGGCGTCCCACGAAAGGCACGAAGAGTACGAGTTCCAGCCCGCCACGGCGAGCTTCTGGGCGTCAGTAAAACCAGCGGAAGCGAAGTAGCGGTTCAGCAGCCGGCAGTCGGCCACCGGGCCGGCCGTGGTGATGGGGTCCGGAAAGGACACGCCGGGGATGATGCCGTCGACGATGCCGGGGTAGTTCTCGGCGATGTCGTACTGCTGGATGGCACCGCCGGAGCCGCCCCAGCCGATGGTGTGCTGGACCGGGCCGTAGGTCTCGACGAAGTGCTCCTTCACCATCATCGCGGCCTCGGCTGAGATGATCGGGCTGCAGTTGTTGTCGAGCACGTTCAGGCTCGACGACGCGACCGCGTAGCCCTGAGAAAGGAACAGGTCGTTGACCACACCGCCGGTGCCGGCGCCCTGGTGGTAGCCGGAGTTGCAGCCGCCGCCGAAGGTGTAGACCAGTTTGCCGTTCCAGCCGGCCGAAGGAGTGAAGGGGGACGGGGTGGCGGGGCCGGAAGCCAGCGCCGCGATCTCGTACACCGCGCGATCGATCGTGCCCCGCTCCACGCGAACGATGTAGGGCACGCCGCCCAGAGCCGTGGCGAGGTCGGCCGGGCGGCTCGCCGGGTCGGCCAGAGCCACGAACTTGCCGGCGGTGTTCTTGTACTGGTAGGTAACCTGCGTCGGCGCGCTGCACAGCGGCATGGTCGCCGGCGGCAAGCCGAACGCCGTGGTCTCGCAGTAGAACGGCTTCTGCTGCGTCCCGGAGAACACCGGGCCCGTGATCGAGTGGTTCACCACGCGCACGCTCGCGCGGTCACCGTGGCCGGCCGTCGCCACCAGGTCGGTCGAGCCGTCGCGCAGGCCGGTGACGAGACCGAGCAGGCTGCCGTCGCGCTCGGCGTGGAAGGCCCGCGTGACGTCGTGGCCGCCGGCCGAGACACGAACGCCGGAGCGAGCGTCCGGCGGCGTGATTCTGACCAGGACCTGGCCTCCGCTGACCAGATCGGGCCGCGGGTTGGAGACGGTTGTGATGGCCAACCGAGCATGCCCGCCCGGTTGCGCGACGGCCGAGGTCGCCGCTGTCGTGAGGAGGATCGGCACGGCCAGAGCGGCCACTACCGCGGTCGAGCGCCAAGTACGGTTTCTCAACTTCGCACCTCGTTGCTCACGGCACCGCTCGGGTGCGGTGCCACGCAAGTGCCGGGTATAGCACGCGTTACTTAGCCAGAACAACATTCTGCCCCGCGAAGTGATCAAGGTTCGCCGGATCAAGCTTCGGTAACCGCGAACTCGGCCCGATAACGGGTCTGGGCAAGCCAGGGAGATGTCTGTACTGTTCGTCGCGTCCGAATCGGATTCTGCTTTGCCGGTGTCACTGCAACGAGGCGGTGGGGTGAGCGTGGTCGAGGATCCTGTACTCCTGCGCGCTGAGGGACTCTGTGTCTCCTTCGGCGGGCTCGAGGTACTCAGGCAGGTTTCGCTGGAGGTCCACGCCGGGTGCGTGCTCGGCGTCATCGGCCCGAACGGCGCGGGCAAGACCACGCTGTTCAACACGATCTGTGGGTTCGTGCGGCCCGGCTCCGGCACGATCACCTTCGCCGGCCAGGCCCTCGAGCGGCCCCGGCCCGAGCGGCTCACGCGCCACGGCATCGCCCGCACGTTGCAAGGACTCGGTCTGTTCGCGGGATTGACGGTGCTGGACAACGTGGTCGCGGGCGCCACGCACCGCTCGCGCACGAGCCTCGGCGGCGCGCTGCTCGGGTCACCCTGGGCCGACCACGACGAACGCGCGCTCGCCGCCCGCGCGATGGACGTGCTGCGCGAGCTCGGAATCGACGGTGACGCGAAGCGGATCTGCGCCGGGTTGCCCTACGGCGTGCGCAAACGCGTCGCCCTCGCGCGCGCCCTGGTGAGCCAGCCCCGGTTGCTGCTGCTCGACGAACCGGCGGCCGGCCTGTCGGCGACGGAGGTCGGCGAGCTGGCCGACATCGTCCGCGGCCTGGCGCCGGCGACGACCGTGATGCTGGTCGAGCACCACATGGACTTCGTGATGAACCTGTGCGACCGGCTCGTGGTGCTCGACTTCGGCGAGGTCATCGCCCGCGGCACGCCGGCGCAGGTGCGGGCCGACCCGCAGGTGCAGCGGGCTTATCTCGGCGACCCCGTAGCGGCCGTCGCGGGAGAGGGCGGTGCGCATGCTTGACGTCAGCGGGCTCGTCGTGGACTACGGGCCGGTGCGGGCGCTCGACCACGTGGACCTGGTGGTGGAGCAGGGATCCATTACCGCGGTGCTGGGCTCGAACGGTGCCGGCAAGACGACGCTGCTGCGGGCACTCAGTGGTCTGCACCGCCCGCGTGACGGCGCCGTGCAGCTCGACGGCCACGACATCACGCGCCTGGCCCCGGAGGATCTCGTCCGCCTCGGTGTCGCGCACGTGCCCGAGGGCCGCGGCGTGATCGCCGAGCTGACGGTGGAGGAGAACTTGCGCCTCGGTGGCCTGTGGCGGCGCGACCGGCACTGGCTGCGCTCGGGCACCGGCGAGATGTACGACCTGTTCCCCCCGTTGGCCGACCGCCGGCACCAGCGCGCGGAAGCGCTTTCCGGTGGCGAACGTCAGATGCTCGCCATCGGCCGCGCGCTGATGAGCCGGCCCGAGCTCCTCCTGCTCGACGAACCCTCACTCGGCCTCGCACCACGGGTTTCGGCCCGGATCGTGGCCGTGCTGCGGACGCTGCGCGAGGAGAACGGCCTCACGCTGCTGCTGGTGGAGCAGAACGCGGCGACCGCGCTGTCGGTCGCCGACCGGGCCGTCGTCCTGCACCTCGGCCGCAAGGTCGCCGACGACACCGCCGACACCCTCGCGGCCGACGACCGCGTGCGCCGCGCCTACCTGGAGGTGTGATGGGCCGCTTCCTCGACCTGACCCTCGCCGGGCTCACCAGCGGGGCCGTGTATTCGGCCGTCGCGCTGGCGCTCGTGCTGATCTGGCGCTCCACGCGGATCGTGAACTTCGCGCAGGGCGGCATGCTGATGATCACCACGTTCATCGCCTACACGATCGTCTCCCACGGCGGCTCCTACTGGCTGGCGCTGATCGTGGCCGTCCTCAGTGGACTCGTGCTCGGCGCCGTGGTGGAACGCGTGCTGGTGCGGCCGGTGGAGAAACGATCGCCACTGGACGCGGTGGTGGTGACCTTCGGCCTGCTCGTGCTGCTGCAGGGCGTGGCCGGGATGCTCTTCGGCGGCACCCCGCGCTCGTACCCGCCGGCGTTCGGCATCGCCGGGTTCAAGGTGGGCGACCGGCAGCTGCTGTTCGCGCCCAACGACCTGTGGATCGTGCTCGTGGTGCTCGCCGTGATGGTGGTGCTGGCGCTGGTGTTCCGCAAGACGAATCTCGGCCTGCGCATGCGGGCCTCGGCGTTCGCGCCGGAAGTGGCGCGCCTGCTCGGCGTGCGCGTCGGGCGGATGCTCACGGTCGGCTGGGCCCTGGCGGCGGCGGTCGGCGCGATCGCCGGTGTGCTGGTCGCCCCCAGCACGTTCGTGAGCCCGACGGCGTTCGACGCGGTCCTGGTGTTCGGCTTCACCGCGGCGGTGATCGGCGGCCTCGACAGCCCGCCGGGCGCCGTCGTCGGCGGGCTCGCGCTCGGCATCGTGCTCAGCTACGTGGCCGGCTACCTCGGGTCCGACATCGTCACGCTGGCCTCGCTCGTAGTCCTCATCGGGGTGCTGATGCTGCGTCCGCAAGGGCTGTTCGGTTCGACGAAGGGAAGGCGGGTATGACGGCGCTCGCCGCGGCGGCACCGGTCCGCTTCTGGCAGCGGTCCACGCTGGTCCGCCACCTCACGCTCTCGGTGCTGGGCCTGATCGTGCTGTACTTCGTGACGACCTCGCTCGACTCGTTCGCGAACCTGCAGTTCGCCCAGATCTGTTACACCGCCATCGCGACGGCGGGCCTGACCGTCCTTTCCGGACTGTCCGGCCAGATCTCCCTCGGCCACGGCGCGTTCGTGGCCGTCGGCGCCTACACCACGGCGTTGCTGCTCGAACACCTCGACTGGCCGCTCGTGCTCGTACTGCTCGGTTCGGTGGTCATCGGCGGCGCGCTGGGTTCGCTGGTCGGCGTGGCGGCGGCCCGGCTGCGTGGCCCGTACTTGGCGGGTGCGACCCTCGCGCTCGCCGTCGGGCTGCCGTCGCTGGCCGACTACCACGGCCTGCGCGACCTGCTCGGCGGCGCCAACGGCCTCATCGTCACCTCCGACCCGCCGCCGCTTTCCCTCGGCGAGAGCTTTCCGCTCGAACGCTGGCAGGCGTGGATCTGCGGCCTCTGCCTGGTGGTCACGTTGTTCCTGCTCGCGAACCTCACGCGCAGCCGGATCGGCCGCGACATGCGGCTGGTCCGCGAAGACGAGCAAGCTGCCGCGCTGTCGGGCGTGCACGTGGCCCGCACGCAGATCGTCACGTTCGGCATCAGCGCGGCGTTCGCGGGCCTGGCGGGCGGGCTGTTCGCGATCGTCAACAGCCTGGCCGCGCCCGGCGCGTTCACGCTCTCGCTGTCCTTGTCCCTGCTCACCGCGGCCGTACTCGGCGGGCTTGGCAGTCTCGCCGGCGCGGTGTACGGCGCGGTGATCGTGACCCTGCTGCCCAACTGGACCGCCGACCTCGCGCAACAGGCCGACCTGCCGCGCGCGATCTACGCGAACATCCCGCTCGTGCTCTACGGGCTGGTGCTGATCGTGGTGATCATCGCGTTCCCCGGCGGCATCCAGTCGGGGGTCCGCAAGCTCGGCGCCTTGCTCAAGGCTCGTTTCGTCCGTCCACTCCAGACCCGTCAGGAGACGAGAAGATGACCGTACGCCGACCAGCATCCGTCGCGGTCGCCCTGGCCGCGGTGGTCGCCCTCACCGCCACCGCCTGCGCCTCGGGTGACGACGCCGCGGAGTCCACTCCCGGGATCACCGCCGACAGCGTCACCATCGGGTCCACGATTCCGCTCACGGGCACGGCCGCGCCGGGCTACAGCGAGCAGGGGCCGGCCGCGAAGGCGTTCTTCGACTACGTCAACGCCAACGGCGGCATCAACGGCCGCAAGATCACCCTCAAGTACCTCGACGACGCCTACAACCCGGCCCAGACCGTCACGCTGACCAAGCAGCTCGTGTTGCAGGACAAGGTGTTCGCGATCGTCGGCTCGCTCGGCACGCCGACGCACACGAAGGTCGTGGACTTCCTCAACTCCTCGCGCGTGCCCGACCTGTTCGTCGCGTCCGGCTGCACCTGCTGGGACCAGCCGGAGAAGAACCCCTACACGTTCGGCTGGCAGCCGGACTACACGGTGGAGGGCAAGATCCTCGGCGACTACGTGAAGAAGAACCTGGCCGGCAAGAAGGTCGCTTACTTCTACCAGGACGACGACTTCGGCCGCGACGGCATGAAGGGCCTCGACAAATACATCGACCAGAGCCTCGTCGTCACGCGTCAGCCGTACCAGCCGGGCAACACCGACGTGGCCGCGCAGGTGTCGGCGATCGCGGCGACGAAGGCCGACGTCGTGGTACTCGAGGCGATCCCGGCCTACACCGCGTTGTTCAAGCTGACTTCGCTGAAGCTCGGATACTCGCCGACGCTCGTCGCGTCCAGCGTGGGCGCCGACCCGATCACCGTGTCGGGGCTGCTGGAGAACTTCGCCAAGCAGGCGGGTTCGTCGGTGAAGGGGCAGGACCTCATCGAAGGCCTGGTCACGTCGGCCTACCTGCCGCCGGTCGACGACACGAGCAACTCGTGGACCGCGCTGTTCAAGAAGATCCACGACCAGTACATCCCGAATGTGCCTTTCGACGGCAACGTCTACTACGCCATGGCCTACGCCTACACCTTCACGCAGGCGCTCGCCCGCGCCGGGCAGAACCCGACGCGACAGGGCGTGATCGACGCGCTGAAGAAGGGCGGGCTCGCCGGGCCGGGTCTGGTGCCGTTCCGCTACGGCGCGGATTCGCACGCGGGCTACACCGGCGGGCAGATCGCGACCATCTCCGGCGGCAAGCAGGTGTCGTCCGGAACGCCGCTCACGACCGACGACGGCGACGGTCCCGTGACCCCCTACACACAACCGCAACCACAGGCTCCGGCCAACGGCATCCCCGCGGCGTGAGTCCGTCCGGCACAATCACGCCATGACGGAGGCGACAGGGAGCAAGCGGGCGCAAGCAACCCGCGCGGCGCTGCTCGAGGCGGCCGGTGAGGTCTTCACCGCGTCGGGATACGACCAGGCGAGCATGGCCGCCATCGCCGAACGGGCCGGCGCCAGCATCGGCAGCCTGTACCACCACTTCGTCGCGAAGTCCGATCTCTACATCACGCTCTACAACGAGTACAACCGCCGCCAGCAGCACCGGTCCGCCAAGGCGTTCCGCACGGCGCTGGCGCAGGGCGAGGAGGACGCGCTCCGGCTATACATCTCCGGAGCGCGTGCCTACCTCGACGGGTGCTGGCAGGAGCGCAAGCTCGCCCGGCTGTTCCTGTCCGGGAACGGCCCGGCGGGCTTCGGCCTGCTCACGCGCGAGCGGTTCCGGGAGTGGCTCACGGCCAACGCCACGCTGGTCAACGGCCACACCCGGCCGCTGTCGGACATGCTCGTGCTCTCGCTCACCGCGATGTCGACGGAGGCGGGCCGCGAGGTCGCGGCCGCTCCGTCGAAGGCGAAGGCGGGGCAGATGATCGAGGAGGTCCTCGAACTGATGGGCCGGCTCTACCCCACTTCGTGACACACGCCACCCCTCTCGGTTCGACGGTCACTCCAGCAGCGGAAACCTCGGCGCCCGAGCCGGATCGGCACGCTCGCGTCCGGTTCGTCCGGGTGGCGCTCGCCCGCGTAACCCAGTTTCATTCCCTATGAATGTTTCTCTCTCAAAATGTTCCGGGGGCTGGACATGTGCGGGATCACGGGATGGGTGGACTACGGCCGCGACCTGGCGGCTGAGCGGGAGACGGTGGCGGCCATGACCGCCACCATGGCGTGCCGCGGGCCGGACGCGAGCGGGATGTGGTTCGACCGCCACGCGGCGTTCGGCCACCGGCGCCTGGCCATCATCGACCTCGAGCTGGGCACGCAGCCGATGACGGCCGAGGCCGGCGGCACGGTCGCGCTGACCTACAGCGGTGAGGTCTACAACTTCGCCGAGCTGCGCGCGGAACTGCAGACGCGCGGGCACCGCTTCACCACGAACAGCGACACCGAGGTGGTCCTGCGCGGCTACCTGGAATGGGGTACCGGCCTGGCCGAACGCCTCAACGGCATGTACGCGTTCGCGATCTGGGACCCGCGCGAGGAGCGCCTGGTCCTGATCCGCGACCGGATGGGTATCAAGCCGCTGTACTACTCGCCGCACGGCGACGGGCTGCTGTTCGGTTCCGAGCCCAAGTCGATCCTCGCGCACCCCGAAATCCGGCCCGTCGTGGAAACCGACGGCCTGCGTGAGCTCCTGTCGTTCACCAAGAACCCCGGCCAGGCCGTGTGGGCCGGCATGCGGGAGGTCGAGCCCGGCACCGTCGTGACGCTGGACCGCACCGGCCTGAAGGTGCGCCGCTACTGGCAGCTCCAGCCAGCCGAGCACGCCGACGACATCGGCGTGACCGTGCAGCACGTGCGCGAGCTGCTCGACGACATCGTGCGCCGCCAGCTCGTGGCCGACGTGCCGCGCTGCGTGCTGCTCTCGGGCGGCCTCGACTCCAGTGTCATCACCGCGCTGGCCGCCCGGCAGCTCGCCGACCAGGACGAGCGGGTGCGCAGCTTCGCGGTGGATTTCGTGGGGCAGGAAGACAACTTCGTGCCGGACGCGTTGCGGGCCACGCCGGACGCGCCGTATGTGCGTGACGTCCACCAGCACGTGGGCTCGCTGCACCAGGACATCGTGCTCGACTCGGCGGAGCTCGCCGACCCGGCCGTGCGCCGCACGGTGGTTCGGGCTCGCGACCTGCCGACGGGGCTGGGGGACATGGACGGCTCCCTGTACCTGTTGTTCCGCGCGATCCGCGAGCGCTCCACCGTCGCGTTGTCCGGTGAGTCGGCCGACGAGGTCTTCGGCGGTTACGCGTGGTTCCACGACCCGAAGGTGCAGCAGGCCGACACCTTCCCGTGGCTCGCGCGGCGGCTGCAGTCGGGCGAACGCGGGGTGAGCCAGATCTTCGCCGAGGGTGTGCGGTCCTCTTTGGACCTTGCCACGCACCTGCGGGACTCGTACTCGGCGGCGGTCGCGGAGGCCGGCACGCGGGCCGGCGAGACCGAGCACGAGCGTCGCATGCGCGTGATCGGCTACCTGCACCTCACGCGGTTCGTGCGCATCCTGCTCGACCGCAAGGACCGCCTGAGCATGGCCACCGGCCTCGAAGTGCGCGTGCCGTTCTGCGACCACCGGCTCGTGGAGTACGTGTACAACACGCCGTGGACGACGAAGACGTTCGACGGCCGCGAGAAGAGCCTGCTGCGCGCGGCGGCCCGCGACGTGCTGCCGGTGTCGGTGGCCGAACGGGTGAAAAGCCCCTACCCGTCGACGCAGGACCCGAAGTACCTCGAAGCCCTGCGCGACCAGGTCGGCGACCTGCTGGCCGCGCCGGCGCACCCCGTGTTCGACCTGTTCGACCGCGGCCTGCTGACGGGCCTGCTTGCCCGGGAGGACACCGTGCCCTTCCTCCGGCCACTCGTGGAGCGTGTGCTGAACTTCGCGACCTGGTTCGATCTGTACTCACCGGAGCTGCGCGTCCGGTGAGGTGATCACGAGGGTGAGGAGCGGGCCATGGTGGGCGAGTCGCCGGACGTCGACGCCGACGAGGCGTTCCAGTTCGTGCTGTCGCTGTACCGGCTGCTGCGCGAGCTGCACCGGGCCGCGCCGCCCGACAACCTGCCGCGAACGCAGCTGCTGGTGCTCGCCAAGCTGGCCCGCTCCGGACCCCTGCGCATCGGGACGCTCGCCGAGGAGGTCGGCTGCTCCCAGCCCACGGCCACCAAGGTCGTGCACGCCATGGAGGAGGCGGGCTTCGTCGCGCGCGCGGCCGACGCGGGCGACAAGCGCGTGAGCTACGTGCACCTCACCCAGCAGGGCCGGCGCCGGCTCGGCGCGGTGGTGCGTGACGAGTCACGGGTGCTCGTGGAGCGGTTCGGCGACCTCGAACAGGACGAGGTCGAGCTGCTGCTCAAGGCGGGGGCGGTGCTGCGCCGGATGACCGACGGCGCCGAAACTGATATTCGACAAATTCCTCACGACCCGCAATAGTTGTGTGAGACCGCGGTATTCGTGTGAGACACAGCGGGTCTCGAGGAGGAAACGGTCGAATGTTCGCTGAACCCGACGTCGAACGCGAGGACCGGCCGGACGGGAGTGTCGTTTTCCGCTCTCGTGACCCGCTCGGCGCCTACCCGCGCAGTGGCCGCGATGCTGCGCGACTGGGCCGGCATCGACCCCGACCATCCGCTGGTGGCCGAACGCGACGACGACGGCTGGGCGACGCTGACGTACGGCGAGGTCCGCCGCCGCGCCGACGCACTCGGGCAGGCGCTGCTCGACCGCGGCCTCGGTCCGGACCGGCCGGTGATGATCCTCTCGGGCAACTCCGTCGCCCACCTCGTGCTCACGCTCGGCGCGCTGACCGCGGGTGTCCCCGTGGCGCCGATCAGCGTCGCGTACTCCCTGCTCAGCGGCGACCACGCGCGAATTCGCGAGATCGCGAAGGTGCTGAAGCCCGGTCTGGTGTTCGCCGAGGCCGGTGGTCCGTTCGCGAAGGCGCTCGCCGCCGTCGAAGGGCCCGCCGTAGTCCTGACGAGCGAGGTCGACGCTGTGCCGGGCGCGGAATCCCTCGACGATCTGCTGGCCACTTCGCCGGGTCCGGAGCTCGAAGCCGCGTACGCCGCGACGGGGCCGGACACGCTCGCGAAGGTGCTCTTCACGTCCGGCTCGACCGGTTCGCCGAAGGGCGTGCTGAACACGCACCGGATGCTGTGCGCCAACCAGCAGTCGATCCGGCAGGCCTGGCCGTTCCTGGGTGAGGAGCGGCCCGTACTCGTCGACTGGCTGCCGTGGAGCCACACCTTCGGTGGCAACCACAACGTGGATCTGGTGCTGCACAACGGCGGCACGCTCCACGTAGACGACGGCAAACCGGCGCCGCGGCTGTTCGGCCGCAGCCTGGAGAACCTGCGCTCGGCGCGGCCCACGCTGTACTTCAACGTGCCCGCGGGTTACGCGCAGCTCGTGCCCGTGCTGGAGCAGGATCCCGACTTCGCGCGCGCGTTCTTCTCGCGCCTGCGGTTGCTGTTCAACGCGGCGGCCGCGTTGCCGGCGGCGTTGCGCACGCGGCTGGCGGACGCGGCCCGGGCGGCCGGCGTCGACGTGCCGCTGACGAGCTCGTGGGGCGCGACCGAGACCGCGCCCGCCGTGACGAGCGCGCACTTCCCGTTCGAGGACGCGCGGTGCATCGGTGTGCCGTTGCCGGGGCTCGAGGTCAAGCTCTCGCCCGTGGGCGAGGCACGGGAGATCCGGGTGCGCGGCGCCTCCGTGACGCCCGGCTACCTGCACCGGCCCGACCTCACGGCCGCGGCGTTCGACGAGGAAGGCTTCTACCGCACGGGCGACGCCGCCGTGCCGGCCTCGGACGACCCGAACGCTGGGCTGCTGTTCGGCGGCCGCATCGCGGAGGACTTCAAGCTCGACACGGGCACGTTCGTCCGCGTCGGTGCCCTGCGCACGGCGCTGCTCTCGGCCGTGCCCCTGCTGTCCGACGCGGTGATCGCGGGGGAGAACCGCTCGTACGTCAGCGCGCTGGCCTGGCTCAACCAGGCCGAAGCGCGGGCGTTGTTCGCGGGTTCGCTCGACGCCTCGGACGGCTGCGTGGTCCACGCTGAGCTGCGCGCGCACGTCGGGAAGCTGCTGGCCGCGATGAACTCCGCGGCCGGCTCGGCGGGCCGCGTCGAGCGGATCGTGGTGCTCGCCGACCCGCCGGATCTCGACGCGGGCGAGATCACCGACAAGGGCTACCTCAACCAGCGCCGCGTACTGGCCCGGCGGGTGGCGTTCGTCGAGCGTCTTTACGCTGGTGAACCGGACGCCGCGGTGATCGTCGCGCGATGACCGCCCCTCACCGCTTGAGGCAACCCGCGAGATCGCTCCGAGGCGATCTCGCACGCCCCGCCGGAGGCGCGGCAGACAATATGGTGATGCGTCAACAAATTGGGTAGACTCACTTCATGACGGACGCACGCTGGCTCGATGAGCGCGAGTTGCACGTCTGGAAGCTGTTCCACCTGCTCCAGCGGTCGCTGAACGGCGCCATCGACCGGCA
This sequence comes from Amycolatopsis sp. 2-15, assembly GCF_030285625.1. Lineage (NCBI taxonomy): Bacteria > Bacillati > Actinomycetota > Actinomycetes > Pseudonocardiales > Pseudonocardiaceae > Amycolatopsis > Amycolatopsis carbonis. The sequence goes on from NZ_CP127294.1 coordinate 3,614,950, forward strand.
GCTCGTGCGCGACGCGGGGCTCTCGGGCCCGGACTACACGCTGATGGTGCCGCTTTCCGAGGCCCCCGGCGACGTGCTGCGCATGCGCGACCTCGGGATGCAGATCCGGTGGGATCGCAGCCGGCTGTCGCACCACGTGAGCCGGATGGAGAAACGCGGCCTCGTCACGCGCGAGGACTGCTCGGACGACGCGCGCGGTGCGATGGTGCGCCTCACCCCGGCCGGGCGCGAAGCCATCGAGGCGGCGGCGCCCGAGCACGTGGAGACCGTGCGGCGATACTTCTTCGAGCAGGTCAAACCCGACGAGCTCGAGGTGCTGGAACGCGTCTTCGCCCGCATGGCCTCGCGCCTTAACGCGGACGACGAAGACGGCCCCTGTACGAGGTAAAGTCGGCTTCGTGGCCAAAACGCGCGAGAAGCTCAGCCGCGACACGATCGTCGACGGCGCGCTCGCCCTGGCCGATCGCGAGGGCCTCGACGCGCTGACGATCCGCCGCCTCGCGCAGGACCACGGCGTCACGCCCATGGCGCTGTACTGGCACTTCAAGGACAAGCACGAGCTTGTGGCTGGCCTGGCCGAACGCCTGCTGGCGGACGTGTCGCTGCCGGATTCCGAGGGCACCTGGGACGCGCGGTTGCGGGCCGCGCTCGTGGCGGTGCTCGCCGCGGTGCGCCCCCACCCCGCGGTCGCCGGCCTTGTCCCGCCCCGAATCCTCGAGTCCGACGCCGGCCTCACCGTGGCCGACCACGTGCTCGGCCTGCTGCGCGAAGCCGGTTTCACGGCCGAAGAAGCCGCGGAGCTCGGCGGTTACCTGCTGTGGGCCGGCGTGACCCTCGTGACGGCCGAGCCTGGCGCCACCGACGTGCATCCCGCGGCCACACGCGACGAGGCCGTGGAGCGCAAGCGGGTCGCGCTGGCGGCGTTGTCGCCCGAGCGCTTCCCGAACGTCTCGGCTGCCGCCGACGCGCTCGCCGCGTGTGGCGACGAGGATTCGTACTTCGCGCGCGGCGTCGACCTGCTGGTTGCGGGCGTTCGCGGCCTGCGCTGACGGTCGCGTCGATCCGGCTGACCACCGCGCACGAACACCGTCAGCGCACCGTGCGGGCGTGGTCAGCGCCGGGCCGCAGTCTTGCGTCATCGAAAGCCGAACCCCGAGAAGGGACTCCAGCGATGACCAAGACCGTGCTCGTTTCCGGTGCCAGCGTGGCAGGGCCGTCGGCCGCTTTCTGGCTGCACCACCACGGCTACTCCGTGACCGTCGTCGAGGCGGCGCCGGCGTTGCGGCCCGGCGGCCAGGCTGTGGACTTCCGCGGCGAGCAGATGAAGCTGATCGACGCGATGGGGCTCACCGAGGAGCTGCGCAAGTACGAGACCGCGATGGGCGACCAGCTGCTGCTGAACGCCGCGGGCAAGCCGATCGTGACCGTACCCAGCTCGTTCGCCAGCGGCGAGCTCGAGATCCTGCGCGGCGACCTCGCCCGCATCCTCTACGAGCGCACCCGGGACTACACCGAGTACGTGTTCGGCGACCGCGTCACTTCGCTGACCGAGACGGCCGAAGGTGTCGAGGTGACCTTCCGCCACGGCGCGCCCCGCCGGTTCGACCTGGTGGTCGGCGCGGACGGGATGCACTCGGGGGTGCGTACGGCCGCGTTCGGCGCGGAGGCGCGCTTCCGCAAGGACCTCGGTTACCACGTCGCCGCGTTCACCGCGCCCAACCACCTCGGGCTCGACCACAGCGGCCTGATCTTCAACGAGCCTGGCCGCGGCGCGATGGTCTACAGCGGCCGCGACGGCGACACCGTCACCGTCATCCTGTATTTCCGCGGCGACCCGCGCGGTTACGGCCGGCCGGACCCCGAGCGGCAGAAGGAGATCGTGGCCGACGTTTTCGCCGGCGCGGGCTGGGAGATGCAGCGCCTGCTGAGCGCGATCGACGACGCGCCGGACCTGTACTTCGACACCATCGGCCAGATCAGCGTCGACAAGTGGTCGAAGGGCCGCGTGGTGCTGCTCGGCGACGCCGCGTGGTGCGCCGGCCCCGGCGGCTCCGGCACGGGTCTGGCCATGATGGGCGCGCAGATCCTCGCCGGTGAGCTGGCGGCCGCGAACGGCGACCACGTGGCGGCGTTCGAGAATTACGAGCAGCGCCTGCGCAAGCCGGCGCACATCGGCCACAAGAACGGTGCCGGCTCGGGCGGGTTCCTCGTACCGGAGAACGAGAAGAAGCTGCGCAGCCGCAACCGGATGTACCGCATGCTGACCGGCCCCGTGTTCGGGAAGGTGTTCGAATACATGAGCACCCGGGCGGCGAACGCGATGCAGTACCAGGAGTACACCGGCAAGGTCGCGGGCTGAGAGGTTGCCTTGACGCGCACGTCAAGGTCTACCGTCGAACGCATGCGGATCGGCGAGCTCGCCCGGCGGGCGGGGACGACACCACGGGCGCTGCGCTTCTACGAGGCGCAGGGGCTGCTGCCGGCGGGGCGGGCGGCGAACGGGTACCGGGACTACGACGAGGGCGACCTGCGGCTGGTCAGCGAGATCCAGACGCTGCGCACGGTCGGATTCACCCTCGAAGACACCCGCCCGTTCGTCGACTGCCTGCGCACCGGTCACGAGTCCGGCGACGCCTGCCCGGCTTCGGTCGAGGTGTACCGGCGCAAGCTCGAGGAAGTCGAGAAGTGCCTGGCCGACCTCGGCGCCGTGCGGACCGCGTTGATGGACAAGCTCGCCGGGGCTTCGGCCCGGCACGACCCCTGCCGGCTCGAAACGTCCGCCGAGGAGATCCGATGACCACCGATGCGACCTTCGCCGCCGACGTCCTCGACCACGACAAGCCGGTGCTCGTGGACTTCTGGGCCGAGTGGTGCCCACCGTGCCGGATGATCGCGCCGGTGCTGGCCGAGATCGCGGCCGAGCGGGCGGATTCCCTGACGGTGCGCCAGATCGACACCGACCTGAACCCCGAGACGGCGCGGAAGTACCAGGTCATGTCGCTGCCCACGCTCATCCTGTTCCGCGGTGGCGAACCGGTGCACACCATCGTCGGCGCCCGCTCGAAGGCCCGGCTGCTCGCCGAGCTCGACAACGTTTTGGGAACCACCCCCGCCATCCGGTGAAAACCCGGCCGACCCGGTAGAAAATGGTTATGGACCACACCGGGGAGGCAACCGTGAACACCCTCGTGCGCTCGTTCCTCTTCCTCCGCCGCGCGATCGGCGTGCTCGGCCTCGCGCTGCCGTTCGTCGTGATCCTCGGCAAGGAACTGCTGCAAGGCGGCGGCCTGCAGGGCTCGCTGAGCGGCTACTACTACAGCGATATGCGCAACGTCTTCGTCGGCACGATGTGCGCCATCGGCGTTTTCCTCGTCTCCTACCGGGGTTACGGCCGGATCGACGACATCGCCGGCAACATCGCGGCGGTCGCGGCCATCGGAGTCGCGCTCTTCCCGACCAGCCCGGCGTCGCCGACGGGGACCGAGCGCGCGATCGGCGTGGCCCATCTGGTGTTCGCCGGCATCTTCTTCCTGACGCTGGCCTTCTTCTGCTTCTTCCTGTTCACCAAGTCCGACGATCCGTCGCCGACCTCACGCAAAGGCGCGCGCAACGTCGTCTACCGCGTGTGCGGCGGCGTAATGCTGGCGGCGCTCGCGCTGATCGTGATCGACGGGCTCTTCTTCGACGCGGCCACGGCTTCGCTGCACCCGACGGTGTGGCTGGAATCCCTCGCGGTGATCGCGTTCGGCGTCTCGTGGCTGGTGAAGGGCGAGGCACTGCTGGCCGACCTGCCGCACGACCGCACGGAAATGGTCGAGGCCTGAGTCCACATCAGACGGACGACGTCAGCTCAATCGGCCATACGCGGCCGAAACCTGCGTGAGCCAATCGACTTCCGCGGCGAAGGTCTTGGCGTCGTGGTCGTCGAAGCTGCCGTTGTCCTGACTGCGTGCCGGGGTGACACCGGAGTTCTTGGCCCGCAGCGCGTGCTTGATCTTCGTGGCCTCGACCAGCGCCTGGTCCGCCGGTTCGGCCGGGGAGGACTCGGCGCGGTCCATGTACGGGCGCAGCGCCCGCCAGCCGTCGCGGATCTCGATCACGCGGCGGTGCAGGCGGTAGTGCAGGTCGGACCACTGGCGGTCGGCGCTGGACGGCGGCTCCAGCGCGATGCCCGGCGACGACTCGTAGAGCGAGTGCCACAGCGGGTAGAGCGCGCGGTAAGAACTGTAGTTCCGGCCCCACGCAAGGAGGTTCGACACGTGCCCGCCCCACGACGGCATGGTCAGCCCCAGCGACACGATCACGATGCCGAGCGCGCTGAACAGCGACGCCGCGATCGCCCACTGCCCGACCGACAGACCGAACATGGGGCTCACGATGTTCACCGTGCGCGCGGCGCAGTAGAGGAACAGCACCACCGCGCCGGCCGCGAGCATCCGCAAAGCACGGCGCAGCCACGGTTTCGTGGTGCTTCGTGCGTACGGGATGCACTGGTGGTAGATCGTCACGCACGGCACGGCCTGCGAAACGATGAACAGCAGCAGGTAGACGAGGATGACGGGGTCGCTGCTGCCGGTGCCGAACGCCGACGCCGGTGTGCCGGGGCGGTTGCCGATGAAGAACAACGCCGTGAGGACCACGCACAGCACGACGCCGGCGATGATCCACGCCCGGATCGCGCGCCGCACCTCCGAGAGCGGGTTCGCCCACTGCATCAGCAGGACCTGCGCGCTGATGCAGTAGGCGACCGCCGAGAGGTGCAGCACGAGGATGGCCAGGTTCTGCACGCCGAAGAACGTGACGACGCTGAGCGACACCGCCCCCATCGTGAACGTGAGGCACTGCAGTACCAGCGTCACCATCATCGTGACGTACCCGATGTCACCCCAGCCGCGCCGGATCGACGCCAGCTTGTAGAGGAACGCGGCGTACGACGACACCGCGGACGACGCGAAGAGCACGATCTTCAGCGCGTTCACACCAGACCACCCCAGTTGCGGAACTCGAGATTCAGGCGTTCACTGCCTCGCGCCGGCTGTCTTCGAGCGGCACGGCCAGGCCGACGGCTTCCGCCGCCACGGCCACCGCGTAGTCGAAGAAGGCCGACTGGTCGGCAACGCTGTCGTGCGTACGGCTGAAAACCTGGAACACCAGCAGGCCGATCAGGTTGCTCCACAGCACGATCCCGCGTTCGAGCAGATCGCCGTAGGGAGCCTCGGGCTGTCCGCCGAAGAGCGCGACGGCCTCGGCGGTCACGAGCGTCGGACCGGGCAGCGGCCGGCTCGGCGGCGTGAGGGATCCGGTCGCCAGCGCGGAACGCAGTACCGCGGCGAGCGCGGCGGGCGTGCGCGAAGCCGGGCCCACCGTGGTCTCCGGTGCCGCGTAGCCGGGCACGGGCGAGCCGTAGAGCAAGGCGAACTCGGCCGGGTTGGCGAGCGACCATTCGCGCAATGCGCGAGTGACGGCCAGCAGGCGCGCGCCCGGGTCCGTTTCCCGCTCGCCGGGATCGGCCTGTTCCATGGCCTCGCCGGAGGCGTTGTAGGCGTCGATGATCAATGCGGTCAGGAGATCGTCACGATCACCGAAAAACGGTTGCACCTCGGCCACGGTCACGCCACTTCCGACGGCCACCGTCTGCAGCGTCAGACCGGTCGCACCGGCCTCGGCGAGCTGACGGCGAGCCGTGTCCTTGACGAGCCGGGGGAGATCTTCAGAAGACATAGGCATCCTTGTCGGAACTGTCCATGATCGGCGACCCTACACCAACGCTCGTCGGCCGCCTAGAGTCCGAAAAGCGGCTCCGGCCACCGGGAACACGGCGCTGAAGAGGAGTGAGAATTCTCTGTGAATCGGATTAATCGCGAGCCTTTTCACGATGGGGTCTTGAGGCGTCCGAGGGGTTACGGACAACTGTCCGAAGAAGTTCGCCGTGAACCCGAAGTTACGGATACCTGAAATGCCAATCCCGCTCACCGGGCTGACTATGGTGTGGCGCATGAGTCTTCACGTGGTGATCGGGTTCGGCCCGGCGGGAGCGGCGACGGCGAGGCTGCTCGCCGAACGGGGCGAGCGGGTGAAGGTGATCGGCAGGTCGCCGCGGCCCGAGGAGCCGGGGCTTGAGCACGTGGTGCTCGACGCGACCGACAGCGCCGCGCTGACCGATGCGGCCGAGGGTGCTGACGCGATTTACCAGTGCGCGAGCCCGCCGTATCACCGGTGGACACGCGACTGGCCGCCGCTGGCCGACGCCACCGCCGCGGCGGCCGAGGCGACCGGCGCCGTGCTCGTGGCGCTGGGGAACCTGTACGGCTACGGGCCCGTCGAAGGGCCGATCACCGAAGACCTGCCGCTCGAGGCGACGGGACCCAAGGGCCGCGTGCGCGTGCAGCTGTGGAAGCAGCTGCACGATCTGCACGAGCAGGGCCGGATTCGCGCCGCCGAGGTGCGGGCTTCGGACTTCTTCGGCCCGGGCGTGACCGACGGCGGGCACCTGGGCGCGCGCGTGGTGCCGGCGGTGCTCAAGGGGCGCAAGGTTCAGGTGATGGGCGACCCGGACGCGCCGCACAGCTGGACCTACCTCCCGGACGTCGCGCGCACGCTGGTGCGCGTTGCCGCGGAGGAGAAGGCGTGGGGCCGCGCGTGGCACGTGCCGACGCTGCCGGCGCGTTCGTCGCGCGTGATGGTCGGCGTGCTGTGCGAAGCGGCGCGCGTGCCACCGGTCGGTGTACAACGGCTTCCGGCGCCGTTGCTGCGGATGGCCGCCCTGGTTTCGCCCTTGCTGCGGGAACTGCAGGAGGTGAGCTACCAGTTCGACCGCCCGTTCGTGGTGGATTCCCGTGCCTTCACGGAATTCTCGGGCGAGGAAGCCACCCCGCTCGGCGAGCAGGCGGCGGCGACGGTGAGCTGGTGGCGTGATCGGTTGGCTACCGAGGGTTGACCTGCGGTCGGGGATTTTCGCACGAATTCCGGGACGCCCTTGAAAATCCGATCGACACGGGGCAATCTCTCACCTACTGGGTGGGCGATCGGCGCGAGGAAGTTCTGTGATGGCGTCTTGGGGATCTGCTGCGCAAAAAATCGGAAATCGACCGGACATCGCTATTGTCGGCATCGGGTGCCGTTTTCCCGGCGCGCGGAACGTGAACGAGTACTGGGATCTGCTCAGCGAGCCGAAACCTCAGTTCAGGACCGTCCCGGATTCGAGGTGGCGCCGGGGCTCGTTCTACAACGACGATTTCCGGGACATCTCGGCCGCGTACTCCGACAAGATGGCGCTGCTCGACGACGTCGGTCACTTCGACGCCGGGAACTACGGCATCCCGCCGCGCCGCGCGAAATCACTCGACCCTCAGCACCGCCTGCTGGTCGACCTCACGCGCGAAGCGCTGCAGGACGCCGGCTGGGAGGCCGGCGGGTTCGAGCGCGAAGACACGTCGGTGATCATGTCGCTGTCCGAGAGCGGCTACCGCGAGATGAGCACGCTTCACATTCGCTTGCGTCAGCTCGCGGGCGGCGAGTTCGGCCGGTCGGCGGGCGCCGAGCTGGCCGAGGCGGGCTCGGCCGTCGGCGGCCTGCACGCCACGGCCATGGCCGGGCTGCTGCTCAACATGGGCCCGAGCTCGATCAGCTCGGTGTTCGACCTGCACGGCGAGAGCTACGCGCTCGACGCTGCCTGCTCCGGCGGCCTCACGGCGGTGGCCAACGCGGTGTTCGCGCTGCGGGCGGGCCGCTGCCGCATCGCCGTGGCCGGTGGCGCGCAGCTGGTGCTCACGCCCGACCTGCTGGTGGGTTTGTGCCGCATCGGCGCGGTTTCCCGCACCGGCGAGTGCCGGCCGTTCGACAGCCGGGCCGACGGGTTCGTGCTGGGTGAAGGTGCCGGCGTGCTCGTGCTGCGCCCGCTGGCCGACGCGCAGGCGGCCGGCGACCGCGTCTACGCGGTGATCCGCGGCGTCGGGTTGTCCAACGACGGCACGGTCAAGGGCGGCATGATGCCGCAGGAGTCGGGTCAGCTGCTGGCGCTGCGCCGCGCGTACCGCGACGCCGAGGTGGAGCCCGGCTCGGTCGGGTACCTGGAAGCACACGGCACGGCGACGTCGGTGGGCGACGACGTGGAGATCAACGCGCTGGGCGAGCTGCGCCGCGACGCGACCACGCCCGCGTACCTCGGTGCGGCGAAGTCCGTGGTGGGGCATTCACTCGGGACTGCGGGGATCGCCGGGCTGATCAAGTCGGTGCTGTCGGTCCACAAGGGACAGATCCTGCCGCAGCCGGACTTCGAGCCGGCCGGGCACCTGGCGCTCGACGAGGCCGGGCTGCGGGTGGCCGGCGAGGTGACGCCGTGGACCGCCGATGGTCCGCGCCGCGCCGGGGTGAGCGCGTTCGGCTTCGGTGGGACGAACGTGCACGTGGTGCTCGAGGAATCCCCTTCGGCATCAACGGTTTCTGCTGGTGGTTCACAGTTGCTGCTGCTGACCGCGCGCGACCGGTCCGGGCTGGCGCGGCACGCACGTGAGGTCGCGGAGGTGCTTTCGCGCGAGCCGTTGCCCCTGGCCGCGGTGGCGTCCACTTTGGCGCGTCGCACGTTGTTCGCCGAACGGCTCGCCGTGGTGGTGGACGACGTGGACGGCACTGCCGACGCGGCGTCGAAGCTGGTGGCGGCTTCCGTCGCGCTGGAGTCGGGGGCGACGGGGGAGCTGGCGCCGGCGACGTACGCCGGAGTCGTGGCGCCGGGTGCCGAGACGCCCGCGCCGGACCTGCCGCTGCTGGAGCTGGCCGCGCTGGCCGTGACCGGCGCCGGGCTGCGGCCGGTGATCGGCCGGACGCCGCCGTGCACGCTGCCGCCGAGCCCGCTCAGCCCGCGTAACCACTGGGTCGTCGACGAGGCGAAGCGGGTCGAGGCGCAGTCGCTGCCGCCGCTGAGTGCTGCACCGGAGGCGAAACCCGTTGCGCCGCCGGTGGTTCCGTCGTCGCGGGACGTGCTGGCCGTGGTGCTGGCGGAGGTCGCGCGCACGAGTGCGTTCCCGGTCGATGACCTGTGCGCCGGGCAGGCGCTGATCGACGATCTCGGGTTCGACTCCCTCATGCTGACGGAGCTGGAGGCCAAGCTTCGTAAGCGCTTCCCCGGGCAGCGCTTCGAGATCGAGCAGGAGCGCGGTGTCACCGTCGGTGCGGTGGCGGGCCTCATCACGCTCGCCCGGGCGGAGGCCGTCGTGTTCGATCCGGCGACCGCGTCGATCGAGGACCTCCCGGAAGCGACGGCGATCGATGCGCTCGCGGGCGTCGTCGCGTTCGACCCGGCCACCGCGTCGATCGACGACTTCCCCGAGGCCGCGGCGATCGACGCGCGGCTGCGGGAGTTCTCGGACCTCGGGGTGCCGAACCCGTACTTCCGCAAGCACCAGGGCCTGCTGACCAGCACGACAACCGTCGGCGGCCGGCAGTACCTGTCGTTCTCCAGCTACAACTACCTGGGTCTCTCCGGTCACCCCGCGGTGACGGCCGCGGTGCACGACGCCGTGGAACGTTATGGCACCTCGGTGTCCGGCAGCCGCCTCCTCGCGGGCGACCGCGACCTCACGCGTCAGCTGGAGACGGAGCTGGCGACCTTCCTCGGCACGGACGACTGCCTCGCGCTGGTGAGCGGCCACGCCACCAACGTGAGCGCCATCGGCCACCTCGTCGGCCCCGGCGACCTCATCGTCCACGACTCGCTCGCGCACGACAGCATCCTGCAGGGCTGCACCCTCTCCGGTGCGACGCGCCGCCCGTTCCCGCACAACGACGTCGCGCAGCTCGAAGACATCCTGCGCCGCACGCGCGCTCGGTTCCGCCGCGTGCTGATCGTGGTCGAGGGCGCCTACAGCATGGACGGCGACCTCGCCGACCTGCCGGGCCTGATCGACGTCAAGAAGCGCTACGGCGCCCTGCTGATGGTCGACGAGGCCCACAGCATCGGCACGGTCGGCGCGGGCGGCGCCGGCGTCGGCGAACACTTCGCTGTCGAGCGGTCCGACGTCGACCTGTGGATGGGCACGCTCTCCAAGTCCCTCGCCGGCTGCGGCGGTTACCTGGCCGGCTCGTCGCGCACGGTCCAGTGGCTGCGCTACTCGCTGCCGGGCTTCGTCTACAGCGTCGGCCTCACGCCCGCCAGCGCCGCCGCTTCCCTGGCCGCCCTGCGCGTCCTGCGCACGGAGCCCTCGCGGCTGGCTCGCCTCCGCGAGAACGCTGTGTCCTTTCTGCAGCTGGCCCAGGCAGCGGGCCTGCCCACCGGCTCGGCCTCCGCGACCCCCATCGTCCCCTGCGTCATCGGCGACTCCACCACGACGCTCCGCCTGGCCGGCACCCTCTACGACCGCGGCATCATCGTCGACCCGATCCTCCACCCGGCCGTCGACGAATCCCAGACTCGCCTGCGCTTCTTCCTCACCAGCGACCACGAACCCGCACAACTGGAGTACACAACGACGACGGTGGCCGCGGAACTCGCTCGCCTGCGGGCTTAGAGCACGTCTGACAAAGCCTTGGTCCAGGTGATCACGGCGTGGAGGAGTACGGCGGAGCGGTAGACGATGGCCAGCTTGTCGAAGCGGGTGGCCAAGCCACGCCATTGTTTGAGCAGGTTGAAGCCGCGCTCGACGACGTTGCGGCCGCGGTAGTCGAGGACATCGAACGCTGGTGGGCGGCCGCCGCGTGAACCCCGGCGTGTGCGGTGCCCGACCTGATCGGCAGGTTCGGGGATGACGGCGGTGATGCCGCGGGTGCGCAAGTGCCCGCGGATCGCTCGCGAGGAGTAGGCCTTGTCGCCCCGGACCCGGTCGGGACGAGTACGTGCCCGACCACGCCCAGCCCGACGGATCCGCAGGTGCCGCATCAGGTGCGGAAACATCGGTGCGTCGCCGGCCTGACCGGGACCGACCAACGTCACCAGTGGTCGGCCGTTCCCGTCGACGAGGTGGTGGACCTTCGTGCTCCAGCCGCCGCGCGAGCGGCCGATCGCATGATCAGGCGGCTCGGCGAGCAGATCCGTGTAGTTCGACCCAGCCCCCTGTGACACGCCTGATGTTGGTGGCGTGCTGATGCGCCCGCGCGATCGTGGAATCCACCGACACCGCCCAATCCACCATCCCGGCCGCATCCGCAGCGGTCAGCAGCCGCTGCAACACGGTGTCCCACGTGCCGTCACCGGCCATGCGACGGTGCCAGGTCCAGATCGTCTGCCACGGACCGAACACCGCCGGCACATCCCGCCACGCGATCCCGCACCGATACCGGTAGATGATCCCTTCCACCATCGCCCGCGCGTCCGAAAACGGACGACCCCGCTTACCGGTACGCACCGGCAACAGATCCTCGATCAACACCCACTGCTCATCCGACAGCAACTCAAACCGCGACACGACCGACAGCATCCCAGCCGCCACACACGACGTTTGTCAGACACGCCCTAGCGGCGGGCGCCCAATCGCGAGCCTGGGGTGCTTTTGCCTGCTGAATTCGAGTCTGCTGCCGGCCACTGATCTCGATGCGCGGTGCACCCAGGTTCGCGTCTGCGGCCTGCGCTGCTGGGGTCGTGCCAACCTGAACTCGGCTGCGGAACGACACGGTGCTCCCGTACGAACGCTTGCAACCGCCGCCCTCGTCGAGATCATCACCCGGGAGCCGGGAGCCGGGAGCCGGGAGCCGGGAGCCGGGAGCAGCCAAGCTACTCAAACCGACCAACGAGCCAAGAGCTCGCGAGCTCCTAGAGCAGCATCCGCTCGATCCGGTCGATCGGCTTCTCCTGCTCCGCCGGGACCTTCGCGGCCGGGGCAGGGGCCGGCACCACGCCCATCCGCTCCGACAGCAGGTAGGCGATGATCTCCGCCTCCTGCTCCTGGGCGTCGTCGTAGGTGGCGCGCATCAGCATGTCGCGGACGATGTCGGGGTCGAGGTTGGGGAAGAGCGATCGGGCGCTCTCGTCGTCGAGCAGGCCCGAGCCGCGGTGGCAGCAGATGATGTGACCGAGCTCGTGCAAGATGATGTGCTCCTGGTGTGCGCCCGTGGTGTTGGCGTCGAAGAAGATCAGGTCTTCTTGTTGCGCCGCGACCCACATGCCGCACGGGTGGGAGGCCGGCATGGGCATCGGCACGAGGGTGATCGGCCGTTCGCGGATGGTGCCCAGCCGTTCGCACAGGGTCGGGAGGTCGCAGCCCTCCGGCAGGTCCAGCTCGGCGATGCGCCGGGCGCCCTCTTCGCGCATCCGCCTGAGCTGGTCGCGACGCTCCTCCGCCATGCTCAGCCCGCCGCTTCGTCGCTGACCGGTGGCAGGCCCTGCATCTGGCGGTACTGGTCCATGATGGTGGTGATCGCCTGCAGGTTCTCCTCACGCATGCCCGCCGCGCGCATCGCGACCGCGCGCACGCCGGCCTGCCGCATCGCCTCGATGGCGGCCAGCTCGCTCAGCACGTCGCCCGCCACCTTCTCGTCGAAGAAGTACGCGACGGACACCCCGAAGAACTTCGCCAGAGCCGCCAGCAGCTCCTGCGACGGGTTGGTGCGCTTGCCCGACCGCAGCTGTGACAGATACACCGAGCCGACCTTCAGCTCCGGCGACTCGCGCTTCAGCTCGGCGGCCACCTCGGCGTTCGTCCAGTGCTTGCCCCGCGGACGCACCGTGCGGAACAGATCGTCGAGCCTGGAGGCCAACGTCGGCCGAGTGTCATCACCCGAGTCATTGGACATGTCCGCCCCCCTTCGGCCAGCGCCTGATTGCTCTCAGCTAGGTCGACTATCTCAGATTAGCTGACAGTTGACAATCGGGGCTCCCTACACAAGACTGCGCGCAGGGCGAATTAGCTGATAGTTAACTCGCCAACACAGGCTTAGCGGTAGGCGTTGTACTGCCGCGGGGCGACGCTGGGGGTGTCGCTCCGCCGGTCCGCCGGCCGGGCCCGGAGGCAGCCGGCGTCAGCGAACTGCCTCCGGGCCGGCGAGCTGCGCCCATTCGTCGGCCCAGCGCACCGCGCGCCGGTGGTCGAGCACGCGCCGGGCGATCCAGAACGCGCCGGCGAGCAGGCCGATCGCGCAGAGCCACGTGAAGGTGCCCACGAGCACGCCGTTGGTCACCGCGTCGGCGTGGGTGAGTGGGGCGGTGGTCTGCTTGCCGTTGTCGTCCAGCCAGATCGGCGCCTGCGAACCGGGGTTGCCGGCGCCTGCGGGCACCGTCACGACGCCGGTCTGCGGTGAGCCGTTCGGCAGGCGCCAGCTGGCGGTCACGCGAGAGCTGTGGGCGATCGGGGCGCTGTCGCCCATCGACGCCGGCTTCGGCGCGGGCGCGAGCACGGTCGCGGTCACTTGGTGGCGCGCGCGCAGCTGCGCGTCCGACGCCGCGGTCTCGTGGGAAACGTCGGCCTTGCCGAGTATCACCACGAGCGGGAGCGCCAAGACCGCGATCAGTACGGCCAGGCCGGCGAGGAGACCCTCGATCCGGTCGGAGCGCCGCACGAGCGGATTGCGCGCGAACCCCAGTCGTCGCAGGAAACGGGTGAAAAGAAGAGGTGGTCTGCCAGCCCGGGCCTTGTTCCGCATGAGATCCATGGTCCTCTTGCGCGCCCGCGCGCGCTGTGTCCAGCACAACGTTTTCTTTGGTTTTCCTGGGAAAACGGTGTGTTCCTCAGCACGCTCAAGGTGTTCACCCCACTTGTGGGTGAACGCCGTCACTTCGCGTCGTGGCCGACTCGCCCGATGCTCGCCGTGCGTTGAATGCGAAGCCCGGAAACCGGTGTCAGTCCACGAGCCGGACGGTCGCCGTGGTGCTGTACGACTTGCGCCGCGTGATGCCTTGCTCCGCCACGATGCTCAGCTGGATCGACCGATCGGATGGGGCCCAGTAACCGGTGCGCACGAAGTAACCGTCCATCGTGCAGAGGCGGTTGGCGGTCTTGCGTGAGCTGATCGCCTCCCAGCCCCAGTGCCGGCCGCTCGCTTCCACACCGTTGCGCCGGACGTAGAGGCGCGGGTTGCCGACCTGGCGGCAGTACTCGGCGCCTTCGGCGATGTAGAGCACGCCGTCGACTTTGTAGAAGCGATTGCCGTCGAGCAGGCTCACCTGACCCGACAGCGTGACGTTCACGCGGCCGCCGTCGGTTCCCTCCATCTCCCAGTCGACGCAGAATTCCTTCGCCGGAGCTTCGATCGACTGGGTCATGACCGCGTCCCCTTCGTGCACTGTTTCGAGAAGATTCGATTAGAAGATAGGGAAGAACCACGAGGCCGGAAGGTTTTGGGAACGGTTTTCACCCGATAAGGCTCACGGCCCGACAGATTGTGTTCCACGCATGAATTGCCGGTATTTTCAGCGCACCGGGTGATGGCGGACACGGGAAGTGAAATCGCATTACCCGGAACCGGTCACGTCCCACCGTTCGGCTGGGCGGTGTGGGTCTCGGTCGGGGCCTGCCGTGTCGGAAGCGTGAGCACTCACTATGACGGCCGTCATAGTGAGTCGATCAGGGAAACCGTGCTAACCATGGGCCATGACAGCTGTCATAATGACCGTGGAGCCGGCGACCCCCGGCGCCGTCGAAAGCCTCGTGCGAGCGTGCTCGCCGGAGAGCCTCGCGTGGCGTTTCACGCTGCCCGGGCGCCCGGCGCCGGCCTGGATTCTGGTGCGTTACCGCTCGTTCCTGCTCGCCGGCACGGCCCTCGTCGCGAAGCTCGGCGACGCCGCGGTCGGCTTGGTCAACCTCGTGCCGGAGGGTGAGGGCCGGGCCGAGCTCGGGGTGCTCGTGGCCGACGCCTGGCACCGCCGCGGCATCGCGAGCGCGCTCGTGCGCGGCCTGACCGAGGACCCGCGCTGGGCCGGCTGGACGCTGCACGCCACCGTCCAGGTCGGCAACGCGCCGGCCGAGGCCCTGCTGCGTGCCCACGGCTTCCACCCGGTCCCGACGTTCGAGCGGGGCGAGAAGGAGTTCGAACGGGTCGTGCCGACTAGCATGACCAGCGTCATGAAGGAGGTCGTCGATGGCGGAGTCGGAGAGGCCGGCGCGGGACCGGATGGTGTTCAGCGCCGCGCAGCTGCTGCGGACGCAGGGCGTCGGCGGCACGGGCCTGCGGGACGTGGTGGCCCACGCGAACGCGCCACGGGGATCGCTGCAGCACTACTTCCCCGGGGGTAAGGAGCAGCTCGTCGCGGAAGCGGTCGCCTGGGCCGGCCGGTACGCCGCGCGCCGCGTACGCCGCAACGCCGAATCGCTGGAAGACGCGACGCCGGGCAACCTCTTCGCCGCGATGGTCGAGCCGTGGCGCGCCGAATTCGCCGACCGGGGATTCGGGAATGGCTGTCCGATCGTCGCCACGGTCGCCGATTCCGCCGCGATGAGCGAAAAGCTGCGGGAGAGCGCGGCCGGCGCATTCGCCGAATGGCGTAAACCGCTCGTCGAAGCACTGGAGCAGATGGGCGTATCACCCTCGCGCGCGGCAACCCTTGCCGTGCTGATGATCAGCTCGCTCGAAGGCGCGATCGTGCTCGCGCGCGCCGAGCAGGACGTTGCCGCGCTCGACGCGATCGTCGAGGAGCTGCGGCCCCTGCTCGACGGCGCCGTGGACAAGCGTCGCCGCAAGCTCGCCTAGCGGCGGCCGAGCTTCGCGCGCAGGTTCGCGACGGTCGCCGGATCGTGCAGCAGCTTCGCGAAGTGCTGCGACTCCACGTCCATCCGCCCGCGCACGCTGGTGTTCTCGGTATCGCGCAGCAACTCGCGCGTCAGGACGAGTGAAGAAGCCGGCTGCGCGGCCAAGGCGGCCGTCCGGTCGGCGACGCGGGCCTCCAGCGCCGCCGCGTCGGCCAGCACCTCGTTGACCAGCCCGAGGCGGTGCGCCTCGGCGGCCGGCACGCGGTCGCCGAAGAGCAGCAGCTCGGCGGCGCGCTGCGGGCCGAGCAGGCGCGGCAGCACGAAGCTGCTGCCGTACTCCGGCACGAGCCCCAGCGACGTGAACGGGAACTGCAGGTAGCTGCGCTCGGTCGCGTACACGAGGTCGCAGTGCAACAGCAGCGTCGCGCCGATGCCGACGGCCGGGCCGTCGACCGCGGCGACCACCACCGCGCGCGTGGCGAGCAGCGCCTCCTGGAACCGCCGCACTGGCGTGGCGTCTCCGCCGCCCTCGTCGTGCGCGAGGAAGTCGCCCAGGTCGTTGCCCGCGGTGAACGTGCCGCCGGCGCCGGTGAGGACGATGATCGGCGTCGCCGCGGTCTCCAGCGCTTCGGCCAGGGCCGAGTACAGGGCCGTGGTCAGCGCGTTGCGCTTGTCCGGACGGTTGATCGTCACGGTGGTGACGGCTTCGCCGGCCACGACGTCGATGCTCATGCCCCCGAGAGTTCCACAACGGAACTCAGCCGGTCAACGCCGTCTCGGCGAGGCTGCGCAACGCCGCTTCAGGCGCTGAACCGGGCTCGGCCGAGTACGCCACCACGAACTGCCCGGGGCCGGTCTCCACCCCGAGGCGCTGCGAGTCCACCGTCACCGGCCCGAGGCGCTGGTGCCGGAACGTCTTGCGCCGGAACCCGCCATCCGCACGCCGTGGTCGGCCCACCATGCGCGGAAGTCCGGGTCGGCCGCCGAGATCTCCTCGACGAGCGCGGCCGGCCGCGGGTCGTCCGGGTAGCGCCCGGCATCGCGGCGCAGGTACGCCACCCACTCGCGCGCCGCCTCCGGCCAGTCGGCGACCATGGCTCGGTAGTCCGGGTCGAGGAACACGATCTGCGCCATGTTGCGCCGTGCCGGCTCAAGTGCGCCGGACTCCGCGAACAACGCGGCCGCGACCGGGTGCCACGCCGGCCCGTCGAGCGCGCACCTGACCACGAACGCCGGCAGGCCGAGGGACGCGATCAACCGCCGCGTCTGTTCCCGGGCCGCCCCGACGGGCGGGGCCGGCCGGCCGGCCGGCGATGGTCAGCAGATACTCGCGCGCGCCCGGCGCCGGCCGCAGCGCGTCGGCGAGCGATTCGAGCACCCCGCGCGAGACGTTGGTGGTGCGGCCTTGCTCCAGGCGCACGAGGTAGTCGTCGCTCACGTTCGCCGGCAAAGCGACCTCCTGGCGCCGCGGTCCCGGCACCGGTCAAGCCACCCGACGTCCTGCGGCACGCCGTGCACCTGCTGGAGCTGTCCGGGATGTCCACAGTGGACACCTTTTCGTGCCGTCACGTCCGTGGCCGCCGGGGTGCGCGGGCGCGGCCACCGCAAGGGCCGCCTGGCGCCGGGCTTCGACCACGACGTCCTCGCGGTGGGCGGCAAGCCGCTCACTGACCCGGCCGCCATCCACGACATCCGCGCGGTCTGCGTGCGCGGAATGGCGGTCAGAGTTCCGCTACCGCACTGACCAGGCGATCGACCTCGGCCGCCGTCGTATACGGCGCGATGCCCGCGCGGACCGCGCCCGCGTCGCCGAGGCCGAGGTGGCGGGAGCACTCGATGGCGTAGAAGCTCGCGGCCGGCGCGTTGACCTGGTGGCTTGCCAGGTGTTCGTACACGGCCTTGGGCTCGTGGCCCGTCACGGAGAACAGTACGGTCGGCGTGCGTTCACGGCCGGGGGAGCCGTAGCGGACGACCTGGGGCAGTGCGGCGAGCCCGTCGTCGAGGCGCTGCAACATCTCCTGCTCGTGGACTTCGAGCGCGGCCAGCGACGTGGCGAGCCGCTCGCGCCGCGTGCCCTCGGCCGGCACCAGGTTCGCGAGGAAGTCGATGGCCGCGGTGGTGCCGGCCAGCAGCTCGTAGGGGAGGGTGCCCAGCTCGAACCGCTCCGGCACGGCGTTGCTGGACGGCACGAGCTTGTCCGGCCGCAGCGTCTCCAGCAGCTCGGGCGAGGCCGCGAGGAGGCCGAGGTGCGGGCCCAGGAACTTGTACGCGGAGCAGGCGTAGAAGTCGGCTCCGAGTTCCGCGATGTCCACGGTGGCGTGCGGGGTGAGGTGCACCCCGTCGACGTAGCTGAGCGCTCCGGCTTCGCGCACCTTCGCCGTGATCGCCGCGACGTCCGGCCGCGTGCCGAGCAGGTTGGACGCCGCCGTGACGGCCACCAGCCGCGTCTTGTCGGTCAGCAGCGATGTGACCGCCTCGACCGGCAGCTCACCCGTGGCCGGGTCGAAGTCGGCCCACCGCACGGTGACCCCGCGCGTGGCCGCTGCCTGCACCCACGGCCGGATGTTGGCGTCGTGGTCGAGCCGTGTGACGACAACCTCGTCCCCGGCTTCCCACGTCTTGGCCAGCGTGCGCGAGAAGTCGTACGTCACCTGCGTCATGCTGCGGCCGAAGACCACGCCCTCGGGCTTCGCGCCCAGCAGATCGGCGACCGCCTGCCGCGCCTCGCGCACGACCCCGTCCGCCCGTCGCTCGGCCCGCGTCACGGTGCCGCGGTTGGCGATCGCGGAGCAGAGGACCGCCGCCACGGCTTCCCCCACCACGTCCGGTACCTGCGAGCCGCCGGGCCCGTCGAAGTGTGCCGCCCCTTCGGCAAGGGCGGGGAAGTGCTTGCGGATCGCGTTCACGTCGTAGGCCACGGAGCCCAGCATGCCGGAAGCGATCAGGCGGGTGCGAGATCGGCCGTGGATCTCGGCTCCGGTCCTGGTCGGCTGGGCTTGGCCGACTGGGCTTGGTCGACAGCTGAGACGACCGGTCATATAATCAAGAGATGCCACGTCCCAGCGTTCGTGAGGTGATCGTCGACACTGCGGTCACCGAGTTCCACCGCCACGGCTTCGCCGCGTGTTCCGTCGACACCATCACCCGGGCGGCCGGCGTGCCCAAGGGGTCGTTCTACAACCACTTCAAGAGCAAGGAAGACCTCGGCGCCGAAGTCGTCGCGCGCTACGCCGAAAGCTCCGGCTGGCGCGACGGCCACGGCGACCTCGGGCCGCTCGACACGTTGCGCGCGCGGTTCACCGTGATGCGCGACGTGCTGGTGGACAACGAGTTCACCCGCGGCTGCCTCATCGGCAACATGGGTTCCGAGCGCGCCGACCACAGTCCGGTGATCCGTAAGCAGGTCGGGGAGAGCCTCACGCACTGGTCGGACAGCATCACCGACTCCATCCGCCAGGCGCAGGCCGCCGGCGAGGTCAAGGGCGACAAGGACCCGGAGCTGCTCGGGCGGTTCGTCCTCGACGCCTGGGAGGGTGCGATCATCCGTACCAAGGTGGCCAAGAGTGTCGCCCCGCTGGACGACTTCTTCGACGTGGTGTTCGGCTCCCTGCTGTAGGAAGGTGCCCCCAGCGTGCTCGCCGACCTGGTGGACGAACTGCTCGCCCAGCCGCTCCCGTGGCCGATCGTCCAGGCCGGTGACCCGGTCCTGCGCATCGCCGCGGCGCCTTACGAAGGCGAGCTGAGCGAAGCCGCGCTCGCTGGGCTGATCGAGGGCATGAAGGTGACGATGCACGCGGCGCCCGGCGTCGGGCTGGCCGCGCCGCAGATCGGGCTTCCCGTGCAGCTCGCCGTGGTCGAGGACGACGAACGGCCGAACACGCCGCCGGAGGTGCTGGCGGCGCGCGGGATCGGCCCGTTGCCGTTCCGCGTGCTGGTGAACCCGCGCTACACGGCGCTGGGCGCGGAGCGGGTCGCGTTCTTCGAGGGGTGCCTGAGCGTGAGCGGGTGGCAGGCCGTGGTCGCACGGCCGTTGCGCGTCCGGCTCGAGGCGCAGGACGAGACGGGCGCGGCGGTCGACGAGGAGTTCGCGGGCTGGCCGGCGCGCATCGTCCAGCACGAGACCGACCACCTCGGCGGAGTGCTCTACCTCGACCGCGCGGAGCTGCGTTCGCTGTCGACGCACCAGTCCGTGGCACAGCGATGGGCGCAGCCGACGCCGGTCGACGCCGCCAAGGAGCTGGGTTTCGACCTGCCCTGAGAAACCCGCGTGCCTGATTCGGGGCCGCCTCTTGACAGTCTCTAAGACGACCGGTCATATTCAATTCATGACAACTTACCGAGCTCTGGAAGTCACCGGAACCCGCCAGTTCGCGCTCCGCGAGCGGGAGCTCGTCGCGCCGTCGTACGGGCAGGTCCGGGTCAAAGTGGAGTACTGCGGTGTCTGCCACTCCGACGTGCTGGCGGTCGAGGGGCTGCGCGCCGACCCGGACGTGCCGCGGGTGCCCGGCCACGAGATCGTCGGGGTGATCGACGCCGTCGGCGAGGGTGTGCGGGCGTGGCGGGTCGGCGAGCGCGTGGGCATCGGTTACCTGGGTGGCCAGGACGGCGAGTGCGAGTACTGCCGCCGCGGCGACTTCGTCAACTGCACCGACCAGCCGTGGACCGGCACGCACGTCGACGGCGGGTACGCCGAATACACCTACGCCCGCACCACCGGCCTCGTCCGCATCCCGAATGGACTGTCCTCTTCGGACGCCGCGCCGTTGCTGTGCGCGGGGATCACCACGTACAGCGCGTTGAGCAAACTCGACGCGCGCCCCGGCTCGCTGGTCGCGGTGCAGGGGATCGGCGGGCTGGGCCACCTCGGCGTGCAGTACGCGAAGGCGCTGGGCTACCGCGTCGCCGCGATCGCGCGTGGCACGGACAAGGCCAAGCTGGCCACGCGCCTCGGCGCCGACGAGTACCTCGACAGCACCGCCGGCGACCCCGGTGCCCAGCTGCAGAAGCTGGGCGGCGCGGCGGCGATCGTCGCGACGGCCTCGAGCGGCGCGTCCATGTCGCCGCTGGTCGCGGGGCTCGCGCCACGCGGGCGGCTGGTGGTCGTCGGCGCGGCGCCCGACCCGCTGTCCATCGGTACCGCGGACCTGATCTTCGGCACGCGCACGGTGGCCGGCAGTCTCACCGGATCAGCCATCGAGAACGAGGACGGCCTCGCCTTCGCCGAGGCCCGCGGCGTGCGGCCGATGAACGAGATCGTCCCGTGGACCGAGGCCCCGAAGGCGTATGAGCGCATGATGTCGGGCCAGGCGCGCTTTCGCATAGTCCTCGACCTGGCGGCCTGAGCCGAGTTTTTGTCGGTGCCCGCTGCTAGCGTCCTCCCGGTTCGGGTTCGACTGGGAGGAATCACATGGAATCGTTGCAGGACAAGGCAAAGGCGTTCAGAGAGCTGCACGCCCAGCCGATGGTGGTACTGCCGAACGCCTGGGACGCCGGCAGCGCGGCCGTCATCCAGCACGCCGGCGCGCCGGCCATCGCCACCACGAGCGGCGGCGTCTCGTGGGCCCTCGGCCGCGGCGACGGCCAGCGTCTGACGCGCACTGAGATGACGGCTGCCGTGCGGCAGATCGTCCGGACCGTCTCGGTGCCGGTCACGGCCGACATCGAAGGCGGCTACGGCCCGGACCCCGCCGACGTCGCCGCCACCGTCGAGGAGGTCATCGGCGCCGGCGCGGTCGGCGTCAACCTGGAGGACTCCCGGGCGGGCACGCTCTCGCTGTTCGCTCCGGAGGTCCAGGCGGCGCGTCTGGCCGCAGGCCGCGCGGCCGCCGCGTCGGCGGGCTTGCCCGAACTGTGGATCAACGCCCGGACGGACGTCTACTTGTTCGGCGTCGGCGAACCGGAGGGCCGTTTCGACGACGTGCTCGCGCGCGCCCAGGCCTACGCCGAGGCCGGCGTGGACAGCATCTTCGTGCCGGGCTTGGTGGACCTGGCCGTGCTTCGTGAGCTGACGGCCGCTTCACCGCTTCCGGTCGCCGCCATGGCCGGCCCGGGCGCGCCTTCGGTGGCGGACCTCGCGTCCGCCGGCGTCCGCCGCGTCACCGTCGGCACAGCCGTCGCCCAGGGCGCCTACGCCGTGGCCCTCCGCGCGACCCAGGAACTACTCGGCGCGGGCACTTACGACGAGTTGGGTTCCGCGATGGACTTCGGCACTCTGAACGGTTTGTTCGGGTGAGGGCCTTCGGCTGGGCGGAGGTGACAGCCGTGTAGCCGCGCTCTGTCCCCACCCCTGCCGGAGGCGGCTGGGGGCGATGCTGAACCGCATGGATCACCAGGGGTCGACTGATGCCGATCCCACGGGTTCGGATCGCACGGATCCCGCGGGGCTGGACCGCGTGGACCACACGAGTTCGAGCCGCTGGATTCCGAGGGTCTTCGCCTCGCCGATGGTGCGGGTTCGGGCCGCGTGGACTGCGGGGAACCGACCGGCGCGGACCGCAGGGGTCCGGGCCGGGTGGATTCCGGGGGGACTGGATCGCGTGGACTGCGCGGGTTGGAGCCGCACGGATGGGGAGGTACCGAGCCGCGTGGACCACGCGGTTTCGGAACGCGCGGGTTCCGGGGGACTGGATCGCGTGGACTGCGCGGGTTGGAGCCGCACGGATGGGGAGGTACCGAGCCGCGTGGACCACGCGGTTTCGGAACGCGCGGGCTCCGGGGGACTGGATCGCGTGGACTGCGCGGGTTGGAGCCGCACGGATGGGGAGGTACCGAGCCGCGTGGACCACGCGGTTTCGGAACGCGCGGGCTCCGGGGGACTGGATCGCGTGGACCGTCTGGGTTCGGACGACGTGGATCCCGCGGGATCTCGCCGCGCGGACCGCCTGGTCGTGCGAGGCTGGACCGCATGGGTCACGCTGGTTCGGACGACGTGGATCCGGAGGGATCTCGCCGTGCGGATCGCGCGGGGCTGGACCGCATGGGTCGCGCGGGTTCGGATGACGTGGATCTCGTGGATCCCGAGGGATCTCGCCGCGTGGACCGCATGGGTCGCGCGAGGGTGGATCGCGTCGATCGTGTGGGTTCGGGCCGCACGGATTCCCAGGGACCTCACCGCAGGGACAGCGTGGATCCCGCGGCGCGGGACCGCGTCGATCCCGCGGGTTTGAGCCGCGTGAACCATGCGGAACCGAGCAGCGTGGTTCGCCCAGCGCAAACTCACGAGGAGGATGCACGGGTGAACGGCGCGGAATACCCAGTCGCGCCCCCTGCCGTCCCCGCGGAACCGGATCACCCTGGCACCCTGATCCAGGCCGGCGATGGCTGCCGCCTCTGGACGACGGCCGTCGGGGAGGGCGAGGCGCTCATCGTGTGTCACGGTGGGCCGGGACTGTGGGACATGTTCGGCGACCTCGCTGCGGTGCTGGCCACCCGCCTGCGCGTGATCCGCTGGGACCAGCGCGGGTGTGGCCGTTCGGAGCGCCGCGGCCCGTACTCGCTCGCGCGGACGATCGCCGACCTGGACGCCGTTCGCCGCCACTACGGGCTGGCCCGGGCCGCCGTGCTGGGCCATTCCTGGGGAGCGACGTTGGCGTTGCGATACGCCTTGGCCCACCCGGCGCACGTGACCAAGCTGGTTTACGTGTCCGGCACCGGGCTCGGCCGCGCCTGGCACCCGGCCTATGAACGTGACTTCGCCGCCCGCCTCGGCGAGGACCTGCCACGGCTCAGGGACCTGAACTCCCGCGCCCGCACTCCGGCCGAGGACCGAGAACTGGCTGTCCTGCAATGGTCCGCCGACTTCCCCGACCCGTCGACCGCCCGCACTCACGCCGAGCGGATGGCCACACCGTGGTTCCCGATCAACTACGACTGCAACGCCGCCATCAACACCGAGGAAAAACGCCAGTCCCCCACCGAAGCCGAGCTCATCGCGGCCTGCCGTGGTCTGCCCACTCCCGCCCTCGTCGTCGACGGCGACCAGGACATCCGCCCCCGCTGGGCCGTGGACTCCCTCGAGGCCGCCCTCCCGACGACGAACCGCGTGACCTTGCCGGGCGTCGGCCACGTCCCCTGGCTCGAAGCCCCCGACGCCGTCGCCGAGGCCGTCCTGGATTTCCTCGCCCCGCAGCCATGAGGTTCCGGCACCTACGCCGGCAGATAGTTGATCGGATGATCACCCGTCGCCCACAGGTACTGCACCGCGTAGGCCCGCCACGGTTGCCAGGCCGCCGCATGCCGGGTCAGGGCCGAAGGCGAGGTCGGCAGATCCAGCGCCGCAGCGGCCAGCTTCACCCCCAGATCCGCAGGTACGAACGCATCCGGATCCCCCAGCGCCCGCATCGCGATGGTCTCCACCGTCCACGGCCCGAACCCCGGCAGTGCCGACAGCTCGGCGCGAGCGCGAGCCCAGTCGCCGCCCGGCGAAAGGTCGAGGTCGCCCGCAGCGAGGGCGGCGACGAGGCCCAGCAGCGTCCGACGGCGAGACTGCGGCATCGCGAGCGACGAAGGATCCAGGCCCACCAGATCGGCCGGAGTGGGGAAGAGGAAACCCAGGCCGCCCTCGCGATCGTCGACGGGCGTGCCATGGGCCGTGACAAGGCGGGCGGCGTGCGTGCGGGCCGCGGCGGTCGACACCTGCTGCCCCAGTACGGCCCGGACGGCGAACTCCTCGGGATCCGTCGTGCGCGGCACCCGGCGCCCGGGGTTCTTCGCGACCAAGGGGGCCAGCGCCGGATCCGAGGAGAGCTGCGCGTCGACCGCGACGGGATCCGCGTCGAGGTCCAGCAGGCGCCGGCAGCGGCTGATGGCGGCCGACAGGTCGCGCAGGTCGGTGAGGCCGAGGCGGCACGCGATGTGGTCGGGCGTCGGCGCCAGCGAAACGATGCCGTGGCCGTGCGGCAGGCGCAGGGTGCGCCGGTACGCGCCGTCGCGCCATTCCTCGACGCCCGGCACGGCCGTGGCCGCCAGGTGGCCGAAGAGGTTGTCGGGGCACAGCGGCGCGCGGAACGGCAGGCGCAGTGACAGCGCCCCCGGCGAAGACGGCGCGCCGGACGCCCGCGAGCGCAGCTCGCTCGGTGTAAGGGCGAACACCTGGCGTACGGTGTCGTTGAACGTCCGGATGCTCGAGAACCCCGCGGCGTGCGCGATGTCGCCCATCGGCATCTCGGTGGTCTCGACCAGCAGCCGCGCGGTTTCCGCGCGCTGGGCCCGCGCGAGCGCCAGCGGCCCGGCGCCCAGCTCGGCGTGGACCTGCCGCTCGACCTGCCGCACGCTGTACCCGAGCCGCGCCGCGAGCCCGCTTACGCCCTCGCGGTCGACCACTCCGTCGGCGATCAGCCGCATGGCGCGGGCGACCACGTCGGCGCGCTCGTTCCACAGCGGCGATCCCGGTGTGACGTCGGGCCGGCAACGCTTGCACGCGCGGAACCCGGCCGTCTGCGCCGCCGCCGCGCTGCCGTAAAAACGCATGTTCTCGACCTTCGGCGGCACGACCGGGCAGCTCGGGCGGCAGTAGATACCGGTGGTGACGACGGCCGTGAAGAACCACCCGTCGAACCGGGCGTCCTTCGACTGCACCGCGCGCACGCAGCGTTCGATGTCCTCGTACACGCCCGCCAGTCTGCCCGGCGGCACCGACAAAACCTGGCGGGAATGCGACACCACCCCACCGAGTGTCACACTCGGCGAATGCCACGGGTCACTTTTCCCCGAAGGCGATTGAATGAAGAAGCACATTTCGCCGGTCCTCGACGTGCTCGTGGGCGCCGACTTCTCGAACAACAGCTTCGACGACAAGGCCGGCTGCGTGCTGTTCGTCTGATCTGAATACCACAAATAGTGCCACCGGAAAACAATTCCGGTGGCACTATTTGTCGTCTCCGATGGTCACTCAGTGCTACCGCTGACAACCTTCCCCAGACTTCAGCTCGAATTCACCGCCGTGATCGTTCACGGTGCGCCGACGGCCGGATAACGTGCCCATCGCGGGACGAACCACGCACGAAGCCGGCCCGTCTTGACACATTTCAACCCCGCTCCACCGGCGAAGCAGCGACTGGGGAAGCCGCCGACGGTGAGCACCACCACCGTGCCGCACGCGTGTGGCCGTCCGCCCTCCCGCGGGCACGACCGCCGGGACCGCACTGGATCGGAGCGACGTGGAAAACTCGACGCGACGCAAGTTCCTCACCGTCACCGGAGCCGCCGCCGCGCTGGCGCTCGCCGGCACGCTGCCCGGCATCACCGCCTCCGGCGCCACCACCGTGGACACCGACCGCGTGCCCGGTTACCCGTTCACGCTCGGCATCGCCTCCGGCGATCCGCTGCCCGACGCCGTCGTGATCTGGACGCGCCTGGCGCCGAAACCGCTCGACCCGTTCGGCGGCATGAACGACCGCCCGGTGTCGGTGCGCTGGGAGGTCGCCGAGGACGAGCGGTTCCGCCGGATCGTCCGCTCGGGCAACGCGCTCGCCCGGCGCGAGGAGTCGCACAGCGTGCACGTGGACGTCCGCGGGCTGCGGCCGTGGCGGCACTACTTCTACCGCTTCCACGTCGGCGGGCACACCAGCCCGGTCGGCCGCACCCGCACGTCGCCGACCGCGCACCAGTCGGTGCCCGCCGTCTCGCTGGCGTACGCGAGCTGTCAGGCCTGGTACGAGGGCTTCTACACCGCCTACCGTGACATGGCGAAGCAGGACCACGACGTCGTCTTCCACCTCGGCGACTACATCTACGAGTACGGCGTGGGCGCCGACGGCGGCCTGCGCAAGCAGGACATGGCCGTGGACTTCCAGCGCGAGACCACGACGCTCGACGACTACCGCGGCCGCTACGCCCTCTACAAGACCGACCCCGACCTGCAGGCCGCGCACGCCGCCGCGCCGTGGATCATCACGAACGACGACCACGAGGTCGAGAACAACTGGGCCGGCGACATCTCGGAGAACAACGACCCCGTCGCTCAGTTCCTCGTGCGGCGCGCCAACGCGTTCCGCGCGTGGTGGGAGCACCAGCCCGTGCGCACGACGCAGCTGCCCACCGGTCCGGACATCCAGATGTACCGCCGGTTCCAGTACGGCGACCTGATCCGCTTCAACGTCCTCGACACCCGCCAGTACCGCGACGACCAGGCCGCGGGCGACGGCATCAAGGCCCCGAACCCGGACTCGCTCGACCCGAACCGCACGATCACCGGTGCGGCGCAGGAGAAGTGGCTGCTCGACGGCATGGCGCAGCACTCCGCGCGCTGGGAGGTGCTCGCGCACCAGACCGCGATCGCGCAGCTCGACACCGCCGCGGGTCCGCCGGTGCTCGTGCCGATGGACACGTGGGACGGCTACGTCGCCTCCCGCAAGCGCATCCTCGGCGGCGCGCAGGACCGCAAGGTGCGCAACCTGGTCAGCATCGCGGGCGACCTGCACCGCAGCGTCGCTTCGGAGCTTCGGCCCGACTACGCGGACCCGAGCTCGCCGGTCGTGGCGACGGAGTTCGTCGGCACCTCGATCACGTCGGGCCAGGACGGCATGGACCTCGACGCCGGCGGCCAGACGATCCTCGACGAGAACCCGCACGTCAAGTTCGGCAACTTCCAGCGCGGCTACGTGCGCTGCGAGGTCACCCCGCGCGAGTGGACCGCCGACTACCGCGTGGTCGACAAGGTCTCCATCCGCGACGGCAAGGTCACCACGCGCGCGAAGCTCACCGTGGAAGATCGCGTCCCCGCCATCCACGTCCACTGACAGGAGATCCCCATGCAGCGACGTCACCTCGCCGTGGCCGCCGGCGCTGTCGTAGTGCTCGGCGTGGCACTGGCGACCGGCGCGCAGAGCAGCCCGGCCACGCCCGCTCTGGAGTTGTCCGCCACCCCCGGGCAGATCCAGGTCGTCGGCCTGCCTTGCCTGCCGAGTGCCCTCACCGTCGGCATGACGAACAACGGCCGCGGCTCGGTGTACGCGGACATGGAGCTTTCCGCGCCTCGGCCCCTGGTTCTCGACCGGCGGATGTTCTCGTCTTGGCTGCCCGTCGGTCAACCGGTGTCGGTCCGCGTCGGAGTCACCGTGCCGCGCTCCGCTCGCCCCGGCCACTACACCGTGGGTTTGTCTTCCGACCGCGCTCGCCTGTCCGTCCCGGTCGACGTCCTTCCCTTACCTCCCAAGGGCCCCGGGGACAACCTCCTCCTCGGCGAACAAGCCACCCCGTCGTCCACCAACGGCAGCTTCTCCCCGTGCGGCGCTGTCGACGGAGACGCGGACGGCGACCACTGGTCCACCACCACAGGCTGGAACGACGGCACGAAGTCCGTGTTCCCGGACAACTACACCGTGACCCTGCCCTCGGCCGGCGCGGTCGCCCGCGTCGTCACCGCCACCCTGGACTCCGCGAAGTACCCGGCCGCCAAGTACGGCCTGCGTGACTTCGACGTCCAGGCCCACGTCGCCGGCGCCTGGCAGACGGTGGCTTCGGTGCGGGGCAACACCTCGGGGTCGGTGACGTCGACGTTCCCGGCGGTGCAGGCTGACGGGGTGCAGATCGTGGTGTTGGATTCGAATGATCATGCGTATTCGCGGATTGTGGAGCTGGAGGCTTACTCCAGCTGACGGGTCCGGCTCGGTCGGATGTCCGCCGCGCCGAATAGTCCTATATAGACGGAAGTCGGCATGTCGTTGAAGGATGTGCCGTGTCGCGCGGGCGAAGTCAGGCAGAAACCCGTTCCCGTTCACGCCGGGCATCCACCACCCGCAACCCCGCCAACAATCCCGTCAGGCCGCGATGCCCGCGCGTGAAGATCGCGAACAGGCCGCTGACCACGATCCACACCCCAGTCAGCGTGGAAGGCTGCGCGCTCGCCGTAGCGACCCCCATCGCGACGAAATACCCGCCCGACCCGAAGACGAACCGCACCACCATCTGCAGCACCGAAGGCTTTTCGTCAGCAGAGTTCGCCACCGTCAGCAGCACCGCGCGCTGCCCCGGCGTCGCGCCGTTCCCGGCGAGGGGGACCACCAGCAGCAAAACCAACGCAGGCAACCACTCGCCGAGCAGCGCGTTCAACACGGGATCGCCAGGACCACGAAACCTGTCCGGGTCGCGCAGGAGTTGGACGGCGACCACGACGACGTTCAGCGCGACGCCCAGCAGCGTCACCGCGATGAGGTCCAGCAGCATGCCGAACAGGCGACGCCCGCTGCGGACCGGGCGGGGGTCCTTGGCGTCAAGGCGTTCGTGTTGGCGGCCGAGCACCGGGGCGACCAGGGCGCCGACCGCGGCACCGAGGGTGTTGGACAGGAGGTCGCCCGTGTCGAAGAGGCGGTCGGGGCAGTCGACGAGGAACCAGACGCCCGTGAGCTGCGTGGTTTCGATGAAGAGCGAAACGAGAAACCCGGTGGCGATCGCGAAGGCCGGGCCCTTGCGGTACAGGCGGCGCATGAACAAGCCCCACGGCACGAACAGCGCGACGTTGAACAGGACCTGCCGCAGCGCCGGGTTGCCGAGGAGTCCGGTGTGGAACTGTTTCATGTCCGAAACGAACTGCAGCGGATTCACCACGGGGTGACGCAGCGACTCGTGGCTCGCGCAGAAGGCGGCGTCGACGACGGGCGTCGGCACGAGCGTGTACGTGATCAGCGCGCAGCAGTAGACGAGGAACCCCAGCGCCGCGATCGCGCGCCCCGGGCCGAACTCGCCGCGCCGGCGATAGCTGAGGACGGCGTAAGGCACCACCAGCACGAACGCCAGGCCGAAGCCGCCGAACAGGGCCAGCAACGTCGGCCCGCTCCACTGTGTCACTGACCCCTCCACCTCCGTAGGCGCGCCCGAGGGTAGCGATCTTCGCCGGGACCCACCGGTCGAGGGACACTGGCAGCGGTGCGTAATCTGCACGCGGAGGGCCCGGAGAGAGGAGCCGTTTCGTGGACGACGACATCGAGGACAACGCCGACACCGGCGTGCTCGACCCCGAAGACACGCTCGAGGACGGCGACCCGTACGACGAGGGCTACTCGCCGCCGGAGAAGCCGCTGGCCGTGCGCGAGTGGGGCATGACCGCCGCTGAGGAGCTCGCCGGCGAAAGCTGGGAGGGCCGCCTCGCGCGCGAGGTGCCCGACCTGGCCTACGACGACAGCGACGACCTCGGCGACACCACCGACACCGACGGCGAACTCCTGGACGACGAAGTCGGCGACGCCCGCGCGGGCCGCCTCGTCGCCCAAGACGCGGGCTTCGGCCCGGACACCGATGAAGAGCTCTATGCCTCCGACGCCGGCATCGACGGCGGCGCTGCCTCCGCCGAAGAGGCCGCCGTGCACATCGTCACGCCGCGCGACTGATCCGGGTGGTGACGGGACCGGTCATGACGTGCTCGGATTGGTGAGCGGAGTCCCAGCGGGTGTTGCGCAGGGGCGTGACTCTGTGGAGTCGACAGCGTCGTGAAGGGACCGTTCGACCG